>DHHF01000010.1 GCA_002403155.1 Sulfurovum sp. UBA4779
TTGCGTTTATTGTTAGAATTGGCGACTAATTAGTTTCATAATAGACAATATGAAAAAAGACAAAAACTATTCAAAAATCTCTTCCCCCAGCTTTAGCGCCTCCTCTTTGAGCAGCGCTTGTTCTTTGTCTAAAAACGTCTCAAACTCTTTATTTAAAGGAGTGTCCGAAGTGTGCAAAAACGCTTTAAAAACCGTGATATCGTGGATATCCCCCAAGATGTGTGCCAGAGATTTGAGAGCTTCTGCTTTTTTTTGAAACTCCTTTTTGTCTATCAAGAAAAGCTGAAAGCCGTAGTAGTTCACCCACTTTCTCCACTCGTGAAAATAAAAATCGCTTTTTTTCTTTATCGCCGTTTTTCTTAGTTTGTCGGTTTTTTGATACGTCTTTTTCAGACATGAGAGAAAATGCGCTTTTGTGTTTTTTCTCAGTTTGTAATGTTTGAGGGTTTTAAGGTTTTTTTGCAGACGCTCTTTGATATTAAGGAACGATTGGTCGGCATCAAGCGAGGGTTTTGACGATCGGATGGCTTGGAGTATCGCATCGTAGGTTTGTTCGTCGAGAGTGTATTTTCGGATGATTTCAAGATAGGTATCCCCCAGCACTTTTTGATCTCTTGAGGCAGAAAACGAATGCGCGCACTCTTTAAAAATGCGGTTTTGTTTTTTAAAAAAGCTTTTGGAAAGATCGTTTTGCAGGAGATGTATCAGGGCGCGGAGTTTTTTAAACCTTCTTCTGATCTGATGGATGGCTTTATCTTGAGAGAGGGTTTTGTCGTCGCATAAAGCGATGATATGCTCCATGTGCTTTTTGGCGATTTTTTGGATCTGTTTGTTCAGGTTTTTTTCAAGCGATACGGCCAAAGACATCACACAATCCTCCTTTTCTTTGCAATCATTGTACAACTTCATGGCTTAATGTGTTTGTCCTGGGCTATTTGGCGTGCCATATTTTGTTTTTTTCAAAGACGCAGATCAAAATCTCTTTTAAATCTTTCTTCATCTCTTTGTTTAATTCTTTTTTGCTGCTGTAGATAAAGAAAGGTACAGTGTTGAGCATGGATTTTTTGAGCCTTTTTCTGAGTGTTGATATCTCGTCGATAGAGATCAGGCCGGACTCTCCAAAAAGATAAAAGTTTTTTGAGACTCCCAGCGTAAACGAAACGATCTGATAAGACAAAAAGAGGTTCTCTTTTGATTCGTGATAAGAGATGAAATGATCCAAAGAACGTTTGAGGATTTGCAGTTTGGACGGGCTGATATATCCGAAGCTTTCTCGAAACTGATATTTTTGCGTAAGGGTAAATCCCAGAACATTGTAAAGATCGTTAAGATTTTTCCACACGGAGTCAAAATATTTTTTTCCAAAAAGCACCTCTTCAAAGACCATAAGGATTTTTTCTTTGTTTTCAGCCGAGAGGGAGTATTTGATCTTGAAATACTCTTCTTTAAAAAGCGATATGAGCCAGTTTTCGTCAAGCAGGCTGATGGTATCTAGTTTTTTCTCAAGATTGTCGATATCGGCAAACTTCCATAACATCGAGATATCGCTGAGCCTGCCGTTTTTTTCCTGTGTAAAATATTGATTGGCCAGATAGACGATCAGGTTTTCAAGCATCGCGTCTTTTTTGGCTATCTGGTGATTGAAAATCACTTTTTTGTAGAGATTGAACCGCATCTCCAGCATATGCTCTATGTCTAAAATGGCGCTGTCGCAAAAAGAGAAGCGATAAGCGCTGTTTTTGGATGTCAAGATGGTTTGTTTTGCAATCCTCAGCAAATCAACGGCCCCTCCGATATAGCCGCTGGCAAGCATATCGCGGTTGACATAGTCCAGCCGGTCGGCATCCACTGTTGAGTCGATGATGCCATGCAGCACTCCAAAATCAAAACCGCCGAATAGTTCGTCCTTGAAGATATTTTCGATCATCTTGTAGACGATCTTGATATAATTTTTATCGGCAGGATCGTCAAAAATTTCATCTATTTCATACGCAAAGAGCATGTCGGCGAACGCATGGCCCATTGCTTCATGCAAAACCTTTTTTTTGTTCTCCGTTATTTTTTCATAGAAGCGTATAAACTCTTTTTGGGAGTGATTTGTTTTGGGAAGTTTTGTTTGCTCGTCATAGATGCTTTGCATGGCATATTCTACCTGATGGGAAAAGGGCAGGTGGCCTGCATCATGAAGCAGTCCTGCGAGCCTTACGGCTTGCAGAGAGATCAAATAGGCATATTTTTCTTTGTTGTTTCTAAGCGGTATGAGAAACTGATAGAGCGAATCGTCTTGCAGCAGATTGCTTTTGCTGATTTTTTTATCGATGTTTGATGCGGCTTGTATCTGTTTGATCGCCTCGTAGAGGTCGGCTAAAAATTTTTCCCTCAGTTTTGGTTTTGCATTGAGCAGGGCGCTTTTGTACATATGGGAAGCCAGATGCATGGTGCCGAGGCTATGGATGTATCTTTTGGTGGTGATGGACGGAAAAGAAAAATAGGCCAAAGCATTTTGGGTGATAAATTGCATGCAGCCTGCTTAAAATTTTGGTCTGAAGGATCATCCCCTCAAGCTTTGTGTGCTCTATGTGGCTGTAAATTGTGTCGTTTATAAATCTATTTGTCATCTGTTTTTTCAAAAATTCTTTCGCTAAATTGTGCAAATTTGCCCCGGACCGATTTTTCAAGCTCTATTGCAAACATGCTGAGTTCGGGGTGCTTGTGCTTGCTTTGTTTGAGCAGTACGGTAAGCCCGTTGTTGTATTTATTGAGGTAGAGGTTGTCTATTTGCCTGTTGGAGCCTATGACGATCGCCATGCAGCTTTCGTCAAGCCTGGACAGGAGAAGCTGGGTCGTTTTTTCGCTGCTGTTTTGCCACTCGTCCATGATGACTATTGCACCGCTTAATGTCCGGCCTCTGGCTTCTCCGGGCCAAAGCGTTTCAATGCCGTATCGCGCAATGAGTTCTTTTGTTTTTGACTGGATTGATTCAGGGCTATCCGCATTGCTTTTCTTTTTTATCTGTTTTTTTGCAATAAACTCTATTGCATCTTTGAGCGCCATATTGTAGATCCTGAATTTTTCCTCATTGCCCGATAGAAATCCTATTTCAGCGCCTTTGTCTATGGACTCTATCGAATTGCGCACATAGATGATCTTGTCGTACCCTCCGTTGTCGATGAGATTCATGGCCGAAACAAGCGATATCAGGGTTTTGCCGCTTCCGGCTTTTGCGTCGATGACTAGCAGATTGTAGGCATTGGAGATAATCGCTTTTGCAAAAAACTTTTGTTTGAGGTTCGCCGGTTTAACAAGAAGCGGGATAAAATCGCTATCGTCGATAGCAACGATCCTGTCGTTTGCGATGATCGCATAGAGGCTTTTTGCGCTGTCAGATTCAAAGCAGTAGCAGAAATTTTCCGGTTTATAGGTTTTGTCAAGTTCTGCAATCGATCGAAAATGAAGCGCATCGGGCCGTACGGTTTGAAGATGAATTGTTTTGATAAATTCAAAATCCGGTACCTCGTTTTTGTCATCATGCAGTGTTTGGGTTTTAATGTTTCCAAGCAGCGCAAACGTTCTTGCATAGATGTCGATGGAGACAAAAATTACTTTTTTGCCTTTGTAGTAGTCTTTTGCCGCCTGGGCAGATTCGATGATTCTTTTATCGTTGCTTTCGGAGATATGGTGCTGTTCTATGGCCGTATCATATCGGTCTTTGGAGAGGATATGGATAATGATATCGTCTTTATAGAGTTTTGCAACGTTGCAGTTTGCCCTATAGTCCACTTCTTTTACTTTAGCTGATGCCAGAAACCTGGCAAATTCTCTCGAATAAAAGCCAAGCTCTCCGGGCAGCTTCTTTTTGTCTTCCAGCTCAAGCAATACCGTTTCGGGTATCGCTATAATGTTTGTGCCGTTATCTGAGAGTTTTATGATATTTTGCAAACTCTGCAAAATAATGTTGGTGTCTATGACGTATACTTTCTCTTTTTTCATTAAGAAAGGATACGCACATTTGGTTACATTTTGGGAACAACGGTATGGTTGTTTTTCATGTCGGCTTTAAAGCCTCCGCCTAGGCTCACATAGAGCTCTACGGCGGATTTGAGTGTTTCAAACTTGATGGCTTCTTTTGAGAGGGCCACCTCAAACTCCTCTTTTCTTGCTTCGAACAATTCCAGATGTGTCGCAAACCCTTCTTTGTATTGGTCTTCCAGGATACGTTTTTTTTGATTGATGGCGTGATGCCTTTTTTCCTGCGAATGGAGCCTTTCTTTGTTGGAAGCATAGGCATGCAGGCTGTCTTTGACTTCCCCGAAGGCTTTTCTGACCGTCTCTTGATACTCCAGCAATGCCATTTGCTGCTCTATTTTAGCGGCTTTGATATTGGCTTGAATCTTGCCAAAGTCCAATATCGGCGATAACACATTGGCACCTGCAGAGTAGGTTGAGGTGTTGGAGGTGACCAATCGGTTCAAATCACTGCTGGCATATCCTTGGGTTCCGCTGAGGGAAATGGAAGGGAAAAATGCACTTTTGGCGACGGAGACCAAAAATGCGCTGGCTTTCACTTTTGCCTCCGCGGCTTGTATGTCGGCCCTTCTTTGAAGGATGTCTGAAGGAAGATTTGAAGGGACGGGCAAAGAAGAAGAGCCGTATGCCGTATCTTGCATCTTTTTTATGCCCGCATATACTTCGGCGGGTGCTTTTCCAAGAAGTATAGATACAGCCGTTTTGTAGGCACTGAGAATATTGTTTTGTTTTACCATCTCATCATAATACATTTGTACCAAAGACTCTTCTTGCAGCAGGTCGCTTTCTCTTATGAGCCCTGCGTTGTATTGGTTTTGCATATAGGCATAAAATGCTTTTTCGTTTGCATACTTCTCTTGGGCGACTTGGTAAAGTTTGGTATTGGTTTTAAGGCCAAAATAGGCAATGACGCTATCGGCAATGATGCGCTGCTTGATGCTTTCTCTGAGGTAGGATTCTCTCATCATCTCTTCAAATGCGGCCATTTTAGTATTTTTAAGTTTTCCCCACAAGTCGATTTCGTAGGTAGCCATTGCGCCCAGTTCAAATTGATCAAAGGTGAAACTTTGGTCAAATGAAGCCATGTAGCTTTTCGTTTTTGATGCAGAGCCAATGACATCCAAGCGAGGCAGCTGTTCGCTTTTTTTGATGTTTAGAAATTCTCTAAACTGCATCACTTTGAGGGTTGCGATCTTAAGATCATTATTTTGATGCAAGGCTTCTTGAACAAAAAGATTCAACTCTTTGTCGTGAAAATTTTCCCACCATCTGTCATTGAGCAATTGTTGTTCGCTTCCGCTGATACCGCTGTTTTGCGGAAGGGCGGTTGCGGGAATATTTGGATTTTGAGAAAGCGAACAGCCGCTTATAATGATCGCGCTTAAGGCCAAAGCAAAATGTTTCATCGGGTTGCCTCCTCTTTTTTAAAGCCTAGTTTTGATATCCATACGTAAAAGAGCGGGATGAACACGATCGCAAGGAACGTTGCCGCAAGCATTCCCCCGATAACGCCCGTGCCGATAGAGTGTCTGCTGGCCGCACCCGCACCGCTGCTGACGGCAAGCGGTACGACACCCAGCGTAAAGGCCAAAGAGGTCATGATGATCGGCCTTAAACGTATTTTTGCCGCTTCGATTGCAGCATCGTAAATGCCTAAGCCTTCCTCTCTTTTTTGCATCGCAAACTCTACGATCAAAATGGCATTTTTTGCCGCAAGGCCGGCTAGCACCAAAAGCCCTACCTGAAAATAGATATCATTCTCAAGCCCTCTTAAAAGCGTAGCAACAATCGCTCCGAATATCGCAAAAGGTACTGCCAGTACGACTGAGATCGGCATGGTCCATTTTTCGTATTGCGCGGCAAGTATCAAGTAGAGCAATACCATTCCAAATCCGAAAGCCAAAATACTGCTGCTGGCAATCTGCTTTTCTTGGTAAGCTGTTCCTATCCAGCCCAGCGTATATCCGTCCGGAAGGACTTCCGCCGCAACTTCTTCGATGGCTTTGATGGCGTCCCCGGAGCTGTATCCGAGTGCGGGTTGACCTGAAATTTTTGCCGAAGGAAAGAGGTTGAATCGCTCAGCAAGGTCGGTTCCGGTAACTTTGGTGAAATTTACCAAAGAGCCGACAGGGATAAGATTGCCTTCGTTGTTTCTGACAAAGACTTTGTCCAAATCTTGCGGGTCTTTTCTAAAATCGCCGCTTGAAGCGATATTGACTTTATAGGTACGCCCGTACAGGTTAAAATCGTTGATATAGTAGTTTCCGAACGTTGCATTAAGCGTTTCATAGATATCTGCTACGCTAACGCCTTTGGCTTTTGCCTCTTCGGTGTTGACCAAGACACGGTATTGAGGCACGTTGGCATTGAGCGTTGTTCTTACGCCCACCAAATCTTTGCGCTGATTGGCTTTTTGGATGATTTGCTGCACGTAGCTGTTGATCTCGCCAACATCCGCACCGGTTCTGCTCTGGACATACATGTCAAATCCGCCTGCTATATCCATTCCCATGATTGGAGGAGGCAATACCGGGATAGAAAATCCGTTGGGGATGGCCATAATTTCTTTTGAGAATTGGCCCGCCAATGCCTGGGCATGCTGGTTTGGCAGCGGCCTTTCATCCCATGGTTTGAGCTTAACGATCGTAGCAGCAGCGTTTGTTTTTTCTGAAAATGTCATAAAGTCAAGCCCCGTAAAAGATACGATATGTTTGATGTTTGGATTTTGAGATATGACATCGTGAATATTGTCCGTCAATGCTTCGGTTCTGTTTAGGGAAGCTGCCGGAGGATTGTAGCTCAAGACAAAAATTGTTCCTTGGTCTTCTTGCGGTACCAATCCCGTTTTCATCATTTTAAGCATATCAAATGAGGCATAGATCAAGGCACCAAACAAAAGAATGCTGATAAATCCGTATCGTATCGTTGCTTTGACGACTTTCGTATATCCGTTAGTCGCTTTGTCAAATGCCGTATTGAACCATTTAAAAAAACCTTTTGGCTGGTTGTGGACCGGTTTTAAAATGCTTGCGCATAAAGACGGGGTCAGGGTAAGAGCAACAAAACCCGAAATCGCAACCGAGATGGCGATTGTAATGGCAAACTGTTTATACATTTCTCCTGTCAGTCCTCCCATAAATGCTACAGGGATAAATACGGCTGAGAGTACAAGCACAATCGCCACAAGCGCACTGGAAACCTCTTTCATGGCTTTAAACGTAGCTTCGCGGGGATCAAGTCCTTCGCTCATATGCCTTTCGACGTTTTCTATCACGATAATGGCATCATCCACGACGATGCCGATGGCAAGCACTAAGCCGAAAAGCGTCAGAAGGTTGATGCTGAATCCAAAGAGGTGCATACCCGCAAAGGCGCCTACGATCGATACGGGAACGGCCAAAATAGGGATGAGCGTTGCTCTCCAGTTTTGCAAGAAAAGAAAGATGACACCGATGACCAAAATAATGGCTTCGATAAAAGTATAAGCCACCTCTTTGATGGAGATTTCGACAAAGTCGGTAGAGTCGTAAGGTATTTCATATGAAACGCCTTCGGGAAAATTGGTTGCCGCTTGGGCAAGAACTTTTTTTACCTCTTTTGCAGTTTCCAGCGCATTAGCACCTGATTGCAAAAACAGAGCGACGGGAATTGCAGGAACTTTGTTGAGTTTGGAGATGAGGTTATAGTTTTGCGCTCCCAGTTCTATCGTAGCAACATCTTTAAGCTTCAGCGAAGCACCGTCTGTTTTAGAGTACAGCACGATGTTGTCAAATTCTCTTGGATCGCTCATCCGCTCTTGGGCTAAAATGGTATAGGTGAACATCTGCTTTTTATCAAGCGGCTCAGCGCCGAATTGCCCTGCGGCATATTGAGCATTTTGTTCTTTGACGGCGTTGATGACATCTTTGGGTGTCAAGCCGTATGAAGAGAGTTTTTCAGGGTCTATCCATACTCTTATCGAATAATCTTTCGCACCGAAAATAACCACATCCCCAACCCCTTTAACCCTTTTTAAATCATCGGTAACGTTGATAAGCGCATAGTTGGATAAAAAGGTAGTGTCTTTGCTTTTATCGGGCGAATAGAAAACAGAGACCAACAGCATGCTCGGAGATCTCTCATATACTCTTATCCCCTGCCGCTGTACGGCCTCCGGAAGTCGTGAAAGGGCTACTTGAACTCTGTTGTTGACATCGATCTTGGCATCGTCCGGGTCGGTTCCGACTTCAAAAAAGACATTGATGCTGACCCTGCCGCTGTCTTCGGCGCTTGAAGTCATATAGATCATATGTTTGGCGCCGTTGATCTGCTCTTCAAGAGGCGCGGCTACCGTTTTGGAAAGTGTTTCAGCACTCGCGCCGGGATAGGCTGCTGATACTACAATCTGAGGAGGCACAACCCTGGGATACTGTTCTATGGGCAGCGTCACCATAGAGGCAATCCCCGCAAGCAGGATAATGATAGATACAACGGCGGCAAAAACCGGGTTTTTGATAAAAAATGCGCTAAACATGCTATTGCTCCATCTCAATCACTTTGGCATCCGGTCTTATTTTTGGGAGATTGTTGGTAATGATTTTGTCCCCTTCTTTCAGCCCGCTTTTTACAATGACTCCTTCTTTGGTAAGGATATCCGTTTTTACAGGCCTCATTTTGGCTGTTCCGTTTTCAACGACATAGACCATTGCACCGTTTGGCGTTTGCAAGATGGCTTCTTCGGGGATTACGGCTGTATTTTTTGCGATCAGCCCTTCAATGCTTATCTTGACAAAGCCTCCGGCTAGAAAACTGTTGTTGTCATTTTTTATTTTTGCCCTGACAAGCAAAGAATTGGTATTATGATCAATTTCCGGAGAGATAAAATCGATCGTGCCGTTTTGTTCTGACGGATTGTTGTTGTCCAGCAGTTTGATGACAGTTTGAGGATTTTTTATTTGTGCCAAGTAGCGCTGTACGTCATTTTTTGGGATGGAAAACTCTACATGCAGCGGATTGGTGTTGGTGATGGTGGTTAGAAACGCGCTCTCGGAGTCCGCATCAATATAATCGCCGACATCCTGCTTTTTGATGCCTGCAATGCCGCTTATCGGCGCTTTGACCGCAGTGTAGTCAAATTCGATTTGCGCCTGTTTGAGGTTTGCTTTGGCATTGGAGAGTTCGGCTTTTGCATTGGTGTATTCAGTCATGTAAAAATCTATTTCTTTAGGACTGATAGCATTCGTTTTTTTGAGAACTTTGGCCCTTTCCCAATCTTTTGTGGCCTTGATCAGTGATGAGTGTGCTTTTTCAAGTACGGCTTGTGCAGTATCGAGTTTTGCTTGGTAGATATCTGGTTCGATTGTATAAAGCAGATCGCCTTTTTTTACCAAAGCGCCTTCGGTAAAATGTTTTTTTTCCAAAATGCCTGAAACCCTCGCGACGATATCTACCTTTTCATAGGCATTGATGATGGCCGGATAGGTTTTGTCTATTTTGGCATCACTCAATTTCACCGTATGAACGGATACGGGCAGAGGAGGCATATTTTGCGATTGGGGCGATTGATTGGCCTTTTGAGCATTGCCGTCGCTGCATCCGCTCAGTCCCACGATCAAAGCACTTAGCATTGCTGCGCTCAAACACCTTGTTTTGGTCAGTTTCATTTTGTTCTCCTGCATCTAAATTTATCTTTCCGGAAAGATATCATGAATTCGCTTAAAATGTCTTTCTAGAAAGATACTTAAATCAAAGTATCAACTTTTTTATTATACAATTGTTAAATTAACGATTATTTCAAAAAAACAGGGCAAGCAAATGAAAAAAGATATGTTGGCTTTTTTAGAAGAGAAGCACAAGTTTTTAGAAAACAACTTGTATGAACATTATCATCAATACAAAACCGTGGTGGATATCGGATTGCCTTTAATGCTTGTCAATAAACTGTTTAATGAAAGAAAAGAAAAGGTATTTACCACAAAATACAACATCTCCTCATCGGAATTTGATGTGTTAATGGCGCTGCTGTTCCACGGCAAGCCGATGAGCCCCACCCACTTGTATGAGAGTATGATTTTCTCTTCGGGAGGCATGACAAAGCTTCTTAAAAAGCTTGAAGAAAAAAAACTTATCCGAAGGATACCCTCCCAAAAAGACAAGAGAAGTTTGCTTGTTGCATTAAACAGAGCAGGCAAAAAGCTGGCTGCCGATGCGTTTGGCGATATTGTGAAGATCAATATGGAAGTTTTATCTAAGCTGCAAGAAGACGAACAAACTGCACTTGAAAACCTCTTGAAAAAACTGTTGGCAGAGCTTTCTGAGTCTGAATGATAATCTTTGATGCAGAGATTATCCAAAGAATGCATAGAGCAGCCAAGGCTACTCTATCGTAAAATAGCGTTGTTTTAGAATGGTAAATTTTTTTAACTCATCCTGTGTATCAAGATTGAGATCCTTGAGAACTTCGGGGCTGACAATGTAGTATCCGAGCTGCACTTCAAGTGTGTCGCCGCTGTGCAGCGCTGTATCGTAGGCTACAATCTTTTTTTCATCGGCTTTGATCATGGTATCAGACACAACGGAATTTGCCAGCCAAGGCATGGAGGGTTTATTGTCATAGCCGATTGTTTTAGCAAAGCTGTTTGTTTTGAGTGGAACGGTTTTGCCGCCTCTTATGAGATTGACCCTCAGCTCAACCGTTCTTAAAGGATGGGTCAAAAGATCGTGGGGGGCTTTGTTTTCGACTGCAATGCTAAAGCCGTTTTTTGTTTTTTCAAAATCCAGCCCAACGTGTTCAGCCAGCATTTTCGGGTTGTGCCTGGCGCCGGCAAAGCCGTGAAACGCATGTTTTTGTGTTTTTCTGATCGTGGTTGCACTTCCTTTTATTTTTGGCATATGGCAGGTAATGCAGTTGTTTTCTCTATGTTTCGCACCGCTTTCTTCTGTTTTGCATAGGGTAAATCCCTGCGAATTTTGTCTGTGAGAATGGCATCCCATGCATACTTGGCCTGTATAAAATTTTTCATTCGTATAGTCAATATCGTGATACGGAGAACCGACGGTGGTTTTGTTCAAACCGAAAAACGAACTTTCCTGCTTGTAGGTTACTTTTTGGGATTCTCTGCCTTGTTCGGCCGAAAAAAACGTTTTAGACTCTTTGCTGTAGATGTTGCTGTCGGATTGGGCGTGATGTTCGATGTTTTGTATGGTATGGCAGGTTGAGCAGGAAATGCCTTGTTGGATCTCTTCTTCGGATGTGCCGTGGGGCGCATGGCATTTTGCGCAGCTGTAGTCACCTTTTTCTTTGGAGGGATGTTTGTTCCATACTGCTCTATGGATCTCATCGTCATAAAATGATGATTTTTTGTGCATCGAATTTTGAAACTCCTCAACAATGAGAGGATGGCATTTTTTGCATGTTTGCATTTCAGATTTTGCAAAAAGGAGTGATGAAGCTATGGCTGTAAAAACCAAGATTTTTTTCATATCAATGATCCTTTTGATGATAGATTAAATAACGCCATTCTATCTAATATAAAAATATAAATATTGACCTGCATCAATCATAGAATTTTTTGACGCTTGATTGTATAATCACTTAAAATATGATAGGCTCAAGATAAAAGGAGACAGCCCGGATGGAGAATTCTGATGCAAAATCAACTTTTGGGGAGCAGTGCTATGCGCTTTTAAAACAAGTTCCCCGAGGGAGAGTTACGACATACCGGGCGATTGCGCATGCAATGGGATGCAAAGCATACCGTGCAGTAGGCCATGCCATGGCGGTTAATCCCAACCCTGTGATCGTGCCGTGCCATCGCGTGGTTAAAAGTGACGGCACTGTCGGCAACTATACGGGAGAAAAAGGTAAAAAAGAAGCTTTGCTTCAAGAAGAGGGCATCCAAATCAAAAAAGGGAAAATAGAAAATTTTTCCGATGTTTTGTTTGATTTTGCCAAAAATTAAAAAGTATCTCTTTCAGCCAAAATAGAACCGTTTATACAATTTTCATGCAAGTTCTTCAAGTTTGGCTTCATAGTGTGCGGCAATTTCATCATATTTTTTGCTTGCTGCTTCAAGCTGTACAAAATGGTCGTCTATCTCTTTTTGTGTTTTGGCGATCAGTTGTGAAAACTCTATGATATGAGAGTTGTTTCCTTCTTTGGACGCTTTTTCAAGTGCGCTTGTTTGTTCATGAAGGAGATTTTCAAGTGTCATAATTTTTTCCTCATGGTGTTCCATTTTCTTTTTGTACGGGGCACTTTCTTTGCTCTTTTCTTGGATAAGCGCCGTTCTGAGTTTTTTGCGCTCTTTTTTGTCAAATTTCGGTTTTGTTTTTTGAGATTTGCTTTGCTGCTCTTCCTCTTCCCAGCCTATCTTTTCAAGGAAATCCTCATAGCCCCCGTCAAAATATTCCGCTCTGTCTTCATGGAAAATGATAAGCGAATCAGCCAAACGGCGAAGAAGCATTTCAGAGTGGGTCACGATAATGACTGACCCCTCAAAAGATTCGACAGCATTGCAAAGGGCATCTATGGATTGCATGTCAAGGTGGTTTGTAGGCTCATCAAGCAGCAGCAGATTGGCGGGTGTGGCGATGATTTTGCCAAGCATCACACGGCTCCGCTCACCTCCCGAAAGCACCTCTATTTTTTTTTCGGCCAATTCGCCGCCAAACATCATCGTCCCGCAAATGCCTCTTACCTGAGCAATGCCGAGTTTTTTGTCTACCCCGCTTATTTCTTCTATAATGGTGTTTTGCGTATTCAGCCTTTCGATATTGGTTTGCCCAAAATGGGCCATCACAGTAGAAGGATGAAGCGTGATTTCTCCTTGTTGTTTAGGGAGTTCGCCTGCAATATAATTGAGCAACGTAGATTTTCCTTTACCGTTTTTTCCGATAATGGCCAAACATTTTCCGTTTTCCAAAACAAAAGACAGATGATTAAAAAGAAGCGTGCTCGGGTCGTATCCAAACCCCAAATTTTCTGCACGAAGTGTGACTTTTGCAGGTGTTTCTTTATAGTTAAAGCAAAAAGCAAGGGATGCTTCGTTTTCCAAACTGTCCATCTCTTCCATTTTTTCAAGTGCTTTTACTTTGGATTGCGCAAGGGTTGCAGTAGAAGCCCTTGCTTTGTTCCTTGCGATAAACTCTTCAAGTTCTTTGCGTTTTTTTTCCTGATTGAGTCTGGTTTTTTCATAAGTTTCATCCTGCAGGGCCAAGGTTTCTTCATACTTTTTTGTATCACCTTTGACGATATGAAGCCCTTTGCGCTGTATACCCACCGTATGCGTAGTTACACTGTCCATAAAATCGCGATCATGCGTAATAAGTATCACTTCCCCCTCAAAATCGCGAATGAACTGCTTAAGCCACCGAAGAGAAAGGATATCCAAATAGTTGGTCGGCTCATCCAGCAAAAGCATATTGGGCTCGGTGGCAAGAAGTTTGGCCAGGTTGATGCGTATTTGATAGCCCCCGGAAAAACTTAAAGGATTTTTGTCCAGGTCTTCTGCACTAAAACCCAATCCGAAAAGAATTTTCTCTACTTTATAAAAGTTGTACTGCTCCTCTTCGCTGAGTACTTGCGCACACTCTTCGCGTACGGTGGGTTTGGTAAATTGAAGATGCTGGCGAAGCGTTCCGATGCGATAGTTTTTAGGAATGACAATCTCTCCCTCATCGTAGTGCTCTTCTCCTAGGATGATTTTAAAAAGTGTGGATTTGCCTATACCGTTGCGTCCGACAAGGCCGATTTTTTGGCCATGGGAAACTTTGAGAGTAAGGTTTTTAAAAAGAACTTGCGTGCCAAAGCTTTTGGAAAGATTGGTTAGTTGTATCATCGGGCATCCATTTGCAGAAGAAGATTTTAGCGAAATTATACCCAAAAAAGTCCGGTAACATTTTATACAATAAGGGGAGGGATTATTTTTCTCCCCCGTTGATCATCGCAGAGACGATGCCTTTGTCTTTTGCCAGTTCGGCGGCAACCACGCCTATGATATGGGCCGGAACAAAGATGAGTATAACATTGTATGCTAATTCATGTCCTTCTTCTAAAAATTCAACGGTCTCTTTAAGCAATCCGAGCTCTTCATGAAACACCATCAATAACCCGGTGATGCTCATAAAAACAATGATCGCATATACCCCCAGATAGCCTATTTTTACGATTTTGTCATGAAGCGTTTGTTCATTGAAGTTTTTATAGTTTTCTTTGCCGCTTTGGGTAAAAAAAAGTATCATCCTCCAGACTATCAAGATAGCCAAAGCATACCCCAGAAGAATATGCCACTCCCACATCGGCGCGCGAATCGCCTTGGCAATTTTAACCGCTTCTTCAGGAGCGATATCGATATTGATTGCAGAAAGTTTTGTGATAAGCAATTCACTATTGGCACGCCAGCTTAAAAACGTTTTTCGCAAAAACACAGTACCCAGCAACCCCATTATGACAAATGCATTGATCCAATGCCACACTCTAAAATCTATACGCCATTTTTGCACGAGACAGCTCCTTTTTGTTTAGTATAGTTGTAGTATAGCACAAAAAAGAAAAACCAATCATATATTTTGAGCGATATGCTAAGAGAGATTCCTCAAAATATACTATAATGCATTTAAAAAAGAGAAAGCTATGTCAAACATCATAGAGCATTTTGAAGTCCTTGCTCAAATCCCTCATTGCAGTAAAATGGCAGATAGATTGTTTGAATTTTTGGTTGAGTTTGCCAAAAGCAGAGGCTATGGCGTACAAACGGATCAGGCCAAAAATATTTTGATCGCCAAAGGCAATCCGAGTTTGTGCCTGCAGGCGCATTATGATATGGTGTGCATGGGAAGGGCGCCTGCTATTGAAACGTACATCGAAAAAGGATGGATGAAGGCAAAAGAGGCTTCTTTGGGCGCGGATAACGGCATGGCAATCGCCATGATGATGGAGCTGATGGACAGAGGAGAGTCGTTAGAGTTTTTGATCACTTCCGATGAGGAGATAGGGCTGATCGGTGCCAATGCGGTTGCCTTTAATCTGCAAAGCAAATACATGCTCAATCTTGACAGCGAAGAGGAAGCGGAAGTTTGCATAGGGTGTGCCGGCGGCATAGACATTACTGCCGTTTTCCGGGATGCCTATATTGAAGGCAGAGGAAAGTGCTATGAAGTTTCTGTCAAAAGCTTGCCCGGAGGGCATTCAGGGGTAGATATTGACAAAGGCATTCCGTCGGCGATCAAAGTCTTGGGGGCATATCTGCACGAGAAGGGGGTGGTTCAGCTGGCCGGTTTTCATGCCGGGGAGCGCCGTAACTCTATCCCTGCCAATGCGTTGGCCATTGTTTACTCTGAAAAGACATTAGAAAACAAAGGGGATGTCAATGTCAGAGAAGTTGAGGGAGCGCCAAAGATACTCAAAACAGGAGCCCGGCTTTTAGAGTTTATTCATCGCTTTAAACATGGCGTCCATAGACAAAACAAAGAGTTTGGCATCCCCGATACAAGCATCAACCTTGCATTGATCCATACCGATGAAAAGGGAGGTATCCTGATCGAAACGAGTGCAAGGGCCATGAGCGCAAAAGGACTGAAAGAAATATCCCATGAAGCGGTGCAGCTGTTTGAATCATACGGCTTTGATGCGAAGCTCGAAGAAAAATATCCTTCATGGAAACCTGAAGTAAGCGAATTTACAAAACTTGTCGGCAAAGAGATGCAAAGCGTATTTGGCAAAGCCAAAATGATGGCCATCCATGCAGGGCTGGAGTGCGGGGTGATTGCTAAAAAATATCCCCATATCAAGTTTGCTTCTATGGGGCCAACCATCCGGTACCCCCATTCAACGCGGGAGACAGTCAACCTGAAATCCGTAGAAAACACTTTCAAGGTATTGTTGGAAATAATCGATAAGGCAGGGAACTAAACTTTGAAAGTCGCTTTGCTTTTGCAGTAGGCTTCAAGGAAACAGCCTTCGCATTCAGGCTTAAGCGCTTTGCATCGGTAGCGCCCAAACAGTACCATTGCCTGATGAAGCCGATGCAGGTCGGTTTTAAAAATTTTATTTAAATCCTCTTCTGTTTTTAGTGCCGTTTTTGCTTGGCTTAAACCCAGACGGTGCGCCACTCGAAATACGTGGGTATCTACTGCCATGAGGTTTGCACCGGTATATTCTATCATCACGACATTGGCGGTCTTTTGCCCTACGCCTGCAAGCTTGACCAGCTCTTTTTGCTCCAGAGGGATTTCCCCGTTGTAGTTTTCTACGATCCTTTGCGCCATTTTGATGAGGTTGTTGGCTTTATTGTTGAAAAAAGAGCAGGTGTTGATATGGGACTTTACCTCTTCAAGGTCTGCATTTGCCAGGCTGGCAGGATCGGGATAGGCTTCAAAAAAAGCCGGAGTAATCATGTTGACACGTTTATCGGTGCATTGGGCCGAAAGCATCACGCATACAAGCAGTTCATAGAGATTTCGGTAGTGCAGTTCTGTGACGCTGTTTGGATAGTGTTCCAAAAAAAGAGCTTTGATCGCTTCAGCTTCTTTTTTGGTTGCTTTTTTTATTTTTGCCATCGTGATATTGCCTTAAGCATATAATTTTTTATCAAGATCATATCAAAAACAAAGTAAGAATATTGCCTGTTAAGCATTGATTTACCCAATAGGGTTATACTTCTTTGAAAAAATAAACCAGTAAGGATTAAACTATGTTAAAATTTGCCAAAACCTCATTGATAGCCGTAAGCATTACGGTTACTTCTCTTTGCGCTTCAGATATTTTGGTTACGGTTAACGGTAAAAACATTACAAAGCAGGATGCCGAAATGTTCGTCAATGCCACTGCTCCCAATGCGCACTATTCGCAGCTGAGCAAACCGCAGCAAGATTTGATCAAGGAACGGTTGATCGAAAAAGTACTTTTTATGCAGCTTGCGCAAGAAGAAGGCATCGATAAAAAACCCGAATTTGCAATGAATATGGAAAAAATAAAAGAGGAGCTTCTTGTCAATATGTGGATGAAATCCCAAATGGACAATGCAGTCGTGAGCGATAGCGAAGCTAAAGAGTTTTATGATAAAAATACGGAAAAATTCATACAGGAAGATTCTGCGCATGCCAGACATATATTGCTAAAAACAGAAAAAGAAGCACAAGCGGTCATTGACGAGTTAAAAAATTTAAAAAATGATGCATTAAAAACAAAATTTATAGAATTGGCCAAAACAAAATCCGCCGATCCTGCAGGCTCTAACGGAGGCGATCTCGGAACGTTTACAAAAGAGCAGATGGTGCCGGAGTTTTCCAAAGCGGTATGGGAATTGGAAGTGGGAAAAATAACGATGCAGCCGGTAAAAACCCAATTTGGATATCACGTGATCTATCTTGAAGAAAAATCAGATGCAAAACCGATACCTTATGAAGAAGTGAAAGATAAAATTATCATATCTCTAAAGCAGCAGCAATTTAACAACAAAATTACGGAAGTGGCAAAAGAATTAAAAAGCAAAGCAAAAATCGTTGATATGTCAAACGAAACCAATACCACAAAATAGTTAATCAATTATTTATCATTATTGGATAAAATTTCACAACTTATTAATCAAGGATTATGCGATGAAAAAACTTTTGACAACGGCGGGATTGGTTTTAATGTTGGGTGCCACAGCAGTATCTGCAAAAAATGCAGGTACGGTAAATGGGATGGCAATCACGGTAGATGAGGCAAACAAAGCGCTTAAAGTGCTTACAAAGGGAAAAATGACATGGGATAAGCTTCCAAAGGACGGCAGAAACCAGTTGATTCATATGATGGCACCGAGCAAATTGGTGGCAGCGGCATCAAAAAAAGAGTTAACAGAGAAAGAAAAAGAAGCAGCGCTTTCAGGTTTCTGGATGCAAAAAAAGATGTCAAAAGTAAATGTGTCCGATCAAGAAGCAAAACAAGCATACGACAAAATAGTCAAAGCGGCAAAAGAAGCAAAAAGCAAAGAAAAAATACCGGCATTTGACACAGTAAAAAACAATATCAAAATGCAGCTTAGACAGGAAAAAGTGGTAACCGGCCTTATGAAAAATGCAAAGATCAATGTAAATTAAGCAAAGGAAATAAGCCATGACTACTAAAATACTGGATGTAGTAGAACCGGGCGTGGTAACAGGTGACAACCTTACAAAACTGTTTACGATAGCAAAAAAAGAGGGGTATGCCATTCCTGCAGTCAATGTTGTAAGCACTATGTCTGTGAATGCGGTACTGGAAGCAGCAGCAAAAGTAAATTCGCCTATTATCATTCAGTTTTCAAATGGCGGAGCAGCATATTATGCGGGCAAGAGTCTGGCTTCAAAAGAGGCGGCTGTTTTGGGAGCGATTTCCGGAGCAATCCATGTGCACACGGTGGCTAAAGCGTATGGCGTACCTGTAGTCCTGCATACCGATCATGCAGCACGTGAGTTGCTGCCGTGGATCGATGCACTGCTTGACGCAAGCGAAGCATACTTTGAAACACACGGGATCCCTTTGTACTCATCTCATATGATCGATCTTTCTGAAGAGCCGATCGAAGAGAATATTGCCACGTGCAAAAAATATCTCGAGCGCATGAGCAAGATGGGAATGACACTGGAGATTGAACTTGGAGTCACCGGCGGTGAAGAAGACGGCATAGACAATACTCATGTGGATAATGCCCTGTTGTATACCCAACCTTCAGAAGTATCCTATGCCTATGAGGAACTTAGCAAGGTTTCAGACAAATTTACCATTGCAGCCTCTTTTGGAAATGTTCATGGAGTATACAAACCGGGGAATGTCGTATTGACGCCTAAGATACTTGACAATTCTCAAAAATATATCGAAGAGAAATGCAAGACCGCATCCAAACCGGTAAATTTTGTATTTCACGGCGGATCCGGAAGCGAGCTTGAAGATATTCGCGAAGCCATCAGCTATGGTGCCGTGAAGATGAATATCGATACGGATACCCAATGGGCATTTTGGGACGGCGTGAGAAATTATGAAGCAAAAAATCATGACTATCTTCAAGGACAGATCGGCAATCCGCAGGGCGAAGACAAGCCGAACAAGAATTACTATGATCCGCGCAAATGGCTAAGAGCAGGCGAAGAATCAATGGTGAAAAGATTAGAACAGGCATTTGAAGATCTCAATTGTATGAACAGAAATTAATTCGAACTCCGATACAAGATATCGGAGCAGGCGATACGTTTTATCTTAAAAACATAGCTTTACATTCTCTTTTTGAACAATAACGCATCCTCTTTCCTAAACAGATCCTTATTTACAAATAATAAAATAACTTTTAGACAATGACGTTATATTTAGTTGACTTCATAAAGATATCTATAAAATTTGGTTAAAATTATGCCGACAAGCAAAAGTCCCGCAAGATGGCAAGTTTTTTACTCTTTAAATTTTTAAAAAGACTATTTTGTAAGTATTAAAAAAGCGGGAGTTTATGCAGCGGGTATATGATTTAAAAAATGCAAAAGAAGAAAAAAAAAGGATAATGAGTGAAAGTTTTTTACAGTAGTGATGAAAGTTTTGAAGCAAACTTCAATGAATTGCTGGGTCGAGGAAAAATGGATATTGATAATGTCGCTACCATTGTTTCCGGACTTTTAAATGAAATTAAAGCCGAAGGCAACAAAGCCGTTAAAGCGCAAATCGCAAGATTTGACAGATGGGAGCCAAAAAATGATGATGAGCTTACGGTGTCTACGGAGGATATGAAAAATGCCTATCATGCAATAGACCCTTCGCTTCGGAATGCGCTGCACCAAGCGTATGCCCGCATTGAAGCGTATCATCAAAAATTGATGCCAAAATCATGGCTTGATTTTGAAAACAATGGTACGGTATTGGGGCAAAAGGTTACGCCTGTGGACAGAGCGGGGCTTTATATCCCGGGAGGAAAAGCTGCCTATCCAAGCTCATTATTGATGAATGCGATTCCTGCAATTGTTGCAGGGGTTGATGAAATCATCGTTTGCACCCCTGCGCCTGATAATGAGATCAATGAACTTTTGCTTGCTGCATGCCACTTATGCAAAGTAACCAAAGTATTTAAAGTGGGAGGTGCTTCGGCGATCGGTGCAATGGCATACGGGACGCAAAGCATCCCGAAGGTGGATGTCATTACAGGGCCCGGGAACATCTTTGTCGCAACGGCTAAAAAACTGGTTTTTGGCGAAGTCAACATTGATATGATCGCAGGGCCAAGCGAGATAGGGATTTTGGCTGATGAAAGTGCAAGAGAAGATTTTCTTGCAATGGACCTGCTTTCGCAAGCAGAACATGACGAAATGGCAAGTTCTATCTTGATCACGGTTGATAGCGAATTGGCAAACAAAGTCAGCGATAAGGTTGAAGAGTTTTTATCGAAACTCCCAAGAGAAGAGATTGCGCGCAAATCCATTGAAGAAAGGGGAGCGATTATCGTTGCATCCACTATGGATGAAGCCATTGATTTGATGAATCAGATTGCTCCTGAGCATTTGGAAGTTATGACGAAAAATCCTATGGATCTGCTTTCAAAGATCAAACATGCAGGAGCGATATTTTTGGGCAAAAATACTCCGGAGGCCGTAGGGGATTATATGGCAGGGCCCAATCACACGCTCCCTACAGGAGGAACGGCAAAGTTTTATTCGCCTTTGAGTGTTGAACATTTTTTAAAGAAATCGTCGATCATTTCGATGAGTAAAGAAGGCATCAGGCAAATAGGAAAAGCCTGCGCAATGATCGCGCATACTGAAGGTTTGACGGCGCATGAGGAAAGTGTAAAAATGAGATTGAAAGACTGAAGCGCCAACGCCAATTCAAACAATAAATGCAATTTTTTCTCGTCGTTCCCACTCTCCCGAGTGGGAATGCATACTCATCTTTGTTTGTGCAGGAAAAATTCAAATCCATCGTTAGATGGCCATATTCATACATTCTTTTTTGTAAAGAAAAGCAGCAAAAGAAAAGGGTCGTTTCACAGTTGTGCAGATGATACTTTTTGCTCATGCTTCGCAGTATACTCGCAAACGCATCTGCACAATAAGTGTGAAACAACAAAAGTCAGTGCATCTTAGTTTGTATGTTTTTTTGAGTGATTTTAAAAAGAAGTGGCGCAGCGGACGGGGCTCGAACCCGCGACCCCCTGCGTGACAGGCAGGTATTCTAACCAACTGAACTACCGCTGCATGATAGTATGAGGTTTTTAGTAAACAAAATTCTATACTTTTAGTAAATGGTGGTCGCTACAAGACTCGAACTTGTGACATCTACCTTGTAAGGGTAGCGCTCTACCAACTGAGCTAAGCGACCATCTTAAAAATTCAATAAAATCTGTTCTATATCTCTATAGTGGTGACCCGTCTTGGATTCGAACCAAGGGCCCACTCCTTAAAAGGGAGTTGCTCTACCGACTGAGCTAACGGGTCAAAAGTGGCGCAGCGGACGGGGCTCGAACCCGCGACCCCCTGCGTGACAGGCAGGTATTCTAACCAACTGAACTACCGCTGCACCTATTGTATGAGATTTTCGCTAAAGAAAAGTCTATACTTTTGGTAAATGGTGGTCGCTACAAGACTCGAACTTGTGACATCTACCTTGTAAGGGTAGCGCTCTACCAACTGAGCTAAGCGACCGAATAACTGCTAAAATGGCGACCCCTAGAGGATTTGAACCTCTGTGACTACGATGAAAACGTAGCATCCTTGGCCACTAGATGAAAGGGTCATCTAGATCCAAACAGTCATAAAAAGCAACGTTGTTGCTTGAGCCTTCCGCTAAGGAAAACTTTAAATAATAATGGTGACCCGTCTTGGATTCGAACCAAGGGCCCACTCCTTAAAAGGGAGTTGCTCTACCGACTGAGCTAACGGGTCGTTTATGCACTTAAAATTTAAATTAAGTGGACGGAATTATAGCCTAGATAGTCTTGATTGTCAAGATAAATTTAAAAAATATCTTAAATTTTTAATATATTTGCCATTTCATCGATGGCAAAAGTGACGGATTGTTTTTGTATTTTCTCTCTGTTTCCTTCAAAAAAACAATGATAAACATATGTCTTTTCAGGTGTTTTGATGCCGATATAAACGGTGCCTACAGGTTTTTGGGGTGTACCTCCTGTCGGGCCGGCAATGCCGGAAGTGCCTATGGCATATTGACTGTCCGCCATTTTGCATATTCCTTCAAGCATCTGCAAGACGCACTCTTTGCTTACGGCACCATAAGTTTGGAGTACTTCATCGCTTACTCCCAGCCATGCATGTTTTATCTCATTGGAATACGTAATGCATGAACCATTCAGTACGGCCGATGCGCCGGGAATAGCAGTAAAAGCTGCTGCGATTCGACCCCCTGTACAGCTTTCGGCAAACGTAACAGTTTGAGAAATTTGGCTCAATCTTTCAATAATCTTTTTTATTTTCTTTTTCTTTTTCATTTTTTTATTATATCTGATTTTTGCCTTAACCGCATCAAATCTATGCTTAATAGATTTTTGGATACAATCACGAGATAATAATCAAGGGGCCTTCCCTTAACAAGGTGTTATCAGATATGGACTTCAAAGAAACATTACTTCTTCCCAAAACCGATTTTCCAATGCGCGGAAATCTTCCCCAAAATGAACCAAAAAAATATCAGGCATGGTTTGATGCAGATGTTTACGAACAGATGAAATCAAAACGAAAAGATGCTGAAATGTTTACGCTTCATGACGGGCCTCCTTATGCAAACGGTGATATTCATATCGGCCATGCACTCAATAAAATACTTAAAGATATTATTTTAAAATATAACTATTTTCAGGGTAAAGCCGTTCGGATGACGCCGGGTTGGGATTGCCACGGGCTTCCTATTGAGCAGAAAGTAGAAGAAAAGCTGGGCAAAAACAAAAAAGAAGCAATGCCGACTGCCGAGTTTAGGGCGCTTTGCCGCGATCATGCCTCCCGATTTGTAGAGATACAAAAAAATGGTTTTAAGAGTTTGGGTGTGATAGCAGACTGGAACCATCCGTATGTAACGATGGATTTTAAATTTGAAGCCAATATTTATAGAACATTGTGCGAAGTAGCGCAAAAGGGATTGCTGGTAGAGCGCCATAAACCTATTTTTTGGTCATGGGCTGCGCAGACCGCATTGGCAGATGCAGAAGTCGAATATGAGGACAAAGAAGATTATTCGATTTATGTAAATTTTGAGCTTAGCGATACTGCCAAAGCGAAACTTGATCTTCCCGAAAAAGCCGGTATAGTTATCTGGACGACAACACCGTGGACATTGCCTGCAAACACGGGAATTTCTCTTAATCCCGAAGAAATTTACGTCTTGAGCGAAGACGGATTTATCGTTGCGCAGAGCCGTTTTGATGCTTTGGTGGCAGAAGGGGTGGTAAGCGGCCATTCCGGACGAAAGATTGCTGCAACAGAACTGGAAAATCTTTCAGCGCTCAACCCTCTAAACGGGCGCAGTTCCAGAATCGTGCTAGGGGAACATGTCCTGCTTGACGGAGGTACAGGGGCTGTGCATACTGCACCGGGACACGGAGAAGATGATTATCGTGTGGGATTAAAATACGGCCTTGATATCGTGATGCCGGTTGATGAGAGAGGATGTTATGATGAGAGCATCATAGGATTGCATCTTTTGCCGGATCCGGAAAGCTTTGTGGGGATGCATATTTTTAAGGCCAATGAACCTATTTTAGAGCTTTTGGGTGCAAATCTTTTAAAGGTCAGCAAATTTGTGCATGCTTATCCGCATTGCTGGAGAACAAAAAAACCATTGATCTACAGAGCCACCAACCAATGGTTTATCTCTATAGATGATACGCCAAAGGGTATGGATAAAAGTTTAAGAGAGATAGCGCTGGATGCGATTGAAGCGGTAGATTTTTATCCAAAAACTTCAAAAAACCGTCTGAAACCGATGATTGAAGGAAGGCCGGATTGGTGTATTTCCAGGCAGCGTTCATGGGGGGTACCGATCGCTTTTTTTAGAGTAAAAAACACCAAAGAAGTTATTTTAGATGAAAAAGTGCTCCATTTTGTTGCAATGATTTTTGAACAACAAGGTGCAGATGCGTGGTACAGTATGCCGATCGAACAGCTGCTTTATCCGGGGTCGGGGTATCATCCTGACGAACTGGAAAAGATAGAGGATATTTTGGATGTGTGGTTTGACAGCGGTTCTACCTGGAACTCGGTACTTAAAAGCCGCAACTATGATGCCGGCAATTATCCCGCATCGCTTTATATCGAGGGAAGCGATCAGCATAGGGGATGGTTCCAAAGTTCATTGCTTTTAAGTGCGGCAATCAACCATATTTCACCGTATGAGACTCTTATCACTCACGGTTTTACCGTGGATGAAAAAGGTGAAAAAATGAGCAAATCCAAAGGAAATGTTGTTGCCCCCGATAAAGTGGTAAGCCAGTATGGTTCGGAGATTCTTAGGCTATGGGTTGCTTTGAGTGATTATCAGTCTGATTTAAAGATTTCTGATGGGATATTGAAGCAGGTTGCAGAGCAGTACAGAAAAATACGAAATACTTTTAGGTTTTTGCTTGCCAATGTCGATGATTTGGAGCAGATTGTGCCGCATGATGCCTATGGTGAACTGGATAGATGGATACTGGCAAAAGCAAGAGAGGTATTTGCGGAAGTAAAAAACAATTTTGACAAATATGATTTTTTAAGAGGGTTTTCAGCGCTTAATTATTTTTTAACCAATGAGCTTTCGGGAATCTATATGGACATTTGCAAAGACAGGCTCTATTGTGATGCAAAAGAGAGTGCCAAAAGAAGAGCTGCTCAGTCGGCTATGGCGCTTATCTCCAAAAGTATGCTGGGGCTTGTTGCTCCGGTACTTACCTATACCGCAGATGAAATTATCGAATATGCACCTGCTATTTTTAAAGGCAACATGCAAAATGTTTTTGATTTGGTATATGAAGCGCTGCCTGATGTGGGTACTTCTTTTGATGAGAGCGAAATGATCGCTATACGTGAAGCATTTTATGAAGAAGTCGATAGGTTAAAAAAAGAGAAAATCATCAAATCAACATTGGAATTGGAGCTTGCAGGCAAAGACTTTGCTTTATCGGATGAGAGGGACTTGGAAGATTGGTTTGTTGTCTCTTCTGTAAAGTCTTCAAGCCAAGGAGAAAAAATAGCCGGTTTTGATGTGGTGCAAAAGCATTTTGATATCCATAGGGCAACAGGCCACAAGTGCCCAAGATGTTGGAAGTTTGCTTCTGCAAAAGAAGAGGAAGTATGTCCAAGATGCGCAGGGGTTTTAAATGTTTGATATGACCCAGCCCGTAAGCACGGATGTGATCATAGGTTCGATTCTGTTTATATTTGGTTTAATCGCAGTGGGGCTGGGTATCATAGGCTATTATAAAAAAAAGCAAGGCAAAGCCAATTGATTTCTTGTATGATTGAAAAGCAAAATGGAAAAATATATTTGTCCGCAAGAATAAAAAGCAAAGGGAGCAAGTCGTGATAACATTGAAAGAAGCATTGACAAAAAACAAAGAAGAATTAGCCTGTCTTAGGGCCGAAATTGAAGCCAAAGCCAAAGCAAGCAGCCTGAACGCTTATGTTGGATTTGAAAGCTCCGGAGAAGGTGTGCCTATCCTTATTAAGGACAACATCCAGGTAAAAAACTGGAGTATAACAAGCGGCTCAAAAATCCTTCAAGGCTACATTGCTCCTTATGATGCTACCGTCATTTCCAATCTAAAATCCAAAGGTATGATGGCATTTGGAAGAGCCAATATGGATGAGTTTGCAATGGGCTCAACGACCGAAAGCTCTTATTATGGTGTAACAAAAAATCCGTATGGAGAAGAAAGGGTACCGGGAGGAAGTTCCGGCGGTTCGGCTGCTGCAGTTGCCGGCGGCATAGCTATCGCTGCGCTAGGGAGTGATACGGGCGGATCCATTCGACAGCCTGCAGCATACTGCGGATGTGTCGGAATGAAGCCTACTTATGGAAGGGTTAGCCGATTTGGGTTGTCGGCTTATGCGTCATCGCTTGATCAGATCGGTCCTATTACGCAAAATGTTGAAGATGCAGCCATTTTATATGATGCAATCAAAGGACACGATCCCAAAGATTCTACTTCTGCGGAGCTTGAAGCAGAAGATATTGCCGGCAATATCAATAGTGATGCAAAATTGACGATCGCAGTCATTGATAATTATATCAGCGAAGCGGACGAAGAGATACAAAAAGCTTATGCAGATACGGTAAATAAGCTTGAAGCAGCAGGGCACAGAATCGTTTATAAAAATATGCAAAATACAAAGTATGATATCGCTACGTATTATATTTTGGCGACTGCAGAAGCAGCAACCAATCTTGCACGCTATGACGGTGTCCGCTATGGAAGAAGAGCGGAATCTCAAACCGTAGAAGAACTTTATTATCGCACAAGGACTGAAGGGTTTGGGGAGGAAGTAAAGCGCCGAATTTTGTTGGGTAATTTTGTGCTTTCTTCAGGGTATTATGATGCCTACTATCTAAAAGCACAAAAAGTAAGGCATTTGATCAGAGATGAGTTTAATGCTATTTTTGCCCAAGCCGATCTTATACTTTCTCCGGTAGCGCCAAGCGTTGCACCAAAAATAGGCGCGATCCATGATCCTTTGGAAATGTATAAAAGCGATATGTATACGATAGCGATTAATCTTGCCGGTTTGCCTGCAATTTCGCTGCCTGTGGCAAAAAACAAGGAAGGGATGCCAATCGGTTTACAGCTTATAGCCAAGGCATTTGACGAAAAAACGCTTTTTGACGGTGCGGCAAGTATGGAAAAAGCCGTTAATTATAAATCTGAAATTACAACAAAATCATAAAAAGACAAAATTATAAAAAGAGGGATAGTATGAGAATAAAAAAAAGAGCACTGACATTTGAAGATATATTGCTTGTGCCACAGCACTCAACCGTATTGCCAAAAGAGGTAAGCGTAAAAACACAATTGACAAAACGTGTTTCTCTCAATATCCCTATCGTATCGGCAGCCATGGATACTGTAACAGAATATAAAGCAGCGATCGCTATGGCAAGACTTGGCGGAATCGGCGTAATTCATAAAAATATGGATATAGAAACACAAGTGTTGCAAGTCAAGAAAGTCAAAAAATCAGAGAGCGGAATCATTATAGACCCTATTTTTATCAAGCCTGAAGCTACGGTTGCAGATGCAGATGCGTTAATGAGAGAATATCGTATTTCCGGTGTGCCTGTAGTGGATAACAATAAAAAACTGATTGGGATTATTACCAACCGTGATATGCGGTTTATTACAGATATGTCACAAAAAGTCAAAGAGGTAATGACGCCAGCACCGCTTGTTACGGCAAAAAAAGGCACAACCTTGGAGGAAGCAGCCAAAGTATTGCAGCAGCACAAAATAGAAAAACTTCCTATTGTGGACGATAACGATATACTCATGGGGCTTATTACCATTAAAGACATTGAAAAAAAAGAACAGCATCCTCATGCCAATAAAGATGAATTTGGCCGTCTAAGGGTGGCCGCGGCGATCGGAGTAGGCCAGTTGGAAAGAGCAAGAGCATTGGTGGATGCCGGTGTAGACGTTATTGTGCTTGATTCTGCCCATGGCCATTCACAAGGCATTATTGATACTGTCAAACGAATTAAAAATGAACTTGATATTGATGTCATTGCAGGAAATATTGCAACCGGTGCGGCGGCACAGGATCTTATCGATGCAGGAGTCGACGGCGTAAAAGTGGGAATCGGGCCCGGATCTATCTGTACGACACGTATCGTAGCAGGGGTAGGAGTACCGCAAATTTCAGCCATTGATGAGGTTGCGCAAGTGGCCAACAAAGCAGGCATTCCTGTAATCGCAGACGGCGGGATCAGGTATTCGGGCGATCTTGCAAAAGCACTTGCGGTAGGAGCAAGCAGCGTGATGCTTGGTTCTGCACTTGCAGGAACCTATGAGGCTCCGGGAGAGATGATTATCTATAACGGCCGCCAGTTTAAAGAGTATCGAGGAATGGGAAGTATCGGCGCTATGTCCAAAGGAAGTACCGATCGTTATTTCCAAGAAGGCACGGCGGCAGACAAGCTTGTCCCTGAGGGGATAGAAGGGCGCGTTCCTTATAGGGGAAAAATTGCCGATGTGATTCATCAAATGATAGGCGGGCTGAGAAGTTCAATGGGGTATTGCGGTTCTGAGTCCATTAAAGCGTTTTGGGAAAAAGCAGAATTTGTTGAGATTACTTCCGCAGGGCTGAGAGAATCTCACGTTCATGATGTAACGATCACCAAAGAGTCCCCGAATTATCACGGATAATTTGAATGATTTTATACAATTCCCTGCTTGTTTGCAAAGGGAGGGAATTGTATTGTTTGATGTTTGCAAACAATTTCTCTTATTGAAAGAGTATCGTATTTCTATTCCTCCACCAAGAATTAAGCTTCAAAAAATACCCGTTACGTCATAATCATAAATATTTGCTGTTGCTTTATATGATATGATAAATATAATTTATAGAAGGAAAGATAATGCACGAACAAACATTGGCAATCCATGCTGGATACAATAAGGACGTACAAGGAACAATGGCAGTGCCCATCTACCAAAGTACGGCATATGAATTTAGAGATACCGATTATGCAGCGGATTTGTTTGCGCTTAAAGAGATAGGAAATATCTATACAAGACTGATGAATCCCACAACCGATGTTTTTGAAAAACGTTTTGCAGCGCTCGAGGGGGGGGCGGCTGCAGTAGGGACTGCTTCGGGAATGGCAGCGATTTTTTATGCAATTGCCAACGTAGCAGAATGCGGAGACAATATCGTTGTAGCCAAACAAGTGTATGGCGGAACAACGACGCTCACAGGACATACACTGAAGCGATTCGGTATTGAAGCGCGTTATTTTGACGTTAAAAATCCTCTGCAGCTGGAAGCATTGATTGACGATAAAACAAAAATTATTTTATTTGAGAGTATCACCAATCCCAGCATTGATGTGGCAGATTTGGAGGTAATCGCTACGATTGCCAATAAGCATAATATTTTAACCTGCGTTGACAATACCGTGGCAACACCGATTTTGTGCAAACCGTTGGATCATGGATGTGATTTGACGGTGCATAGTGCGAGCAAATACACTACGGGGCAGGGATTGGCCATCGGCGGTATTATCGTAGAGCGCAAAAATTTGATTGAGAAGGTTAAAGGAAATCCCCGTTATTATCATTTTAATGAACCTGATGAAAGCTATCATGGCCTTATTTATAGCAATCTTGAGTTGCCGATTTTTACACTGCGGGTAAGACTGGCATTGCTTCGCGATTTAGGAGCAGCCCCCAGCCCGTTTAATTCATGGTTGTATATTCAGGGCCTTGAAACATTGCCGCTTCGGATGAAGCAGCATTCCACATCAGCGCTTGCAATAGCCCAGTTTTTAGAAAAACATCCAAAAGTCAAAAAAGTAAATTATCCCGGATTGCAATCGGATCCAAATTATGTTGTTGGGCGGAAGTATTTAAAAGGGGGGCATAGCGGATTGCTTTCGTTTGAAGTAGAAGATTTAAAGAGCGCGAAGCGTGTGGCTGACAGTACCGAGATTTTTTCTTTGGTAGTCAATATCGGCGATAGCAAGTCTATCATTACGCACCCGGCAAGCACGACGCATCAACAGCTTTCAAAGCAGGAACTTATGGATGCCGGAGTGCCTGAAGGGCTCATCAGGCTTAGTATCGGGCTGGAAGACACGCAGGATTTGATAAATGATTTGGCAAAGGCGTTGGGATAAGTCCTATTATAGTTTATAAGAAATAAAAAGAAAAGATTGCAACCTCTTACGGTTGTAAAAGAAGATAGAGGCAGTTATATAAAGCCCAAATTGGATAAAATAACCAAAAAACAATCGTAGTAAAAAGCAGTCAATGAAAATCGTAACAAAAACAGCACGTTTTAGCAGCCCTTTATATTTGGAAAGCGGGCGTATTTTAGAACCTTATGAAATTGCGTATGAAACATATGGGGATCTTAATGAAGATAAAAGCAATGCAGTATTGGTCTGCCATGCGCTAAGCGGATCACACCATGCAGCAGGTTTTTATGAAGGCGACAAAAAAGCAGGATGGTGGGATGGGCTTATCGGAGATGGAAAAGCGATTGATACGACAAAATATTTTGTCATCTGTACCAATGTTATAGGTTCATGCTTTGGAAGCACCGGCCCGATGAGCGGAATGTATCCGAGCGAAGAGCCTTACCGTTTGAAGTTTCCGGTTGTCACGGTCAAAGATATGATCAGGGCTCAGATGCAGCTGCTTTCTTCGTTGGGTATTTTTCATCTGAAAGCTATCATAGGCGGATCAATGGGCGGGATGCAGGCGCTGCAATTTGCGGTTGATTATCCAAATTTGGCGGATGATATTATTGCCTTAGCCGCAACATATGCCACAAGGCCGTGGACAATCGCTTTTAACAAAGTGGCGATAGAGGCCATCCGAAAAGATCCGCGCTTTAAAAACGGAAATTACGATAAAAATGCTTTCAAGAAAGAAGGTTTGGACGGATTGGCAATCGGACGTATTGCAGGGCACATTTCTTATCTTTCTCCTGCTTCGATGGATGAAAAGTTTGGGCGTAATTATGTAAGCAATGATGGATTGTTTGAACTTTTCGGGCGTTACGAGGTTGAACGGTATTTGGAGTACAATACGGCAAATTTTGCACGCATGTTTGATCCTTTGAGCTATTTGTATATCGTAAAAGCAATCAATACTTTCAATCTAAGCAGAGGATATGATTCGCTTTATGATGCTGTCATAAGGATCAAAGCCCGTATGCATCTGATCAGTTTTTCTACTGATTATCTTTTTTTCCCGGAGGAAATGGAACATATCTATAAAATGATGCAGCGTAATAACCAAGGATGCACTTACCTGGAAGTAAACAGCGAATACGGGCATGATGCATTTTTGGTAGAATTGGAAAAATTTGATCAATCTATCAAAGAGATATTGAAATAATCGGTATTTTTGTACAATAAGAAAACGGGAAGAAAAAATGAAAAATGAAACATTTGAAGAAAAGCTGGAATATTCGAAAACACTGCTCGAAAAGCTGATGAATCCTGAAATTACTCTGGAAGAGAGTGTAAAGCTCTATGAAGAAGGGCTTCATAACATCAAAGAAGCACAGAAGCTTATAGAAGAAGCAAAGACAAAAATAACCATTATAGAGCAAGCCAATCAAAATAGCGGAGAAAATTTGTGAAACAATTGGTTGTGGCGGCGCTTCAGTTGCCCACACTGGGTATGAATGCGACCAGATTGGAATTTTATCTTAAAAGGGCGCATGAAAGAGGAGCAGATGTGATGCTGCTTGGCGAATATGTATTGAACCACTTTTTTAAAGAACTCGAAAGTATGTCCATGAACATGGTTAAGGAGCAAAGCCGAAAACATATCGAGCTCCTTAAGCAGTTTTCAGCCAAGTATGATATTGTTTTTATTGCTCCGATTGTGATGGTTCAAAAAGACGGCTATCATAAAATGATTGCAAAGATCACTCCTAAAGGTCTTAGTTATTATGAGCAGCAGATACTTTTGCCGTATGCGCATTGGAACGAAAAAAAATTTTTTGCCAATCCTGTAGCGCCCCTTAAAAATCCTATGATTTTTGTAGTAAATGGCTTTAGAATCATGGTAATGGCGGGTTTTGAATTGCATTTTGATCCTTTTTGGGAGAAAGTTACCCAAAAAAAGATTGATATCGTACTTTTGCCTACCGCATCAACATTCGGTTCGCATAACCGCTGGCGTGAAATTATTAAGATGAAAGCCTTTTTGCACGGATGTTTCATTTTGCGCGCCAATCGGTTAGGGGAATATAACGACAATGAAATCAAGTGGAAATTTTATGGCGATACAATGCTTGTCAATCCCGAAGGCGAAGTAGCAATGATGCTTGAGGACAAGGAATCTATGCTGGTTGAGACAGTAGATAAGGCCGAGATATTAGAGCATCGCAAATCTTGGGGGTTTGAGCGAGAGTTGAATTTAAGAAAGATATAAAAATGGTGCCCGAGATATATTTTAAAAGACAAATTCAATTGTGGGGCGAAGCAACACAAAAATCCTTAGAGAAAAAAAAGATTGCCATCGTAGGGGGCGGCGGTCTTGGAAGTACTCTGGCGCTTGCGTTGGGGACTTCGGGAATAGGTCAAATACATATCGTAGATTTTGATACCGTCTCGCTTCATAATATCCACAGGCAAATTGCTTTTACTTTGGCTGATGAAGGAAAAAACAAAGCAAAGACAGTGGCTCGGCTCATTGAGAAGAAAAGTCCTTTTGTCAAAACAGAAGGATTTGATATGGACTTTGAGGCATTTTCCAAATTAGGAAACAGGTATGATCTTATTCTTGATGCAACCGATAATCTTCCTGTAAGGGAGATGATAGACAGCTATGCCAAACAAACAAAAACGCCTTGGATTTATGCCAGCGTTGAAGAGTTTAACGGCCAAGTTTGTTTTTTTGAAGAGGCAAATTTTCAAGTTTTTAATATTTCAGACCATAAACCGGGGGGTATAGCGGCACCTATCGTGATGCATATCGGTTCGCTTCAGGCCAATTTGGCTTTAAGGTATTTGGCCGGATTGTCCGTATTGAAAGATAAGCTTTATTATCTTTATTTTAACCAGGAAGGGGAATTGATTACTCAAAAATTTGGAATGCCGAAAGCCCAAAAATGCTAAAATAGGCAAATGAAAAGAAGGTAATATAATGTTAAAGATGATTATACTTGCAGGCATGATTTTTTTGATGGGAGGGTGTACCCAAGAGACGCAAAATTCGGTGAGCCGATCTTTGCAAAATTGGACAGGGACAAACGGCGTGCTTGATATCTATGCGGGAGAAAAGCTAATCCATAAATTTATTAAAATCGATAAGCTTTCAACGGCTCAAGGCACAAATGACAATCAAGCAAGATCTTACCGTTATGGTTATGGTTATGATGATAAAAATTTCAATGGAGCGGTAGATAAGGATGAAAAAAAGGTATATTTTGAATTTTCAGATTATTCTACAAGCTATATTTTTTACGAAAGCAATTAATCAAAAAGGAGAAGAAAAACAATGAAATTTATTGCAACGAATGAAGCACCTGAAGCGATAGGGCCATATTCGCAAGCCATTGAAGCGAATGGGTTTATCTATACCTCAGGACAAATAGCCCTTACAGAACAAAACGTAATGGCGGCAGAAGATATAGAAAATCAAACCCATCAGGTAATGAAAAATCTTTTTTATGTTCTCGAAGAGGCAGGGGCTCATTTTAAGGATGTGGTTAAAACCACTATTTTTCTTGTTGACATGAAAGATTTTGAGAAAGTTAATAAAATTTATGCGCATTATTTTGGTGAGCATAAACCGGCAAGAAGTACGGTGGCAGTAAAAATGTTGCCTAAAAATGCATTGATAGAGATAGAATGTATCGCAATTGCAAATGCAAATTATAATTATTAGAAGCAAAAGCGGATAAATAATTTTTAGTTTAAAAAAACATTAAAAGTAGTTTGGGTATAATCACGAACTTTTTTAAAAATTATAGACAATAAAGGGTTTGCAATGTACGCAATCATTAAAGCAAGTGGCCAACAATTCAAAGTTAAAGAAGGCGATATCGTCTGTTTTGACAATATGAATCTTGAGCCAAAAAGTGCGGTAGAATTTAAAGAAGTTCTTGCGCTAGACAATGGTGAATTAACTATCGGTACTCCTTTTGTAGAAGGCGCTGTAGTTAAAGGTGAAGTGATCAACGAAGGTAGAGATAAAAAAGTGATCATTTACAAAAAAAGAAGAAGAAAAGATTCAAAACTTAAAAGAGGTTTCAGAAGAGACTTCACTAGAGTAAGAATTACTAAAATCGCATAAGGAGCAAAGATGGCACACAAGAAAGGTCAGGGGTCAACCCAAAATAACCGTGATTCAGCTGGACGTCGTTTAGGTGTAAAAAAATTCGGTGGCGAGGCAGTTATTCCGGGTAATATCATTATTCGACAAAGAGGAACAAAAGTACATCCGGGTCTAGGAGTAGGCATGGGGAAAGATCACACTCTTTTTGCGCTTGTAGAAGGTGTTGTGAAATTTGAAAATAAAACGGCTACGCAAAAAAAAGTTTCAGTAGTTCCTGCATCATAAAAAGTTCGGATTTTATATCCGAACTTTTTATTTATTTCTTTCGATTTAATTCAGCCGGCATTTGTTTCGGCCCAAAAACCATCCGTCATAATAAGATTTGTTTGTATTGAATAGAGTGTGTGATTTTTTATAATCGCCATGCGCTGTAGTGCATCCGTCTTGAATGCCTTGTTGAAAATAATGATCCAAGTTTTTGCCAAAATAAATACCGCGATAGTAGTACCCATTCTTATTTTGAGGCATTTTAGTCGATGTGCAGGCAGAAAATATCGCAAGAAAGAAACTTGATAATAAAAATAGGTTTAATTTTATACCGTACATATAAACTCGCTTTTGATGTTTATTAAAAAATTATACCGATAATTTTTCTATTTTAGATATAATTTCGCTATTTAATGATGCTTATCAAGAGAAGGATGAGTGCTTATATATTCAAAGGTTTAATTTATGTTTGTAGATAGTGTAGAACTTACGATAAGTTCAGGGAAAGGGGGAGCAGGCGCGGTTTCTTTTTGGACTGAAAAATTTGTTACCAAGGGAGGTCCCGACGGGGGAGACGGAGGAAAAGGCGGGTCTGTTTATTTTAAAGTGGATAACAATACCGACACGCTTTCTGCCCTTCGCGGACGAAATATTATTAAAGCCGAAAACGGCCGTCCCGGAGAAGGACGCAGATGCTATGGCCGAAAAGGAAAAGATACCGTCATTGTTGTACCGCCGGGGACCCAAGTGATCGATACGGAAACGGGCGAGGTGCTTATGGATCTTGTCGAAGAAGGCGAAAAGGTTTTGTTCCTTGAGGGAGGCAAAGGAGGGCTTGGAAATATGCATTTTAAAAGTGCAAGCAATCAAAGGCCCACTTATGCGCAGCCGGGATTGCCGGGTATTACCAAACATGTCAGAATGGAGATGAAACTCATTGCTGATGTGGGCCTTGTCGGATATCCCAATGTGGGAAAATCAACATTAATATCTGCCCTATCCAATGCAAGGCCGGAAATAGCAAATTATGAATTTACTACACTGATACCTAAATTGGGTGTTGTGCATGTAGGCGAGTATGATTCGTTTATGATGGCAGATATTCCGGGTATTATTGAAGGCGCCAGTGACGGTAGAGGATTGGGGCTTGAGTTTTTAAAACATATTGAAAGAACTAAAACATTACTCATTATGGTTGACATGTCCAATTATAGGGAAATGAAATATCAATATGAAACACTTTTGGTTGAGCTGGAGCGTTATTCCAAGGAATTGTCAAAACGAAAATATGCGATCGCTATCACAAAAACAGATGCGCTTTCTAAAGAAGAAGCAAATGAACGTATTCAAACTTTTTTAAAGGATATCGGCCTTGAGGCAAATGATACTTTAAAGCAGTATAAAGCAGATCCCACTTATCTTAGCTACGGATTCAAAAAAGACTTTGGAGTGCTGCTGCCGGAAAAAGAACCTTTTTTTGTACTTCCAATATCATCGGTCGCGCATCTTAATACAGAAGCACTTCGCTATGCATTGGGTGATTTTGTCAAAAATGTAACGGAAGAAAAAGAGGCATAAATGAAACGTATTGTCATTAAAGTAGGAACCCATGTCTTAACCGAAAACGGAGCGGTGGCAAAAGAGCGTCTGCTAGGGTTGGTGGCGTTGATTGCGGATCTCGAAAAAAATGGGTACGAAACGATATTGGTAAGTTCCGGAGCGGTTGCGGCCGGATATTCGCAGTTGCCTTTGGATAAAAAAATCGTTGCCAACAGGCAAGCATTGGCCGCAATCGGGCAGCCGCTGCTGCTAAAGATGTATCAAGAGAAATTTGCAAAATTTGCAATGTTATGCTCCCAAGTACTGCTGAGTGCGGATGTATTTGAAAATCCGGGGCATATAGCGCATGCCAAAGCCGCTATCGATACGCTATTAAAAAATAAAGTGGTTCCCATTATCAATGAAAATGATACGGTCAGTATTGAAGAGTTGGTCTTTGGGGATAATGACAGGCTCTCTGCGCATGTAGCCCACTATTTTGATGCAGAGCTCTTGATCATACTTTCTGATATAGATGCCTATTATGACAAAGATCCCCACAAATATAAAGATGCAAAACAACGCTTGATCGTCCATGAAATACAAGAGGAAGAGCTGCATGCAGAACACAGTCCAAATAATGTATTTGCTACGGGAGGCATTGTTACAAAACTGCAAGCGGCATATTTTTTGCTCAAACACGGACGTAAAATGTTTTTGGCTAACGGTTTTGATCTAAGTGATGTAAGAAGTTTTTTGATTGAAAACAAACATAAAGGGGGCACTCTTTTTGTTCAATAAGAAAAAGATCGTCTATATGGGGACCCCTTTGTATGCCAAAGAGATACTCCAGGTTCTCATAGATGCTGAAGATTTTGATATAAGCCTTGTGATTACTCAGCCGGATAGGCCGGTTGGACGTAAAAATGTAGTCACTCCTCCGCCTGTTAAAGTTTTGGCAGAAACGTATAAAATAAAAATATTGCAGCCTGAAAAATTGACAGACGAAGGTGTTGCAGATGCCATTAAAGCTGCTCAACCGGATTTTATTGTCGTTGCGGCATTTGGGCAGTTATTGCAAAAAGACATTTTGGGTATTGCGCCCTGCATCAATCTCCATGCCTCTTTATTGCCACAATACAGGGGAGCAAGCCCGGTACAGCAGTCTTTGCTTCACGGAGATATCTATACGGGAGTGACTGCAATGCTGATGGAGGAGGGTTTGGACAGCGGGCCGATTTTGGGATATTATTATTTTAAGATTCCTCAAACAATGAAACTGCATGCATTGATGGCTAAATTGGGACAGGATGCATGCAGGTTGACGTTGGATGTTCTTCGGGATTTTGATAAGATTGCGCCTCAAAAACAGATAAAAATGCATGCAACCCATTGCAAAAAGATCAAGAAAAGCGATGGAGAAGTGACATTTGAAGATGCACAAGAACTCTATAATAAATACAGGGCATTTGAAGGATGGCCGGGTATTTTTATTGCATCTGGGACCAAACTGCTGGAAGTTGAGCTTATTGAAACCCATTTAAAGCATGATGCAGGCAAAGTAGCGTATATTGGAGAAGACGGCATAGCGGTGAATTGCCTCAAAGGCTCTTTAAAGCTCATTACGCTGCAGCCGATTTCAAAAAAACCGATGGATGCAAAATCCTATTGTGTCGGGAGGGGAATAAAAATTGGAGATTTACTCATTTAAAACACTTCCTTCCACACAACAATATCTTTTTGAGAAAATCAAGACAGGCGAACTTAAAGTCCCTGTAGCAGTTTTGGCATTCAATCAAATTGCGGGATTGGGAAGCAGAGAGAACACATGGAGCGGAGGAGAAGGTAATTTTTTTGCATCGTTTGCCATATCTCTTGATAGGCTTCCTGAAGATTTGGTTTTATCTTCCGCATCGATTTATTTTTCTTTTATTATGAAAAAAGTTTTAAACGGTTTAGGTGAAAAAATATGGTTAAAATGGCCCAATGATTTTTATCTTGATCAAGATAAAGTCGGCGGAACCATCACGCAAAAAATAGATAATGTTTTGATTTGCGGCATTGGCATTAACCTTAAAAACGAGCAGCACGGGTTTAAAGCGCTTAGAAGTGAAATTAGGGCAGAAAAACTCCTAAATTTATATCTTGAGGCGCTTGATAAATTCCCTGCATGGAAGCATATTTTTAGTGAGTATCAGGTAGAATTTGAACAAAGCAGAAGTTTTTCGGTTCATGTTGAAAAAAGCAAAAAGAGCCTTGCCGGCGCCATTTTATGTCATGATGGTTCTTTAATTTTAGAAGGGAAGAGGGTGTTTAGTTTACGATGAGTGAAGTGATAAGCATTGCCAACCAAAAAGGTGGCGTAGGAAAAACAACGACAGCAGTAAATTTGGCAGCCTCATTGGCTGAAAAAGGAAAAAAAGTACTATTATTGGATATAGATCCGCAATCCAATGCAACGACCAGTTTGGGTTTCAGCAGGGCAGATTATGAATTTAATATCTACCATGTATTAATAGGAAGTAAAAATATATCTGAAGTGACCCTTAAAACCAAAGTGAAAAATTTGTATCTTGTGCCATCAAATATCGGATTGGTAGGGATAGAAAAAGAATTTTACAATCCTAAGAAAAAGAATAGAGAACTTATACTTAAAGAAAAAATCAATGAAATCTCATTAAGGTATGATTTTATTATTATTGATTCTCCTCCTGCGCTTGGCCCGATAACCATCAATGCGCTGAGCGCATCAGATTCGGTTATTATTCCGATACAATGCGAATTTTTTGCACTGGAAGGTTTGGCACAGCTGCTTAACACAGTCGGCCTTTTGAAAAAAACAATTAATCCAAAATTAAAAATTAAAGGGTTTTTGCCGACAATGTATTCTTCTCAAAACAATCTTTCCAAGCAGGTATTGGCAGATTTGAGCCATCATTTTAAAGATAAACTTTTTCATCTTAAAAAAGCCAAAGAGTGCATCGTGATTCCCCGCAATGTAAAAATAGCTGAAAGCCCCAGCTTTGGAAAACCTGTGACGGAATATGCTTCGGTATCTAAAGGGTCTGTTGCTTATCGAGATTTGGCAACAGTAATTATGGGGAATTGAAATGGCACTAGGAAGAGGGCTTGGGCAAATTCTAAGCGAAGTTGAAGAGGCATATGAAAAAAATTTAAGCAGTATCGATAACTTTGAAGTTGAAACACAGGGTGCAAGAATAGAAGAGCTGGACGTCGATAGTATTGCACCAAATCCGTTTCAGCCGAGAAAACATTTTGATGAAAAGGCGCTTCAGGAGCTAAGTGATTCGATTAAAGAGCACGGGTTGCTGCAGCCTATCGTTGTCATTGAAAAAGAAGACGGATATTTGCTGGTTGCCGGAGAGCGTCGTCTCCGTGCGCATAAACTTGCAAAACTGCGGCAGATAAAGGCAATTATTGCACAAGTTGATATCGGTGAAGCAAGGCTTCGGGAACTTGCGCTGATAGAAAACATACAAAGAGAAAATCTTAATCCCATTGAACTGGCAAATTCTTATGCCGAATTAATAGAAGTTCACAATATTACGCATGACGAACTTTCCGATATCGTTCACAAAAGCCGTTCCCAAATTACCAATACAATGCGCCTTTTAACTCTTAGCTCCTATGCGCAAAAAGAGTTAAGCAGCGGAAAAATTTCTCAGGGGCATGCAAAGGTATTGATAGGATTGGACGAAGAAAAACAAAAAATTTTAATTCAAAGTATTTTAGGGCAAAAATTAAGTGTTCGTGATACTGAAAAATTAATTAAAAACTACAGAGAAAAGAGAAATATATCTCAATTGGACAAGCAACAAAACTTTACACTCGAATCCTATGAAGACCGGTTGCGAAAAGCACTTCCTTTTACCCATAAAATTAAGGCAAACAGCATAGAGATAAAATTTAAAAATGAAGATGAAATCAATGCATTTTTGTCTTTGTTATGTTAAGAAAAATAATTTCAGCTAATACGCTTCAATATTTTATATAAAACGCAATATTTTAATCAAAACCTCATATCTATAATGGTAAAATAATGCGAAATTACATGAGGAGTATTAATGCTTGACATACATTTACCGTTGATGTTGTTCGTCTTAGTGTTATTTCTAATTCTTCTTGTTCTTTTAAATTCGATGCTATTTCAGCCATTATTAAAATTTATGGATGACAGAAACCATTCAATAGCAAAAAATTTAGAAGCGGCAAAAAGTTTTAGCGGTAAGAGTGATGAACTGAATGCCAAGGCAGAAGAAAATATTGGCAATGCTAAAAATGAAGCTGCTGCCATACGACAAAAAGCAATCGATGAGCAAAAATTATTGGCTGCAAGCAAAGTCGAACAAAAGCAGAATGAACTTAATGAAGAGTATCAAAACTTCATACAAAAGCTGGCTTCAGATAAAGAAAATATCAAAAGAGAACTTCTTTCTCAAATGCCTCTGTTCAAAGAGAGCTTAAAAGCCAAATTTAGCAAACTATAGGACAAGGAGATGGATATGAAAAAATGGACAGCGTTGATCTTGTTGGTTGTTCCTGTACTTGTTCTAGCCAGTAGCGGGCATGCAGAAGAAGGGCGATATTTTGCACAAACAGGTAGAGAAAATGATTTTATTCCAAGAGTAGTAAACTTTACTATTTTTGCTTCACTGCTTTATTATCTGATTTCCAATCCGATTAAAAATTTCTTTAAAGAAAGAAAAGAGAGCATTGCAGCACAACTTCAAGAGATAGAAGAAAAACTCCAATCGGCAAAACACGAAGAGAGAGAAGCTAAAGTTCGTTTAGAAGAGAGCAAGAAAAAAGCAGAGCAAATTATTGCGGATGCCAAAAAAGAAGCGAAACTTTTAGCTGAAAAAATCAGTCAAGCTAATGAAAATGAGTTGTCAATTATGAAAAAACAACTTGAAGAAAAAATGGCCTTGGAAGAGCGAAAATCTGCCAGAGAAGTGATTGAGGAAGTTTTAAGTCAAAATATCAGCAGTGATGATATCTTAATCAATGAAAACAAAGTAGTAGAAATTATCAGCAAGAAGGTGGCCTAATGGAAGAGTTAATTGCCAAAAGATATGCCAAAGCGTTTAGTTCTGCAAAAAAAGACTTAAAAGAAAGCTTAAAATTACTAAACATATTGAGTGAAGCAATATGCGACGATAAAATACAAAAAGTGTTGGCTTCTCCGGTTGTTCCAAATCAGCAAAAAACACAGCTTTTGCTAAGTGTACTGCATGATACAAGTGATACGATGCTTATTAATTTCATTAAAATTTTAGGTGAAAATAAAAGATTGGAATTGATACCCGTCATTACAAAAGTATTGAATGCCGATGAACAAAAAGCGTCAAACGTATATCAGGGCACCTTAAAAAGCAAAGAAGCTCTTGATGAAAAGGCGCTTCATAGTCTTGAGACAACACTCAAAAAATATACAGGTTCAAACATAAAACTAATACAGCAAAAAAGCGAACTTGACGGAATGCGTGTTTCTGTTGATGATTTAGGTATTGAGGTTAACTTCTCCAAGCAGAGAGTAAAAGAACAATTAATCGATTTCATTAAGAAATCACTATAATTTAATAATCTAAAGAAAGGAGTATCAGTGGCAGTTAAATTGCAAGCAGATGAAATAAGCTCAATTATCAAGGAAAGAATTGAAAACTTTGAGATTGATGTTGACATCAATGAAATAGGAAAAGTAGTAGGTATTGCTGATGGCATTTCAACCGTATACGGTCTTAACAATGTTATGGCAGGTGAGGTTGTAGAGTTTGAGAATGGTGCAAAAGGGTTGGTAATGAACCTTGAAGAGGCGAACGTAGGAGTCGTTGTACTTGGTTCAAGCGAAGGCATCAAAGAAGGCATGAGCGTTAAAAGAATCGGTGAACTTCTTAAAACCCCGGTCGGTGACGGATTGATGGGCAGAATCGTCAATCCGCTTGGCGAGCCATTGGACGGCAAGGGTGCGATCGAAGCTGCAGAGTATAGATTTGTTGAAGAAAAAGCGCCTGGCATCATGGCTAGAAAATCGGTTCATGAGCCGTTGCAAACAGGCATCAAAGCAATTGATGCGCTTGTGCCGGTCGGCAGAGGGCAAAGAGAGCTTATTATCGGTGATAGACAAACAGGAAAAACCACTTTGGCGATTGATACCATTATTAATCAAAAAGGCCAAGATGTTGTATGTATCTATGTTGCAATCGGTCAAAAGCAGTCTACCGTTGCAGCAACAGTTAAAAAACTTGAAGAGCATGGCGCAATGGAGTATACTATTGTAGTAAATGCAGGTGCTGCAGACTCTTCTGCGCTTCAATTCCTTGCTCCATATGCAGGGGTAACGATGGCTGAATATTTCAGAGACAACGGAAGACATGCAGTAATCTTCTATGATGACTTGTCTAAGCATGCCGTTGCCTATAGAGAGATGTCATTAATTTTAAGAAGACCTCCGGGCCGTGAAGCTTATCCGGGTGATGTTTTTTATCTTCACTCAAGATTGCTTGAAAGAGCAGCGAAACTGAATGATGAACTTGGAATGGGTTCAATCACGGCATTCCCTATTATTGAAACACAAGCCGGTGACGTTGCGGCATATATCCCGACAAATGTTATTTCAATTACCGATGGCCAAATCTTCTTGGAAACTGATTTGTTTAACTCCGGTATCAGACCGGCAATCAACGTAGGCCTTTCTGTTTCACGTGTTGGCGGTGCTGCTCAAATTAAAGCAACAAAACAAGTTTCAGGTACACTCAGGTTGGATCTTGCTTCATTTAGAGAGCTTCAGGCATTTGCACAATTTGCATCAGATCTTGATGAACATACAAGAAAACAGCTTGAAAGAGGCCAGAGAATGGTGGAGGTTCTTAAGCAAGGGCCATATGCTCCGATTGCAATTGAAAAACAAGTTGTAATTATCTTTGCCGGATCAAAAGGTTATCTTGATGATATTCCGGTAAGATCTGTAACAAAATTTGAAGCAGAGCTTATGCCGTTTATGGAAGCCAAATATGCAAATATTTTAGAGAATATTAGAACTTCTCAAAAAATTGATGATAATACTGATGCAGAATTACGTAAAGCGATTGAAGACTTTAAAGCATCATTTGCTGGATAAAAAGGCTAAAAAATGGCTAATTTAAAAGAGATAAAGCGTAAAATTGGAAGCGTTAAAAATACGCAAAAAACAACGAACGCTATGAAGCTGGTCTCTTCTGCAAAATTAAAAAGAACAGAAGAGTTGGCTAAAAGATCAAGAGTCTATGCTGCAAAATTGACAGAACTCTTAAATGAGATTGCTCAAAAAATGCAGCAAAGCAATGTTGAGGGGATAGATAATATCTTTTTTAAGGAATGCAATAATCCTAAAAAAGTTGATATTGTTTTTATCACTGCAGACAAAGGTCTTTGCGGCGGTTTTAATGCACAAACTATCAAAAGGGTCAACAGGCTCATTTCTGAATATAAAGCCCAAGATGGAGAAGTACGTCTAAGAGCTATTGGTAGAAAAGGTATTGATTATTTTAAATTTAATAGGGTTGAACTGAGTAATGAGATCATCGGATTAAGCGCTGCTCCGGATTATAAGGTTTCATCTGAATTTATTTCTGAAGTGGCAGATTCATACGTGAAGGGTGAAACTGATAAAATTATTTTGGTTCATAATGGGTATGTGAGCATGATCGCACAAGAAATACGTCAAGATCAGGTTTTGCCTGTTGAAAGCTCAAAGCTGCAGCTTAATGCTGTTTCCACTTCAGAGCTTGAAGTAGAACCGGATGATGATGATACGCTGCTTGAGGCTCTGGTGAAACGTTATATAGAATATACAATGTATTATTCACTGATTGATTCATTGGCAGCAGAGCATTCTGCACGTATGCAAGCAATGGATGCAGCAACCAAAAACGCCAAAGAAATGGTAAAAACATTAACAGTTAAGTACAATAAAGCAAGACAAGAAGCAATTACAACTGAGCTCATTGAGATTATCAGTGGTATGGAATCAATGAAATAATTAGAGGAGAAGTAATGACAGGTAAAATAGTACAAGTCTTGGGTCCGGTAATCGATGTGGATTTTACAGACTACTTGCCGGAGATTAACGAAGCGTTGGAAACAACATATGAAATCGATGGAAAAAAACAAAAATTAGTATTAGAAGTTGCAGCTCAACTTGGTGACAATAGAGTAAGAACCATTGCAATGGATATGAGCGAAGGCCTTGTGAGAGGCCAAGAGGTTAAAGCAACCGGTGATTCTATTAAAGTGCCGGTTGGTACAGAAGTACTCGGGCGGATTTTTAACGTCATAGGTGATGCTATCGATGATGCAGGCGAAGTTAATGCAAAAGAATATTGGTCAATTCATAGAGCACCCCCATCATTTGAAGAGCAAAGTACCAAAACAGAAATTTTTGAAACAGGTATTAAAGTAGTAGACCTTCTTGCGCCTTACTCTAAAGGTGGAAAAGTAGGACTTTTTGGCGGTGCAGGTGTTGGAAAGACCGTTATCATCATGGAGCTTATCAATAACGTTGCTATGAAACACAGCGGTTACTCTGTATTTGCCGGGGTAGGTGAGAGAACACGTGAAGGAAATGACCTTTATCATGAAATGAAAGAGTCAAACGTACTTGACAAAGTTGCACTGTGCTACGGACAGATGAGTGAACCACCGGGAGCAAGAAACCGTATTGCCTTGACAGGCCTTACAATGGCAGAATATTTCAGAGACGAGATGGGTCTAGATGTATTGATGTTTATCGATAATATTTTTAGATTTGCACAATCAGGTTCAGAAATGTCAGCATTGCTTGGACGAATTCCTTCAGCGGTAGGATATCAACCGACATTGGCTAGAGAGATGGGAGCACTTCAAGAAAGAATTACTTCTACAACCAAAGGTTCAATTACTTCTGTTCAAGCCGTATATGTTCCTGCAGACGACTTGACTGATCCGGCTCCTGCATCGGTATTTGCTCACCTTGATGCTACAACTGTTCTTAACAGAGCAATTGCAGAAAAAGGTATCTATCCTGCGGTAGATCCATTGGATTCTACTTCGAGAATGCTTGATCCTCAGATTATCGGAGAAACGCATTATAAAGTTGCAAGAGGTGTACAGCAAGTACTACAAAAATATAAAGACCTTCAAGATATCATTGCGATTCTTGGTATGGATGAGTTGAGCGAAGATGATAAACTTGTTGTAGAAAGAGCAAGAAAAATAGAAAAATTCCTTTCTCAGCCATTCCACGTTGCTGAAGTATTTACAGGTTCACCGGGCGTGTATGTAACGCTTGAAGATACGTTGGACGGCTTTAAAGGTCTTCTGGAAGGTAAATACGATCATATGAATGAAGCTGCGTTCTATATGGTAGGTAACATGGCTGAAGCAATTGCTAAAAACGATAAGATTAGCGCAAAAGCATAATCTTAAAGGATAAATATGAAACTTTTGAAGCTAGAAATAGTTACACCTGATGGTGTAATTTTTGACGCTGAAGTAAAACAGGTAACATTGCCGGGCAGTGAGGGTGAATTTGGTGTTTTGCCTGAACATGCTACTTTGGTATCGTTGCTTGATGCAGGTGTAATTGTGATCGATCAGGCAGACAATTCAGAAGTGGCAGTTGCCATCAATTCCGGATATGTAAAGGTAGATGAAGAAAAAACAACATGCATTGTCGATGGTGCAGTTGCTATTTCCGGTGAAGGCAGCGAACTTGCTTTGGCTCTTGAGAAGGCAAAAGCCCTACTTAAGAGCGCGGAAGCTTCAAGTACTGCAATCGCATCAGCGGTTAGCAGAGTAGAGCGAATCGGAAAGTCTTTATAACTTGAGTGCCTTTTTTGATTATTTTATAAATAGCAGTGCGATAACTATTGTTGTACTGCTGTTGTTGTCTGGTTACTTTATTACAACATTTTGGATATTTTTTGATCGGTTATATATTTTAAATACACGGATTGCTTCAGAAGGCAAATCCCTTAAAGCGCTTTATATGGGCCAATCAAAAAGTGTGCAGCATGCATCGTTGCTTTATACCTATCTTACACGGGTCAACGTACCAAATAAAGCGATTTTAGAGGCTGCATCATCGGATGCTATTCGTGTTTCAACGAAGGGATTGACATGGTTATCTATCATTGCATCCACTTCTCCGTTTATCGGACTTTTTGGTACCGTGATCGGTATTCTTGAAACTTTTACAAAGCTTGAAGGCCAATCAAGTGCTTCATTGAGTGTCGTTGCACCTGCAATCTCTGAGGCACTGGTTGCTACTGCAGCGGGGATTGCCGTAGCTACGTTTGCTTATACGTTTCATTTGATTTTAAAACGCAAAGCTTATGAGTTGAGCTCGTTGTTGAGTTCACAATCAGAAGTGATACTCTCTCAAGTAAAAGAGGCATAGGCATGTTTGCGTGGGATGATAGTCCGGATTTAAATATTACGCCGCTAGTGGATGTAATGTTGGTGCTAATGGCTATACTTATGGTTACGGCACCTACGGTGACCTTTCAAGAACAAATTACTTTACCTCAAGGATCCAAATCGGTTCAGGTAAAAAAAGTTGAACCTTTGACAATACGTATGGACAAAAATGAAAAAATTTATCTCAAAAACGATATCTATGAAATGGATACTTTTGCAGATGACTTCGTCAATGCTTCGGTGAAATATGATAAAAATAGCGAAGTGTATATTATGGCAGATGAAGAGTTGCAATATAAAAGTGTAATGTATATCCTTAAGAGTGTTAAAGCTGCCGGTTTTGAAAAAGCATCCCTTATTACCCAATGATGGAAAAATACTCTAAATTTATTTCTGGCTCTTTGGCTTTTGGTGTTTATTTTGCATTGATTGGCATGTTATTGTATTATTTCAATGTACATAATGCAAAAAAAAGCATCCATTATGTTGAAAAAAATGAACAGCGTATTCAAGTATCTATAAGCTCTCCTGCTCAAAAAAAGAAATCTGAATCAAAACCGGCAGCCAAACCTATTTCCAAGCCTCAGCCAAAGCCCGAACCAAAACCTGTACCCAAACCGGCACCAAAACCTGTACCCAAGCCCGAACCAAAACCGGAACCAAAGCCTGAACCAAAACCTGTACCCAAGCCCGAACCAAAACAAAAACCGGTTGAAAAACCGATAAAAAAACCGGAAGCAAAAAAAGAGCCTCCGAAAGTTGTTAAAACAAGTGATCTTTTTGCAAAAGTTAATACGTTTGATAAATCGACTCAAAAGCCGGTTGAAAATAAGCCTGTCAATGATTCGATCAAGGTATCAGACAAACCTAGCACAAGCCAGCTCTTTTCATCTTTAAAAATACAAAAAAACAGCGATAGCGGAGTTGAAAATGCCTATTTTGCAAAGGTAGAAAAAATATTGCAAGGATGGCCTGCACAAAGTGAATTTGCCGGCGAAAAAGCAAAAGTTTGGTTCAAAGTACAAGTAAATGGATCATTTGAGTTTAGAATTATATCAGGATCGTCGATGCCCGGTTTTAATGAAGGATTGGAAGCATATTTAACGCAATTGCAAAAAATAGGTTTTGGGCCTCATCAGGGTGGCAGGCCTTATGAGCTGGATGTTGAATTTGAAGCAAATGAATAGATTAATTTATAATTAATGAATATTTCAACTCATGACTGATACAATACGCATTTATAGAAATTTTCAAGGATTTTGTTTGAAGTATTTTTTAACTTTTTTGCTTGCTTTGCAAGTTTTTACAACATCGGTAGGGGCAGTTGATGCTACCCTCAAAGTGCAAAAGGATGTTGAACAGCGTTCTCGTATTGCGTTGGTTGACGGATCTTCAATGCCCAATGAGAAGTTTTTCAATCTTTTACTTTCGGATCTTAAAATTTCCGGCCATTTTTTAGCAGATTCAGTGCATCATCAAGATGATTTTTCTTCTAATTTTATTTCACCGGAATTAAAAAGCAAAGAGTATGTGATTAAGTATGCACTTTCAATGGAAGGCGGTGTAAAACTTATGGTGAAGCTTTTGCAATCCTCTGACGGTACAGAGCTTTTCAAAAAAAGTTATGCTTTGCCTGCTGTTGAAAAACTGCCTTTCTTAGGACATAAGGCGATTAGTGATATCAATAATGCATTGAATTATCCGGATATTTCTTGGATCAATCGTTATGTGGTATTTTCTCGTTATACTACTCCCGGGCGCAGCGAAATACTATTGGCAGACTATACTTTTTCTTATCAAAAAGTGATTATAAGAGGCGGACTGAATCTTTTCCCTAAATGGGCAGATGCAGACCAAAGAAGTTTCTACTATACTTCGTATGCCGGTTTAATACCGACACTTTACAACATCAACATTTACAGCGGCGAAAGACAAAAAATTACGTCTTCAGAAGGAATGCTGGTTTGTTCTGATGTAAGCAAAGACGGGAACAGACTTATATTGACAATGGCTCCGGAAGGACAAGCCGATATTTATGAATTTAACGTGGGATCACGGTCCAAATCAAAAATTACGAATTTTAACGGAATAGATGTAAATGGCAAGTATGTAGATGATGAAAGCAGTATTGTGTTTGTTTCCAATCGATTGGGATATGCAAATATTTTCAAACAATCTTTGCGCGGCGCTGCTGTTTCACAGATTGTTTATCATGGACGCAACAATAATGCATGCGATGCCCACGAGAATCAAATTGTCTATTCAAGCAGAGAGAGTCAAAACACATTCGGAAAGAATACTTTCAATCTTTACCTAACCTCTTCAAATGGTTCGGACACTCGCCCATTGACAACGACTGGTGCTAATCAGTTTCCGAGATTTTCAACGGATGGAAGCGTAGTCTTGTTTATTAAACACAGCGGCCGTGGCTCTTCAGTAGGTTACATCAATCTTGATAGCCATCAAAGTTTACTTTTCCCGATTTCCGGAAGTAAAATGCAATCGATAGATTGGTAATAAATTAAAATAAGGACAAAAAATGATTCAAAAATTTATAATGGCAACTGCAACAATTTCTTTGTTGGCTTTTACAGGGTGTAGTCAAACTGCTCCAGACTTGGCTGGAAAAAACAATGTATCAGACGCAACACAATTTGGAGATGATACCGTATCGATCGATGAAAACAGATACGGAAACGAAGCTGCAGCCGGAAGCAATTTTAACAGCAGCAGCGATGGCTTTCAGAGTATCTACTTTGGATTTGGCGACTATAGCATCTCGCCATCAATGCAAGAACGTATCGGCATCAATGCAAATGTAGCAAACAAAGCGTCGGGATCCCAGGTGAAAATCGAAGGAAACTGTGATGAATTCGGTACAGATGAGTACAATTATGCTTTGGGTCTAAAAAGAGCCAATGCAGTAAGAGATTCTATTGCATCACAGGGTGTAAATACAAGCAAAATGGTTATAGTAAGTTTTGGAGAAAGCAATCCGGTATGTAATGAGCCAACGGATGAATGCTACGAAAGAAACAGAAGAGTTGACATTCGTTTAGCGAATTAGGATAAAGATGAAAAAAATGGCTTTCAAGCGTTTTGTTATAATTGCGTTGCTTGGTTCGGCAGTTGCGACAGCTGAACCGTCGGTATATGGTTTTGGAGACAGTGGCAGCGAAATGGATGATGGTCTGACATCAAGCGAAAGTGTCATGCTTGAGAATAGAAAAGCCATTGCTGCATTAAGGCAAGAAGTGGCAAGACAAAATGAAAGAATCGATGGCCTAATATCTATTATTGAAGGCTTAAGCGCTTCATTGAACGAATTAAGAGCAGGCGGCATGAATGGCCAAATGTCGATGGGCGGATCCGGGGATGAAACAGCATTAAGGGATCTTGCCGGTATAGTTGACAAGATAAATGCTACGTATGTCAGCAAAGATGAACTTCAACGCATACTGGGAAAAGAGATAAGCTACCAAGCTCCTTCCCTCCAGCCTCGCCAACCGGAACAAGCGCCTGTGCCTGAGGAAAATTTAGAAGGCCAAGAGGCCGCCACTCTTTTTACCGAAGGTGTGAGGCTGTTTGGAAATTCTCGCTATGATGAAGCCAAAAAAAGATTTATCATTACGGATAAAAAAGGTTATAAAAGCGCTGCGTCCAACTATTATCTTGGAGAAATTGCCTATTATACAAAACAATATGAAGATGCGATTTTCCATTATAAAAAAAGTGCCGGCCTTTATGATCAGGCAAGCTATATTGATACGCTGCTTCTGCATACGGGTATTTCGCTGGAAAATATCGGCGATAAAGCGCAAGCAAAAGCTTTTTATGAAAATATCATAGCAAATTATCCGGGTAAAAAAACTGCAGAAATTGCTAAGCAGAGGTTACAAAAATTATAATGTTGCGGCTGAAAATATTTTTCTTTTTGGCCGTATTGACAACCTCTTCTGTATGGCCTGATCGGCCCAAAATCAAAGGCTCTCAAACTATCCCTATTTCCAAAACAGAATTTTTAGTAATTCATAAAAATCAAAAAAAAGAAAAAATAAATCTTTCCGGCAAAGATTTTATCCTTGTTTCCGTAAGAGAAAAAGGAAGCGACGGAAGGTTTTATGCCGTTGACAGAGACGGTACGGTTTGGTGGAGCGGTGCGGTAACTTCAGGCGCGCCGGAGTTTGCAAGTCCTTCGGGAATTTTTACTGTTATTCAAAAGCGCCGTTACCATATGTCTACAGCTTTTCCGGATCCTAGCGGGATTAACAATATGGATTATATGATAAAATTTACACATAGAGGGCACGCCCTGCATCAGGGAAGTGTGGATTGGATGTCTCATGGCTGCATTCATGTTGACAAAAAAGACATTCCTGCTATCTTTAAATGGTCACGTATAGGTATGCCGATTGTGGTTACAAGGCATTCCTATATGCCGTATGCACAGGAAGATTTACGCAAAATCTATTTAAAACGATAGGTAATTTTATAACTCTTTTGCTCTTTTATAGGCTTTTTCTATGGCATTGATACATGAAGATCTGACATTGCCTTCTTCTAGGGCACTATAGCCCGCAGCAGTGGTTCCCCCGGGGCTCATCACACTATCTTTAAGCAGTGCGGGATGGATATCTTGAATAAGTTTGCCAAAACCGCCAAAAAGCCCTTTCATTACTTCAAGTGCATCGGCCCGCTTCATCCCTTGCTTAACTGCTCCGTCACTTAGAGCTTCAGCGATAAGGGCAAGATACGCCGGGCCCGATCCGGCCAAAGCTGTAGCGATATCCAACTCTTTTTCGCTTTCAAGCCATAAAGTAGGACCAATGCTGCCAAGCAGTGTTTTTGCCTCTTCTTGAAAAGTATGCGCTCCGGTCAGTGTAGTCATTGAATAGCTGACACTGGCAGCGAGATTTGGCATGCATCTGACAATTGCTTCGGTATCAAAATGCATTGAGAGTTTTTCTATGGATGTGCCGGCCAATACCGAATAAAAAACCCTTGCTTTTCCTGTAAGTTTAGAAGAGACTTCTTCTACATTGGCAGGTTTTATACATAAAAGAATGGTTTTATCTTGTATATTGAAACCATCCAATAGGTGCTTGCTGATTTTATTGCCTAGGGCATATTCGAATTGCTCAAGTTTTCGCATGTTTCTGCCTACCACTTCAAGATGATACTTGTCTTTTAGGCCTTTTGCAATACTCAACGCCATATTGCCGTTTCCTATAAACGTAATTGTCCGTTTCATTTTGATCCTATTTTTCATAATTAAAAGATTATATCATGATTGTCTGGAAATAAAAAAGAATCGTATGCTCGCTTGCATGAACATTGCCGCTTAATTATTAGTTTGTTACAATAAAAAAGATAGTTTTAAAAAGGAATGAGATGGAAGCATTTTTGGCAGAAGCAAAAGCAGGAAGCAGGGTATTGTCTACACTAAACGGGGCGCAAAAAAATCGTATTTTGAGAGAAATGGCCAAAGCCCTTCGGACAAACATGAAAACGCTGATGGAAGCAAATGCACTCGACATGATAGACGGCGAAAAAAACGATTTGTCCTCAGCCCTGATGGACCGGTTGTATCTGGATGAAAAACGCATCGAAAGTATGGCTGTGGCAATCGAAAAGATAGCGGCGCTAAAAGAACCTGTTGGCAGAGTACTGGACGGATGGATCACTGAAGAGGGATTGAAAATAGAAAAAGTAACGATACCTATCGGCGTAATAGGGATTATTTACGAATCCCGCCCGAATGTAACAAGCGATACGGCTGCATTGTGTTTTAAAAGTGCAAATGCCTGCGTGCTCAAAGGCGGAAAAGAGGCTGAACACTCAAATAAGGCGATTGCCAAAGTACTTGCTGACGTTCTTATCCAAAACGATCTTCCTTCTTCTTTAATATCACTGGTGCCTGATTCTTCAAGAGAAAGCGTCGCAAAGATTATCAAAATGGATAAATATGTTGATTTGATTATTCCTCGCGGAGGCGCCGGGCTTATAAAATATGTGAGCGAGAATGCAACCGTTCCCGTAGTCAAACACGATAAAGGACAATGTCATACCTACATCGATAAAGATGCAAACCTTTCTAATGCAATCGCAATAGCACTCAATGCGAAAGTACAAAGGCCCGGAGTATGCAATGCAATGGAGACACTTTTGGTGGACAAAAGTATCGCAAAAGAAGCGCTGCCTCTTTTAAAAAAGGCGTTTGACCATGCACATACTGTTTTGAAAGGATGCGAAGAGACACAGAAAATTATCACTGTCGCCCATGCAAGCGAAGAAGATTTCGATACGGAGTATCTGGCCAATATATTAAATATTAAAGTTGTAGAAGGCGTAGAAGGCGCCATAGCACATATCGTGCGTTTTGGTTCGGGACATTCTGAAGCGATCATTACAGAGAACATTACAACAGCAGAAACTTTCTTAGACCGCATCGACGCGGCTGCCGTTTATGTAAATGCTTCTACCAGATTTACTGACGGAGGCGCATTTGGTTTTGGAGCGGAAGTGGGGATCAGTACCAATAAGCTTCATGCGAGAGGGCCTATGGGAATCGAAGGCCTTACAACGTATAAATATAAAATATACGGATCGGGGCAAATCAGATAACGCTAAGGCTGACTAAAGTTTGGTTGGCTACAATACCATAAAATCAAAACGGGAGTCAGTATGGCAATTCAAAGCGAAAATAGTGTAGTAGCTATCGAATATGAAGTAAAAGAAGCAGGTTCGTCCGAAATTGTAGATACCAATAGAGGCGGCCATCCTTTGGAATTTATCACAGGCAAGGGGCATATTATTCCCGGGCTTGAAAATGCACTGGTAGGTATGGAAAAGGGTCAAAGCGGAGATGTGCTCGTAAAAGCAGCAGATGCATATGGCGAGATCAATCCGGAAGCAAAACAGACCCTTCCTATCGAACAGTTTCAAGGCGTAGACCTTAGAGAAGGTATGACACTTTACGGTCAAGGCGAGCACGGGCAAACCATCCAGGTAACAGTCATTTCTTTTAATGACAAAGAAGTCAGCATCGATTTTAACCATCCGTTGGCTGGCAAAGATTTGATGTTTGCCATTACCGTTCTAAGCGAAAGAGAAGCAACGGCTGAGGAAGCGGCTACCGGCCAAGTCGAAGGTTCCGGCGGGAGCTGCTGCAGTACACACGGCGGATGCGGCTGCGATTAGATTCTTTGAGAATGCGCTTAAAAAACTTAAGCGCATTTGGAATATTTAGTTGTTTTTTAGCAATTTTTGTTTAAAATTGCATTTCTTAATCGGGGCGTGGCGCAGTTTGGCTAGCGTGCTACCTTGGGGTGGTAGAGGTCGCCTGTTCGAGTCAGGTCGCTCCGACCATATCTTCAGATTTTCAAAATAACCTACAAACATCGATATACTCGGCTTTAAGTGGCTTGGCGTATTCATTATTTCTTACAAAATTCAATGGCGCTGCATCTCTTGCGCCTGTCAAAAAATCTTCAAAGCGCTGATCTATGATCTTAAAACAAACGGAAAACCGCGCGATTTGAAATATGACAAGCTGTATGATGACCTGATGGGAATGTATGATGCGCTTGCGCCGCGTATCGATGAGGCGTATGGTAAAGTGTCTGTGCAGTCTCTTGAGTTTGCAGATGAGCCGTTGGATGCAAACGGCAATCCTCTCTTTGTCAACCCGTCGCATCTTGGCGGCGGCGTACTTGCCGGCACGGCAAACGCCTTTGAGAATGCAGATATGAATGGTGACGGTATCGTCACAGCCGAAGAGTTTACACAGGCGTTTCTTCTTGGCATGGCAGGCGGTACGGCAGCAAGCAAGGCGATCGCGCTTGGGCTTAAAAGTCTGAACCCGAAATTGTACAATAGCCTTGCCGGCACGACGGAACAATTTAGGAATATGGCAAAAACAAATCCTAAGCTTTTGGCTGAACTTTACAAGACTGCAAAAGATGCGAGTGTCAATATGTTTGCAGGTGCAAAAGCCATAAACGCAAATGTCGGTAAGCTTGACGATGCTATGAAGTTGGCGGATGATGGGAAGAGCGAAGCGGACATCTGGAAAAGCACGGGCTGGTTCAAAGGCGATGACGGGAAGTGGCGGTTTGAGGTGGATGATAGCAAAGCCACTGTCCTAAGTAAAGCAGAACTTGATGAACTTGCAAAAAGCGATCCTTACGAAATGGTAGAAGTACCGTTACCGCAAGTATTTAAGCATGATGAGCTTTTTGCAAACTACCCCCAACTTAATGATATAAAAGTAAATTGGGAATACTCAAAAGCCAAAGGTTTAGAGGATGAAAAAAACATTTATTATGGAGCGAATTACGACCCTCAAGAAAAGCTTATTACCGTAGGAAACGGCCTTGACGATAAACAAATAAAATCTTCATTGCTTCACGAGGTGCAACACGCCGTACAAGTTATAGAGGGCTTTTCAAAAGGCGGACAGCCTAGAGATTTTGAAGGCATAAAAAAATTAAACAGGACACTACTTAAGGAGTATCGCAAAAAAGAACAAGAATTAAGAGATGCAGGATATAGTGAATACGACATAGAAAGAATGGTAGTTGATAAATGGGATGAACATCCCGATAAGTATCTCAGCAATTATGAGGCATATCGACGCCTCCACGGCGAAGCAGAAGCAAGGCTGACTCAGACAAGGGCGGACAAAGGATACAGTAACTTTCCTTATGACGATTTAGATGTGCCAAGAAATGAGCTTATCATCAGAGACGGTGAGGGTGTTATGGAGATGGCAAAAGAGCTTGAGTACAGATATCTTAAGGATGGAAATATCGATATGAAGGCTATAGAAGCGGATGCAGATGTCACCCGCGGTGCTAAAATAG
>DHHF01000012.1 GCA_002403155.1 Sulfurovum sp. UBA4779
GCCTAATTTAACTCCGCGGTTGACAATTTACTCAACATAGTTGAATATTTGATCATATCAGACAGACTAAGCGGTTCTTTATGGCTTGAATATACGACTGAGCTGCTGCAAAAGGCTGTCGATGAGGTAATAGGAAGTGATTTGCAAAACGCCATCAATATTGATGAAAGGCATATGGACAGTTATGATTTGGATGATGAGTTTTTGAATGCTTCAGAAGCAAATCTCGCCTATGCCAATGCACAAGTTGCCAGACTTATCGAAAATTATTTGCTGGAAAATCCGACGCAAGAAATAATAAAAATCTATCGGGGTATCGCAACCCCTACTTATACGATGATCAATAATATTATTATCAAAGAGTCTTATGGGGAGGATTCGGTTTTCAATGATATAGAAGCATTTCAAACATATATCAACGCTTCACTTTTTTATGAGATGATTGACAACAATTCAACTCACTTACATCTACATCCATATCTTACACTAGGAGAGCCTTCAGGTCTCTTTGAAGAGATCAGGCTTGATCTGAAAAATATGTATGTCAACTACCTTGAAGATTCTTTTATGGACTGTGTATATGATTATTTTTATGATCTAAGCGATCAGGATTTTGATGACATCATCATTGGATGCCAAAGCCACAGATGCAATATAAAACTTGACAAAAGCTACTTTGACAAAAAGTATGAAATACTTGATCTAAGTTTCCTATATCGCGACATCGTCAATGACTATTATCTGCTCATGGAACAATATCGCTCTTTTTCAGAAATATGTGAACAAGTCAATAAGAAAGATGCTGCAAATCTCGGGCTGGAGATATTGCAAAAGACCTATCAATCAGATATAAATATGCTTAATTTTGAGTTGATACTTTCTAAAACAGAAAATAGAGAGTCTGTCGATACATCGCATCTTCAGATAGACCTATTGGAATTTAAAGCCAAAGAAGAGTATCTAATTACTACATATCTTTCTCTCAAAGCCCTTGTAGCCAAAGAGTACCATGCTAATATTTTAAGTATTATCACCGAAGACGATAAAAAGTTTCATTTTGGAACCGGCATTCACTCTATAGGCATGATGCAAGACTACATGGAGCAACATGATAGAGTATAATGATTTCAAATTAAAACTCATAGAAAAAATGGACGGCGATCTTGATCTTGCCAGTGAAGACTTAATGTTCATTTTTAATGTAGGAACTGATGAAGAAGCCCAAAAGATATGCGATATTATCATTCAGGTCAATCAGGTGCTAAAAGATACAAAAGTGCCAAAGCTGCCGGATGGAATGACCATAAGATAGCCCGACAAATACCCGGACTAAGCTACACTCTGCCAAACATGAGATAAAATAGACAAATTTACAATTCATCAGGGAAATGCGATGTTTGACAGCAACCAACCTTACAACGATCTGCCTCTATTGCCTCCCGAAACCGAGCTTGAAACAAAAGCCATTCTCAAAGAGGCGATAGCCGCTTCAAGGGCAGTGGCAGACCTGAGAGGAAAAGCGCAGCAGATCCCGAACCAGCGCATGATGATCGACTCCATCGTATTGCAGGAAGCGCGAATGTCAAGTGAGATCGAAAACATCGTTACCACCAATGACGAACTCTACCGTGCCGCTGCGGATATGGATGGTCTTTTTGACAGCCACACCAAAGAAGTCCTGCGCTACAGACAGGCTATCTGGCATGGGTACGAACAGATCAAAAAACGCCCTTTAACCGTCAATCTTTTTGTTGAGATCGTGCGGATCATCAAACAGATCGATCTGGATGTACGCAAGACTACCGGGACTAAACTTTCCGGTCCAAGCGGAGAGATAGTCTATACGCCGCCCGAAGGGGAACAGATCATTCGACAAAAGCTTGCAAACCTTGAAAGTTTCATCTATGGAGAAGACGACCTTGATCCACTGGTCAAACTGGCGGTGATGCACTATCAGTTTGAAGCTATTCATCCATTTGCAGACGGCAACGGACGTACGGGAAGGATACTAAACATACTTTTTCTTGTGGAGAAAGGCCTTCTGGATATGCCTGTATTGTTTCTTTCGCGGTATATTCTTGAAAACAAAGGCGATTACTACGATGGGCTTCGCAAAGTTACAGAAGAGCATCGTTGGGAAGAGTGGATCATGTACATACTGAAAGGGATAGAGATAACCGCGAAACAAACCTCTGCTCAGATAGATGCCATCCTGAATCTCATGGAAAGCGTTAAAGATGAGATGCGGGAGAAAGCTGAAAAGATATACAGTAAAGAGTTGCTTGAGATGATCTTTATGCATCCTTACTGCAAGATCAAATTTTTGGAACAAGCCGGCATCGCCAAACGTCAGACCGCTTCGAACTATCTGCAAACGCTATCTGACATCGGAGTGTTGAGAGCCGAGAAAATCGGTCGGGAAAACTACTATATCAACGACCCGCTGCTCAACATACTAATGGGTCGGTAATATGGTTATGTAATCGACACATCAAAAAAACGTGTCGAAAAAATGCAAAAAAATCGACATATCATGAAAACGTGTCGATAGAATAAACAGGTTTAACTATCAAATAAAAAAAAGGGGAAATACAATGCTGCCGGGGACAACCATCATCAAACAATGTTCAGAGTGTTCTGGATACATCACACAAGAGACCATCGTTTCAGGCAATACTATCGGAGCCGTCATCTGGACGGACGGCAAGATGGAAGCGCCTATGCTGCCACAGGAAGACTACTTCGTCAAATGCCCGTACTGTCATGTGCTTGCGTGGATAGACGATTTTGAGGAGATCGACAGCATAGAACCTCATGAGTTCATAGAGGAGCGATACCCGGAGGCAAAAGCGTATCTGCTGCCGGAGTTTGAAGAGTATATCGGCTATGTTGATCGGACAGGCTGCACAAGGGAAGAAGAAGCCTACCTGCGCCAAAAGGCATGGCAGCAAGGCAACGACCCAAGAAGATACAAAAGAGAAAAGAAACCGCTTAGCCAACAGGAGCAGGACAACCTTTGGGCGCTTTTTCGCCTTTTGAATGTCACCGGGGAGGCAAACGACCGTCTCATGAATGCAGAGATACTAAGAGAACTCGGAGACTTCAGCGGTGCTATGATGATACTCGAAACCATCGATGAACCTCGAATATCTGGAGCAGTGGAAAGCATCAAAGCCCTTATAAAAGAGAGAAATCCTTTTGTAGAAAACCTCGATCCCGAAAGCAGAAAATACTCTGACATTCTCTTTAGACGGTTTGAAACCGCACTCAATACGCTTCAGTCAGCTATGGAAGAAAACGGCGATGGCGATGCGTATCTTGACAGTTTCGGTACGCTTTATGAAACAGCATATTCTTTGTATCTATCACAGCGTGAAAGAGATTATGGCGAGAAAGAGAAGGAGGAGCATGGTGAGTTTATCGAAGCATTATCTGCCCTTGGAGAACAGTTGGACAAAGACGGCATGATGGATAGGTATGGCGATCTTGTCGATAAGGTGATTGAGCTGTCCGCAGAGTTTACGATCATTGATGCGGAACGCTCCTGGGCTCAGACAGAAATGCGCCTGTGGGCATGGGCGGACAAATACCGTATACCGCCAAGTCAACTCCCAAGAGACAGAGACGCCCTTATAGCGTTGACGGAGTTGAGCCTGTTCCCTCAGGATATTATCACGCCGATGACGGATGTAAACGAACTCATAGAAATGGCGGAGAGCGAAGAAGAGGAGCTTCCCTTCTCCCTGCCGCCGGAGCTGTTTGAGCTTACGCAGTTGGAGAAACTCGAAGTATCTTTGATGGGGCTTACCCATTTGCCCGAAGAGATAGAAAAACTTCAAAACCTTACCGAACTGAGACTGCCGTTCAATCAGCTTGAGACCATCCCTTCGGCCGTAGGCAAGCTTGAGCATCTTGCAACCCTTGAGCTTAAAATGAATCGGCTCAAAGAGATACCTGTCACCCTTGTATGGCTTGATAAGCTAACCCATCTTGACATCATAGACAATCCGCTTATCTTAACCCGGGCGCAGGCAGCTTGGCTTGAAGAAATCGCCCAGGATGGTTGTGAAGTACTGTGGGACAAAGAAAGATGCACTGTACTTGATGACGATGAAGAAGACAACGAGGATGATGTTCGGAACTTTATAGAGATGATGGGCGGGGAAGAGGCGTTTTTGGAAGCCATCAAAAAGCTATAACATCAAAAAGTTCATAGCAAAGATTTTTTACGGTAACTTTTACGGTAACTTTTAATAGTTCCAATTTAAATCCCTAAAATACGTTAAGTTCGGAGTATCTCATCGCACCATCTTATACTTCAATACAATCTAACAAAATCTAAAATATCTTACGCCAATTCTAATCACTAATGCAATTCCACTTCAATCAAGCAGCTAAAACTTTAGCAAATTCTGTAAAAAATACTTCATATGGTGTTCTGTAGCCGAGTACTTTTCTAGGTCTGTGGTTTAGCTTGTCCTGTATGGTAATGATTTCTTCCTTAGATACTTGCGTAAAGTCTGTTTTCTTTGGCAGATATTGCCTGATCAGTCCATTGGTGTGTTCATTCAATCCTCTCTCCCATGAGGAATACGGATGTGCGAAGTAGAAGCCTGCATCCAGTACCTGGGATACTTTTTTGTGGTAGGTAAACTCTTTACCGTTGTCGCTGGTAATGGTTTTGGTCACAGGCTTAAGAGGCAGCAGCATCTCAAGTAGAGCACTTGTAACTTCTTTTGCTTGTTTGGATCCCATCGATTACCCCTCTCTTTCACGTTATCTCTCAGAAATTGCACTTATTGTTTGAATTGGCGTTGCTTTAAATTAAATCAAGTCTGATCTTACGGTAATTTTTACGGCAACTGATTAAAAAATTACGACTCTTGGCATGTGTTTAGAGATGATTTCTTATCAAAAATAATAGTATAATAATTTTATTATTCCAATTTTAGGATGGAAATATGGATAGGACGTTTATTTTATTTGTAGTGGTGGGGTTAGGGTTTATTTATTTTATAACTTCTTTTATAGGCGAGATACAAAAAGAAGATGATAAATTTAGCAACACCGAATATGCACTGAAGCATAAACATGACAAATACTACAGTTTGGATAGTATAGGGAGAGATATTTTGATACTCTCGGATACAGATGAAAAAACACAAATAGAAGTATGGCAAAATAGCAAATTAAAAAAAGAATTTTTAAATCTTTTTCCGGATTTTGATGCAATGAAACGTTTTGTAAATGAAAGAACCAGGGGGGAAGCATTTCAGCAAAAATTTTTGAAGATCATCGAAGAAACGGAAAGCCAATTTTTTGCAGGCACATTAAATGCAGAGCAAGCCAAGCAAACGCTTGACTCACTCAAGTGATTTTTTATAGAGCGGCAGCGTTTTTGCTAGCTATTGGTAGCAAGGGTCGCTCATCTTATTTCTATCTGCATACAAATAAACCTCTACACGTCTGTTGAGAGCTCTATTTTCTGCAGTATCGTTTGGTGCAATAGGTTTATTGTAAGAGCATCCTTTGGTATAAGGACGGCCGTTCACTGCAAGTATATTGGATACGCTGGATGCTCTTCTTTCTGAAAGTCTTTGGTTGTACTCATAGCTTCCTTGGTTATCAGTGAAGCCTGCAACTCCTACGACTGTTTGCGGATAATTTTGTAAAAGCTGTGCTACTTTGTTTACTTTATAACGTGCGCCTGACTGCAGCGTTGATGAATCAGTAGCAAACATCATGCGGTCTCTAAACATGATTTTTACGTAATCTCTTGTTTTGGAAACAATAATATCTCTTTGCGGATCAAGTACAGCGAGCGGATCATTATCTACGCCTGTTCCTAATGCACGAGCAATTTCATTGGCTTGTTGATCTAGGCTGTATCCGATTGCACCGCCGGCAGCCGCACCCAAAAGACCTCCGATCAGGGCTCTTTGTCCTTTATGATGTCCTTTGGTATTGTATCCTATCAGTGCACCTGTCAGTGCGCCGGCTGCCGCCCCCGTTTTGGTTCTGTCATAACTGGTATCTTGTACCAATCCAGGTTGATTATAGCATCCTCCTAGCATAAATGCCGCCAGGGTAGAGGCAATCGCTGGTTTTAATAATTTCATATTTTTCTCCTTTTAAAATATACAGGGTTTAAAATTATTCCCATCCGCCGGTTTCTACCGGTTCAGGATTTTGTGTGTCGACCGCATGGCCTATCGCCCCGCCCGCGGCTGCACCCAAAAGGCCGCCTATTACGGCACGTTTGCCCCTATCGTGTCCTTTGGTATTGTACCCGATCACAGAACCGGCTATGGCACCTGTTACTGCACCCGTTTGGGTTGCATTGCTTGGAACTGCTTCTTGCCCCGTACACCCGTTCAATCCGGCGATACATATACTTCCAGCCAGCATAAATTTTACTACTTTAAGCTTCATTTTTTCTCCTGCGTTACTCTTAAAATATTAATCAATTATAGCATAGAAATGTGTGAAAATCGTGTCACTTTTTTGAAGATATTATTTTTTCATGCCATTCAAAAAGGGTTTTTTCAAAGCCTATTTGTTTTGTATGATAGAAGCGTTTAGGCTGCATGAGATAATTTTGCTTCACCCATCCTCCGAATTCATGAGGATAAAGATAGGATTTTGAATGGGTTTTGAGATGGGGAGGGACAGGCATCATCTCTTTTTCTTTTAGGTCTTGAAGCGCGTCATTGATGGCCGTATAAGCTGTATTTGATTTTGGACAAGAGGCAAGATAGATAACCAATTGAGAAAGGGTTATTCGCGCTTCCGGATAACCGATGTGTTTTACAATATTTAGCGCCGAACTGGCAAGATTGAGGGCATTGGGGTTTGCATTGCCTATATCTTCGCTTGCCAAAATGGCTAAACGCCGTGCGATAAATTCTGCAGGTTCGCCCCCGTCTACCAGCCTGGAAAGATAATAAATGGCGGCATCAATATCGCTTCCGCGTATGCTTTTTATCATGGCTGAAGTAAGTTCATAGTGGTTTTCGTTTTCCGAGCTTCCTGCCTGCAGGGGATGGGGCCTTATTTGTTTGAGTACCTCAAGCGTGACCGGTATCTCGATCATACATGCGCTCTCCAGCAGATTGAGCATGGCCCTAGCATCTCCTGCACTTGAGAGAATGAGATAATTTTTTGCCTCTTCTTCTATCAAGATATGTTCTGAGGCTAATATTTTTTCAAGATAGGTTGCCATCTCTTCCTTATTTAAAGGCTTAAGTTCAACAAGATGAGAGCGCGAGCGCATCGCAGCAGTAAGGGAATAGTAAGGATTTTCGGTGGATGCCCCGATAATCAGAGCGCTTTGATTTTCCATGAAGGGCAGAAGCACCTCTTGCTGGTTTTTGCTTAAACGATGCACCTCATCGATAAAAATAAGCGGTTTTTGCAGTGCATATTCGTATTCTTTTAAAATTTGACGTACCTGTTCTATTTTGAGAGTTGTTGCATTCATTTCGTAAAACGGTTTTTCCAGTTTTGCTGCAATGATGCGCGCAAGTGTTGTTTTGCCTGAGCCCGGAGGGCCATAAAAAAAAGTATGTAAAAGCGCATTTGCCTCAATCAGTTTTCTTAGGGGGGAAGAGGGGTGCACCAGGTGCGACTGGCCTACCAATTCATCCAATGTTTTAGGGCGGTATTTGAGTGCAAAATTTATCAAGGTTTATTCTTTGTTTTGCGTTGGTCTTTTTCTTTTTCTTTTTTGCTTTGTTTTATTTGTTTAAGAAATGCATGGATATCGTCATACTCTTTTCTTGTGAAAAAACGTATTTTGTTTGTAGGAAGATTATTAAGCTCTATACCCCCAAAAGCAACACGCTTAAGATCAAGTACTGTGGCATCAAAATGGGCAAAAAAACGTCTTAGTTCACGGTTTTTACCCTCAGAGATGGTTACCCTGATTTTTGTAAAGTTTTGTCCAATATGGCGCACTTCATAGTGTTCAAAAGGGGCAAATTCCATACTGGTAATCGTACTTTTGCTGTGTGCTCCGGCCCTCGCATCGTCCAATATAAGCCCTTTTTGCATTGCATCTGTCATTTCGCTTGTGAGCGGTTTGTCTATTTTTATGTTGTAAGTTCTGTCAAGGTTGCTCTCCATAAGGGCTTGCGCTACTTCCGGTGCGTCTGTCAAAAGCAAAAGTCCCTCGGAGGCATAATCAAGCCTTCCTACCGGGATAAAATGTCTAAATTTGCCCGGAAGTTTATGATAGATGGTAGCTCGTCCTCTGTCGTCTTTTTTGGTGACAAGAACCCCTTTAGGTTTATTGTACACAATGATAGTGATTTTGTTGCGCATCTTGATAGGTTTCCCTTTAATGAAGATGCGGTCTTCTTCTTTTACTTCATAGTTAAAGTCTTTAAGAACCGTTTTTCCAAGTGTAACTTCACCGGCTTCGATAAGTTTATCTGCATCGCGTCGTGAGTATTTGGTATGATGTGAAATATATTTGTTAAGTCTCATGTTGGTGCTATCCTATTTGCTTTTAATGCCGGCATTGATCAGATCATGAATGTGCAGCACACCGATAATTTTTCCTGATTTGTTTGTGATGGGCAAAAGTTGTATACGTTCGTTTTCTATGATTTCAAGTGCTTGGCTGGCAAGCAACTGGGTATCATGGTAGCTTTTTGGATTTCGAGTAGCATAATCTATCGCAAGATGCTCCAAACTAAAAGAGTCTTGCATCAGTGCTCTTCGCAAATCTCCATCGCTAAGCAGCGCAGAGAGTTTTCCCTCTTTGTTCGCAATAAGCACGGTGCCCAGTTTTCCTTCACTCATTGTAACGATCGCTTCTTTGAGTGTTGTATCTTCTTGAATGATAGGGAGTGCTTCTGTACGCATGAGATCCTTGATTTTGACAAAGAGTTTTTTTCCCAATGCGCCGCCCGGATGAAAGGAGGCAAAATCTTCGTGCTTAAATCCTCTTTTTTTCATTAATGCCACTGCAAGGGCATCACCAATGGCCATCGTTAATGTAGTGGAAGCAGTAGGCGCCACATTGAGAGGACAGGCCTCTTTTTCTACCGAGATATCCAAATACACATCCGAGTAGTAGGCAAGCGAAGAATTTGGGTTGCCTGTCAGTCCTATAAGAGGAATTTCAAAACGTTTGATATGGGGAAGAATTTTTGTAAGTTCTTCGCTTTCTCCGCTGCTGCTGATAGCAAGCAGTGTGTCTCCTTTGCTTATCATGCCCAAATCACCGTGCAGGGCTTCAGTGGGATGCAAAAAGAAGCTTGACGTACCCGTGCTTGCAAAAGTGGCAGCCATTTTTGCGCCTACCAAACCGGATTTGCCTACACCCGTAACGATCAGCTTTCCTTTTGTATGCATGATAAGATCAATCGCATCTAAAAATTTCTGGTCAATACGTTCAGCAGCCCGTTCTAGCGCTTGCGCTTCAATATAAAATGTTTCTTTTGCAGTTTGTATGAGGTCCATTGTATCGCCTTTGTTTGAATAAAAAATTATAGCATAAGGCAACCCTAAATAGAAACTAAGTCCAACAAGGGAAGCCGCCCGCTATTGCGGGGTGAGAGGGCGGGTTGATTTGATATATTAGATGATGAAAATTGTCGGGATAATAAGAGGATATCTTTTTTTTGTCCGTACCACATGTTTTCTAACGCTGGTTCTGATCTCATTTTCGATAATTCTATGATCTTTGAGAGCTTCGGGCTTCATATTGAGCAGCATCGTTTCAAGAAGCAGTTCGATTTCTTTTGCAAATTTTTTGTCATCTTTGTCTGCCACGAGCCCATAAGAAGTAACAATCGGTTTTCCGACTACTTTTTGGCTTTCTTGTGAGACTTGCGCAACGATATTGATGATGCCGTCTTCGGCTAACTTTTGTCTGTCCAAGACCACATCATTTTCGATTTTCATATTGTTTTGATTATCAATGTATGTTTTTCCGTTTTTGACCGTTTTGACTTTTTTGATGTATTTTGGTGTGATTTCGATTTGGTCCCCGTCGCTCATTAAAAGAATATTTCTTTCTTCTACTCCGCAGCTAATAGCTGTTTTGGCATGCTGGGCAATGTGATTATACTCGCCATGTACCGGCAAAAAGAACTTTGGCTGGATGAGTCTAAGGATCAGTTTTTGTTCTTCTTGTGCCGCATGCCCGGATACGTGGATATCGCCAAACTCTTTATATCGCACGGTTACTCCGGATTTCATCAAGAGATTCATGAGTTTAGAAACGGAAGCTTCGTTTCCGGGGATGGCACTTGCTGAAATAATAACCGTATCGGTAGGTTTCAGTTTGATATGACGATGTTCATCGGTTGCCATCCGGTTTAGTGCAGCCATCGTCTCGCCTTGCGAACCGGTGGTGACGATAAGTATCTCATTGTCTTTATATTTTGGAACCTCATGTACTTCAATGAAGTGTTTATCGTCGATATCTACGTAGCCCAAAGCCCTTGCCGTTTCTACATTCCGCTCCATGGAACGTCCGATCACGCAGATTTTTCTTCCTGTTGTAGCCGCTCTTGCCATGGCTTGGTAAATACGATGCAAATTTGAGGAAAATGTCGACATGATCACTCTTCCGTTAGCAAGATCAAAAAGCGTATCAAATGTTTTTCCTACTACGGATTCGCTTTTCGTAAATCCCGGATGATGTGAATTGGTAGAATCAGAAAAAAGACACAGTACGCCTTTTTCTCCATAATAGGCATAACGACGCAAATCTGCAGTATACCCGTCGATAGGAGTGTGGTCTATTTTGAAGTCGGCAGTATGCACAATAGTTCCTGCAGGTGTTTCAATCGCAAGAGAGCATGAATCGATGATAGAGTGGGTCATGTGAATCCATTCTATTTTAAGATCGCCGATTTCATATTGTTTTCTTTTGGTGATAAAGTTAAAATATTTTGTATCTGCTTTGAGGTTGTGTTCATTGAACTTATTTTCAATCATTGCAAGCGCCAAAGGTGTTCCGTATACGGGAAACTTTAACTCTTTAAAAAGGTAAGGCATTGCTCCGATATGATCTTCGTGTCCATGGGTTATGACAATGGCTTTGATTTTATCTTTGATTGCATGAAGATAAGAAAAATCAGGTATCAATATGTCTACGCCATGCATCGTTTCATCAGGAAAACTCATCCCTACATCAATAACAATAGCCGTTGTTTCTGTTTCAAGCACCGCCATGTTCCCGCCTATTTCACCAAGCCCTCCCAGAGGTGTAAAGCGGATTTTCCCTTTACCTGAGACATCCAATTGTTTCCATGGCTGCATCCTTGCATTTTGGATACGGTTATTTTCTTCAATAGAAGCCCTCATCTCTTCACTTACGGTTGTGGGATTTTTCCGGCGGCTTTTATTTTTGCTGCCGGTACTTTGTGTAATAGGATTTTGGCTTTGTCTGTTCGGATGGAATTTTTTGCTCTGATGAGGAAGATTTGTTTTGGTATTGAAATCTTTATTGACGCTTTGTTCTTGAACTTTTTGCAGATTTGTTTGATTTTTGTTCGGATTGGGTTTTCTATTTGGATGCGGCTTTTTGTTAGGGTTTTCGTGTTTTGCCTGCTCATTAGTATCGGAATTTTTCGTTCGATGGGGATTGGGCCTTCTATTGCGTTGCGGTCTGGTGTCTTGATTTTCTTTTTTGTTGTTTGTGTTGTTGTTTTGATTGTCCATCTAAATAATCCTTTAATTCATTATATAAGTGATGATATATAGATGTCTCAGCTTCATGAGGCCGCAAATGGCTATCTAATCCCAATTTGCTAAAAGTTTGTTCTATCATCTTTTGAGGAAAAATAGACATAAGGTTGCGCATCAGTTTTTTACGCGGCTGCCCAAAAGCAGCTTTTAGAAACGTTTCAAACTTTGCGTCATCCATTGTCATCTTTTTTTCGATTAAAAGTACGGCAGAAGTTACTTTTGGCGGTGGGACAAATGCTTCGGGGCCAACCTCAAAACATATTTTCGCTTTGCCGGCACTGCTTGCCAAAACAGAGAGCGCAGAAAAAGCTTTCTCTTTTGCTTTGGCGGCAAATTTATCCGCAACTTCTTTTTGCACCATTACCAGCATGGACCGGCAATGAATATCTTTTAATGCCCTTAAGATGATATTTGTGGCAATATAATAGGGAAGGTTAGCTACCAGATGATAAGGTTCATCCAGCAAACTCCCCCTCTCCCAACGCTCAAGCACATCCCCGCATTCCAATTTGAAACTCCCTTGACGGATGGGCTGTTCAAACAGTGCATTAAGATGCTCACATAATCTTTTATCAACCTCAAATGCTGTGACATTTTTTGCTTTTACAAGCTCTTTGGTCAAATCACCTAATCCAGGCCCAATTTCTGCAATCCTAAGATTGTCTTTGGGCATCGATTGGATGATTTTTTGTATGTACGTGCTGTCTTTTAGAAAATTTTGGCCAAATTTTTTATCTGCAAAATCCGCCAAATCTTTTTGAATCATACTATAATATACCTTTATAAACTATGCTAATGGATAATTTTTGTATAATTCTATCATAATTTTTAAAGGAAAAAACTAATCAGATGGATTATTTTGCTAAACGTATCATCCCTTGTTTAGATGTCAATAACGGAAGAGTAGTCAAAGGGGTGAATTTTTTAGGATTGCGTGATGCAGGCGATCCGGTAGAAGTCGCAAGGCGCTATAATGTTGAGGGTGCGGACGAAATCACTTTTTTGGATATCACCGCAAGCCATGAAGGGCGTGGTACGATTGTAGAGGTTGTAAAGAAAGTAGCGCAAGAAGTATTTATTCCTTTGACTGTGGGCGGAGGCATAGGCCAACTGCAAGATATTTACAATCTGCTTGACGTCGGCTGCGATAAGGTGAGCATCAATTCTGCTGCGATCAAAAGGCCGGATTTTATAGAAGAGGGTGCAAAGCGCTTCGGATCGCAATGTATCGTCGTTGCGATCGATGCCAAAAGAGTTGACGATAACACATGGCATGTTTTTACCCATGGCGGCAGAAACGATACGGGAATTGATGCACTGCAATGGGCTCAGCAAGCATGGAGAAGAGGAGCGGGAGAGTTGTTGGTAACTTCGATGGATGCAGACGGCACGAAAGCGGGATTTGATAATGAACTTAACCGCCAAATCAGCGACAGAGTAGATATCCCTGTCATTGCCAGCGGCGGCGCGGGCACGATGCAGCATATAGAAGAAGCGTTTACGTTAGGGCATGCTGATGCGGCATTGGCTGCATCCATATTTCATTTTAAAGAGATAGATATTATGGAGTTAAAACAGTATCTCCGATCAAAACAGATTCCCGTAAGGTTGTAAAATGATTATCTGTGCCGGAGACAGAGAAAGTTTTGATTTTGCCACCCCCGTGGGGATAGGGATGACCAATGTCGCGATCAATCTTACAAGATTATGTTTATTGAACCCCCCGGAATTTATACTTTTTGTAGGAACAGCCGGAAGTTATGGAGAAAAAAAAATATTTGATATCGTAGAGTCAAAAACAGCAACAAATATTGAAAACAGTTTTTTTTCCGGCACTTCTTATACACCTATCGATAATGTAGTTTCTGCCGCCGATGATGTTTCACGTGAAACACTTATAAATTCTTCGCATTATATTACGACAGACATCTCGCTCTCAAAATATTATCTAAATCATCAAATCCATTTAGAAAATATGGAATTTTATGCAGTGCTCAAAGTGGCCAAGGAGTTTGGCATCTCTGCAGGAGGGGTATTTATCGTAACAAACTATTGTGATTCAAATGCACATCAAGATTTTTTGAAAAATCATAAAGAAGCCATGATTCGTCTTGCCGAATATATCAAAAAAAGAGTCAATCAATAGATTTAAAATTGCATTTTTTGCCATTTTGAACCAAAATAAACAGATAACAGCAAAGAAAGAAAAACAATGGATAAAAAAATAATACAAGATTTCACCAAAGACGAGCTAAGCGAAATGATCAAACCCTCATTCAGGGCAAAACAAATATATCATTGGGTTTACCATAAGTATGCAGCGAATTTCGAAGAGATGAAAAATATCCCCAAAGAGATGCGTGAAAACCTGGAGAAGGAATATACGCTTACACCGCTAAAAACTGTCATGGTGCAAAACAGCACAGACGGCAGCCGCAAGTATTTGTTTGAATTGAACGATGGCCATACGATTGAGGCGGTTCTTCTTTTAATGAAAGACAAAGAGTATCATGAAGACGGTTCCATCAAGCACCAAGAACGCTACACGGTCTGTATCTCTTCTCAAGTGGGATGCAAGGTAGGGTGCGCTTTTTGTTTGACTGCCAAAGGCGGTTTTGTTCGAAATTTAACACCCGGAGAAATAGTCTCGCAGGTGCTGATGATAAAAAAAGATAATGACATAGATGCCAATCGCCGTGTCAATATTGTTTATATGGGCATGGGGGAACCGCTTGACAATCTGGAGAATGTGGCCAAAGCGGTGAAAATTTTTGCAGATCCGGAAGGAATGGCTATTGCGCCGCATCGCCAAACCATTTCAACTTCGGGGTTGAGCAGCAAAATAGAAAAGCTCGGAAAAATGAAATTGGGGATCAATCTTGCTATCTCGCTGCATGCAGTAGATGATGCGCTCAGGCAAAAACTTATGCCGATCAATAAGGCATATAATATTCGATCTATCATTGAAGCAGTTAAAAATTTTCCTGTCAATGATAGAAAAAGGGTGATGTTTGAATACCTTGTCATTAAGGATGTCAACGATGACATTGCGGCAGCCAAGAAGCTTTTGAGTTTGCTTAACGGGATTAAAGCAAAAGTCAATTTAATCTATTTCAATCCTTACGGAGGAACAGAATTTAAAAGGCCCGAATATGCCGATATGCTGAAGTTTCAAGAGTATCTAACGCAAAGAGGGCTGCTTTGTACGATCCGTGAGTCCAAGGGGCTTGATATCTCTGCAGCCTGTGGGCAGCTAAGAGAACAAGAGCTTAATCTAAGAGAAAAATGATGTTGAAATTAGATGAGTTTTTGGTAATTTTTATCATTATCGTCGTGCTCATAGGGGTAGGCTGGTTTGTGTATGATATGAACAGAAAGAGCGACAAATAGGATCATTGGATTATCCCTGAGTCATAATATAAGGTGATTTGTTATCAAAGATTAAGATTCTCTATTGAATTTTCTTTCTTCTTTTTTGCAGATTAGGTTTTTCATCTTTTGAAAATCGATTTTGCTTTCTATGTAAAAATCGGAGTTATATTTAAAATACAAACTCTGGGCATGCAGCATCAATCTGCCGGCCCCCATCTGTACCATTCGTTCTTTTTTGTCTAAAACTTGGTCCAGATAGGCGTTGCCAACATCAAAAGTTGTTCCGTAAAAAGGATCTCCCAAAATGGGATGTTTCACGTGAAACAAATGGACTCTTATCTGATGGGTCCTGCCTGTAAGAGGATAGCAGGCAAGTAAAGAAGCATCCAGTTTTTTATCGTAATAAAGCGGCTTAAAATCGGTGCGGGCTGATTTGCCGGCAGGGTCTATGAATACTTTATGTTTTGTTTGGCTATAGTCATCATTCATTTTAATAGCTTCCGTAACTGAAAAAGGTTTAGTGATCTTTCCGTCTACCCATGCAAGATAACTTTTTTTTACAGTCTTTTCTTCAAAGGCACTTTTTAGATAAGTTTCTGCCTTTTTATTTTTGCTTGCCAGAAGAAGGCCGGACGTTTCCATGTCGATGCGATGCGCAGCATTGGCATCTTTTCCGCCAAAATGGCGTATTTCATCCAGCAGACAGTAGGGTGTTGACATGTTTTTTGGATGTACTAAAATTCCGGAAGGTTTTTCAAAAATTACAAAATCGCTGTTTTGGAAAAGCAGGCAGTTATTTTGGGGGGAGGGTTTAAAAAAAATTATTTCTGTTTCGCCGTTTATTTTTTGTCCAGGTTTGCAAACGGGTTTATCATCGATCAGCAATCGGCCTTTTGTAATCATTCTTTGTGCTTCTCTTTGTGTAACATCAAATATGCGCATCACAAAAAGGTAAGCAGGCATTTGCCCCGGAACAATAAATTTTTCTTTAACAAACGGCATCTTTACCTCTCTATAACGGCTATTTTGATAGAATAATACCTAAAATTGTTAAATAGGAAAAAATATGGTTGAACGGTATGCCAGAAAAGAGATGAGCAGCAAGTGGACGATGCAGGCTAAATATCAGGCATGGCTGGATGTTGAGCTGGCAGTAGTGAAAGCATGGCATAAATTGGGCTTGATCCCGACTGAGGATGCAAACAAAATTATAGAAAATGCAGGATTTTCTATAGAACGCATTGATGAGATTGAAGCGGTTACAAAGCATGATTTGATTGCTTTTACTACCTCTGTTGCAGAAACATTGGGTGAAGAGAGCCGTTGGTTTCATTACGGTATGACAAGTTCCGATACGGTTGATACGGCAGTGGCGTTGCAAATGACATCCTCATTAAAATTAATTATCGAGGATGTCAAAATGCTGATGGAATCGATCAAGAAAAGAGCCTATGAGCATAAAATGACGCTTATGGTCGGAAGAAGCCATGGGATACATGGAGAACCTATTACTTTTGGTTTAGTGCTTGCGGTATGGTATGATGAGATGGCAAGGCATCTTGAGAATCTGGAGCAAACAATGGAGATTATCCGGGTGGGAAAAATCTCAGGTGCAATGGGCAATTTTGCGCATGCTCCGCTAGAACTTGAAGAGTATGCCTGTGGAATGTTGGGGTTAAAGCCCGCCCCCGCATCCAATCAGGTCATTCAAAGAGACCGCTATGCCAGACTGGCTTCTGCTTTGGCCTTGCTTGCTTCAAGTATTGAAAAATTTGCCGTACAGGTAAGACATTGGCAGCGCACGGAAGTGTATGAATGCGAGGAATTTTTTGCCAAAGGGCAAAAGGGATCATCGGCAATGCCTCACAAAAGAAACCCTATCCTGACGGAAAATATTACAGGCCTTGCGCGTATGATCCGAGCATATGCTATCCCTGCAATGGAGAATGTGGCGCTTTGGCATGAAAGAGATATTTCACACTCTTCAACGGAAAGATTTTGGCTTCCGGATGCCTTTGTCACGACAGATTTTATGCTTCACCGTATGAATAATGTCATTGCAAATCTTACCGTGATGCCGGAGAATATGATAAAAAATCTCAACTTAACCGGCGGATTGGTTTTTTCTCAAAGGGTTCTTCTTGAACTGCCCAAAGCAGGCGTAAGCCGCGAAGATGCCTATAGAATAGTCCAGCGCAATGCAATGAAGGTATGGGAAGAGATACAGCACGGTAAAGCAACAACCAATGAAAAAGGGGAGTCACTGTATCTTCAATACCTTTTGGAGGATGAGGAGTTAAGGGCTTCACTGAGTGAACAGCAGATAAGAGAATGTTTTAATTATGATTATTATACAAAAAATGTAGATAAAATTTTTTCCCGCGTATTTAAATAAATTTTTGCAGGCTTTATAAAAAGCCTGCAAACTATTTGTGCCATTTCCCTCTTTTTGATTCGTAGACAAACAAAAAATCACAAGGATTTATATTTTTTTGTAGAGGATATTTATTTTCTAATGAAAATTTGTATAAAATAATATATAAATTCAAAAGTAAAAAAGTAAAATTTGAGTAAAATTTTTTTCAATTAGACATAACCTCAGATATATTTTTTCTAAACAAATGGTTTTGTGTAGGATGCGGTGAAATGCCTATCGTTATAAAAAAATGATCAATTCATAAATTGAATACCGTTCGCGTCTATTTTGAAGTATAAAAGGAGTAAAAATGATAAGAGTTGTCAAGAGAAACGGCAGAGTTGAAACCTTGGATATATCAAAAATTCAAAAATATACCTCCGCTGCAGTAAATGGTTTGGAGGGCGTAAGCCAAAGCGAGCTGGAAGTTGATGCAAAACTTCAGTTTAGGGATATGATCAGCACTGAAGAGATACAGCAAACATTGATTAAAACGGCCGTTGACAAGATTGACATTGATAGGCCCAACTGGACATTTGTCGCTGCGCGGCTTTTTTTGTATGATATTTATCATAAAGTAAGCGGCTATACCGGCTATAACCATCTTCGGGAGTATCTTGAGCACGGGGAGAAACTGGGGCGGATTGTTTTGGGTCTAAAAGACAAATACGACCTAGATGAGTTGAATGACTATATCAAACCGGAACGCGATTTGCAATTTAATTATTTGGGAATCCGTACGCTTTATGACAGATATCTCATCAAAGACAAATCAGGATTTCCCATAGAGCTTCCTCAGCAGCTTTTTATGGGGGTTGCAATGTTTTTGGCGCAGAATGAATTTGATTGTCAATCATGGGCAAAAAAGTTTTATGATATTCTGAGCAAATTTGAAGTAATGGCGGCAACCCCGACATTATCGAATGCAAGAACACCAAGACATCAGCTGAGCTCCTGTTACATAGGTTCTACACCGGACAATATAGAGGGTATTTTTGACGGCTATAAAGAGATGGCGCTTCTTTCGAAGTTTGGCGGCGGGATTGGCTGGGACTGGTCACTCGTGCGCGGTATGGGTTCATCCATTGACGATCACAAACATGCCGCAGGGGGGATTGTCCCGTTTTTGAAAATTGCCAATGACGTCGCTATTGCAGTGGATCAGCTGGGAACACGAAAAGGGGCTATCGCCGTATATGTAGAGCCTTGGCATATTGATGTAAAGGATTTTATCGATCTTAAAAAGAACTCCGGAGAAGAGCGTCGCAGAGCGCATGATTTGTTTCCTGCACTTTGGTTGAATGATTTGTTCATGGAGCGTGTACAGGAAGATGCCATGTGGACGCTTTTTGATCCCTATGAAGTTCCTGAACTCACGGAGCTTTACGGCAAAGCATTTGAAGAACGGTATATAGAATTGGAAAAAACAGAAAGGATCACAAAAGAGATCATCTCTGCCAAAGGGTTGTGGAAAGAGGTACTCAGAAGCTACTTTGAAACAGGAAGCCCATTTTTAACTTTTAAGGATGCTGCCAACAAATCTAACCCCAACAAGCATATCGGACTTATACGAAGTTCAAATCTTTGTACCGAAATTTTCCAAAATACTGCTCCAAACAGGTATAAAACAAGATTTATCTTTGAAGACGGTACCATGGAAACATACGAGGAGGATGAGATGCTGGCAGTTGACAACGGCACAAGCAAGCCTGCTAAAAAAGTGACAGCGCTAGATAGCATTAACGGAAAAAAAATATGGATTGTAGACAAAGAAAAAAGTGACGGCGATACGGCAGTATGCAATTTGGCTTCTATTAATCTTTCGAAAATCCATACGCAAGAAGATATTGCGAGAGTGGTGCCCATTGCGGTTCGCATGCTTGACAATGTTGTCGACCTCAATTTTTATCCGCTTGCAAAAGTCAAAAAAACAAACAGCAAGACAAGGGCGATAGGATTGGGAGTGATGGGTGAAGCGCAGATGCTTGCAGAAGCACATATCAAATGGGGAAGCGAGGAGCATTTTGCAAAGATTGACGAAATTATGGAGTCGGTTTCTTATTATGCTATTCGTGCCTCCAGCGATCTTGCACTAGAAAAAGGAAAATATCCTATGTTTGAGGGGTCTGAGTGGAGCCGGGGTATTTTCCCCATTGATAAAGCCAATGAGAATGCATGCAAATTGGTTGACAGGGGAGGCTTGTTTGGCAATATCTACAACTGGCAGGCACTTAGAGAAAAAGTCATCCAAGACGGAATGCGTAACGGATATCTGATGGCTATTGCTCCAACGAGTTCTATTTCTATTCTAACGGGAACAACACAGGCCATTGAGCCGGTTTATAAAAGAAAATGGTTTGAAGAGAACCTTTCCGGGCTTATCCCGGTGGTTGCGCCAAATCTTTCTCCCGATACATGGGAATACTATATCTCAAGCTATGATCTTGATCAAAGAATACTTGTATATGCGGCCGCCATCAGACAAAAATGGATAGATCAGGGCCAAAGTTTGAATATTTTTATCACTTTGGACAAAGCCAGCGGAAAATATTTGAATGATATTTATATGGATGCATGGAAATACGGTTTGAAGTCAACCTATTATCTTAGAAGCCAATCTCCTCAGACAAGCAATGATGTGGAAGATAGAAGACAAGAATGTTTGGGATGTCAATGATTTATCGAAAGTTTTTCGATAGACAATAAAAAATAAACCTGCGCCAGAAGTTATTAAAGTCAAAATAAATAGATTTAAAATTTTTGAGTTAGGCGGAAAATAGAGTCCTAGGCCGGATCCTATTTGGGATTTTTTAAAAGATATAAAAGAGTGTAAGTAATTTGGCTATATAATTGCCTAAAAAGGAGGATTTATGAAAAAATTTGAGAATGTAACGGTTTTGGCGGAAGGTAATAGTTATTTTAACGGAGCAGTGACAAGCCGGACAATTATTTTTGCAGACGGAAGCAAAAAAACATTAGGCTTTATGCAGCCGGGGGAATATGAGTTTGGCACGGATGCAGCCGAATTGATGGAGATTACTTCAGGCTGGCTGGATGTAAAGTTGCCAAGCAGCGATGAGTGGATACATATAAAAAGCGGAGAGTCTTTTGATGTTCCGTCAAAAAGCAAATTTCAAGTTAAAACTTCTATATTGGTAGACTATTGTTGTTCTTATTTATAGTTTATGGTTCTTGTGCAAAAAATATTTTCCCAAAAACGATGAGATACGCTGTGAGAGGAGAAAGGCATTTGTTTGTAATAGTTTGCAGGAAATTTCGCTGTCAAAAAATATTACAGATTAAAAAATTGATGGAAGAGGAAAAATGATACGTAAGAAAATATACAATCCCCAATCACAAGAAAAAACAAATCAAAGAAAGATATTCGGAGGAGATCCGACGGGGATATTTGAATTAAATGACATCAAATATCAGTGGGCATATAATTTATGGGAAATGATGCTTAATAATACGTGGTTTCCAAAAGAAGTAGATATGACAAGAGATGTCAACGACTATAAGCATCTCACGGATCCGGAAAAGATGGCATATGATAAAGTGCTTGCCCAGCTTATTTTTATGGATTCCTTGCAGACAAACAATATTATGGATAATCTCAACCCTTTTATCACCTCTCCTGAGATCAATCTGGTTTTGGTAAGGCAGGCTTTTGAGGAAGCATTGCACTCTCAAAGCTATGCAGTGATGGTTGACAGCATTTCTACCAATACCCAAGAAATTTATCAATTATGGCGAAAAGATATGAAGCTGAAGCATAAAAATGATGCCATCGCAAAAGTGTATGAAGAGCTTGCAAAAGATCCGACAGATGCCAATATTGTTAAAGCAATGTTTGCCAATCAAATCTTGGAAGGAATATATTTTTACAGCGGATTTTCCTATATCTATACGTTGGCGCGTTCGGGCAAAATGCTCGGTTCTGCACAAATGATCCGTTTTATCCAAAGAGACGAGGTGACGCATCTTTTATTGTTTCAAAATATGATCAATGCTACACGCAAAGAAAGGCCTGAGCTATTTACGGAAGAATTGATTGAAGAGGTCTATACGATGTTTAAAAGTGCCGTAAAGCTTGAGTCTGAATGGGGAGCCTATATTACACAGGGTCAGATTTTAGGGTTGACAGATCAAATCATTGAACAGTATATCCAATACCTTGCAGACAAGAGATTGAATGCGGTGGGACTAAAAAAACTTTACAATGTGGAGCACCCTATTAAATGGGTTGACAATTTTTCTCAATTTAATGACCAAAAAACAAACTTTTTTGAAGGAAATGTGACAAACTATTCCAAAGGCAGTTTGAATTTGGATGATTTTTAAGAGATATCAAACATGAAAGAACCTCAAAAAATGCAAGCCGTTGCCTTGCAGCTTCCGGTGGCCCAGCGTTATCAGGACAATCTAAAGAAGCTTATAGAATGTCTGGAAACCCAGCACGATAAAGCACTTATAGTGGCCCCCGAAGTATGTTTGACGGGATTTGACTATAAGCATATGAGAACTGCGGCTAAATTTTCAGCAAAAGCGTTAAAAATCATTAAAAAAATGGCAGATCGGCAAATAGTGGTGTTGACACTTATTTTGGAGGAAAAAGAGGGGTTTGTGAACCGTGCAGTAGTGATTCATAGACATAGGATTATTCATAAACAAGAAAAAGTGAAGCTGTTTGCACTGGGGGATGAGACTCGCCATTTTTTGCCCGGGAAAAAGAAAAATATTAAGCTTTTTGAGATAGAAGGGATAAAGTATGCTCTCTTGATTTGTTTTGAGCTGCGTTTTAAGGCCTTATGGAAACAAATTGAAGGTGCGGATATTGTCATAGTGCCGGCTAGATGGGGATTGGCCAGAAAACAGCATCTTGAAATTTTATCCCGTGCATTGGCAGTGATGAACCAATGCTATGTTGTCGTCTCCAACAGCAGTGATAAGGATATGGCAAAATCTTCTGCGATCATCTCACCCAACGGGGATGCAGTACAAAATGATACGCAATCACAGATAGAGGGCATAATTGATTTGAGGCAGATCAAAGCAATGCGCCGCTATATTGTGATGAATTAATACTTTTAATCAGATTTTAGATAAAATTTGCCCAACATAGGGAAAAAGAGTATATATGACAACAACGCGACAGTTGCAGCATTTAGTAGAACAAATCGAAACACATTTTAGCTTAGAGCCGCATGTCAAAGAAGCTATTTTATCGGTTGACAGAGAGGTTTTTGTGCCAAATGGCTTTAAGCATCTTTCTTATCAATTGGATGCACTTCCTTTGGCTGCAAGCCAATGGATATCTTCTCCTCTTACGGTAGCAAAAATGACACAGCATTTGGAGCTTGGCGGGGTTGATTCGGTGCTGGAAGTGGGATGCGGAAGCGGGTATCAAGCTGCTGTCTTAAGTAAAATATGCCGTCGTGTTTTTACTATTGAGCGTATTGATGAGCTTCTCAGGCAAGCCAAGATGCGTTTTTCTGCCCTGGGAATACATAATATTTTTACCCGTTTTGACGACGGACAAAGAGGATGGAAACAATACGCTCCTTTTGAGCGTATTTTGTTTTCGGCGACGGCAAAAGAGATTCCTTCTATCCTTTTTGAGCAGTTGGCAGAGGGGGGTATTTTGCTCGCACCTGTTGAGGAAGGGCCGATGCAGATCATTACACGTTTCTATAAACGAAACGGCCGCATTACATCCGAAACGATAGAGCCTTGTCTTTTTGTGCCTATTCTGGACGGCACGCAAAAGTAATTATTTTTTCATCGTTTGATGTATGATTTTAAAAAACAATCAATAAAAGGCAGAACAATGGCAAAACTGATAAAACCGGCAGAGTATGCGAAAGAAATCGGGATTTCTCGTCAGGCAGTTTATGCAAAAATAAAGCGAGGTATTTTGGCGACCAAAAATGTGGACGGACAGCTTTATATCGTGCTTCAGGAAGAATCTCAAGTAGATAAAGAAGAATCCACACAAGCGCATGTTTCTAAAAATGAGGCAGTGGCGCATGACATCTCGGCTATGAATTCTCAAAAGCAAAAAAACGAACAAGACTATAAACGTCTGCTTGCGGCAAAAGATGAGACCATTGAGGTGCTTAAAAGTACCGTAAAAGAACTCAAAAAAAGCAATAAGCGAATGTCGGCAACTTTAGGAGGCGAGATTGAGCTGCTAAAGCAGGCATTTTATGAAATGCGGACATTGTATACGCATAAAATAGAGCAAATGAAGATAACTCCCCTTACGAAAAAAGAGACGATAGAGATCGCTTCTGTGCCGGCAGAAACTGTAAAAAAACGGATAGGAATAAAAGAGTTTTTTAAAAGACAAAATATCACCAAAGAGAAAGAAAAAGAACGGATACGAAAATACCTAAAAAAAGCTTACAAAGCAGGCGATGAACGGCTGATCAAAGTTGAGGGAAAATTAAAAATTGATCCATACGAAACTTATGAAGATATTTTGTAATGTTTGCCGCTTGTAAAATATAGGATAGATTGAAATATTTTTGGCTATACTTTAAAAATTTTTATTGGATGACTACAATGATAACGGAAATAAAAAATAAAATATTGAGCAAGCTGGCCATAGTTGGTATAGTGCTAATCTTGTGTGCTACGCCTCAGGCTGCAGCAAGCCTTATCGGAGCCGAGTTTCATGAATCTGCTTCAGACATTATGATAAAATCACTGCAGACTCAGCCTCAAAATAGTTTTTTAAAAAAGATGTATACGCAGCTTTTTTTTGTGCCGATATGGATCAATGAAAAGTCTTTTTCTTCTTTTTCCCAAGAGTTATTTGCTCAGATAAAAGAAGATAAGACGCTCAGCCATACAACGAGACTTTACCAGGATATGCTGGCACTTGAAGAAAAAGCGCAAAAAATTTATGCAACTTCGAGTACTATGACACAAAAAGTTGATTTGGAATTTAAAATTTCCCAACTCTATCAAGGGTATGCGGACTATACGCTCTACGGCAGTATTAATTGGGGTGCATTCCAGGCAAGGCTTTCTAATCTTAAGGTAGATGATATCGCAGCGGCATGGGTAACCTATAAACCTAAAGAAAGTCCAATTTCGCTCATTGAGAATGCATTGATGAACGGAAGTTTAAGGGAAGAATTCCAAAATGCAATGCCGAATGAATATCGCTATAAAGCGCTCCAAAAGGCATTGATCCGGTATCTTGAAATTCAACAAAACGGAGGATGGCCGGCTGTTCCTTTGCGCGGAACATTGACAGTCGGACAGCGTTACAAAGCTGTGCCTGCGCTTAGAGAAAGATTGCGTGCAACCGGAGATTACCGTCCTTGCAGTGGAAGCAGAGAGGACAATATCTATGATAATTGTCTTAAAGAGGCAGTAATTCGATTTCAAAAGCGAAACGGGCTTGAAGCAAAGGGGGTTGTAGGACCCGCAACAATTAAAGCACTTAACGTGAGTATTGAGCGGCGTATTGTAGCAATACGCTTGAATCTCGACCGCATCAAATGGCTCAAAGAACGCAATGAAAAACGTCATATTATTATCAATATTCCTGCATTTTCTTTATATTTTGAAGAAGACGGAAATTTGAGACAAGAGATGGGCGTCATTACCGGAACGCGCAAAAATCCTACCCCTATTTTTAGCAATCGTGTAAAGCATATTGTTTTAAATCCTTATTGGAATGTGCCTGAAAGCATTATCCAAAAAGAGATGATTCCAAAATTGATGCGCAATGCCAATGCCATGGCAAGAGAAAAAATAGAGATTCACAGCGGATGGGGCGAAAACGATAAAAAAATTAATCCTGCAACCGTAGATTGGAGCCAATACCGCTATAGTAAAACCGTACCGTTTAGATTTGCACAAGTTCCGGGGGTGCATAATGCATTGGGAAAAGTGAAATTTCTTTTTCCAAACGAATTTTCCGTTTATATGCATGATACGCCGACAAAACAACTTTTCAATAGAACAACAAGAGCATTTAGCCATGGATGCATCAGGCTATCCAAGCCTATAGAACTATTAAAAACATTTTCGACTTTTAATACCAGTGTAGATTTTGATAAATCTCAAGAAACGCTAAAGGGGAAAAATATGACCCAGTTAAATTTGGATAACAGTGTTCCTATCGATGTCGTTTATCTGACGGCATGGGTGGACTATGATGGCCAACTGCAGTTTAGGGATGATATATACGGATATGATGAGATGCAGTTTAAATCCTATCGAAACTGGTAAATAAGACCATTTTAATCTTATTTGTATCGTTTTTTGATAAAATCGACGAAATGGAATTGTTTAAAGGAAACAATATGGAAAAATTATATGATATTAAAAATGAAATGCTTGTGCATATTCCGATGTGCACGCATGCCAATCCTAAAAATATTTTAATGGTCGGTACTTCCGGCAGGATAAAAGAGGAGGTCGAAAAGCATTCAAATGTTGAAAATATCCATATCATTGAGAAAGATGTTACAAATCAAATGGCACAATTGAGCGAAGGTTTTTTTGATGTGGCTATTGTGTCAGATGAAAACTTTAAAACAGATAGGGTTTTTTGGGGATTGCTAAACAGGGCGCTTCATTTAAAAGGTGTCGTGTCTGCAGTGGCAAGTACTATGTTGGTCCAAGAAGAAGCTTTTGCGCAGGAACTTAAAACAATGGGTGAGCTTTTCAAGATCGTCATGCCTTACCGGTATGAGGAAGCAGGAGAAAATGGACATATGTTGTCTAAAAATCTTTTACTTGCGAGCAAAGCATATCACCCTACTGCAGATATCAATCTTCAAAGAGCCGATTTGACAGATGGACTGCACTATTACAATTCGGATATTGCAATCGGTGCATTTCAGGTCCCTTCAATGAGCAAAAAAAGATTTGCGGGTTTAATTAAATTTTAACATGGCATTTCAATACGCTATTGCATTGACAGGAGGAATTGCTACCGGAAAAAGTTCGGCAACTGCTATTCTTTCTTTGTATGGATTTCGCTTTATCGATGCAGACAAGATCGCGCATCAAATATTGGATGAGCAGCATAGGGCGGTTGCAGAAATGTTTGGCAAAGATTTGATTTTTGGTAGTAAAGTGGACAGAAAGAGGTTGGGAAGCATCATATTTTCTGATCCTATAAAACGCAAAATGCTTGAATCTTTGCTGCATCCTCTTATTTATCAGGAAATAGAGCGCCAATCTTACAGAGAAGATCAATTTAAAAAACCCTACATCATAGATATTCCGCTTTTTTTTGAAGGCGGCCGTTATCCTGTAGAAAAATCACTTGTAGTCTATGCTGCAAGAGAGCAGCAGCTGCAAAGATTGATGCACAGAGAAGGATATAATCAGGTGGAAGCGATGAGCCGTATAGATTCTCAAATGGATATAGAGCAAAAACGAGATAGGGCTACTTATGTTATTGATAACAGCGGAGATTTAAGAAGACTACAGCAAGAATGCGAACGTGTGAAAGAGGCTATTTTAAAGGATTTTTTATGACAGTAACTAAGTATTCAGGCAATGGCAATGATTTTATCATTTTTATAGCGCAGGAAAAAGCAGATAGAAGCCAATTGGCTAAAAAACTATGCCATAGGCAAAACGGTGTTGGTGCAGATGGTATGGTTGTTGTGCTGCCCCATCCTGACTACGATTTTGAATGGGAATTTTATAATGCAGACGGAAGTCGTGCAGCGATGTGCGGAAACGCTTCGCGGTGTGTAGCGCATTTTGCGCATGAAAAAGGTATTTCAAAAAACAATAAAGCAGAATTTTTAACCGGAGCAGGGGTTATACATGCCACAATCAATGGGCTTTATGTCATAAGTGATATGGTTGAGCCGAAAATACTCAGAGAAGACATTATTGAAGACGGGGAACAATGGTGGCTGATTGATTCTGGAGTACCTCATTTGGTTGCAGTGCGTGAAAATATTGATGTTTTCGACTTGGAACAAGCGAGAGTTTTGCGTCAAAAATATGATAGCAATGTAAATATCTGCAAAATAGACGGCGATACCATGTATGTGCGTACCTATGAGCGGGGAGTGGAAAATGAAACGCTCGCTTGCGGAACGGGAATGGTAGCATGTTTTATACGAAACTATAAAGAGGGACGGGTACCGGAGCAGGTAAAAGTGTATCCAAAAAGCGGCGACGAGCTCTATGTAAGCTATGAAAATGGAGTTTACCGTTTTGGCGGCAAAGTGACAAAGACATTTGTTGCGGAAACTTTGATATAACATATGGATTTTTGAAAATTAAAACAAATGAAAAAAATATTAATTATTCTAACACTAGCAGTTGCCAGTTTGTCTGCGGATGAGTTTGAGCGGGCTGCAGCAGATTATCGGAAGGGAAACTTTATCAAGGCGTTCAATGCTTTTTTTGTTTTAGCCAAAGAAGGAGACCCTAAAGCCCAGTATAATGTAGGCCTAATCTATGCCAATGGCAAAGGGGTTAAAGCAGATATTTCTCAGGCAATGAAATGGTATGAGAAGTCAGCTTTGCAGGGCAATGTATCTGCACAATATAATTTGGCACAACTCTATCATGAACGAACGAAGAAAGATCCTCATGCGCATGAAAAAGCAAGGTATTGGTATGAGAAAGCGGCAGAGGGAGGCTGCAAAGAGGCTTTTAATAATCTTGCTTCATTCTACCTGCAAGGCAATGGCGTAAAAAAAGATCACCAAAAGGCGCTTGAGCTTTTGGAGAAGGGGGCTAAAATGGAAGATGCCAATGCGCAGATTAATTTAGCGGTTATGTATGCATGGGGGGAAGGTATAACGCATAATAAAATGAAGGCATACGAAAACTTCAAAAAAGCATTAGAAAGCGGGAAAAGTGAGGCGAGTGAATATCTTGATAGGCTCTGCAAAGAAAGCGCATGGGTGTGTGAAAATTAAGGATATCTTTGGCATAATTGCGTCTCTTCTTTGATCGCGTAGCTCAGTTGGTAGAGCACTACCTTGACATGGTAGGGGTCGTTGGTTCGAGTCCAATCGTGATCACCATCTCTTTTAATTTATTTCTATCAAACTTTTCGTTATAATACCCCCATTTTTAAACATTTATGTTAAATACCACTATGATAAAAGGTTTATTTTGAACGAAAATATTATCGGTTATATCGACAACCAGGGTAACATTGTAGATACGCAAAGTGCAGGAGAGTCCTGTGTGGCTACGCCTATAGAGTTTGATAATTCTAAAGAGTCTTTAGAGATCATACGGCACTCTGCTGCACATCTTATGGCTCAAGCCATTACAGAACTTTATCCAAATTCACAGTTTTTTGTAGGCCCGGTGGTCGATGAAGGATTTTACTATGACTTTAGAGTAGATCAGAAGATTTCAGAAGATGATCTTAAAATGATCGAAAAAAAGATGAAAGAGCTCATCAAGAAAAAATATACCATTGAAAAATATGAGATCAGCAAAACAGAAGCTCTCAAAAAATTTGCCAATGACGATCTTAAATTGGCAGTGCTTTCACGCATTCCCGATGAAGTGGTAAGTATCTACAAACAAGGAGGGTTTGAAGACCTTTGCAGGGGGCCTCATGTTCCTTCATTGAATTTTTTAAATAATTTTAAACTCACCCGTATCGCCGGAGCCTATCTTGGAGGAGACGAAAAGGCAGAAATGCTGACGCGTATCTATGGCATTGCTTTTGCAGACAAAGAATCGCTTAATGCCCATTTAACCATGCTTGAAGAGGCAAAAAAACGTGACCATCGAAAGATCGGCACGGAAATGGAACTTTTTATGTTCAATGACGAAGCGGGTGCGGGCTTGCCGTTTTGGATGCCCCAGGGAGCAAAACTGAGAGTGAAACTCGAAGAGATACTCCATAAAGCCCATCGCATCAGGGGGTATCAGCCTGTACGCGGCCCGGAGATACTAAAATCCGATATGTGGAGAACATCGGGCCATTATGCCTGCTATGGCGAAAATATGTATCTGACAAACATTGACGAGCAAGAATACGGCATCAAGCCGATGAACTGTATCGGCCATATCCAAATCTTTAAACAGACGCAAAAAAGCTATCGCGATTTGCCGTTAAAATTTTATGAATACGGTGTGGTGCATAGACATGAAAAATCCGGCGTATTGCATGGGCTGTTAAGGGTGCGCGAGTTTACACAGGATGATGCGCATATTTTTTGTACGCCCGAACAAATCAGCAGCGTTGTGCTTGAAGTTGTAGAGTTTGTAGACGCCGTCATGAAACTGTTTGAGTTTGATTATACGATGGAAATTGCAACAAAACCGGAAAAGGCTATTGGAGAAGATAGCGTATGGGAGCTGGCAACACAGGGCTTGAAAGATGCATTGGACAACAACCGATTGCCTTATACGATAGATGAGGGCGGAGGTGCATTTTACGGTCCGAAAATAGATGTCAAGATTACCGATGCTCTTGGAAGAAAATGGCAATGCGGGACAATACAGGTTGATTTTAACCTGCCACAGCGTTTTGATGTAGAATATGTTGCAGAAGACAATACAAGAAAACAGCCTGTTATGATTCATCGGGCAATTCTTGGTTCGTTTGAAAGGTTTATTGCCATTTTGACTGAACATTATGCCGGAGAATTTCCGTTTTTCCTTGCGCCTACACAAGTGATTTTCGTGCCGATTGCACAAAGCCATGCTGCTTATGCCTCTACTTTAAAGCAAATGCTGCTGCAAGAAGGGATCGATGCAGAAGTATCGGATAAAAATGATTCTCTCAATAAACGGATTCGAACCGCTGAAAAGCAAAGAGTGCCTTATGTGGTGATTATCGGAGATGAAGAAGTAAACACACAAACAGTTGCAATACGCGACAGAAGAGATAAAAAACAGTATAATCTTACACAAGATGAATTTATGGTAAAATTAAAACAACAACTTCAAGAGGGTAAAATTTGAGCAAACAAAACGAGAAAAGCAGGGGTAGAAAAAAAGGCGATGACGTCATTATGAATGACGAAATCAGGGCGGCAGAGCTTAGAGTGCTGAGTGAGGACGGAGAGCAATACGGGATCATTTCCAAAGCAGAAGCGCTTAGAATTGCTGAATCAAAAGGATTGGATTTGGTGCTTGTTTCTCCGGATGCAAAACCCCCTGTTGCAAAAGTGATGGATTACGGAAAACACAAGTATGAAGTCGAAAAAAAGAAAAAAGAAGCTAAAAGAAATCAAAAGAAAATTGAAATTAAAGAGATTAAATTTTCTTGCAAAATAGCAGAAAACGATATCAATTACAAAGTAAAACATGCCAGAGAGTTCCTGCAAGAAGGGAAACATGTCAAACTGCGTGTCTTTTTGCGGGGACGGGAAATGGCAAATCCTGAATGGGGTATCGACGTGCTTAAACGTGTATGGCCAATGCTCGAAGATATCGGCCATCTTGAAAAAGATGCGCATCAAGAGGGGCGTTATATCAATATGTATGTCACACCTCTAAAGAAATAGTACACCTTTTATTTAACTTTCTTGTTCTCGCGTTAAGCGCGGGGATGTATGTAAGATACAGATAAAATCGACAAATATAAAAGATACAACCTTGTCTTTTTAATTTTTATATTGCGTATCGCATTAGGGGGGATGTCTCCTCCTGTATTCGTTGATTTATCTCCTAAAATTCAAATCATAGTCTTTTATAACAATAATTGGAGTTTGGAGAAGAATTGGCGGTTGTCTCTTTTGATGGCAAGCTTTGCTTTAAAGAAATTTTATAAATGCGGTTGAATATTACTTTATCTTTTGATTATTCCTTGATTTGATAATGCAGCTTCAACCCCTCATCGGTCATCACAAACCCTGAGATCACTATTTTGCCTTCATGTACCATCTGATGGTGTTTTTTACATAAAGGAATGAGATTATACTTGTGGTTTTTATGGAAGTGCTCGATGTGGCCGGTTTCATTTGCCTCTTTTTGTTCTGCGATGTGGTGTACATCATCTACCGGCTCATCGCATAATGCACATTTGCCTAGATAGAGCTCTTTGTTGTATCTGCTTCTCTTCTGTTTTGCAAGACGTTTCATATCGCTTTGTGAGTGATCGAGGTTTTCACGGATATCCTGTGCCGTTTTAAGAAACTCTTTGTCCAAGTGCAGGGATTTGGCAAATTCCAGCCCGTAAAGACTGTCACCCATGCCAAGCTGTAGTACACGATTATAAATAAGTCGATCATTCTCATCGTCATACTTGATACCAAGATGAAGGAAGATGAGGTGTTTAAGCCCTTGCAGGTTTGGTATCTGCCCCAGCTGATGCAGATGGGTAGCGAAGATGAAAGTTGATCTTAAAGAGATAAGTTTTAGTATCGCTGCTGAAACGATCGCAAGAGCGGATTCGGTTTCGGTTCCCTGAGATATCTCATCGCCTAGTATAAGCGAACGTTCATTGGCACGGTTGAAGATATTTTTGAGTTCCATCATCTCTACACTGAAGGTTGAAAGACCCTTATAGAGATTGTCTTTTGATACGATCCGGGTAAAGAGCTTGTCATAAAGCCCAAAACGCATTTCTGCGGCAGGAACAAAAAATCCTGCCTGAGCAAGTATAACACTAAGGCCGATACTCTTCATCAGTGATGACTTTCCCGAAGAGTTGATTCCGTAAAGCAGGACACCCAGTACATTCTCATTATTACTCGCATTGAGTGTGATATGATTGTATGTTGTGCCATTGTTGCTGCCTAAAAACAGGTCGTTTGGCACGTAGATACCCCGTTCGTCATTAGCTTCGATAATCGGATGGCGAAGTGCGATGGCTTCATAGAAATTACCTTCTTCGATGATCGGACGGGTGAGGTTCATTGTTTTTGTGCATTTGGCATTGGAGATGGCAACATCGATATCGGCGATGAAGACGATCAAGGTTTCAAGCAGACGCGAAAAGCGATTTTCCAAAAGCTTGAGGCTTTCTAGATAGCGCTGCTTGATGAGCGAAACAAGCTGCACCTGTGCAGTTTCATAGTTACGGGTGATCTCTTCAAAAAGAGGAGCCTGTACCTTGACGGCATTTTTAAGATGCCTAAAAGAGAAGTCCTTGAAAAAGTGATGTTCATTGTCTATTGTGACAAAGGATTCTTTGAGAACTTTTTCTATCATCATAAAGCGATTTTTGGTAAGGTTGAGGAAGTAGCCTTCGCTGTCTAGGTAACTGACTGTGGTATAGCGTGTATTGCTGTTAAAAAGCTTGTCTTTTTCAAAAAACGATTCAATATGGGATGCAACCGTATCCATCTTGTCGATTTCTTTTTGTTGCGCTTTGACAATGGTGTCAATCGCAGGGTAGATACCGTTTTTGAAGATATTGTCATTGATTTGTTCGATACGGAACCTGGCACACACATCCAGTTCAAAGGTATTTTCCAATACTTTTGCCATTTCTTGGACCTCGTCATAAAGCTTTTCGTCAATATGCAGTCCATTTTCTTTGCCATCCTTGATGAGCTTGAGGATAGACTCCAGAGACATTGCGATGTAAGTAAGCTCAACCGGATGGAGTTTGCGTAGTTTGATACGCCGTGCAATACGCTCCAGATCATAGATTTGTTTAAGATGTGTTTCAAAACGGTCAACATTAGGCAGCAGCTGTTCGGTAAGATTGTAGCGCTCTTCCAGGAGCGCTTTGTCACAAATCGGGTTAAGCAGGCGCTCCTTGAGCAGGCGTTTGCCAAAGGCGGTGGAAGTTTTGTCGATCAAATCAAGCAGCGTCACATCACTCGGGTCACGCGAGATGACTGAGAGCTGTTCCATGGCATTGTTGCCTATGTACATATAGCGGTTTGAGCCAAGAAACTGGGGTTTGTTCATTTTTTCTATGATGCTTTCGTCATGTTCGATGATGAAGTCAATGAGTATCGCCAGCGCTTCTGTGGTATAGGGATGGCGTTCAAGGTCAAGGTACTCGATCGCGCTTAAAAAGGAGTTGATCTCAAACACTCTCGAAAAAAGCTCGTTTTGGAAACTGATCTTAAAGCGTTGGGTATTGACGGTGTGATGCAAAGTGCCCAGTTCAAGATAGTGCATCAGCCACTCTTTGTCAATCTCTTTGCTTTCCAGGGTAATGATGACTTCGGAGGTGGTATAGGTTTGAAGCAGGTTAAATGCTTCATCCAGCGCATAGGTTTTGTCATCGCGGGTAGAGTGTATTTCATTGGTGATGGTTTTGCCCGTGCTGACATCGATCGCTGCATAGCCGACGGAGTAAATGCCGGCATTTTCATCGATCATGAGCGAGACGATATTATTTTCTGTGGGCTCGCTAAGATATTCGAAGTTCGTACCCGGAGAGATGATGTTTGAGACATAGCGTTTGACATTGGGCATTTCGCCTTTTTGCTTGACAACGATAATCGTGTATTTTTTGGTTGCGATCAGACGTGAGAGATAGCGGTCAAGTGAAACGGCGGGTACACCGGCCAGCAACGGGTTGTTGATTGTGTTTTCTGTACAGCTTTGCTTTTGCGGGTCAGTTGGATATTGAGCAGTTCGGCGATCTCCTTGGCCTTGCCGATCTTTAGCTCGTCATTGTTGACCTCATAGACTTCGAAGAATGTGCCGATTTCCATGAACACTAGGGCATCTTTGCCGTATTTTTCCTCAAAATGCCGCTGCAGATCGAAGTAGACTTCGGTAAGGAGTTTTTTCTTATTGGAGAGTATTTCGGTAACTTGATCCACGTGCTGCTAACCTGTCTTGTTTTGTTGGGATTGATTGTACCACAAGTGAGGTTAGAAGCACTAAAAGCCATACTTTAGATTTACTTCAGAAAAATTGGGTATAATGGCGTCCCATTTTATGTCGATAGCAGTATTGTTATCGGGTAAAAAATCCAACAGGGAGTAAGCATATGCCTAAAATGAAAAGCGTAAAAGGCGCTGTAAAGCGTTTTAAGATCAAAAAAAGCGGCAAAATCAAAAGAGGAACGGCGTTTAGAAGCCATATCCTTACAAAAGTGGACGGACAGCACCACAGAAGTATGAGAAGCCCAAAATATGTTGATAGCGTAGATGCAAAAAATATAAAAGAGATGATTAACTAAGGTTAATCCGATACAGTAGTTTCCCTCAATAGACAAGAGGCAAGTTCAAGCAAAATGTTTGACACCTACTATAACCAAACTTTGAAATATACAGCATGTATTTCAAGTTTTAGTACAAGATAAGGTAAAGGAAAAAAATGAGAGTAAAAACAGGTGTTGTAAGACACAGAAGACATAAAAAATTATTAAAACAAGCAAGAGGGTTCTATAGCGGAAGAAGAAAGCACTTCAGAAAAGCGAAAGAACAGCTTGAACGTTCATTGGTATATGCTTACAGAGACAGAAGACAGAAAAAAAGAGATTTTAGAAGACTTTGGATTATTCGTATCAATGCAGCTGCAAGATTGAATGATTTGAACTATTCAAGATTTATGCACGGTTTAAAACTTGCGAATATTGAACTTGACAGAAAAGTACTTGCAGATATGGCGATGAATGCACCTGAAGCTTTCTCAAAAGTAGCAAATGCTTCAAAAGCAGCACTCGCAAAATAATTTCTTTATTTAGAAGCTACGCTTTTAGCGTGCTTCTGTCTTTATGATAATTTTCTTTCTCTAAAGTAATCGGCAAATATATTTTACTTCATTTCCTTTGTTCATTATTGGTTTTTTCATCGATTTCTTTTGTCATACTGTCAAATTCTTTTATTAATGCTTGTATCTTTTCTTTCCAATTTTCAAGGAAACTTTTAGTTTTATTTAAATCAATATTGATATGGGTGTGATTGATTTCTATACCGGCATCCTTTTCGTTTACTGCCCCGCGATTTATATCTTCGCTGATTGATTTCATTTTATCTTCCAGTTTGTTGCTCAAATCAAGAAAAAATCCTTTGGTTTTATTGGTGTCAACGGTAATGATGCCTTTGTCGACGGTGATACCAATTTGTGATAATTTTGAATTTTTTTCTTTTTCTTCTTCTTCTTGGGCTTTAAGCTCTTTTAGCAGCTGTTCCCTTGCTTCTTGGGCCACTTTTGCATCATGTTCGGCCTGTTTTTCTTTGTCGCCTTGGCAGCCGTTTAAGGCAAGCAATACGCTTAGTGCTATCATTGTTTGTTTCATCATTTGCTCCTGTTTCTTACCCTCTTATTATACAATGATTTGTGGAAGAGTTAATATAAACACAGGAAGCAGCAAAATCTGGCTCATTGCTTTTATATAGGTTTTAAAGTGTAATATTTCGCCGATTTTTATATCATGCAATCTGCAAAGCGTTTAAGTTGAATTTCAATTAGTGTTTATTTTTTGTTAATTGAAAGCTGTTAGAATGGTAATACGTTTTTTGGCAAAGATGTCATGAATGTCAAAATATAAAATTCCAAAAGAAGGAGTATTTTTGAATAAATTTTATGTACTATTATTTGCAATGTCTCTCTCGACAACGACAATGTACGCAACTGCAAAATTAACTAACCATACGATAAAAAGCGGTGATTCTCTTTATTCTATAGCTAAAAAATATAATGCCAGCATCACAGAACTTCAAAAAGCAAACAATATAAAACAAGGAGAAGTCCTTAAGCTTGGCAAAGTATTGAAAGTTCCTGTAAACAATAAAATAAACAAAAACGCTTCACAAAAAAACAGTATCAAGCCGATAGCGTATACGATTCATCAGGGAGATACTCTTTTTGCGATAGCGCGCAAACATCATATAAGCATTGATGCAATACGCGCAACAAACGGTATTAAAAAAGGTGAGACCCTGAAGCTGGGGAGGGTTATACAAATTCCACAACATGCAACCGTTCAAAAGAAAAAAAATATTCAGGTTGCATCCAAGACAATTCAAACGGCAGCTCCAAAACAAAATCGATCGGACAGCGCTTTAAAGAAAGTCCTTATTTCTCATGCTGCTCCTCTTCCGGCCAATCAGACAGAAACAAGTAAACAAAAAATATCTACAAAAACTGCAAAATCCGACAATAAAGCTCTGTGCAATGTTGAACCTACAAAAATTACTGCTTTGGCAAAACAAAAATTGGGCAAAAAATATGTGTGGGGCGCAACAGGAAATAGAGATACATTTGATTGTTCAGGTTTGACAACCTATGTGTATAAGAAAAATGGCATCACTCTTCCAAGAAGGGCTATAGCACAATCAAAAGTAGGCAAAATTGTAGATAAAAAAGAGCTGCGCAAAGGTGATCTTGTATTTTTTGATACTTCTAGAAATCGGAAGGGATATGTCAATCATGTAGGTATTTATATCGGAGATGGCAAATTCATCCATGCAAGTTCTGCTAAAAATAAGGTTGTTATCACTGATATGTCAAAATCTTTTTATAACAAAAGATTTAAAGTGGCGCGAAGAGTCACTGCTCCTGCTTCAGCATCTCTTTAAAAATCATCTAAATTATGTTTTTTCAGTCTCTCCAAGGAGAGACTTTGATAGTTTCATTTATTTTGCTTCCAAAACAGCGCCGGAGCTGGCATTTGTCACTAGCGCTCTATATTGCTTAAGCCATTTGCTTGCAAGCGGTTTAACGATCGGTTTAAAATTATCTCTTCTTTCGGCTATTTCTTCAAAGGTGAGTTTCGCTTCTAAAATGTAATTGTCCACATCGATAAAGATTTCATCTCCATCCTCAAGCAATCCGATTAAGCCGCCTTCGGCAGCTTCAGGACTGACATGCCCGATGCTTGCACCTCTGGTTGCGCCGGAAAATCTTCCGTCAGTGATCAATGCAACTTTATCTCCAAGCCCCATCCCCATGATAAGACTTGTCGGACTTAACATCTCCTGCATGCCCGGTCCTCCTTTTGGGCCTTCATAGCGGATTACAACCACGTTTCCCGGTTTTACTTTGCCTTTTAAAATACCTTCAATGGCTTCGTCTTGAGAGTTAAAACACACTGCTGTTCCTGTAAAAACCCTGCTGCCTGTGATACCGGCAGTTTTTATAACAGCTCCCTGCTCGGCGAGATTTCCGTACAGTATAGCAAGCCCGCCAACTTCCGAGTAGGGATTGTCTATAGTATGAATGATATCGGTGTCTAAAATCTTAGCATCCGCTATCTTTTCGTATAGTGTCTCTCCTGTAATGGTAAGATTGTCGATAAGAACATGATCCCCGCGTTTCATCATCTCATGCATTACGGCATTGACTCCGCCGGCTTTATTGATGTCTTCCATGTGTACCGTAGTTAAGGAAGGGGAAATTTTTGCTATATGAGAAACCCGCTTGCTGATGGCATTGATATCCTCAAGGTTGAAGTCAACCTCAGCTTCTTTTGCGATGGCCAGCATATGCAAAACAGTATTGGAGCTTCCTCCCATTGCCATATCTACGGCAAATGCATTGCGTACAGCATTTTCATTGAGGATATTTCTGAGCTTATATTTATTGCGTTCTGCTTGTTCCAACTTGGCTATTTCACAGATGCGGCGCGCCGCTTTTTTGTAAAGTTCTGTTCTTTCCGGTGTCAAAGCAAGGATGGTGCCGTTTCCGGGAAGTGCAATTCCCATTGCTTCCATCAATGTATTCATGGAGTTGGCCGTAAACATACCTGAGCATGAGCCGCCGCTCGGGCAGGCATTGCATTCGATCTCTTTAAGTTCATGCTCGTCGATCTCACCGGCTTCAAATTGTCCTACGGCCTCAAATGCAGTAGCAAGATCTATCGGGGTGCCGTCTTTTTTGTGCCCCGCAGCCATAGGCCCGCCTGAGACAAAAATTGTAGGTACATTCACACGCAGTGCTCCCATCACCATACCGGGAACAATTTTATCACAATTTGGAATTGCTATAAGTGCATCCAGTTTGTGGGCATTCATGACTGTTTCTACCGAATTTGCGATAAGTTCGCGGCTTGGCAAAGAGTAGAGCATGCCATCATGTCCCATCGCAATTCCGTCATCTACTCCGATGGTGTTAAATTCAAACGGAATGCAGCCGTTTGCGCGTATCTCCGCTTTGATGATTTCGGACACCTTGTTGAGAAAAAAATGTCCGGGGATAATTTCGATAAAAGAGTTTGCCACACCGATAAACGGTTTGTAAAAATCTTCATCTTTCAATCCTGTAGCACGAAGCAAGCTTCTGTGCGGGGCTCTGTTGAACCCTTGTTTTATTTCATCACTTCTCATTATTAAAAACCTTTTTAATATAATTTGAATGATTATAGCACTTTCGCACTCAAAAAAAGCAGGGCAAAGCATCTTTTCTGATATAAAGTTTGGTTTTTCTCTTTACATTAAAATATTTTTTAGCTATAATCACATTCCATTTTTAAAAAATCTTTAAAATGGTATTGGGGTGCGGGCGTAGCTCAGGGGTAGAGCATAACCTTGCCAAGGTTAGGGTCGACGGTTCGAATCCGTTCGCCCGCTCCATAAATAAATAAAAATCTTCTCGATATGGAAAATTCCTAATCAATTTATCTTGCTGAATTCAACTAGAAACTCAGAAGAAAACAGAGAAGCATAAAAATTTTAATTGTTCATGAAGGTGCTCTATGATGCCCGGATGGTGAAATCGGTAGACACAGGGGACTTAAAATCCCCCGGCTATTGCAGCTGTGCCGGTTCGAGTCCGGCTCCGGGCACCACCTTTTTTTGGAGCTATCGCCAAGCGGTAAGGCCGCAGCCTGCAAAGCTGCTATCCCCGGTTCAAATCCGGGTAGCTCCTCCATGTTGAAAAAATATTTTTTTCAATTATTTTTTATCTTTTTTAGGATAAAATTTTTTTCTTCAATGTCGGGAGATGTCAGAGCGGTTGAATGTACCGGTCTTGAAAACCGGCGAGGGTAACACCTCCGGGGGTTCGAATCCCCCTCTCCCGGCCACGAATTTTTATCAATCCCTATAAAGCCCTAAATATCGAACTTTGATAGCATTTTACACTTTCAGCTATTATATCAAATACCACCTATATACCACCATAGTATGTTTTTATGATTTTTTTGCAGCAGTTAAATCAATGATACACTAGTCTTGGTAACATTGTTACCAAGACTATATAAATAAAAAAATGAAATAGTAACTCTGATTAATTTTAGTATATATAGGGACAAAATAGTTATTGGTAACAATGTTACCAGACTATTCTCTTTCCTTTAATAAAGCATATGCACCTTTTACGACTCGTTCAATCACTGGTGTAGGTTCACGTTGAAGTGCATCAAGAAATGGTTTTGCTTCTTCGTTGGCTTTATCTATTGAAATCTCTTTCTTTTCTGAAAACCTTATATCTATGGCGGTTGTCTCTTCTTCCTTGATAAGTTTTTGTGCCGTTCTTAAGCTATTGGTTTTTCTTTTGCCCACTACTACAGGCACTCCTTTATACAAATCTTTTAACATATTGTCTCCTTTCATCTCATTGATATATCTACATGCTGCAATCATAGTTCTTGAAGTCATGAATTTTATTTCAGCTTCACGATATGTGATACCATCTTCTTGGACTGCCCACCAGGCTTTTATAGCCTTTTGAGTGCCAGTTTGATGTCTACGTACTTCAGAACCGAAAACAATTTCTCGTACTGTATCTATAGGTGTACTGGATGGTATCTCGTGAACCAGTATATGGTCCAGCCCCAATGACTCTATGGCCCAAAATCTGTGTCTCCCATCAACTATTTTGTTTTTATATATTAAGATTGGCTCTAATTGTCCAATTTCTTCAATACTTTCACATAATCGTTGATATTCAACTTCAGTCATTTTTGGATGTTCGTTTGCTAGTTCATGTAGTGTTAAGTCTTCAATTTTTTTAGTGAGCACTTCATTGTTTATGCTGCTTGTCAGATCAATACCAATCTTTTTTTTCATTGTATTTATTCCTTCAAAAAAGTATTTATAAATATTTACAGCAATTAATATAATATTTAATGAAATAAAGTATGGTTGGAGATACTTGATAGAAGATTAGGGTATTTGATAAAAAATATTTTTCATATGTTGTAGTTTGAAGAGAGAATTAGAGTATTCCATCCCTCTTCATCTTCTCCTGGATTGCCATAGTGATATAACTTGTTACAGTACCTCCATGGTAAGCTTTAATCTTATCTTCCCAGTCAACTAAAATCTGGATAGTTTTGACCTTTTTCTTTTTATTCTGTTGCTTTGTACTTTTCTCCTGGAGGTTTGCACTTTCAACTGCCTGGTCTACGAAGTCTAAATTGTCTTTTCTTGCCATATTATATCCTTTACATATGTTTTTAATATCTAAATACTATATATTTAATATGTTTTGTATTTCTTTGCTCAAAGATTTTATTTCTTTGGCTGCCTTGCTGTCTTTGTCGTATTCAAGCACGCTTTGTCCCCTTCCTGCAGATTTGTCATAGTCGATTCTGCTGCGAAGCACCGTATCAAGTAGTTCAAAATATTCAGACTTTTCTATGAAGGCTCTGAGCTTATCGAGCTTTGACTTTTGGGGATTGAGATTATTAAGCAGGACTTTGACTTTAAGATCACCATCGATCAGTTCACTTAGCTGAGAAAGTATCTGCTCAAAACTCTTTAGCCCTAAAAGTTCAAAATTCTTATCGCTTACCGGTGTGATCACAAGATCAGCAGTAATAATTGCAATCCGGTTCATTGTGCTGTCAAAACCACCAAGATCTATGATCGAAAGTTTGTCGTCACTGTCACTATTTATATAGCGTTTGAGATCTTCAGCATTCCGGAATGTTTTTATTTTGAGTGGCTTTAGTTTAGTTTGATTTTTTCTGATTTCATTAGTATAGGTAAGTGTCTTTTGAATATCCAGGTCAACCAATTCAACATCATATTTTTTCTGTAGAGCCAGTGCAAGGTTCCAAGCAATAGTACTTTTTCCAACACCACCTTTTTGATGAGAGATCGCGACAATCATTTAAAACCTTCTCTATAAAAATATTAAAATAATATCTTAGATATATTTATATAATAGTAAAAAGATATGTTTTTTATACTCTTCAAAGTTATATTCTTAGAAAAATTATCATTCCAAAAGAAGTAATTGAGCGACATCAGTATTTATAGGTGTTGCCATAACGCATATCGATGTTAAAATACTTACAGATGTTGGCGTAACACTTATTAGTATTAAGTCTCAATTTTCATAGAATGATAAATAAGTAGTAAATATATGACACCTTGTTATATTTCTTGAAATAGCTGGACATTTTTTGTATACTGTTAACACTTCAATAAAGGGAATAGAGGGCATTTGGTTCTTCTAATAATTAATTAACTACATGTATACATCCAATCTATTAGATAAAAAGGAGTCTTAATCCAATGGTTTTACATGACAATGAAACAGCTGTAGACTTCTTGTATTATGAATCCATTGCTCATACAATTAAAGAATTACTCGATAATGCAGCCGATAAACCTATGACCATTGGAATTCATGGTGATTGGGGTGCTGGGAAGTCTAGTATTTTAGCTATGACAGAGGAGGCTTACTCTCAAGATGAAAAAGTCCTCTGTTTAAAATTTAATGGTTGGTTATTTCAAGGTTTTGAAGATGCAAAACTTGTTTTGCTTGAAAAAGTCATTTCGGAAGTAACTGAAGCTCGTTCAACTACAAGTAAAGTTAGAGAAAAGGCCAAATCACTTTTTAAACGTATAAGCTGGATGAAAGCTGCTAAAACGACTGGTCAAATGGCTTTTACATATCTATCTGGAATTCCTTCGCCAGAATTGTTGACACAAATAGGCCAATCAGCTAAAAATATAATGGAACATCCAACAGAAGAGCTTTCGTTAGATAATCTCAAAAAAATGGCTGAACCATTCAAAGGCATCATAGACGAGGGAATTGAAAATTCCAATATACCACATGAAATGCATGCTTTTCGTCAAGAATTTGAAGAATTACTGGAAGAGGCAAATCTTGATCAATTGGTTGTTTTAATTGATGATCTTGACAGATGCTTACCTAAAACAACGATTGAAACACTTGAAGCATTGAGGCTCTTTCTTTTTGTACCCAAAACAGCTTTTATTATAGCCGCAGATGAAGCCATGATTGAATATGCAGTGAAAGAGCATTTCCCCAACCTACCAAATACAGTTGGGTCTACATCTTATGCACGTAATTATCTGGAGAAACTCATTCAAATACCTTTTCGAATCCCAGCATTAGGTGCTACTGAAACGCTTACATATGTTACTTTATTATTGGCGTTGCGTTCTCTTGGTGAAGCAAGTCAAGGATTTAACGCACTTAAAGGACTATCTAGGGAAGCCATTCAAAAGCCGTGGTTAGGAAATAGCTTCAATGCTGCAGTTTTTGACGAAGCCATTAATGATGATAATGAACGATTAAAAGCTCGTGATGCATTAAGCTTAGCCAAACAGATTAGTCAAATAATAAATGACGGTACTGCTGGAAATCCAAGACAAATAAAGCGTTTCATCAATAGCTTGATGCTCAGAAAGCAAATAGCAAATGCGAGAGGATTTGGATCGGAAATAAATTTAAATGTTCTAGCAAAAATTATGCTAGCTGAAAATTTCCATCCAGAGTTTTATCGTCAGCTCAATAACTGGACATCAACCTCTCTCGATGGAAAACCAAAAGAACTGAAAACTCTGGAACATTTGGACAATGGAACAGATGAAGAATCGTCTGAGTCATCTGAAATGCAACAAGATGAATGGACTAAGCAGTGGGCACTTGCAAATCCAAAATTGTCAAATATCGATTTAAGACCATATTTATTTATTACAAGAGATAGAAAAGTTAAAAGTGGCGTGATAATGCAGTCTGATGATCTGCAAGTTCTTGCAGATAAACTACTTGGAAGTGAAATGGTGGTAGCTGGGCTCAAAGATGAGATAAAAATACTTAAAAAGCCGGATGCAGAAAAGTTATATCAACATCTTGAAAGTGCTATCACAAATAGTGGTAATTTAAAGGACAAGCCTGATGGCGTTCCTGGCATAAATCTACTATTCAAGACACATACTTTCTTGCAAATAAAATACTGTTCAATGCTTAATTCTATTGATGTTGATCATCTTGGCACATGGGCAATCACACCAGTAGATGTTTTCTCTGAACAAACTGCTCAACAACTATATACAGCCTTATTAACAAAATGGAAAGATCAAAGCACCAATAAACAGCTTAGTATATTTGCTGAGCACACCCTTAAATCTATAAAAGGTAAATAATGGGAACGTCTAGTCAATTTGGAGGTACAACAGTTGGACTAGTTCCAAGTTGGGTAGATGACCCAACACCAGCTCCAGCTCATACGGTAAATGGAACAGAAGTAACACAGGAACCTCTAGAAAATACAACTGTGGCACGGAATATCATTAGACCTTCAGTTTTTAGTGATGCAAAAAATAACTATTCGCGTTATCTAGGCTCTGGTGATAGAAGATCTATGAAACGTGCCTTACACCACTATGGAAAGGCAACTGGTGGAACAGGCGGAGCCACTAGAAGAATGGGCACATCCCGTTCAACTGCAGGAGGCTTAGCTCATTTTATTGGTACACTTGGAACTGGCGGTGTACAACAAGCATTACGAGAGTTTGATTTATCTAATTATGCAAATCAGTCTGCCAGTGACGTGTTATTCGCTTTATCTGAAGTTATATGCCCACCAGGTGGAACTATTGATGAAGGTATTGCGAGAGATGCCATGCATGAGTCTATTGGCGAATTAATCAACTCAGGCATAACTGATCTTGATGCAATGAATGAAGCTCAAAGACAAGAATTGCTTATTAACTATTTCACCCATTCCATACAAGGACGTATTATTAATGATATCGGCCACGGAACGGTCAAAATGCCTTCAAGTAATGAAGAGGTCGAAAGGCTTGAAAAATCATTAGCCCATTTTACAAAAGGTCAAGTACGAATTGCTGTTGAAAGGCATTATGAAGAAAAGCCTACTTTCAATGAGCATGAATTGGCACGTATGATAGATAATATCTATCAAGAATCATTTGCATTATTAACAGGTTTGGCGGAGGTGCTTAAATGAGTCGACATAGTTTGATAGCTCACTATGGGAAAAAAGAGACTGTGACAGTCCAAAATATAGGCATTATAGATGATTTCGTAATTGACCCCCAAAGTCATCTACAAGCGTTTGGATTTAATTCTACATTACGTGATTTAGCCGAGCTCGGTTTAACTATAAAAGAAGTCGCTATAGATTTATTTCTTATAGCCATGAGTGTGTATGCAGCAGACACAAGAATTTCTCGAAAACATCATGCTCAAGACGAATGGACAAGAGAAATTGACTTATATCTCCCCGTAAGCGATATCGCGTTATGGAATCAGAACAAACAACTCTTATCAAATCTTCTTCAATTCTTAACTGGTGATCGGTGGACATTCTTTTTTCGATCAAGACCTACAGAATATAGAACATTAGCTCAGACGGCAGAGGCAGACCTTTTTACAGAAATCGATCACATATCACTTTTGTCTGGTGGGTTAGATAGCTTTATTGGTGCAATAGATGCTCTAAAGTCTGGCCAAAAACCATTGTTTTTATCGCATCATAATGATGCAGTGACAAGCTCAGTACAAAACTATTGTTTAAATGCTTTGAAAGAGCAGTTTGGTGATGATAGTTTTTATAGTATCAAATCGCATGTTGGATTTCCAAAAGAATTATTTAATCATGGATATGAAGATACGACAAGGAGCAGATCCTTCTTGTTTTATTCTCTGGCTGTATTAGCTGCTAGCGCATTGCCTACAAATAGAAAAGTGATTGTCCCGGAAAATGGCCTAATTGCTTTGAATGTACCATTGGATACACTCAGACTAGGTGCTTTAAGCACACGAACGGCACACCCATATTTTATTGCCAGACTTAATCAATTAGCAGAAAAATTGTCTCTCGATGTAGATATAGAAAATCCATATCGTCATCAAACAAAAGGACAAATGATTGACGAATGTAAAGACAAAAGTTTCCTGAGACAACACATCGCTGAAACTATGTCATGTTCAGACCCCAAAAAAGCACGATGGCAAGGTCAATCGCCTCAACATTGTGGATACTGCTTACCATGCTTAATACGAAGAGCTTCTATTAAACATGGTTTTACAACTGATTCAACTCCCTATGGTTTAGCACTCACAGGAGATCCAATAAACAGTCGTAGCGTTGAAGGAATTCATATCCGCTCATTCCAAGTAGCCTGCCAGAGACTTCAGAGGAATCCATATCTTGCGAAGACATTAATACACAAACCTGGCCCATTAAATGATGCACCTAGTGAAATTCCCATGTATGAAAAACTCTATTCTGATGGGATGAATGAAATATATGAACTGGTCAAAGATATTATTGTAGAACCAAGTTGATCGAATGATGGAAACACAATTTGTAGATTATCACTGTCATTTAGATTTATATCCCAACCATAAGAGCTTACTGGCCGAATCTCAAAAGAATGGCATTGCTACATTGACTGTAACAACAACACCTAAAGCTTGGCAAAAAAATGTAGAAATGGCCTTGAATTATGATCAAATAAGAGTTGCACTTGGATTACATCCCCAGTTAGTTTCTCAACGTGCGAATGAACTGGTTTTGTTTGAAGAGCTCTTGCAGTCATCTAGGTTTGTGGGGGAAGTTGGTTTAGATGCCAGTAAAAAGTTTTATCACTCATTTACGCAACAACAACAAGTTTTCCATAACATACTTCAAATGTGTGCACAATACAATAATAAAATCATCTCAGTGCATAGTGCATACAGTAGTAAGAAGGTGCTAGATGCGCTGGAAACATACTTTTTCCCGAATAAAGGGAAAGTGGTATTACATTGGTTTTCTGGGAGTAAGTATGATATACAAAGAGCAGTTGAAATGGGATGTTATTTCTCTATAAATCAAGAAATGCTCAAAAATAAAAATATACAAAAAAACTTCTCTTGTATACCGCTTGATAAAATTTTATCTGAAACTGATGGCCCTTTTATAGAGTACAAAGGTGATGTTATTAAGCCTATAAATGTACGTGCACTACTTGTAAGTTTAGCCTCATTAATGAATATTGATCCTCAAGAAATAAAGAAGCAAATACTTAAGAATTTAGCTAATCTTGAATACGAGAATAAAAGTTGAAGTAGTTAACAACTATTCATCGCATCCAATAAATGTCATGAGACATTTATTAGTGAACTTAGCCTTATGAACTATATAACTTTATAAGGTTTTCATCCGCTCTTGCATTGGAACTAACAATTGACTTAAAATATCTATAGAAAAAATAAATAAATAAATAAATATTCTTATAATATTATAAAGATATGTTTTTAATATTAATATTTCATTTAACTATACATGATATAATGTGTTTAGTTACGAAATTGGGGGATTAAGACATGGAACTGAAGAGATCGTATGCCGTATATTTACTTGTGGCTATAATTATCGTATTGAACTTTGGAATGTCTAATCATGTACTACTTTCCTTATTGATGTCACCCGCGGTGCTAAAATAG
>DHHF01000007.1 GCA_002403155.1 Sulfurovum sp. UBA4779
GTGTTTTTTTGCTTTGCTTACATTATATATATTATTACAATTACTATCATAATACTTTTTTATTTTTTAAGTTAATTTCGTATAGTATTTTCATAATTATCTGCAAAGGGTTTTAATGAAAACAATTATTTTTTTATCTTGCATTTTCTTTTTTGGATGTACTCAACTTTCGATTCCTAAAATCAATAATACTGTCAATACAGATGAAAAAGCAATGGAAGAAAAAATCCAAACAAATATATCCGATGCACAAAAAGCAAAAGAAGAGTATGAAATACTTAAAAGGAAACGGAAACTGGAACAAACATCTGCTTGATTAACCTTGGATTAATCTAGCTTTACTATACTAGCAAAAATTATATTCAAGGATTACCATGGCTTTATATAACAGAAATTACACCCATGCAACTACAGAATCAAGCTACGTGCGAGAAAGTGCATCTGTCGATTTCATCAAAAAAACATATCAGCTTTTGGCCGCCAGCATGCTCGCTGCAGCTGCAGGTGCATATGCAACAATGCCTTATGCTGAAACAATCATGCAATACAAATGGTTTATTTTTGGATTTGAGCTTTTAATGCTTTTCTTTGGATTGGGCATGACAAGAAATAAACCCGGACTGAATTTGGCAGCACTTTTTGTATTTACGTTTACAACCGGTGTTTCATTGGTGCCATTGCTGGCATTCTTGATAGGAGCGGGCAACGGTGCAGTCATAGGCAATGCTTTTTTAATGACTTCCGTTCTGTTTGGAGCACTTAGTCTTTTTGCCATCAATAGCAAAAAAGATTATTCCAGCTGGGGAAAACCTCTTTTTATCACATTGATTGTTGTTATTATTGCATCACTGATCAATCTTTTTATTCTAAACAGTCCGATCATGCATCTTTTCATTAGTGCGGGTGTGCTGTTGCTGTTCGGTATCTTTACGATTTACGATACACAAAATATTGCCAACGGAGCGTATGACTCGCCGGTAGATGCTGCCGTATCTCTTTATTTGGATTTTCTAAATATGTTTACTGCTTTGCTCCAAATTCTCGGCATCTTTGGCAATGAAGACTAAAGAAGGGCAGATAGACAAAATTGAGCGTCTTATCGACGCCAATCTTAACCGTCTAAAAGAGGGCATACGTGTCATTGAAGATATCAATCGATATGTTTATGATAACGCCGCCCTTTCCTCTGCACTTAAAAATCTGCGCCATAAACTTCAAACTGCATATAATCAAAGTCGTCTATGTCACAGAGATATAGAAAACGATGTTCAAAAAAAGAGTATTGCCAGTGAACTTGTGCGCCATGATATCAATGACTTGGTCATAGCAAACTTCTCAAGAGCGGAAGAATCAGCAAGGGTACTGGAGGAGAGCTTTAAGCTTATAGATTGTTCATACTCTGATCTTTTTAAAGAGATTCGTTATGCTCTTTATGGACTAGAAAAAGATTTCTTTATGCAAAATAGTGTGAAGTAGCTTCAGCAAAGAGTACTTCAAACTCCAAGTAATCAAAAGGATACTCTTTTATCAACTTTTTTACTTGCACATAGGTCAGTTTTTTTTCGCCCCCGCTTACACCGCTTTTTTTAATATAGTTTAACATTTCATAAGTTGATTCAAAGTGCAACTTGTAAGCATGCGTATGGTAAGTGGCATTATAGTATTTTTCAATGCTTTGTTTAAGCTGCTCTTCCGTATAGATGGGTGAATCGATTTTTGCAATTTGGTGCAATGTTTTAAAAGTAGAAGAAGTAAAAATTGCGAAATATGCTTTTTTTGTTTTTTTGGAAAGCCAAGAGAAAGTAAAATCCAAATCCAGGCTCCATTGCAATGCCGAAGAAGAGATAAGCAACGCTTCTTTTTGGGTATCAAAAGACAAATACGCTTCAACGGAATTAAAATCTCCGCAGATTTTTTTCACCGAGGCATCTGTAGGATGCATCTGCAGCATTTCTTGTGATAAATCCAGTGCAATATAATGATCAAAAACTATATCATTTTTTTGCATATTTTTGTAGATCTCGCCGCTTCCGCAACCAATATCAATAATAACAGGATAGCGCTTTTCTTGAAGATATCCTACCAATTGTTTTGCAACCTCAGATTGAATCACGTTATATTTTGCATATTCTTTTGCAAAACGAGAAAATTCTTTAATGATTTTTGATTTTTTTTCTTGTGTTTTATCCACCGTTTCTGCTGCTTTCATCAAAGTTCATTGCCACTTCAAGCTTTTTTGGGTATAATCGCGCATATTATACCCAAATTAATTTGGACCATCGAATAAAGCAAAATAGCCAAAAAGAGGAATATATGACATCAACACTTTTCATCGTGCAAATTATACTGGCGATTGTTATCACCATCATTGTATTATTGCAAAAAAGCTCAAGTATAGGATTGGGCGCATATAGCGGCAGCAATGAATCGGTATTTGGAGCAAAAGGACCGACAGGTTTTCTTGCAAAGCTCACCTTTAGCCTTGCTTTTCTTTTTATTGTAAATACACTTGCTCTTGGCTATCTGTATACAAGCGCAAGCACTAGTTCTGTTGCGGATACAATCGTACCTGCCAACAATGCGGCCGTACCTGCTTCAACAGAAACCTCAACCCCATCGGCGCCTGCCGTTCCTGCTGCAGCAACGAACAATTAAAACCTTTTGTTTTGCCGATATGTTTTTTTCCATAACGGCAAAATCAATACTCCCTGCTGCACATCAATCTCATCTTGCATGAAGTACATTCTGGGTAAAATTTCTTTGAAAGTTATACAGATATCCTTCTGAAGTACCGCCGGAATAAAATCTTTAAGAATGGAAAGATACAGAAGTCTTTTCTGTATCGTATAGAATTTATATATAGGAGATAATTATGCTAAATGAAATTTTCAACCATACCAAAGAAAATATGGAAAAAAGTATCGATGCGCTCAAAAGAGATTTCAGTACTCTTAGAACCGGAAAAGTTACCACATCGATTGTAGATCATATCAAGGTGGACTATTATGGCACCCCGACTGCTTTAACTCAGGTAGGGAATGTAATCGCTACGGATGCTACCACCATTACCATCACCCCCTGGGAAAGAAATCTTGTAAATAAAATCGAAAAAGCCATCCAAGAAGCCAATATCGGCGTCAATCCGAATAATGACGGCAGCGTTATTAAGCTCTTTTTCCCTCCAATGACAGTTGAACAAAGACAAAATATTGTAAAACAAGCCAAAGCAATGGGCGAAAAAGCCAAAGTAGCAATAAGAAATATCAGAAAAGAAAGCAATGATAAAATAAAAAAACTTGAAAAAGAAAAAGCGGTTAGTGAAGATGAAATCAAAAAAGGTCTTGATGAAATACAAAAAATAACAGACGCATATATCGTAAAAGTGGATGAGGCCCTTAAAACAAAAGAGGCCGACATCCTAAAAGTATAATGGAGTTTGCATGGACATTGAACAACTATATAAAGATGCCGGTGCACTGCTTGAAGGTCATTTTATCCTCTCAAGCGGCAATCATTCAAATCGGTATCTACAAAGTGCCAAAGTTTTAGAAGACCCTAAAAGAGCGGCCCTTCTTTGTGAAGCCCTAGCCAAACAAATCAAAAATTCGGGTATCGAGGTGGAAACTGTTTGCGCACCTGCGCTTGGCGGCGTGCTTGCAGGGTATGAATTGGCACGTGCTTTGGAAGTAAGAAGCATTTTCGTTGAACGCAAAGAGGGACAAATGGAACTTCGCCGGGGGTTCGAGGTGCGCAAAGGAGAGAAAATACTCATTTGTGAAGATATCATAACAACCGGCGGTTCTGCGATGGAAGCGGCAGAAATTATGAAAAAACTCGGTGCCGACGTGGTTGCTTTTGCTGCATTGGCCAATAGAGGTTTTTGCAAAAGGGAAGGGACAAATACTTTGGCCAAGCCAGAATGCAAACTCCCCAAAGATACACCTTTTTTTGCATTGGCTGATTTTGAGTTTGCTATGTATGCGCCCCAAGAGTGCCCTCTTTGCAAAGAGGGAAGCCAAGCGGTTAAGCCAGGCAGCAGAAGCTAATCCAAGCTTCCTGTCTTTTAAGGAACGACTCTCCATACGATAGCGCACAGCTCTACATCTATATCTGTCTTGCGGGGCTTTAGTATCGTTGTTTCAATCTCATATCTGTCAATATTGTATTTTTCATTTAGCATATTAATTTCATCTTCAAGCTTATTTTCAAGAACGTCCATCTCCTCTTTTACCAACTCGGCACGCTCATGGGCGGAATTTACTTCTCCTCTTTCTCTAAGCACCCTGCTTCCTTTGCTTACCGCACGCCCGATTTTTGCAGAACTTGAACGGCCGAAAAGGGCACCCAAAACTGCAATGCCCGCTTCTATCATAGAGCCGGTTGAATCTGCGGATTCTTTTCGAATACGTTCATTTGATCTGAAAAGTTTCTCTTGAAGCGTTTTTTCTTTGGCTGCATAGCGCACTTTCAGCTTTTCTATCTCCGCGTCTTTTTGCTCTTGCAGCCTGTCTTGCACACGAATACGAAAATCTGTTTTGGATTCGTCGGCATTCGATTGCATTTTCAGCAAATTGCATACATACAATTCCAGGCCGTGCTGCCTATAAAGCACCTCTTTAAGCTCTTCAATCGCCTGTTTAAGCCCCTTGTCTTTTAAAACTATATCGGGAAGCGGAGCAAATTTTGCCTCTTTTGGCCGTATATGCGGATATCTTTCAAAATGATTTTCTTCCTCAGCCTCCTCCCATGAAAGCCTTTGCTGAGCAGGTTTTAACGGTAAAGACAGACGCAAGCCTCTTTCTTGGTCTATACTTTTTTTTTGGTGATAAAAATGAATTTTTACGATAGCTCCCAATGTTGGAGAATATCGATGCGTCTGCGAAAAATCCGGCTCATAAAACTGGGGAATGGAAGCATCAATGTTTTGATAACTCTCAAAAGCAACTGTTTCCGTATCCATAGCCTGCACATTGCCGACGACTGAAGAAACTTTCTGTTTTTGCGCTTCCATCAATTCAGAAATTTCTTCTCTGTCAAGAGGACCCTTTAGATAGCTCATTGCCCACCGCGTCTCAAAAAGCCTAATATCGTCCAAATGAGCACTTTTAAGAAAAAATACTCTTTTATTGAGATTTGCCAGCAGTTGCCTTATTTCGCTTTTGTCAAAAGCAGAACCTATTTTCCCGCCAAGGCCGTCAATAATCCTATCAATGTCCTGGTTGGTTTGCAATCGTCCTATAAACCATGTACCGATATTAGACAATCCCTTATAATCCAAATCGATCGGATTTTGAGTGCTTAGGACGATGCCTACGCCAAATGCTCTTGCCTGCTTGAGCAAAAGGAGCATCGGTTCTTTGCTTGGCGGATTTTTTGTAGGAGGGAAAAAACCGAATATCTCATCCATGTAAAGCAGTGTTTTAAGTGTGGATGTGCCGCTTTGTCTTCGCATCCATCCGATATACTTATTAAGCAATAATGTAACAAAAAACATACGCTCATTATCATTTAAATGGGAAATCGAAAAAATAGCTATTTTGGCTTTGCCGTCTTCATCATACAGCAGCTTTTGAATATCCAAATCTTCTCCTTGCAGCCAAAGCAAGAAACTAGGAGAAGCAAGCAGTGCATTAAATTTTGTTGCCAACTTAAACCGTTCATCTTGCGGATAAAAATCATCCAAAAAAAGAATTCCTATTTTTTTAAACGGAGGAGTGATAATCTTCCCTATCATTCCCTCTATTGTCAAGTTTTCTCCTGTCATCCAAGTTTGGGAAATAATTTGAGCCAAAAGAGTATATTCTTTTGAATCCATAGGATCGGCCTCTATGCCGATTAAAGAAAGCAGGCTGGCAGTGCTACTTTTTAAGTAGGAAGCAAACATATCGCTTTCTTGCATGATCTCAGAAGAAGGGGCTTCCATTGTGCCCAGTACATTGATGGGAATTCCCATCGTACTGCCCGGCGTATAAATTGTTTTTTTTATCGTTTGAAATGTTTTCACGCGCTCTGCAGGCTGCTCCCAACTCTCAATGCCCTCCTTCCATATGTTGGCCGTCTTTTGCGCATACTCCAAGGGGTCAGCCTCTTTTGATCTGGCTTCACTTGCCGTCCATTTTTCAAATTTTTGTACCGAAAATTCAAAATCGCTCAAGCATAGATTGCCCATGTCTCCCTTTGGGTCAATCACAATCGAAGGGATATTATCCATTGCCGCCTCTTCGATAAGACTGATTCCCAAGCCTGTTTTCCCCGAACCTGTCATTCCTATAATCGCCGCATGTGTAGTAAAATCTTTGTTTTTAAGCAGCGTTAGAGATTCAGTCCTCTCCATCGTTGTTTTATCTATGTCTTTCCCTAGATAAAACAAACTTAATTTTTCATATATCTCCTGCATGCGATGCTCCTTGTAGCCGTACTGAAATATTGTAACAAAAATTTAAAAAAAAAGCTTACGATGCCGATCGTTTAAAAGAAACGATGTCAAAATCTTAAAAAGATTGGGGTTATTTGGGGGGATTGGACTGCTGCTTTGTGGCATTTGAAGAGGTCGGCTCAACCACCCCTTGAACCATAAAACTGATCGGTTCTTTTCCTTTTTGTGCAATTAAAACTAATATTTTGTCTTTATTCTTGCTGCGATATACATCAAAAAGTTCTACATCCTTCATCACAAAGTCAATCTCCGCCTGCTCTTCCAAGCCGAGCGGAAGGCGGTATCCGTTTCCCTCAACCCTCAACAATGCATGTTCATTTTTTGTGACAACCCAGCATACTTTAGCTGAAGGAAGCGCATAGATGGAATTTTTAGTATTTTCTATACAAAGCCTCGAATATTCATCTTTTTTGATATCCAGCTTTCCGTCCGAATTTAAAATATCCAAAAAAAGCATTTCTGTTGCCTGCGTTACTTTTTTTGTTCTTTCCAAAGATTCAAACAGATGATGATTGGATTGGCGCAGCATCTCTACACCGCTATAGAGTGCGGGGATCATAATGCCCAGCAACGCTATCGCGATGAGTACTTCAAGAAGGGTAAAGGCTTTTCTTAGCGGCATATCTCTCTAGCCGTCCATCAGTCCGACACGTATAGCCTCTTCATAGCTTGTTTCTCCTGCTATGAGCATCTCTTTTAGCCTGTCGGAAATTGTTTTCATGCCGTGCTTTTTCATCACTTCCCGTATTTGATGATCATTAAATCCGTCTTTCATCATCTCTCGTACTTTTTTATCCACAATAAAAAGTTCGCCTATAGCCTGCCTTCCTTTATACCCTGTAAAATCACATAGTCTGCATCCTACGGCATGGAAATAAGTACCTTCGGAGGGGACATTGATCTCTTTTGCAACATCAAGCGGCAATGAGCCCTCTTTTTTGCAATGCACACATAGCTTTCTGGTCAGACGCTGCGCAAGCACTCCCAAAAGTGTCGAAGAAATAAGAAAATTTTCTATACCCATATCCATCAGACGGCTCAAAGAAGAGGTTGAATCGTTTGTATGGAGAGTAGAAAGCAGCAAATGGCCCGTCAATGCCGAACGCAGTGCAATATCTGCCGTTTCATTGTCTCGAATCTCTCCTACCATAATGATATCAGGATCCTGCCGCAAGATAGATCTAAGCCCTGCAGCAAATGTCAAACCCACTTTAGGATTGACCTGAATTTGACTGATATTGTCTGCATTGTACTCTACAGGATCTTCAACCGTAATAATATTTTTATCCGGTGTAGCAATATGCTGGAGGCACGCGTGAAGCGTGGTTGATTTTCCGCTTCCGGTCGGCCCGGTCACAAGGATCATCCCATGCGCGTGATTGAGCAATTTATAGAGTTCCTTGGTAATGTCCTCCGTAAAACCCAAATCTTTCAGTGTAGGGATATGCTCGCTTTGGCTCAATATCCTCATCACCACACGTTCGCCGTAATAGGTCGGCAAAACAGATACCCTCACGTCTATGCTTTTGCCTGAAATGCTTAACTGCGTTCGCCCGTCCTGCGGTACGCGCTTTTCAGAGATATCAAGACTGGAAATGACTTTGATCCTGTTGATCACCAAATTGACGATCTGTTTTTCAAGATCTAGATGTTTTTTTAGTGCTCCGTCAATACGAAAACGTACTTCGCCTTTACGATCCCCGCTTTCGATATGAATATCGCTTGATCCTTTTTGAATGGCTTGGAAAAAAAGCGAGTTCACCAATTTTATGATAGGAGCAGACTCTTCGCTAGAAAGCAGATCTTGGGAATTGCGTATAAATTCCAAAAGATCCGATTCTATCTCTATCAGTTCTTCCGAGGCTGTGCTCATTGCTTCAAAATCAGAACCCGTCTGGATCTCTAAAAATTTGTTTTTCAATCGCTCAAAGCTCTCTTCGTCAACAAGCACAATCGGGTACTGCAATGAAAGCTGGGAGAGATAATTGAGAGATTGAGCCAAAGTAGGCTCTTGCACAATGCACACTTTTTTGCCCTCTACTTCGCTAAAAAGCAATGCGTGCTTGAGCGCCAGCTTATGATTGACCTCATCTTCCCACAAAGGCTCGAGATTAACATCCTGCAGACGAGAAAACTGCATGTTTATTTTCCTTCTTCCAATATGCTAAGATTGCTTTTGGGGGCGCCGTTGATCCTTTTGCTTGCCGAAGCTGACGGGTCGCCGCTCTCAAACCATGAAAATTCTTTTTTCTCAAGCCCCTTGCGTACATAGGTATTATATTTTTGCTGAATATCTTCCAGTTCGCTCAACATCTCTCTTAAATGCTGCAAGTCCCCGCTTTTTGTCACAATATATGGTGTCAGATAAATCACCACATTGGTCTGTGTTTTTGCTTCGCCTCTGGTGCTGAAAAGCTGACCGAGAATTGGAATCTCGCCAAGGATAGGGATCTTGGAAATACTGTCTCCCCCTCCGTTTTTCATCAATCCCCCCAAAATAATCGTCTCGCCGTTGCTAATGATCGCATTGGTGGTCACTTTTCGTTTTGTCGTAGTGGGCCTATCGGCAGCTGCGCCTGAACCGGGGAGGATATCTTCTACTTCAGCTTCCACTTCAAGCGTGACTTGGTTGTTGCTGGAAAGTCTTGGCTTTACTTTGAGCGTAATACCGATATCTTCCCTTGAGTAGCTGTTGATGATATTGCCTTGGGCTTGCGTAGACTGCTGGGCCTGCGTCAGGATGGACTGGGTCTGCCCCACTTCGATGGAAGCCTCTTTGTTATTGGTGCAAAGCACGGAAGGTTCGCTGAGGATATGGGCTGCGCCGTTCTGTTTCAAAAGATCCAGGTGCGCCCCAAGTGCAAAGAGCTTGGAAATGTTCTGATCGAAGCTAAAAGGCCTGTCATAAGTCGTATAGGCATTCCCGTTGTTATCAAATTGTGTCGTTTGATTGTTCAAAAAGCCAAAGAGTTCCTGAGAGAGAGCCAAAGAAGGTGCACCAGTATTGGCTGCGGCAGAATACAGACCCATAGAGGTGATCTGTCCTCCCTCAAAACCGTATCTAACCCCAATCTGCTCAGCCAGATTGTTATTGATCTCTACGATGCGTGCTTGGACATATACCTGTCCTTGCGGAATATCGATTGCCTTAACCGTTGCATTGATATTTTTGATCTGGTCGGCGGTTGCAAGCACGATCAGCGCATTGCGCTCTACATCCGAAACCACCATGGCTTTTTGGGGCGGCTGCGATCCTTTCGGGGATTCTTTTAGGACTTGATCGTTCATCTGTGCGATCAATTTGCTTAAGATGCTCTCCATCTCCTCTACGTTGGAATTTTTCAAAGGAATGACATGCATCTGCTGGGTGGTGCTTTCCCCTTTGATATCAAGCTGCTTGATGTATTTGATCATCCTGTTGTTGTTGTCTGCTTTCCCCACCAGGATAATGGAGTTGGTTGCATCATCCTTAAATATATCGACCTGTTCGCTCTCTATCGTTTGAGGGAAAAGTTTTTTTGACATGTTTTGAACGTTAGGAAAAACATCTTTGACGCTGGAATGGCTCAGCTTCACTACTACCGATCTTTTTTCGCCTTTTTGCTCGATAGCGTTGATCACCTTGCTGACAGAACGCAATACTCTGGGAGCTTCGGTGATCGCCAAAACATTATTTTCCTTAAAGGCAATCACTTTGGCGCTTTTGCTCAAAAGCGGCTGGATTTTGGCACGGACCACGGCAGAATCGGAATTTTTAAGCGGGAACATAACCGTTTTCATCGTATCGCCTTCAACGGTACTGCTTACAGGGACTCCTTGGGCGGCGGCATCATTGCTTTTGACAATCTTGTAATATTCCCCTTGATCCACCATCGTTACCCCTTTGCCTTCAAGGATAGAATTGGCCAAAGAAAATAAAGAACTTTTCTTTATCGGCGTCGTCGAAACAAAATTGATCGTTCCTTTCGGTTCTTCTTCTATCAAGATGTTTTTTTGGGTAATTTTTGAGACCATTTCTATAAAATCTTTGACGCTGAGATTGCGAAAATTGACATCGACGGTTTCTTCTGCTGCACCAAGTCCTGCTGCCAGCAAAAACCACACTGTTGCGATATTTAATCCCGCCCGTTTAATTGACTTCATATTCCAACTCCATTTCTTTATCTCCTCTTTCTATAACCAAAGTAAGATTGTTAATATCCTGAATATTTTTATAGATATCAAATGCAGCATTATAGCTGTTCAACTCTTGTCCGTTAACAGATTTGATCACATCCCCTTTTTGAATGCCCAAATTCTCAAAAGGGCTGCCTTTACGGACAAACGTCACCCTAAATCCCTGAAGAAGATTTCCTTTTTTTACTTCAGTGATACCGATATTTTTGTAGATATCGTCTATATTCTTCGCATAATGCCCTATAAGCGATTTATCTACGATTTTATACTCTCCCGCATCCACAATATCCCCCTTTGGTGCGGTTGATGCGGGAGTATTTGCATCCAAAGAAGCCGCAGCAGAACTGATCTTTCCGATGCTGTTTGATGCACTTTTGCTTTTTATCAGAGGCACTTGATAGGTTTTGTTTTCCTTGCTAAATATCGCAAAGTTGCTGCCGGCCCCCTCTAACACAAATCCGTTAATCGCCTCTCCTCCGGAAAGCACTCTGCTTTTATTTTGATAGACAACCGTGACTACCGTACGGTCTGAAGCATTGTAAATCGCCAAAAGCTGGATGTCGCTAATCGTGCCTTGGGGTTTTGGAAGCGACGGCTTGGGTTGGGCAGCCCCATTGACAATCTCCCCGGGAGCAAGCCTCACCCTATAATAAAGTGCTTTAGGTTCTTCTTTTTTGATCTGCTCTAGACTGCCCGACGGAAGCCATATCAATGCAATAATCAGCCATGCCGCTTTGATGATCAGCAAAATCATCAAACCTGTCACGATCCGTCTAAAGAGCTCGGGTTTAAAAAGATGCTTCATAGTACCATCCTTTTTCATCTTGCTTGAGCTGCGATTTTATCATATCAATATTTTTCGCCTCGATCAAATCAAGACGCACACTGCGCTCTTTGATCTTTGCTTTCCCCTCAACACCACCAAAATCGCATTGAGCATCCAAAGAGACACTCAAAGGAGACAACACCGTATGCGCAAGTGTTGCATTTTCTGTACGATTGGGGGCTTTTCCCTTCAAAGAATCATCAAGTAAAATATTTTGAATATGCATCTTTGAGGAAAAAAGCAAAGTAAAGAAATCTACCTTCTCCACTGTTGCAATCTTGATCCCTTTAATGGAAACAGAAAGGTTTTCAACTTCCAAGGAAAACCATCCTTCTTTTAGCTTTTCGCCGTCAATTTGAATTTCTTGCCGCGCAAGCACCTCTTCGAGTTTATAATAAAGCTCTTTTTTGGGCATAAAAACGAGCATGCCAAACCACACCAAAAACAGCATCAAACAGACTTTCTTTACCATTTGCATGCGAACTCCACATGATAGGCCGAATCTGATTGTTTAATCGACAAAGTTTCTATCTCTACTGCAAGATTTAACATCTTATTGATAAGCTTATTCAGTTCGCTTGCGCTTAAATTGTCATAAATTGCCGTAAGTGTTTTGCCGGTTTTGTTCCATTTTATTTTAGTTCTGGGAACCGCTTCTTGAAGCTGATCTACTTTTGGGGTTATATTTTTATTGCCCCATATGTTTTGGAGCGCGGCAATCTCTCTATATTCGCCGATAGAACGATTGATGCTATCTGCTTTTTGGGTTTGCCCGGCTATCTGTTCTTGCTTATAAAAATACGTGATGCACAGTACAAAAATTGCCGCCAACACAATCAGTTCATTTTGGTATTTTTTTATATTCACAGCGTTCCTTCCACTTGCACATCAAGACTTCCTGCAATAACAGATGTTTTAAGCTGTGCTTTTTTTGCCAATTCCTGCAACTTTCTTGCAGCCTTTGCATCCGTACAGCCAAATTGTGCTTTAAAATTTTTTGCATCCATATGCAAAAAAGAGAGTGTTACTCCTTTAAAGAGCATAGAAGAAACTGTTTTGAGCGCCTCCCTTTTCTTTCTTTCTTTGTTGTCGATGGTTTTGTATTTTGCAGCGATGCTTTCTCTGGCATACTTGCTTTGCAAGGCAGGATACGACTTAGCCAGTCTTTCTAACTCTTGCTCTTGCTGATGCGAAGCGGCTTGGGCATGCCAGATGCCCTCAATTGCATATGCTGCCGCAAAAGCTATCAAAAGAGCAGCGATTGCGGCTGATTGCTTGAAGCTCAAAAGAGATCCATAGGCAATATACGGCGTAACGCCTTTGGGGGGAGTGAATTTTGCATCAAATGCACCCAACTGCGGCATCTCATCCAAGGCAGCCATAGGGACGACTACGGCAGTCTCATCGATTATCGCAAGGATCTCTTTTTCCCCCAATGGTATAGGATTTTGCAACATATCAAGTACCTGCTGAGCAAAATAGAGCTTTGAGATTTTCTCGGGCGCTATCCCCTTTTCACTTAAAAAGTCTGTAATTTTCTTGATGCTATATGCGATGAATACCCAAGCATCTCCTTCTTTGAAAACAAAAAAATCATAGCTTAGGGTCCGATCTAGCAAACCTTCAAATAACGAAGGGGCTATTTTTTTTGCCTGATAGAGGTATTTGATCGGCAATATCTCTTTTTTGAGTGTATAAAACTGGGGCGTCAGTAAGAGATTGACGTTTTTTAAAGGCTTTACAGGCTCCATTGCCGTATGAACCAGTATCAGCTCTTTTTTATTTGTTCTCAAATTCAAAATATTTTATCTCTCCCCCGCTTTGAGTAAATGCAAAGGTAAAACTTCTGTCTTCATAAGGGTACTGAACTTCACACTCCGCCTCATCCATAAATCCTTTTGAAAAAAGTTTTTCATACTTTGCATAGTCTGCGCCGTTACTCTGCACAAATGATTGCAGCATTGTCTCTCCGGGCCTCCAATTCTCTTGGACCCATGCCACATCCAGATCAAAAAGCAATGCAACAAGTTCTGCAGACAAATAGTTTCCGTCTGCCTGCTTAAATCCCGCATCAAAAACAAAAAACTTTTCCCATGGCACATCCTCTGCTTTTTCATCATCCGCTTCAAAACGATACTGCATCATAATACGCTCAAATTGTTCACGCGATATAATACCATTTTTTTGGGCAAGCCTGCACTGCTCTTTTTGGACCCATTTCTTTTGCCCCCCTATCTCTTCGAGCAACAGCTCTTGCAATCTTTGGGCATCTTGAATATTGTAAGCTTGAACAATATCATCAAACACTTGTTGTGCAGCCGTATAAAACGGCAGCATACTTTGATTATTGTCCAAACCCAGCCAATTAATATTGATACCGTTTGCCAAAGGCCGGCATTTGATCGTCAGGGTAAATTCCCCTTTGGGAGAATTAATCGGCATTGGATATGCATAAAGCTGCTCCATTACGGACTGTTTGTTTTTTCCAAGCTTCTTCAGCGTATTTTGCATATCGACATAATACACATTGGCTTGGATGAGTGCTTTTGTTCGTGCCGCATCCCCTCTTGCTTTATCCAGGTAACTTAAAAGCACGCCTGTCAATGCAATCATAACAGACAATACCGAAAGGGTAACAATAAGCGCAAATCCTTTTCTGGTTTCGCATGGGATCATTTTATCCATCTAAAAGCTCTATTGAAGTAGAATTGATAAAATTATTATACCCAAGCAAACTAAGGATCATGAATGAAGAAACAAAATGGTTACAGAAAAGCTTTTACGCTGATAGAACTGCTCATTGTGATTGTCATACTGGGAGGGCTTGCGGCAGTAGTTGCTCCCGGGCTGATGGATGCTGCGGATGAAGCCAAAAGAGATACCGTCTGTTTGAAGATGAATGATCTCAAAAAACGTTTTGACATGTTTAAACTCGACAACGGCGTCTATCCTGATACCGAAGAGGGGTTTGAAGCGCTGCTTAGCAATCCGGACGCGGAAAAATACCCCAATTATCGCACGCAGCCCTACCTCAAAGAACTTCCTAAAGATGCATGGAAAACTCCTTTTGTCTATATCAATCAAGGAGATGATATAGAAATTATCAGTTTTGCGGCTGATCGGAAAGAAGGAGGAGAAAACAACAACAAAGACATACTCTTTAGTGAGTGCAGCCGATAGATTCATTGATGCTGCACACTATAAAACTGCGCCAAGGGTTTACATTGATAGAGCTTTTGGTTGTCATTCTTTTGGTCTCCTTGATTTATTTCTTGGGGTTAAGCGGAGTGGAAAAAATGGCCGCCAAACCCGATCCTCTGACTCCGCTTACTCTCAAATCAACACTTTTAAAATCCGATGCCATTGAAAAACATACTGTGCTGATGTGTATCAATGACTGTCAAACATGCTATTTAAAACATGCCAAAGACGGATCTTTTAAACGATATAAAAATACGATTGATCTTCGCGGCGTAGAAGCATATACTCTTGACAGCAGAAACAATCCGGCGGCTGTTGAGTATGGGCGCTATAAAGATGACAAAATATGTCTTTTGATGGATTTTTATCCCAATGGAAGCAGTACCCAAATTATATTAAAACAAAAGGATAAAGCCTATTTTCTTCCTGCCTTTTTTGGGAAACCCCAAGAGGTTAAAACAATCGAAGAAGCCAAAGACCTTTGGCTCAAAAACAGCACACTGTTATCTGATAGCGGAGATTTTTATTGAAACCGCTGCGGCCTGCTTTCACCATTATAGAGATTCTCGTATCGGTTTTAATACTCTCTGTTTCTATCATTTTCATACTCAAACTGCATAGCGACAATCATGAACAAGCCGTTTATATCTCGGAAAGAAACAAGCTCTCACTGGAGGATTCGCTCTATTTGACCCCTTTGATTTTGCGATACCATAAAGACACTAAGGATGCCTATACACTTTTACAAGATGAATTCTCCATAGAATCATCCGAAAGCAGAGAGATACTTAAACAAAATAAAAGAGCTGTTTTTATCCCGGAATCCGGGCAAACGCTTCCTTCCGAAGAAGAATACGGCTATGCTGCAACTTTTCACCAGATCTTCCTTAAAGACACTCACTCTTCAAGATATTTTCGGTTTGGTTTTTAGCGTTGGGGCGCGTTTTGATGAAGGCAAAAAAAAGCAGCAGTCCCAAAATCATCAGCAAAAAATTTCCCAACAGATCATGTGCCCAATAAAAATTGCCTCTTCCTCCTTCACGCTGCACAAAATACACCACCATTAAAATTCTCAAAATATTTGCAACGGTAAAAAAGAGATATCCGATCACGATCCACACTATTTTATGCCATAGTGCCGACGGATAGGCAAGAACGGAAGCAAACAAAAACAAAATGGGGATAATCCCGTTGCACGCTTGGGTAATCACGATCTTATAGTGCGGATTGATCCAAACATCAATGCCTTGAACCTGTGCAGAGTCCAAGAACTGTTTTAAAAAAAAGAGTGTCAGGTCTGTTTGCATTTGATTCAGCGCGACAGATAGCTGTGAAGTCGGTACATACAGTGCGGCAAACAACAGTCCCAACCACAAAAAATACCATACAATAAACCGCTTCATCTTTCCTATCGTACCTAAAAATTGAGCCGACTTCTAGCGTAATGCATTCAGTACACGGCGGTCTTTGATATGCAAATCCAACTGAGGGTGAGGCATGGCAATCCCATTGGCACTCAGCGTTTCATAGATCAAAATCAGAAGTTCCGATTTGGTAGAAGGTTTAATCCCTTCAATCCATACCAAAAGATCCAATTCGATAAAACTCTCACCGACCGCACGCATCCAAACGGCAGGTTTTCTTCTTGGCACCTCCCGAAGCAATTTGATATTGCTTGCGAGTACTGCTTGCAAAATCAACGATCTTACTTTTTTGACATCCGTACCGTAAGGGACCTTAAACGGTATATAGATTCTGCGTATACGGTCTTCAAAGGTAAGGTTAATCACCTGCCCGTCAATCAGGTCGCTGTTAGGAAGAATCATGTCAATATTGTCAATGGTTCTAACGACGGTAGCCCGAAAACCTATATCAATCACCTTTCCGGTCAAAGTATCATTGATACGAATATAATCTCCGATCTTGATATACTTTTCACTCAGCAAAATCATCCCTGAAATCATACTTGAAACAATACTTCTTAAGGCAAACCCAACCCCGATAGAGAGTGCACCGGCGATTACGGCCAAATTGGCAACACTCAGGCCGATACTGCTCATTCCGACAACAAATGCAATAAAAATAATGAAAGTCGAGCCCATATTTGCGACCACTTTGATAGAAACTGTTTTCATATCTTTACGTTTTTTATGCAATTTGGTAAAGAGGGTAAAATAAATTTTTGCGATCAAAAATCCCAAAAACAAAATGGCAAGCATTTTAATGATGCTCAAAAAGCTTATAGGTGCCTCATCAAGCACGAGAAAAGGGGTACGAATATAAGAAGAGAACTTTTCATACATTGTCAGAAGATTCTCTTTCATGGTCAAGACATTATAATTGATAGAATCATCGCTGCTTTTGGTCAATTTTTCAAGTTCAACCAATTTGGCATCATAAAGTGCATTCTCTCCAGAAAACTGCTTGAGAATCGACCGAAACTCTTTTTCTTGCAAAAGTACTGCTTTGATATTTTTTTGTTGAAAATAATAGAGTCCCGCCAATAATCTTTTATCTGCAAGCTCTTCCAAAGCTTCGTCGCGCTCGCCCTCTGTTTTTTTGAATGTTTCTGCAAGCTTAGGAGAAATAGCCTCTTGAGAAAGAAGCTCCCGTTCTTTTGAGAGATTCGCAGCAATAAGTTTTTTATTGAGTCGTTCTATCTCTTTTTGGCTTTTTGCGATGGATACCTCATACGCCTTCAGATCAAATTTGACCCGGGGTATGAGCATCGATAAAACTTTGTCACCTTCCAAGATAAACTGTTCATAATTTTGAATGGATATCCCGTCATAGCGCTGCTTGAGCTTATAATAGGCAAATTGAAGCTGATAGAGCCGCAAATTTTCATGCTGTAAATCAGAAATCCCTTCGATCCGCTTCTTAAGATAAGAAAGCTTATCTTGGATAAACATTTGATTGGCTTCAAGTTTATTTTTTTCTTTCACCGCAGAGGCGACATTGTCAAATAATGCTACATATTCTTTGTCTTCTATTTTTTCTTTTTCAACCAATGTCGTGCTGAATGTCTGAATAGGCGGCTCTTTAACTATCAATACACGAAGCTTTTCGAGCAGTGTTTTTTCGCTTCTTAAACGTTCTTTTTCTTCATCGTCTTTGGCTGTGTCATAGGCAAGCTTCTTGTCTAGTTGATCATAATATGCAAGTGTATTTTCGCCCTCGTATAAATTTGTATCTATCTGTACGCCCAGCAATGATATGGTCAAAAAAACTGCGCCTACTAAAAATTTCACTCTGTTTTTTCCTTTTAAAAATTTTTCACTCTATGTGATGTATGTATTTTGTAATCATACCATTTTTGTTAAAAAAAATATTATTTTAAGCAGTATAAAATTATTTTTATCACCCGGGATGTAGACAAAAAACCAATCTAAAAAAACCAAAGCAAAAAAAGCTATAATATCGACACTTAACCATAAGGATATCGGCTCAATGCTCTTTAAGTACAGAGGTTTTGACAAAACAGGCAAAAGGGTAAAAGGCACGGTTACTGCCGTTACTGCTGAAGAAGCCGCACAAAAACTCCGCAATCAAAATATCTATTATGAGTCCTTGAACAGCACAAAAGATTTTTCCTTTGAGGTATTTTCAAAACGCCAAATGCAAGGAGAACAGCTGAGTATCTTTTCCAAAGAGCTCTCCTCCTACCTTAGTTCCGGCATGACCATACTGACCGCTATCAAATTGATGGAAAATCAGCACGAACAGGAAAAAAAGTATCTCTCTTTTTTGAACTCTATCAAAACAATGATAGAGGAAGGAAAATCTCTTTATCACGCACTGAATACCCAGACAGTCTATATGCTGCCGGAATTCTATCTGCAAAGCCTTAACGTTGCAGGGCAAAGCGGAAAAATGGTCGAGGTACTGATCAATATGGGAAACTTTTTTTCTGCGCAGAACAAAGTCAAAAAACAGGTTAAAGGTGCGATGGTTTATCCCTCCATTATCTTTACGGTAGCCATTGCAATGACGGCTTTTTTGATCTCGTTTGTCGTACCGAAAATTACCGCCATTTTTGAAGATACCGATCAAAAATTGCCGCCCATTACACAATTTGTACTCCATATCAGTGATTTTTTGACCGCACACTATCTTACGTTGATCGGAAGTATCATTTTTATTGCTGCACTCTATAAATTGGCCTATGCAAAAAATAAAAGTTTTCATAAACTGATCGATACATTGTGGCTTAAATCCCCGATAATCGGCACATTGATCCAAAATCATGAATTAGGAAGATTTTCCTATATCCTTTCATTGATGCTAAGCTCGGGGGTAGCCTATGCGCAAGCAGTAAAACTTGCCACCGCCACTTTTGGAAACCTTGCCCTTAAGGATCTTTTTGAAAATGCAGCCGACAAAGTGATGGAAGGAAACAAGCTCTCAAACTCTCTTCACGCAACCAAGGGCGCCAAACCGAAAAGAAACTTTATGCAATCTTTGGCTCTGGGCGAAGAGTCAAGCGAAGTCGCCCATATTTTAAACAACATCTCCAGGCTTTATGCAGAAGAAAATGAAGATAGGCTCAAAATTCTGCTGGCGCTGCTTGAGCCTGTCATGATGCTTTTTATCGGCGTAGTAGTGGGAGTTATCGTCTCTGCAATGCTGCTTCCGATCTTTACGATGACCCAAGGGCTCTCACGCTAAAATGTCATCAAAATCTATAAAAGGAAACAAATGGGCGGAAAAAAATACATTGCCGTTGCGATGCTTGGCCTGACAAATCTCTCTGCAGGCATAGTACAAGGAGAAATCTTGGCGGGGACATACTATCATTCCCCTTCGGGAAATGCCTCTTATACGCTTCCGGGAGACATAGCAAATGCTGCCGTTGATTTGGAAAATACATTCGGCTGGAAAAAAGAGAATGATATACTGCTTCAAGCAGATTTTAAACATTCGTTACCTTTTTTGCCTAACCTGAAAATAGGGTATGCCAATCTTTCGCATACCGGGAAAAACAATACTACAGATTTTTTTTGGGGCGGCATTGTTTCTTTTGACGGATTTGTCTCAAGCAGCCTGGATCTTGAATTGTATGACATCACTCCCTACTATACAATTTTGGACGGCATGATAGAAGCGGACTTGGGGATCACCTTAAGAAACATAAACGGCAATATCACTGTAAGCACATTTGCTCAAAACGAGACCGCCGATGTTGAAAGTTTTGCCCCGATGCTTTATGGCAAAACAAAAGTCGATATTGCGGGAACTCCTCTCAGCATAGAGTGCGAAGCCAATTTCGTCAGCACGGAGGAAACGACGTTTTATGATTATGAGATAAGTGCCCGCTATACTTTTGGAGCAGGATTTGGCCTTGAAGGAGGATATAAAGCCTTTCATTTAGATAGCGAAGAACTCGCCGACGGCCTGAAAACAGATATAGATTTTAAAGGCCCCTACACAATGCTTACATGGAGTTTTTAATGGCAAAAAATCGCTTTAGAAAAGTCAAACAGGGCGTCAAAATGCCTCACAATACAGATACTCCTCCGGTACGTGCCTATGCAAAAAGCACGGTAAAAATCAAAGCATTTCTCACGGACAGCTTTATACTTTTAATGCCCATTATGTATGTCGTTTTTTATTTGATTATGGACGGAAGAGAAGATTTTGCTGCACACAAGCTGGCAGGATGGATTTATATCCTTGCACCTTTAATCATCATACAAACTCTCTTCATGATAAAAACCGGGCAAACACCCGGATACCGTGCATACGGGCTAAAGATCATCGATGAGTCGACGGGAGAAAAGCCTGCTGCAGGCATGATATTGTTTAGAAATGTCTGTGCCGTGTTGTCTTTTTTTTCTTTGTTTGGCTGGATTATGATGTTTTTTAGAAAAGACTACAAAACCCTCCATGATCTTTTGAGCCATACTGCTGTTATTTATACCGAATGAAACCGCGAACCTCGTTCTTCTCCCTGTTTTTGGGAGGATATTATTTTTTTTATTTTGCGTTAGTGGGCGTATATGTCATTTTTATGCCAAAAGTCTTGCTCTCTTTGCAATATGATGCTTTTGAGGTAGGCATTATTTATGCGGCCGCACCTTTTATGCGCTTTTTGCTTCCTTTTGTGTTTCGCCGCTATCTTGCACTGACCCCCAGAGTCTATTTATTCTCCCTTTTATTTACTTTTGCAGGGACACTGCTTTTTTTAGCCAGCATACAGAATTTTTGGATCTATCTTTGCGCCAATTTGATTTTTGGCGCCGCCATGGGGATCTCTCTTCCTTACGTAGAAACCATTGCCCTTGCCATATTGAGCAAACACCGTTACGGGAAAATACGCCTTTGGGGATCTTTAGGGTTTATGGGTATCGCTTTATGGCTGGGGCGTACACTGGATGTTCCCTTTAATGCACTTTATTATCTGGGGGGCACCGCATTGCTTACTTTTTTATTCGGTGCTCTCGTGGTGCGGTATGATACAATCGCACATGCAAATCCCAAAGAAGATGCCAGCTTTTCTCTGTTAAAATATTGGGCTTTCTGGACTTCTGTTTTCTTAATGCAAGTAGGGTTTGGCGGATTTTATAACTTTTTTACTATCTACGAAACTGCCCATGGCGTCTCCCTTGAGATGACGAGTTGGATGTGGAGTTTTGGTGTCATCTGCGAAATTGTCATGCTCTATTTTCAAGGTCCCCTGCTTCAGCGGAATCTTCTGCACATTTTGCAGTTTGCCACGCTTGTCACGGCTCTAAGATGGCTGATGCTTTATCTTTTTGCAGACTCTGTGATTTTGACATTTGCCTCACAATCTTTGCATGCAATAAGTTTTGCGCTCTATCATACTGCGGCGATCACTTATGTTTTTTCTCTCTATACGCAAAAAAAACTTGCGCAGCAGTTTTTTTTAGGTATCGCTTTTGGCCTGGGAGGCTCGGTAGGTGCCATTCTTGCAGGAAAGATATACGGCGAATATCTTTTTCTTATAGAATCTTTCATTACTTTTATGGCGTTTTTGGTATTATGGATACATCAAAAACGTAAAGTACACATTCAATGAACCAAAAAGAAAGTATTGCCGTGATCGTTGCCGGAGGCAAAAGCTCAAGAATGGGGAAAGACAAAGCACTGCTTCCGTTTGGCGGCTTTTCCTCCCTCAGCGAGTTTCAATATTCTAAACTCTCCGGGCTGTTTCAACATGTATATCTCTCAACCAAAGAGGAAAAATTTGGCTTTACGGCCAACCTCGTCTTTGACCGCATGGATGAATCTTCCCCGCTTGTGGGAATCGTTTCTATTTTTGAGACCCTCAAAGCAGATGAGATATTTTTATTGAGTGTAGATATGCCGCTTGTTGATGAAGCGGTTATCCGGACATTGCAAAAAAACAATACCCCGCAATCGGATGCCGTCATAGCAAAAAGTCCCGAAGGCATACAGCCGTTGTGCGGTTTGTATAAAAAATCCATCCTGCCTTTGGCCTATCGCCATCTTGCGGCCGGAGATCATCGCTTGCAAAACCTACTGAAAAAAGTACATACGCACTATGTTGCCTTTGATTCGAATATACCTTTTGCAAATCTGAATACACCCGAAGAGTATCAACGGGCTCTACTGGACTTTACTTGATATATTTGGATCTATTGTACTGCTCAGTATCAAGCATCTGAAGCATTAATTTTTTTGAGAAATAGACAAACTTGTCAAACAGTGTACTATGATATTTGTCTTTATGATATATCATCAAAAAATCTCTTTTGCAGTCAAAATTTTTCACATCGACATGGTAGAATTTGCCTTCTTTAATCTCATTTTCTACAGAAATTTTAGAAATGCAGGTCAAACATTCGCGATTAACCAAGATGCTTTTTATAGATTCCGTATGGCCCAATTCCAAAAAAATATTGAGCTTGTCTACTTTATCTTTGATATAGTTCAAAAAGACTTCCCGTGTCCCGGACCCCTCTTCTCTCAATATCCATTTCTCTTTTGCCAGCTCATCTATATAGCAGCCTTTATTAAATTTCGGACTTGCGCTGACCACCCAAAGTTCGTCCACTCCGATTTTCTCCTTGATGACGTCAGGCTCAAAAACCAACCCCTCTACAAAACCGACATCTATCGCTCCCTCCTGAATCATTTGCGTAATCTCTTTTGTATTTCCCTCTTTGAGGGTAATCTTTACGTCCGGATACGAACTCATATAGCTGCAGATGATGGTCGGCATCAGATAATCGACAATGGTCGTACTCGCACCCACACGGATAATCCCTTTATTTTCTGAATTTTTAAATTCATATTCGATATCGCTAAGTTTTTTGTAAATTGGGTCAATCTCTTTATAAAAAGCCCGTCCTACTTCATTGAGTACAAGTTTCTTATTGATACGGTCAAATACCGGTTTGCCCAAAATCGTCTCCAGCTCTTTGATGGACATCGATATCGCCGATTGGCTCAATTTCATTTCTTTGGCTACGTTGGTTAAGTGTCCCGAGGCCACCACATTGAGAAAAATTTCCATTTGCCTTAACGTTAATTTCATGCGCTCTCTTTTATTCAAATCTTTTTATGATTATATTATATTAAATTGATTTTTTATTATATCAGAAATATAGTACAATTTCAAGATTATTATCAATAATATTGAAGGATTTTCATGCCTTTTTCTTCCAAAAATCGTTCCGGCACTCTTAACGGCATTTTATTTGTAGGCATTTTTTCTGCTGCTGCAACCTACATTTCCGATATAAGCGCTATCAAAGTCTTGGGCCTTTCTCCTTTGGTTATCGGGATTGTGATGGGCATCTTTTATGCCAATACCCTGCACAATAAATTTCCCTCCGCATGGGAAAGCGGCATCACCTTCTCAGCAAAAAAAATTTTGCGGTTTGCTATCGTATTTTACGGGTTTAGGATTACCTTTCAAGAGATCGGCGCAGTTGGAGTGGAAGGATTTCTTGTATCGCTGATCATGCTTTCTACCACTTTTATCCTGGGTACATGGCTGGGACATAATATTTTCGGGATGGACAAAGACACTTCGATGCTGAATGCCTCCGGCGCTTCTGTTTGCGGCGCAGCAGCCGTGCTTGCCACAGAACCGGTACTCAAATCAGAAGAGTATAAAGCAGCGATCGCCGTTTCGATGGTGGTGCTTTTTGGAACCATTTCCATGTTTCTTTATCCGGTGCTTTATACCATGTTCATCGAAAATGCTTCAGGCTTTTTTCATATGGGGGCAAGAGAATTCGGTATCTATGCAGGCGGAACGATTCATGAGGTTGCACAGGTGGTTGCCGTACCCTTTTCTGTTCCGAGTGCCCCTCAGGAAATGGCAGACAATGCCATCATCGTCAAGATGACGCGGGTGATCATGATCGCACCGATGCTGATCATCTTGGGAATCTATCTCAGCTACAGTGTAAAAAAACAGGGAGGAGAAGCAGGAGGCACCGTCAAATTGGTCATTCCGTGGTTTGCGGTCTATTTCATCGGTGTAGCTGGCTTTAACTCTCTTCACTTTATCCCTGAAAATATCGTCGCAATCATCAACGAGATTGATACGTTCCTGCTTACCATGGCAATGACGGCGCTGGGCATGGGAACGCGATTTGCGAAATTCAAAGGGCTCGGGCTTGCTCCGATCTACACCTCAGGCCTCATGTTTCTCTGGCTTGTAATCGGAGGATTTGTTGTCACAAAGGCAGTTTGCGCTGCATTTTAATGATGACTTTTTTTCATGCTAAAATACTTTTTTGGCTGCATCACTTCCTTTTGCGGTAGCTCAAAGCCTCCAACACATCACTTTTTTCGATCGTCTTATGGCCGGCAAGGTCAGCGATCGTACGTGCAGTTTTTTTGATGCCGGCGATACTCCGATGCGATAGAGCAAATTTCTCAATGGCCGATTCAAGTATCGTTGCCGCATCATCCGTAAGCCGGCAAAACTGTTCTATCTCTTCTTCGGTGAGCTTGCCGTTGAGCCGTTCTTGCCCTCTTTGTTTTTGCATTTTAAATGCTTCAAGCACCTGCTCATGCATCTGCGCGGAACTCACATCTCTTTGATCCCCGCTTTTGACCTCCTGCATCACCACAAAAAGATCTATACGGTCCAAAAAAGGATCCGAAAGCCTGTTTTGATAGCGTTTGATCTCCACTTCGCTGCAGCGGCATGCTTTGCTTTTGGAAAGCAAATTGCCGCACGGGCATGGATTCATAGCTGCAACAAACATAATATCGGCTTCATATGCTATCTTGGCATTGACCCTGGCGATATGCACCTTTTTGTCCTGCAAAGGCTCTCTTAGCGCCTCAAGCACATTTTTGGAAAAATGCGGAAGCTCGTCAAAAAAAAGTATCCCCTTGTGCGCAAGCGCCACTTCTCCTATCTTTGCCTGCAAAGAGCCTCCTCCGAAGACAGAAGCGGAAGTAGCAGTATGATGCGGAGCGCGCATAGGCCTTAAAGCTTTAAAATTCGGTATGACTCCGTCTAAAAACTGATGCTTCGCGATGGCAAGCATCTCCTCTTCGTACAAAGGAGGCAAAATATCTTTGATACGCTTGGCGATCATACTTTTTCCGCAGCCGGGGCTTCCTTCCATTAAAAAATTATGCATGCCTGCCGCTGCAATGAGCGAGGCTCTTTTGGCCACGCTCTGTCCTTTGACATCCGCAAAATCGGCCTCGTATTTTTGTTCAAAATAACAAACCCTGTCATTGAATACAATTTGATTTGCCTCATAAGAAAATGCCTGCACATTTGCTTGATAGTTTTTGCTTTTTATGATCGCTATGGCTTCATTCAGTGTTTCAACGGCAATAAATTCAACTCCCGATATGTGGCTCAGATAACCGATGGCTTCTTTGGGTACGATCGCTCTTTTGATAAGCCCTTGCTCTTTAAGCGACAATACCAGGGGAAACAGCATAGAACTTGATTTGATTTTCCCGTCAAGCCCCAATTCCCCAAAGACGAAAAGGCCCTCTTCGGAGATAGTATGTTTATGCAAAGCGATCAAAAGCGCCAAAGAAAGATCAAAATGGGTGCCGGATTTTTTCAAATCCGAAGGACTCAAATTTACCGTAATTTTAAGAGGAGGAAAAACGAAACCATTGGTCAGCAATGCCGATTTTACACGCTCCTTTGCTTCTTGAATGTCATTGCTTGCCAGCCCTACCACGGCAAAACCGGGCAATCCTTTGGTGAAAGTCGCCTCCACTTCGATCACTTTTGCATTCACGCCTTCAAGAGTAGCGCAGGTAAGCCAGTTAACAATGACAGATTCCTTTTCTTTGTTTCTATGGTCCGGTGGGAAATTACCACTATCTGTTTTTGCATTCATACTGAAGTTTTGCATAAGATCAAAAAAAAACATAAAAATATGTCAAATTGTAATATAATAGCTCTATTTATTTTGAAAGGATCTTCATGGACTATATCGACAAGACAATGAAACGTGTAGAGGAAACAAACTGTAAAGAAAGCTCAAATTTCTTTCAGGCACTCAAAGAGGTTTTGGAATCTATCGAACCGCTGATCCAAAATCATCCCGAATACGAACGCTACAATATTATCGAACGTATCATCTTCCCCAATAGAGAAATTCGCTTTAAAGTGGAGTGGCTGGATGACAAAAACAATATCCGTGTCAACAACGGCTACAGAATCCAGTTTAACAATGCACTGGGGCCCTACAAGGGAGGCGTACGTTTTCATCCGACTGTCAATACGGATATTTTAAAATTCCTCGCTTTTGAGCAAATCTTTAAAAATGCTCTGACAGGACTTCACATCGGTGGTGCAAAAGGCGGAGCAGATTTTGATCCTAAAGGAAAAAGCGACAATGAAATTATGAAATTTTGTCAATCTTTCATGTCTGCATTTTACAACAGCATCGGCTCGGATATTGATATATTGGGCGGAGATATCGGCGTGGGGGAACGGGAAGTGGGCTATCTGTTTGGGCAGTACAAACTGTTGACCAATTCTTACGACAGTATCATTACCAGCAAACCTCTTGCTCTGGGGGGAAGTCTTGGCCGCACGGAAGCAACCGGATATGGACTCATCTATTTTACCGAAACACTTTTGCAAGACCAAAACGAAACACTCAAAGGCAAGATTTGTGCCGTGAGCGGAAGCGGAAATGTTGCCGTTCATGCGATTGAAAAACTGTATGACATGGGGGCCATCCCTGTTACCTGCTCGGATTCAAGAGGTGCAATACATGACAGCAACGGCATCGATCTTGTCCTGCTTAAAAAGATCAAATTTGAACGCCGGGCATCATTGGAGTATTATGCACTGGAGCGCAAAAGCGCCGTTTATGTAAAAAACGATGCTTTCACTAACGGCTCAAACTACGTGTGGCAGATCCCCTGTTTTGCCGCTTTTCCGTGCGCAACGCAAAATGAGCTTGACATCATCGGAGCGCAAGCGCTCATAAACAATAATGTAAAAATCATAGCAGAAGGCGCCAACATGCCTACCCTGCCTGAAGCAATCGATCTTTTTATGGAAAACGGGATCATGTTTGCACCTGCCAAAGCGGCCAATGCGGGAGGGGTTGCTGTGAGCGTGCTTGAGATGGGACAAAATAACTCTCTTAATTATCTTTCTTTTGAAGAGGTCGACCAAAAGCTGCAAAGTATCATGTCCAATATCTACTATCACATGAAAAAAACATCCGAAGAGTATGATTTGGGCACCAATCTTATCGCTGCGGCAAACATTTTAGGCTTCAAACGCGTTGCCAATGCTATGATCGCGCAAGGGGTTTTGTAGCCTTTTGGGCCCCCTTGTCGCTTGCAAAGCCTTCTTCCCTTTGCAAGCCTAGCCCTGCATCTGATATTTATGCGGGCTTTGACCGTCTTTTCCACTCTTTTTCAAATTTTTTACGCTTTGTGTAGGAAAGTTTTTCAACAAAAACCCTTCCTTCCAGATGGTCTATCTCGTGTTGCATCGCAATCGCAAGAAAATCGTCATCTTCTATGATGTGCGTATTGCCAAAACGGTCTTGGTATTCGACTTTAACATGTTTTGCGCGATTTACATCTTCGTACACACCCGGTACGCTCAAGCATCCCTCTTGAAAATGGGTAGACCCGTCCATTTCGATGATGGCAGGGTTGATCATCTCTAGAGTATTTTCTTTAGGCTGGCTATGTTCCGCATCTGCCTCTTCCAGCGGAATATTGATGATCAATGCACGCAAATCTACCCCGATTTGGATTGCGGCAAGCCCTACGCCGTTTTTGGCAATCATCGTATCGTACATATCATCGAGCAAAGCATGGATCTTCTCATCAAAAACTTCTACTTTTTTAGAGATAAGCTTCAGCCTTTTGTCCGGATATATCACTATTTCTCTTACCATCTGTCAAACCTAACCAAAACTTTTTGTAAGCACTTTGTCTATCAGCCCATACTCCATTGCTTCTTTTGCCGACATAAAATAGTCTCTTTCCGTATCTTTTTCTACTCTTTTAACTGTTTTGCCTGTCCGTTCGGCCAAAATCTCATTGAGTGTCTCTTTAAGCCTTTGAATCTCTTGAGCCTGAATCAAAATATCGGTTGCCTGTCCTTGCGCACCGCCAAGCGGCTGATGAATCATGATACGAGAGTTAGGCAATGCGTAACGCTTGCCCTTTGTTCCGCACGCAAGCAAAAATGCTCCCATTGACGCTGCCTGGCCGATGCAGATCGTGACGATATCGGGCTTGATATAGTTCATCGTATCATACATGGAAAGCCCTGAGGTAATCACACCCCCCGGAGAATTGATATAAAAATAGATATCCTTGTCAGGATCTTGCGCTTCAAGAAAAAGAAATTGTGCTACGATAGAAGAAGCCACCTGGTCATTCACTTCCCCGCTTAGCATAATGATCCTGTCTTTTAAAAGACGCGAATAGATATCGTAGCTTCTTTCGCCTCTGCCTGTTTGCTCTATCACATACGGAATATAACTCATAATGTACCTTTAATAGTATATAGCTAAATTGATGATTATCAACTCAACTATACACTTTAATAGTTAACAGACAGCAATTTTTATCGCTGTCTGTTGTTGTTTATCGATGCAAATTTAAAAGTTTTGAAAAAAGCTTATCTTCGATCATTCCCATTTTTATAGCAGGGAGCAGATTGTTTTTCTGATAATATTTAATAAGCTCTTGCGGATTTTGTCCATGCATCATCGCTTCATAATAGATAACCTGAGTGACTTCTTGGTCATTGATATTGATCTCTTCTTGTTTGGCCAGCGCATCTACAATAAATGTCGCTCTTACGCTCTCTGCGGCATCTTTTCTTACCTCATCGCGAAGCGCTTCTATCTTTTCTGGATTTGCTTTTAAATCCTCAACCTCTTCCTTGCTCATTGCTCTGGCTTTTTCATTGATTTTGGCATCGATTTCTTCCTCAACGATATTGTTAGGCAATGCAAAATCAAATTTCTCAACCAATGCTTCGATCAATTTCGGCTTCAACTCTTCACCGTAAATCTTGGAAATTTTTTCTGATACGATTTGTTCTTTTACTTTTTCTTTGAGCGTCTCAAGCGTAGCATTTTCATCCCCTTGCAGCATTTTTTTTGCAAATTCATCATCAACAGCAGCAGGCACTTGTTCTTGAATTTCATGAAGTTTTATTTTGAACTCCGCTTCTTTTCCTGCCAAATCTTTTGCCTGATATGTTTCCGGGAAAGTAACTTTTATGGTTTTTTCCTCTTCATACTGCATGCCGATGATCTGCTCTTCAAACCCGGGGATAAATTGTCCTGATCCGATTTTAAGGCTGAATTTTTCAGCTTTGCCGCCGGCAAAAGGAACGCCGTCGATAAACCCTTCAAAATCTATCACGGTCATATCGCCGTCTTTGACCATTCTTTTTCTTTTGATTTTTTGAAACGCTGCCTGAGCAGCAGCCATACTTTCGAGTCTTTCTTCAATCTCTGCATCCGAAGCTTCCGGATGCTCATATGCCGGAATAGCTTCTTTGTAACCTGCGATATCAAATTTCGGCTTCATGGAGATTTCTACTTCCACATCGATGCCCGTATCGTTCTTTTTGTATTTTTTGAATAGGGGCTGGCCGATAATTTCAGAAGCATTGATCCCGGCCTCTTTGATACCTTCATCCATCAAATCCTTCAGCGCCTCCCCTTCGGCATCATGCATTAACTTTTCGCCATGCAATTTTTTTACTATATGTGCAGGAACTTTTCCTTTTCTGAAGCCGTCCACTTTCATTTGCTTGGCTGCTGTTGCTGCAAGTGTTTCAACCTTTTTGGCTATCGCACTGTTCTCTATTGTGCCGTTTACCATGATGTTAGCATCGTCTATTTTATTTACCGTAACTTTCACTGCAATCCTTTGTTTTGTTTGTAAATGCCGTGATTTTATCGAAATATTGATAAAAAACGAATAGAAACAAAAAATCGGCTATAATCTGGCATGTCAAATACACTTGCACCCATGCGCCGGCAGATCCTTGACTGGTATCGTCAAAATGGAAGAAAAACGCTGCCTTGGCGCAATACGGGCAACCCTTACCATATCTATGTTAGCGAGGTCATGCTCCAACAGACTCAAGTTAAAACTGTCCTTGAACGGTTCTATTTTCCCTTCCTCGAAGCTTTTCCTACACTGGAAGATTTAGCCTCTGCGAGCCTCGATGATGTCCTAAAAAAATGGGAAGGCTTAGGATACTACACCCGAGCAAAACATCTTCATCAAACCGCAAGACAGATTAGCAAAATGCCCGAAACTATCGAAGCGCTTATAAAACTCCCGGGTATCGGCAAAAACACCGCCCACGCCATCGCCGCTTTTGCCTTTAAGCAGCCTGTACCCGTTATGGAAGCCAATGTCAAGCGGATCCTCTGCCGCATCCACAAACTCAAAACCCCTTCCGAAAAACAGCTCTGGGAGCATGCCTATGCACTCATAGATAAAAAAAATCCTTTCGACTATAATCAGGCGATGATGGATATCGGCGCAATGGTCTGTCTGCCCCAAAACCCCCTCTGCGCCCATTGCCCCCTGTTTGATATCTGCCAAGGCAAAAGTATGCCCGAAGGCTACCCCGAAAAAAAGAAAAAAACCGTACCCCTGCGTGAAGAAAATATTCTTATTTCTCTTTGCAGCAGCGGCCGTCTGTCGCTGAGCCAAAGAAGCGGAAAATTCCTGCACGGCCTGTGGGGGTTTGAAAGCGTAGAAATCCCGCCCCATTCAGCGCAGTATATCGGGGAAGTGACCCATGGCTACACCCATTTTAAACTTAGGTGTAAAGTTTATCTTTGCCAGGAAAGCCCCCAAAAGCAAAAACACTATTTTGATATCAAAGAGATCGATACCCTGGCGATCTCAAAAGCCGATGAGAAGATACTTAAACTCTTTTTGCTACAATGTGAAAAAGATTCATCATAAACAGGTATGTACATATGGACAAAGAGAAAGAATTTGAAGCAGCCGTAACGAAAATCCTTGAGCTTTTAGGAGAAGACCCCGAAAGGGAAGGGCTCATAAAAACGCCAAAGCGCGTAGTAAAAGCCTTGCAGTTTCTAACAGAAGGCTACCATCAAGACCCCAAAGAGATATTAAACCAAGCGCTTTTTTCTACAAGCAACGACGAGATGGTGCTGGTGCGCGATATTGAATTTTACTCGATGTGCGAACACCATATACTTCCCATCATCGGCCGCGCACATGTAGCCTATATCCCCGACGGACAGGTTGTAGGACTCTCAAAGATTCCCCGTATCGTCAACGTCTATGCCAGACGCTTGCAGATACAAGAGCAGATGACCGAACAGATTGCCGACGCCATTTTGGAAACGATCAAACCCAAAGGGGTAGCTGTCGTGGTCCATGCACGGCATATGTGTATGGAGATGAGAGGCGTACAAAAGATCAATTCCACCACCGTAAGTTCGGCTCTTCGCGGCCTTTTTAAAAAAGACGAACGTACTAGAAACGAATTTTACAACCTCATCAATACGCCTGTCCCTTCCAATTTTTAACCATATATTTTTGGGATCTGTTTTGCCGATCCCAAATTTGCTTTTTGAAAACAAACATCTTTTGATTTGAGCCAAATCAAGGTTATTTAATTGAATTGGGAGTATAATCGTCCTCTTTTATTTTTTGGATTTTATGTTATTTTAAGAAAAATAGCGTAAGATGCGAGAAATTAATTAGGATAAAATTTGTCCTAATTAGAAAATGGGATTTACTCCTCTTTAAAATCTGAGTAAACAAACTAAAAAAACGGGTCTTTACCTACCCCTATAAGCAGAAAGGATTATTATGCGAGTCTATTTGGACAATAACGCAACGACTATCGTCGACCCCCATGTATTTGAAACGATGGAGCCCTATTTTGTACAAAAATACGGCAATCCAAACTCTTTGCATGACTTTGCAAGCGAAACGCATCCGGCCATAAAACAAGCCATGGAAAAAATCTACGCAGGCATTCATGCGCCCAAAGAAGATAGCGTCGTCATTACTTCTTGTGCAACGGAAAGCAACAACTGGGTGCTTAAAAGTATTTACTTTCAGTATATTCTCACGGGAAGAAAAAATCATATTATTCTCAGCGAAGTAGAACACCCTTCCGTGATTGCCACGGCAAAGTTTATCGAAAGTATGGGGTGCAGGGTTACCTACCTGCCGATAAATAGTGAAGGCTTGATCGATCCGCAAAGCGTAAGAGACAATATCACCGATAAAACCGCATTGGTTTCGGTAATGTGGGTCAACAACGAAACAGGCGCTATCTTTCCCGTAGAGGAGATAGGCAATATCTGTGCAGAGCACAAAGTACTCTTTCATACCGATGCCGTACAAGCCGTAGGGAAATTGCCCATAGATGTACAAAGTTTCAATGTTGACTACCTCACAATGTCGGCACACAAATTCCATGGGCCCAAAGGCGTGGGCGCACTTTATATGAAAAAAGGCAAAGAACTGTTGCCGCTTTTGCACGGGGGGTCTCAAATGGGGGGATACCGCTCAGGCACACTCAACGTTCCGGGTATCGTCGGGATGGGCAGAGCGATGGAGCAGGCAGTAGACGCGCTTGATTTTGAGATGCATGATATCCGCGAATTGAGAGATGCTTTTGAAGAGGAGCTGCTTAAAATCCCCGATACTTTCGTCGTGACCCCCAGAGAAAAAAGAGTAGCCAACACCATTCTTATCTCATTTAGGGGAATTGAGGGCGAATCGATGCTTTGGGACCTTAACCGCGAAGGAATCGCAGCAAGTACGGGTTCGGCTTGTGCAAGCGAGGATTTGGAGTCCAATCCGGTGATGGAAGCCATAGGCGCGGAAGCGGATTTGGCCCATACTGCTGTAAGGTTTTCACTCAGCCGATACACCACGAAAGAAGAGCTTGATTATACGCTTGAGGCAGTTAAAAAAGCCGTTACAAGACTTCGAAGCATTTCAAGCTCTTATGCCTATGCGCCTGAAGGCTATAAAAACTAAAAAATATAAAGTGTGTACTAAGAAAATGAAGAAAGGAAAAAATTATGGGAATGGATAGTTTAATCGGCGGAACCATCTGGTCTGAATACAGTCAAAAAGTAACAGATCAAATGAACAACCCCACAAACAAAGGTGAGATTACCCAGGAGCAGGCGGATGCGATGGGAGCCAAACTGATCATAGCGGATTTTGGAGCTGAAAGCTGCGGGGATGCAGTAAGGCTTTACTGGGCGGTTGATCCTGACACCGACGTTATTCTTGATGCCAAATTTAAAAGTTTCGGATGCGGTACGGCGATTGCAAGCTCCAATACGATGGTAGAGCTTTGCAAAGGCAAAACGGTTGATGAAGCGGTCAAAATTACCAATATCGATGTAGAAAGTGCCATGAGGGATACTCCCGATAAACCTGCGGTACCCCCGCAAAAAATGCATTGCTCGGTAATGGCCTATGATGTGATCAAAAAAGCAGCCGCACTCTACAAGGGTGTCGACATGGAAAGCTTCGAAGCAGAGATTATCGTTTGCGAATGCGCACGCGTCAGCCTCTCTACCCTCAGGGAAGTAATCCGGCTCAATGACCTTACCACCGTAGAGCAGATCACCGATTACACCAAAGCAGGGGCTTTTTGCAAATCATGCATCAGACCCGGCGGACATGAAAAAAGAGAGATTTATCTGGTCGATCTGCTAGAAGAGTACGAAAAAGAAAAGATGGCCAAAGCGGCAGATGCTGCTGCCAGCGGAGCAGCTATCGCTTTTGCCCAAATGACGGTTGTTCAAAAACTAAAAGCCGTAGACAAAGTCATCAATGACAATATCCGCCAAATGCTGATTATGGACGGCGGGGATTTGGAGATTTTGGATATCAAAGAAAACGGTGCACATTTTGACATCTATATCCGATATCTCGGTGCCTGCAGCGGCTGCGCAAGCTCATCAACCGGTACGCTTTATGCGATCGAGAATGTTCTAAGACATAAACTCGACGAAAATATACGTGTTCTTCCCATTTGATTTTGCTTTGCTCCTTAGCGTATATATTTGCTAAGGAGTTTATCTTCTAAACAACCCTATAATCTTTCTAACGATGACAAAGGGGATATAAACAATCAGTGTAAAAACCAGCGGATGGATCGCACCGATGCCGTAAGCGCCTGCCGAGGGCAGCGCCATGATGTGCTCTACGGGATGGTCTATCCACTCTTTAAAATGCATGCCTATGGCTAAAAACAAAAACAATCCGATAAAGATGCCTAATTCTTTTTTCATTGCAGTTCCTCCAAACAATCCCGTAATCATATCGAAAAATATACAGAAAAAGAACATAAACCCCTCGTATGGGATTTTTTGTTTTTGTCGCGCTGCAACCTGCTGTTTCACATGCTATTTCAAAAGAATTTTCTCTTATAAACAATGCTACTGCTCACTCAAGGGCATTGTTCTAAACGCATCGCACGCCAATACGGCTGCACCGAAAGAGGTCGTAATCTGCGGATATTTGGGTACAAATATTTTTTTGCCGAGTTCATTTTCGATGGCATGAACCAATCCCGTATTCAGTGCAGGCCCCCCGTCAAAATAGATATTTTCTTTGATACCTACCCTTTTGACCAATTTGACAATCCTTTTGGCGATCGAATAGTGAACCCCTGCAACAATATCTTCGACACTGTGATTGTTTCCAAGCAGTCCGATAATCTCCGATTCGGCAAAAACAGCACAGGTACTGCTGATCGAGAGCGGAGTTCCGGTTGATTTGAAATGGTACTCGCCGAGCTCATCAACCCCTATTTCCAAATTCATCGCCACCACGTCCAAAAATTTTCCGGTTCCTGCCGCACATCGGTCATTCATCGCAAAGTTCACTACATTGCCTTCATTGTCCAGCGAAATCGCTTTGCTGTCCTGTCCGCCGATGTTGATAATGGTTTTTATCTCTCCGTATTCTCTTGCTGCTTCTTGTGCCCCGATCGCATTGGCGGTAATTTCGCTGATATTTTCATCTGCTTCTTTAAACAGTTTTCTGCCATATCCCGTTGCAACGGTATATGCAATGTCATTTTGGCTGATATGCAGCTCATCGAGCAAACTTTGCAGTGTTTCTTTGGCATATTTATAAAACATGCTCCCGCTTGCATTGATTTTAGATCCGACCAAACGTTTATTTTCATCCGTTACGGAAACCTTGATTGCCGTTGAGCCGATATCTATCCCTACAAAATAGTTCATCTTTTCATTCTCCGTCTGTTTTTTAACGATTCTATAAATGCTTCCACCCTCGTTGTAAGCTGTCCCTGCTGAGAGGGACTGTAGTCGCTTTCTATGTACAAAATTGCAATCCCCTCTTTTTCCATGGCAGCAAGCACGCTTCTTTGCTCCATTTCATACACTTGGCATCCGGCAAATGCCTGGTAGATGACTCCGTCTGCATGATAGCTCTTCACAAGATCGATGATCCTTCTGATCCTGTCGTTATTTTTTGTAAAAATGGGACAGGTGCACCCTTTGAGATATTTGTCCGCGATCGAATCGACCATATCATTCAAAAACCACTCATCCACGCTGACCCTGTCATTAAACATCCTGTTGGAACTGCACGTTTCGTCTGCGACGATGATAGCATCGGATTGTTCGATGATCAAAGGAATTTTGTAATTGGGAAAAATCGGAGGCGAACCAGTGTAAACGATGCGCGGGCTTATTTTTCCGCCGGCATGCAGTTGGTTCTTGGCTCTTTGTTCTATCTCTTCTAGAAGTTCCTCAACGGCTGTGATCCAGTTGTCTATCCTGTCAAAGAAAAAAGCATTCGTAACCATCAACATATCTTTGCCCAAAATAGGCACAAACCTGTTTTTTCTAAGATCATTGAGTTTATGATAAAGCGTTTGAGCGTATCCTATTTTTTGGATCGAGGCTTGAAGGTTTTTTTTTGTGAGTTTTTTGCCGAGGCTATGGGACAAATCATGACTGAATTTCCGTACACTCCTTCTCCAATACTCTCTGCTCTCTTCGCTCTCTTTCGTTCTTGGAAAATCTACATCCATCACTTCATAGCCAAAATTTTCCACAATGGCCCCGGCTTTGGTTTTTTGATCGCAGGTGGTCGGAGAAAAGATGATATCGGGTTTATCGCTGAAATTTCCCGAAGCCAAATGGCCTACCGTCGCTTTTACAAGCGGGCAGGACTTTGAAGGCATCAAATCACTTCCTATCTCGTCATCCGTATAAAAACCGTTGCAGAGCCTTAAAGGTACGCCATCGAGTGCATAGATGATCTCGGACGGTATCTGGATGCACATGGTTCCGACTTTTACTTTATCGGCATGCAGCGGTTCTTGTTTGCAATACACCCTTTCAAACAAATCATAAAAATAGTTCATCGCTTTTGGCGGCTCTTTGAACTCCTCTTTGATCATATTGAGCACTTTCACCGCTTCCATCGCTTTGTGCCTATTTTGTTTTTGTTTGGGCGTTTCTATCGTATGTTTTATGTTATCGGTCATCATTTTTCTCCAAACGGTCCATCCCCATTCTTTTTGCAAAGCCTTCTTTTGAAGAGCTAAATACCCTCATATTCAAAATATCCACATGCAAAGCATCATCTTCGGGACATGCCGCAACGCATTTCATACAAAACATGCAGTCATCCCTTAGGATATTTGTACTTATGACGTCATCGGCGATATCCTTGATCTGCATATCGCACACTTTATAGCAATCCCCGCATTTGGTGCATTTATCCCCGTCTTTTCTAAGTTTCAAAAGCGACAGATCGGACATCGTATAATGCAGTGCGCTCATCGGGCAGAAAAAACAGAAAAATCTCTTCTTGATGAAACTCCCCACGAAAAATACTGCGGCAAACAAAACTCCGATTGTCGTTAGGATCATGGAAGTAACCGTCGAAAAATCGATTTTCCATTGGGAAAAATCACCTGAAAACATCGGAGAGATAACGCGTGCGGGGCATATCTGGCAAAAAGCGCCAGACCATTCTCTCCCCAAAACACCGACCCCCATCAGCAAAGGGATCACAATGACGATGGCCAAAAAAATGTATTTGATTTTAGAGAGCTTTTCAAACTGCGCCTGAGAGTAGGTGCCGTATCTGATCCCGAGTTTTTTTCTCAATGCCGTTATCCAGTCCTGCAAGGTACCAAACGGGCATGCATATCCGCACCACGCTTTATTTAAAACAACAAACCAGGCGACAAAAGTCAGCAATCCCACAAGGACCGAAATAGCCGCAGCCCCAAAAAGCACATTTGCCGGCATGGCAAGCTGATGCTGCAAAGGCATAAAGTAGCAGGTTGCTCCCGTTTCGCTATTGTACGGACAGGCAAATATCGGGATGCTTGAGCCGAAATCTATCAAAACATATCCGCCGTACGCAAAGAGTACAAACATGGACAGCTGTATCCAAAATCTTACTTTGTTTAACGGCATATTGTTGATCATGCGTCTGATTTTATTTTTCATCATATCGAACCTCGGCAAAGGGTTTTGTTCTGTTTTTTCTAAATCTGTATACGATAAACGATGCCAACAATAACGCCAACAGAGCAAATATCAAACCCTCTTTGTACGATTTGTACTCATCCTCATTCGGATAAAAAAAGAGAGGGTACGTCAGTGTATAGTGTGTTTTGGCGTAGCTTTCTGCGTTTAAAATACCGCTGCTGTTATCTTCATACGACAAAGAAATGAGCAGCATCCCTTTATGTCTTTTGTCAAACTCCGGCCATTTTGGAAAATAATCTTTGATGATGTTAAATTCTGCAATCCCCTCGCTGTCCGTTTTCAGACTTTTCACCCATCCTGTATCGGTAAATACTTTGATATCGGCATGTGCCAGCGGCTTGTTGTCAAAAAGCGCTTGAAACCTTAAGAGATCCCCGCTTGAATGGGTATAGAAAAAGCTGTCCTCTTTTTTGTCTCGCAATCTAATCAAATCAATTTTGTTTTTTTCCGCGATAAATGGTTGGCTTTTATGCGGCTCGTATACATCCGCAAGCCCATGGTTGCCGTTTAAAAACTCCAGCTTTGCACTTTTATAATGCAATATATTTTCTTTGGCTATCAGGCTATGAAAAAACAGAGTATAGTAGCCGTTATGGGGCATGTCAAAACGATAGGCCGTACAGTTTTGTGCCGATTGGGTTTTGACGGGTTTTTCTGTATGTGACGTATCGTAGAGCAGCAATGCCCCGTCCAATTGTCCGATACACGCATTTTGTCCGAAATTTTCACCGTAAACCAGCCATACGTTTTGGGAAGGTACCGCCATGGGGTTGCCGCCATGCATGCCTCCTGTATAGGAGTTTCGAGAGCCGGCCCTTGGATCGCTGCAGGTAAAATAGATCAAATCGGTTGCCTTGATCATATGTTTAAAATCCAAAACTTCGCTGCTATCATCCGCGGGTTGTGATGCAGATTTGACAAAAGAGGGCCTTTGGGAGATGCTTTGCCCGCCCATATGATGGGAATGGCCTGCTGCTTTAATGCCATAGACTTTAAACACATATCCCACATAGATATTGATCCCTATAAAAAATATCACCAACAATGAAGCAAAAAAATAACCAAATATTTTTCTGATTTTGGTGCTTTCGATCAGCTTTAATCGTTTATACAGAAGCATCAATGTCCAAATCACGCCGACCCATCGCAAAAATCCCAAATAGTGAAGCCAGGCATCACCTCTTTTAGCTAGCGGCACAGCTTCGGCGGCAAATCCGAAAGCCTGGGCAAACCCTTTCACAAGCGTCGCATAATCTTTAACAAAAAACATCTCCAGGGTATGCCCCAAAGAACCTAAAATGAAAAGCGGGGCAAATGCATATCCTAAAGTCGAAAAAGTAGTGTTGAAATCTTTTTTAAGCACTACGGATGCCAGCCACAAGCCGAGTACCGCAAAAAATAGGCTCAGCACTATCGCATACATAAAAGCAAATCCGACACCGTATTCGCCCATGCCAAAAAATGCCGCCGTTTTGTTCCAGATCATCTCCTGTGCGATAGTGCTTCTTTCCAATCCATGCGCAAACGTCATCGCCACCGGTATCGCCGCCAAGATCAAAACAAATGCCCAAACTTCCGCATTGAGAGCTTTAAATTTTTTCTCCAGTATCTGTGCGGGCTTTGTCAATGTAAATTTTACCGCTTCGCAAGCGTTTGCACACTCCATGCACAAAGTACAGTCATCGGTATGATTTTTCGCGGCAAACGAAAAAGGCTTCAGATGGTACGGGCAGGAAGAGGCGCATTCAAACGTTTTGCACTCCTTGCAGCTCTCCGTATAGGTCTCCAGTTTGGTAAAGGAGAGTTTATCGTAAGCTCTGCTCATCGTCCCGATAGGACAGATATATTTGCAATAGCTCATGTCTTTATAGAGATAATAGAGAACAAATGCAACCGCGGTCATGCCGGCAAACAAACCGGCTGTCCCAAGCGGGCTTGATAAAAAACCCGGGAACACATAATAGGCCCCCCACCATCCGAAAATCAATAAAAAAATCCCTATATATCTATTTTGCATCCATGCGGGCATCGTTTTTTTTAACCCTAAAGCGGTAATGTACTTGCCCAAAAATCCGTGCGGGCAGATCCCGCAAAATATTCTTCCGAATGTCGGAAGCGTCAGCAGCATAAAAAGCGGCCAAAACAAAACCCAAAAAACTGCACCGGTAAAAATATTCTCTTTGGCAGGGTTCATAAACCCGTAAAAGACGGCATAAAAAAACAAGAGCGCGACAGCGATTCTCATTCCCAATAAAAATTTCTTGTTTTTAAACACAAATCCCAAAATGGGCCTGTTGAAAATATCATTTTTGTCTCTTTTTACAAAATCAACCATTCTTTGCCTTTAAAGTATGAGGTGGCCGTTGAGTATTAAAACCCCGGTGATGAATAAAAACAGCGAAGCTGCAATGTGAATCATTTTGGCATACGCTCTAAATTCCCTTAGCAATCCGCCGATAATCCGCGATAGAAAAAATCCGTAAAACAAAAAAGGGATCAGCGCCGCTCCGATTCCGAAAGACAATCCCAGGCCCAAAGCATCCAAGAGTGTTTTGCTGTTTGCTGCCAATGCGATAAGCGTTAAAACGGGGGCGCACGGATTGAATGCGACCATCGCACCGATCCCGAACAATCCAAATTTGCCGATACCGGCGGTGCCAGGGAGCGGCGGCGCTGAAGCGCAGCTTTTTTTATTTTTACGAAAAATCCCATAGAGCATCAAAAGCCCCATCATCATCGTAAATATCCCCAGTATCAACTGAAATATCGCATTGTCATTCAGTACTGCCTTAATCACACTCGCACTGCTAAGAGCAGCTGCGGAGATCATCGTATACGAAAAAATCCTTCCCAAACTAAACGGCAGCACGACCTCAACGGATCTTTTGAGGGTATCTGATCTTTGTACCAAAATCGGGCTCAAAAAAGGCATACACGTAAACATGCATGCCGTACTGCCGTAAGACAGTCCGATCACAAATAAAGAAAGATAAGACAATGTTTCCACGTTTATCGCTTGCCGTTTCTATCAATTTTGACAATCATCTCTCTTTGATCCTGTTTTGTTTTATGCATTGTATTTGGCCTCTCTTATTTTGCACGCTTTGTGCCGCAGCCGCTATGCATGAAGACGCATTATTTCCAAAAAATGTTAATTATCTGTTAAGCGGAAGTAACGCATTCACAATACAAAAAAATTATAAAAAATAATAAAAATAATAATAATATTTCAAAAAGTAACCAAAGATTGAAAAGGGTACACTGTGCAGCTGCTAAAATTGTTTGATCCGGCGATTCGTATCATCGGCAATATGAAATATACGAAAAAAATTGCATTGGGCAGTTTCATCTTTTTTCTGCCTGTTCTCGCATTTCTGATGTTTGGCTACAACCATCTGGGAAGCCAATACCATGCGATCAAAAAGTTTCAGTCAAACTTTTACTATAGCCTAAAGATTCAAAAAGCTTTTAAATATATATTACTTGAACGCGGGATGATGGCAGCTTTTAAGCAAGGAGACTTCAGCTATAAGCCGCGCATAGAGATCAATTTTAACCGGATTAAAACAGCTATAGCTGACGTTGATGCCGTTCTCCCTCCGGCATCGCCTATCCAAGAAGAGTGGAAAGCGATAAAAAACAAATGGGCAGCCCTCCGGCAGGAGATATGGAGTCTCTCCGCACAAGAGAGTTTTGAGCGCCACACCGCTTTAGCCGATCAGTTCCTCCGCCTCATGCAAAATGCCGGTATCGACTCTGATACTGTTGCTAATATTGATCTAGGCATTTTACATTTTGGAGAAATCCTTAGTGAACATCTCCCCACATTGATACATGATTCCGGAAAAGCACGAGCGATCGGAATCGGCGTCATTTTAAAAAAGTCAATATCGCTTGAAGAGAAAAAAAGAGCAATTTCGATATATGGTGCGATCCAGTCCCTCACATCAGATATCCGACATGCCTACGAAACTGCATGCAGTTTCTACCCGGACATTTGCCCCGCCATCTCCTCTTCCATTTCTAAAATAATACAAGAATCGAGCAGTTTTTCAGATATTTATATTTCGGTGATCAATTCTGAGCGTTTTGCCCTCAATCCTGATATGTATTTTGGCCAGGCAACACAGACCCTATATTATTACTTCAACGAATATGACGCCCTTGAAAGTATTCTTCAAAAACTTTTAGACGACAAACTGGTCCTTCTGGGCAAACAAATCATCGCCATCGTCACCGTTGTCCTTTTCATGCTCGCCTGTCTGATCTATTTTATGACGGGGTTTTATCTCTCTTTTATCGAATCGCTCAAAAGCCTGACAAAAGCATCCGAAATGATCGCGCAGGGCGATTTTGACATCTCCGTCCCGATCCGAACCAAAGATGAAATGGCCGATGTTTCGCACGCTTTCAATCAAATGAACCAAAAAATCAAACAAACCTTTGCCTTTTTGGAAAGCTACAAAAAAGCCATAGACAAAAGCAACATCGTCTCCATCACCGATATCAAGGGCGATATCATTTACGTCAACGACCCATTTTGCGACATCACGGGCTATACACGCAAAGAGCTGATCGGCCAAAACCACCGCATCCTCAAAGACCCCTCTACCCCTAAAAAAATCTACGAAGAGTTATGGAAAACCCTCCTTGACAAACGGGTCTGGAGAGGCACCTTGAAAAATATCGACAAAAACAAAAAACCTTTTTATATCGATACAACCGTCACTCCCATTTTAAACGATAAAGGCGAGATCGAAGAGTTCATCGCAACACGGCACAATATCACCGAACTGATCGAGCAAAAAAAGGAGCTTGTGCACCGATTGTACACCGATTCGCTGACAGGGCTTCCCAACCGCATGCAACTTTTGGAAGATCTGAAACAAACCTCTCCCGGATCAGTTATTGCACTGATCAACATCGACCGCTTCAGCCAAATCAATGAGTTTTACGGCAGCGATATCGCCGATGAGGCCCTTGTGCAAATGCGCGATCGCATCACTTCTTTCCTGAGGGGTGCCCCTTTGGGCCTTTACCGTCTCTATGCGGACGAGTTCGCGCTTGTGCTCAAAAGGCTATCTCATAAAAATGATGCCCAAAACCTTCTTGAAGCGCTGCATGAACATATCCAATCGCACCCTTTTCTTATCCAAGGCAATGCCATCATCATCAACGTAACACTGGGAGCGATCCATACAGATACAACACAATACCCTCTTACCGATGCCGATATGGTACTGCGCCATGCCAAACGCTTGCATAAAAATATTCTGATCCTTTCGGATGTCAATGCCCTGAAAGAAGAGATTGCGCACAATATCGAGTATATCAAAAAAATCAAAGAAGCGATCGCGGGCGATCGGATCGCACCTTACTTTCAAAAGATTGTCGATAATCAAACCATTGATGTCATCCGGGCTGAACCCTACTATCATTCGATCATTGACAACCGTTCAGGCACAATATCTAAATATGAGTGCTTGATGCGTTTGATTACTCCCGAGGGCAAAGTTATTTCTCCTTTTTTCTTTTTAGACATCGCAAAAAAAGCCCGTCTTTATACCCGGCTGACAAGAATCATCATCGAAAAAACCTTCGCCGTTTTTGAAAACAGAGAAGATGAATTTTCGATCAACCTCTCCGTCAACGACATTAAAGATGCTGCCACCGTCGAGTTTATTTTGGGCAAAATGGAAAATCCCGAACTTAGCCGTCGCGTTATCTTTGAAATTACAGAATCTGAAGGATTTGAAAACTTTGAACAGGTGCGATACTTTATTGAGAGAGTTAAACAACAAGGCGGCAAGATCGCTATCGATGATTTTGGCAGCGGCTACTCCAATTTTGCCTACCTGATGCACTTGCAAGTCGATTTCATCAAGATTGATGCATCGCTGATCAAAAATATCGACAAAGATCCAAACAGCCGCATTATTGTCACAACGATCGTCGCTTTTGCCAAACAATTGGGGATCAAAACCATTGCAGAATTTGTTCACTCGCGCGAAGTATTTGAGGTTGTTCGAGAGATAGGGGTTGATTTTTCCCAAGGATTTTATTTTCATGAACCGCAATCACAACTCTCACAGACAGATCAAAATGAAACATCATAAAACATTTTCCTCACAAAAGGGTTTTTTGCTAAAAGAATTTTTAATACTGCCTTTACGGCAGCTTCGCTATAATGCCGCATCTCAAACAAAAGGCTTGCCATTCTATGCTGACTGAGGCTCTTCCATATTATGCGTACCGTGATTATTTGACGCAAAGATACGGCGAACCTCTTTTTCGTGTCCCCATCGATCTGGAGCTTGGCTGCCCCAACAGACGGCCCGACGGATCGGGGGGATGTACGTTTTGCCCCGAAAACGGTGCCAGAGCCGTTCAAACCCTTGACGTCACAGGCACGCAAGCACAGCTGGAAGCAGGGGTTTCCTTTGCAAAAAGGCGCTACAAGGCACGCCGCTTTATGCTCTATATCCAAGCCTATACCGGTACATTTACCTCCGTTATCCAGCAGAAAAAAAAATACTCAGAACTCCTGGAAGCCTATCCTTTTGATGCCGTCAGTATCGGCACCAGGCCTGATTGCCTCTCCAAAGCAACACTTGAGTACCTTGAGGAACTCAATAAAACACTCGATGTCTATGTCGAATTGGGCGTACAAACGATCCATGACAAAACCCTTGAGCGCATTAACCGCCGGCATGATTGGCAAGCAAGCCTTGATGCCATTGCCGCGCTCAAAGCGCACAATATCAAAGTCTGCGCACATATCATCGTGGGGCTTCCGGGCGAAGGCCGGGAACACTACATCCAAACCATCCAAGCGCTTGCCCCCCTCGGGCTGGATGGCATCAAAATCCACAATCTGCATGTCATTCAAAATACGCAGCTTGCCAAAGAGTATCTTGCCCAACCGTTTCCTGTGATGGATGAGCATGAATATGCCCAAATCCTTATCGATCTTATCCGCCGCTTGCCGCCCGACTTGCCATTGATGCGCTTCGCGACCGATACGCCTGAAAATGAGATCGTCGCACCGAAATGGCATATGGGCAAAGGACAGTTTACAGAGTATGTTACAGAACAGATGAGGTTGCGCGGCTACCGTCAGGGGGACCTTTTTGAAGCGGGCAATCAAGCACTTGAACTGGCGATGCCGAATGTTTTTGAATGCGAAGACGGAAGCTGCACGTTTTGGAACGAAACGTTTCGCGACTATTATCATCCGAGGTCAGGGGCCAGAAAGCAGGCCGCCGAACTTTTTTTACAAAGATCTTCACTCAAAGAACGCTTAGAAAAAGGGCCCATACGGCTGCTTGATATCGGTTTTGGAATGGGGTACAACAGCTTGTCCGCATGCGAAATGGCTCAAAACTTGGCGCTTCACCCTCTCGAAATTCACGCCGTCGATCAAGACCGCATGGTGATTCTTCAAAGTGCGGATATCATCAAAAATATGCCAAACGAAAAACTGGCATGGCCGCAGATTCTAAAAGAACTCTACAAAGAGGGCCTATACGCTTCAAAATACTTCGATATCACCCTTCACAACAGCGATGTCAGGTATGCCCTTGCGCAGCAAGAAGGAGCGTTTGACGTGATTTTTCTAGATCCGTTCGTTGAGAGGTCCAACTGCAGGATGATAACACTTGAAATATTTAAATGCTTAAAAAAACTTCTCAAAAACGACGGAGTGCTTATCGGTTCCAAAATACATGCAGCAGCCATTTCAGCCATGATTGAGGCGGGCTTCTGTGTCAAAGCTGCAGACCAATCCAAAAGCGATATACGGGGTATTGTTGCCAAACATACGGGACCGTCTATAAAGCCTGAGAGTACAATACCCTACCGAGATCCTTACGGTGTATGGACAGACCGCAGGATCCGCCAATACCGCGAAGAAGAGATGAAAAAACACTAAAATTCAATCACTTAAATTTGATAAAATTTGGCTATATTTATCAAAATTTACAAGGATACATTACAGATGCATCAACAAACGGCGCTATTAAACCATTTGGATAAAAATCATCCGCTCAATGTCTATCTGCAAGAAAATGTATTGATAAAAAACCTGATTGAAGAGCTGTCCGCTGCCGATATCGGCAGTGATTTTGAAAAATTTTATAATATTTTTAACCAATTATCTGACATAGAAAAGCATTTTTTGCGAAAAGAAAATCAGCTTTTCCCTTATCTTGAAAAATACGGATGGGCCACCCCAAGCAGAGGCATGTGGACGTTTCATGATATGATAAGAAGCAAAATCAAAACAGTCCGAAAAAAAATCGAAAAAAAGGGGTTTGCCGATCTTGCGGAAGAAACGACGCTGCTGTCTAAACATATTTTGCAGCTTTTGCATGCAGAGGAATCTCGATTGTTTCCCAAAGCGTTGCAGCTGCTTCATGATGAAGACTGGGAAGCGATGTATGAAGGGGACAAAGAGATCGGATGGATGAGTACGCCTCCCTTACGATATTCTTCTTCCCAAAACGGGTATATCCATCCAAGCCAAGATAAAAGAATACGCCCGCTTCCCTTTAGCACCGATGACAAAAACCATTTTGACGAAGGATACTTAAGCCTGGAACAAGTCAATTTCATTTTCAAATTTTTACCCGTTGACATCACCTATGTCGATGAAAATGACAGGGTTGTATTTTATAACCGCGGCGAAGAGAGGATTTTTCCAAGAAGTGCGGGCATCATAGGCAGAGAAGTAAAATATTGCCATCCTCCCAAAAGCGTTGATCAGGTTCTTTTGATTTTGGAGGAGTTTAAAGCAGGCAGAAAAGACAGTGCCGAATTTTGGATACAATTAAATAATAAACAGATTCACATCAGATATTTTGCCGTGAGAGACGAAAACAAAGCGTACAAAGGGGTTATCGAAATGTCTCAGGATATCACCGATATCAAAAACCTTGAAGGAGAAAAAAGGCTGCTTGAATGGAAATAATTTGTTATCAATCATTACTAATTATTTCAAAGTTTGCAATTTAAATTCATAAGTTATAAAAGATATAATTTATCCTGATATATTTAAAAGGTTTGCCAGATGATAGACAAAAAAACAGTTGAAACAATACTTTCCAAAGTGATTTATCCCGGTTTTGCCAAAAGCATCATAGATTTTGGCTTTGTTAAACATATCTCCGTTGCAGACAATAAGATAGAAATTCATTTGGATATCCCCTCTTCAGCGCCGCAAATCGAAGCACAATTGAAAGAAGAGATACGCAAAAGGCTTGCTTTGCCGGAGAATGTACAATGCCATATTGATATCACAAAACCGAAAATGCCCAAAGAAACAAGTTCGCACGGTAAAAATGTGCTTCCGGGTATTCAAAATTTCATTATGGTGAGCAGCGGAAAAGGGGGTGTGGGAAAATCTACGACTTCGGTCAATCTTGCGATTGCGCTTGCGCAGCAAGGAAAAAGGGTCGGCTTGCTGGATGTGGATATCTATGGCCCAAACATCCCAAGAATGATGGGGATCGAAGACCGGCAGCCTGTTTTTCTGGGCAATAAAATCAAACCGATCATAGCCCATCATGTTCAAGTCATGTCCATCGGTTCTCTTATCGCAAAAGATGCATCGCTGATTTGGAAAGGCGCTATGGTCACCCAGGCGATTGAACAAATGCTGAAAGATATTTTGTGGAATAAACTGGATATTTTGCTTTTTGACATGCCCCCCGGTACCGGCGATGCACAATTGGCACTTGCGCAAAATCTGCCTGTGACTGCCGGTGTGTGTGTCACAACCCCTCAAAAAGTGGCGCTTGATGATACCGTCAGAAGTATGGACATGTTTAACCAGCTCCATATCCCTATCGCAGGAATCGTTGAAAATATGAGCGGTTTCATCTGCCCGGACAGCGGCAAAGAGTATGATATTTTCGGCAAAGGCACTACAAAACCGCTTGCAGAACAATACCATACGCAAATTTTAGGAGAAGTTCCCATTGAACCTGCCATCAGAGAAGGCGGAGACAGCGGCCTGCCGATCACTGTTTTAGCGCCGCATTGCGAAACATCCAAACGCTATCAATCAATCGCTGCTAGGATTTGGGAATTCGTGCTTAAGATCAATGAAGAGGGCGGGGTCGATAACAAAAAGATACAGCCTACTGTCTTTTAGGTTTGGTAGTTTTTTATCTTTGCACCTTTTAAAAAGGTGCAAAGATTGTTTGATTAATGATGGGTATCCGCATCAAGATTGAAGAGTTTTGTTCCTACATAATAAAGCAAAATACACAGCCCCAATCCTCCAAGCGAAATCATAATCTCTGCCATACTCGGAAAATAGTGAACCCACGTCGGCGCAAGCTGGTATTCGGTTGTTTTCATCATTTGAAGCGGTTTAAGCTGCGTATCGTGCACCAGATTGTACCGCATAAAAAATACTCCGACCATACCGCTCAGCGATGCCCAGAACATGCCTGTGAGGTTTTTTCCCATATCTTTCAAAATGATAAAAAGAGGGATCAGCATCGCCAAAACCACTTCTGCCCAGAATGTCCAAGAACCCAAAATATGTCTGGCAACTTCCGCACGGTTTGGCATATCTCCGTAGATATCGGTTAAAAATTTCCACGTGACAAAGAAAATCAAAATAGAAATCAAAAGCGCTTGAATTTTTGCCAAGTTGGTCAGCATCACTTTGGCATTTTCCGGAAACTGCAATTTATATCTAAATCCCATCATAATAAAAGCGATAAAAACTCCGGTAATAAACGCAGTCAAAATGAAATAGGTCGGATAAAATACCCCGTTTGAAATCGTTCTGGCATTCAAAAAGCCAAATACCCCGCCAAGATTTGAGTGTGCCGCAAGACCCACCAAAAGCCCTGTCAAACCGAAAATTTTTGCCATTTTCATATTGTGTTTAAGCAAAAAGACAAATTCAATGATCATAAAAGTCAAATACAGTCCATACAAAGTCCCCATCCACCAAATAGCGCTGGTAAGCCCCGGGGAAAGAACATTGTAAATGAGCATCGTCACAGGATGGCCGATTTCAAACGCAATGACTGCAAACCCGGCCATGATCGTCACAATCGAGCCGAAAATGGCTCTTTTTGAGATCATTTCATAATCTTTAAATCCAAACACATCTCCCAATGACCCTACGATACAAAGTCCTGTCGAACTTACAACGAAAAAGATATACACTGCAATGAGCAGCCCCCACGGATGTTCTCTTGTTACGTTATAGGCATGATGCCCGTGCATCAGATACGTTGCAACACCTAGCACAAAAAATGCCAAAAAAGCCAGTGTGATCACTGCTATGAGCATATTTTGGGGTGTTTTTTCAAAATTCAATAACTCTTTTATTCCTATCTTATTAAAAGGAATAGTAGCGATAAACTCTTTGATACTCTGTTTTTGTTGAATAGTTTCTGCCATGAATAACCCCTTATGTTAGATAGAATAGTTTTGGTTTAGTGCCAAGATGCGATTTAAGGCTAAAATGCTCTCTGGTTCTCAGCAATATACTGATTTCACTCTCAGGATCATCAAGATCGCCGAAAGTTCGTACTTTTGTTGGACACGTATTTTGGCATGCCGTAGTGGTTTCGCCTCTTGCCAGTCTGGTATCGCTGCAGAAATTACACTTATCAACCGTCATCGTTCTATCATCCACATAGCGTGCATCATATGGACATGCATTCATACAGTAGCTGCATAAGATACACTTGTCTGCATCAACTCTCACCACCCCGTTTTCATCATAATATGTCGCATTGGTAGGGCACACCGACTGACAAGGTGCATCATCGCAGTGCTGGCACTGGCTGGGCTCAAAAGCGCTTGAAGCAATATTGAGAAACGGATATTCGCCCTCTATCTCTTTTACGCCTACCCAAATTCTATGTTTGTCTGCGCCCATAAGGATTCCGTTTTCCTCTTTACAAGCGACTTCACATGCTTTACAATTAATACAATTTTTATAATCTAAAGCCATTCCGTATCTTGCCATGATTACACCTTTCTTATTTCTACATTTGTTTCATGCATTGATGCTGCACCATATACCTCTTCGATAATATCTTCGATGACCGTATTATCGTTTCCGCCGTTTTTGTATGCCCATGTTAAAGCTTCGCTCTCTGACCCGAAACCATGGATAAAGAACACTTGATTGGGTGCAATTTTCTCAGTCGGGTAGGCTTTGATAACTACAGAACCCGTTTTGCTTGAAACTTCTACTTTATCGCCAAAGGCGATACCTCTTTCTTTTGCTACACGTTTATTGATCCAAATATAATTCTCAGGCATCAAATCTCTCAGTACAATGTTGTTACTCGTACCGCTTTGCGTAAATTGTGCATGACGTCCCGTCAACAATTTAAATTTTCCTTCCGGTACGCTAAAGGCATATTCGTCTTTCCAAACCGGCATCGGGTCAACACCTTTTTTTGCCAAATTGGCCAAATTACACTCTACTTTTTGAGAAGGAGTTTTAGGTTTTCCTCCATTGACACTGTAAGATTTTTCTTTTTCCGGATAGTATTGATATTTGTTTGCAGAAATCTCTTTATAAAATTTATCCATATTCGGATAGAAAACACCGTGTTTCTTCAATGCTTCGACTGCCTCTTTTCCGTAAATGCTCTCAACCATATGGACATTGATCTCTTCTTGGGAGTGTTTAAAAGGTTTAGCCAAATCATACTCAGCATATACTTCCGCTTCCCTTTCTTCTTTCGTCATTGTAGGAGCAGATTCGGTAACATTACCGTCTTCGGAAACCGTCTCTTCTTCGCCGAGATTGGCAAGTTCATCCTGTAAATCTTCATCATGCTTTTTAGAAATTTCAAAAAGCGGTTTGGAGATTTTTTCAGTCAATCCTTTCATGATTTCTATCACAGGTTTTGTTTCAAACATAGGATCAACGACTTTATTTCGCTGCGCAATAGAAGGCTCCACGCCGCCAAACGTATTAACCGGATCGGTTCTTTCCAGATAGGTACATTCGGGCAATACTACATCGGCATACATGACCGTATCGCTCGGCATTGTATCGATCGCTACTACCAATTCCATCTTTTTGAGCATTTCAGCCGTTTTTTGCGTATTTGGCATATTCATCATCGGATTATGCTTATAGCAGAACATTCCTCTTACTTTATAAGGCATTCTGCCTTCCAATAATCTGTTTCTCCAGCCGATCCATGATCCTCCGTCAGTTACAACGGCACAATCCGAATAACCGCTGTGTCCTTTTTGAGATTCACTGCTATCAACCGCGCGCGCTTCGGCTTTTCCATAAATAGGTTCTACACCCTCATGCACTCCAAGCTCAAGCCTTTTACCAAAAATAAGTCCGCCTTTGGTATCGATTCCGCCGCCTAATGCTTGGAAAATCGCCATAGCACGCCGAAGTTGAAAGTCATTGTTGGCAAAGGTACTTCTTCGGCCCGGATAATAAATGGCTTTAGGCGCATGCGCCATAAACTCTCTGGCTACCTCATAAATATCTTCTGCTCTGATATTGGTAATAGGCTCTGCCCATTCAGGTGTATATTTATTGTCAATAACGCTCTTTTTATACTCTTCAAATCCGTTAAAATTTTCAGATACATATGCTTTATCATAAAGCTCCTCGGTTAAAACAACATAAGTAAGCGCCAAAACAAAAGCAAGATCCGTTCCGGGATTAATTGCCAGCCATTTATCCGCTTTTGCTGCAGTATTGGTAAATCGAGGATCGACACAGATAAATTTTGCGCCTCTGCCTTTCGTTCGTTTAAAAAGATCCATCGTATCCGGTGTGACGATTGCTTCGGCTCTATTGGCTCCCGCCATCACAATATACTCTGCATTATCCAAATCTGCCTGCGGATATGCGCCGAGTGTTACGCCGTAAGCGGAAGCCACCGTTTGCAAACAGACAGAAGAGTGATTGAGCCAGTTGGCTGAGCCAAATGCGGAAAAGAAAGTTTTAAACGTATGTTCTGCCATCCCTTCCCCTGCACAAAAGAGGAATGTCGAACGGTTATCTTTCTCTTCATCAAGTATCTTCGCCAAGCCGGGAAACTTATCGGTTCCGTTTAGGATCGCTTCATACGCTTCATCCCAAGAAACACGTTTAAATTTGCCTTCTCCTTTTTCTCCGATACGAATCAGCGGGTATTTCAAACGATCCGGATCATAAAGCGCTTGAATGCCGGCATTTCCTCTAGGACACAGCATATTTTTAGATTTTGGGAACATAGGGTTTGGATCTAGTTTGGTAACCACCCCATCTTCGACTCTGGCTATGGCTGCACACTTATTTACGCACATTTCGCAAAGGGTCGGAATATTTTTCACTTCTTTTGCTTTGCCTGTTTTCGTAGTGACAGTCAATTTTTTATCATGTGTATCATTGTTTGCAAAAAGGTTTGTTGCACTGATCGTCGTCCCTCCGACAACACTCATTGCAACTGTGCCTTGAAGAAACCTTCGTCTCGACATTTCAATTTGCATAAACGCTTCTCCTAAAGATAGTATTGACCAATAAATAAGAGTAAATCACTCTTATTTATAAGCTTATGTTATATATTATAACAGTTTTACTTATAAAAATATAAGTTGAAAGTGAGAAACAGTGTTTTTTAGAAACGATGAGAATTTTTAAAAACAGTTGTTTTTTTATTGAAAGATCAAGGGGTATAGATGATATTCATATCATCCAAATTGCCGTATTGAAAATCTTTATGGCACGCAGCGCAATTTGATTTGTCTTTAATTTTCTTTTGTTTATAGACACTTGACGGAATATCCTGATGCGTCTCTCTCCAATAAGGCGTTTTCGTTATCGCTTTGGGACGCAATTCTCCTAAAGCATCTAACATCTTTACTGCTGCTTCGCGGGTACTTGTTTCTGATGCATTTTTGGTTAAAAATGTTTTGATCGCACGTTGTTCCGATTTGGTAATATTGGCTTCCGTGATCTCTTCGCCAAAATGATTTTTTAAACCTTTCATGACTCTCCCCCATGATTGTTCAGGAAGCAAAAAAGGCGGGTAAGCCGTATGGCAATCTCCGCATTTGCTGACATAAAGAGGATTTGTTTCATTATAGTCCATATTGGTAAATTTTTGAATCGTCAAAAAATTGTAGTTACTGCTAATAATAAAAAAATAGGTTGCTGCTGCGAAAAATATCATAAAAAAAGCAAAAAAATTGAGAGGCCGGCTTACTTCGGTATCTTCGCCTTCGGTTTTCTTATAACCGGTGATCATTGCAAATACCATATGCGTTTTATGCCAAAATTGTTCGATCATGACTCCGGATATATGCAAAAATACCCAAAAAAGAAAAAGGTAAGAGGCATATTTATGGATAAAATCCAAATGCCAAATATAAGCCGTATAATGATCATTTAAAAAAGAAAAAACTCCCAATGCCTCTTGAACCCCATAAAGCAGCAATCCGGAAACAACGATAAAACTTCCGACTCCCAGTGCCCATACGGTAAACCAGCTTGATGCAGGATTGTGTCCTGCGGGTATTTTTCTCCATCTATTTTGTATTTTTTCTATAAAATAGTACTTCAGTTCCGAAGGCTTAAGTTTAAAAGTATTGAATGTCGCATACCTTGGGCCTATCACACCCCAAATAATCCGATAGATAATCATAATGAGAAAAATGAAACCAAAAGCAACATGGCTATGCAGTTGATTTTCATAAAATGAAGTTACAAAAGCAGCCATAAATGAAAAAGCGATCATCCAGTGGATGATTCTAGTGCTTATCGGCCAAACAAATACATATCCAGGCTTTTTATTCATCTTATTATCCCATAATATCTCATTATAAACTTTATAAGATTATCATATTTTATATAAAAAGGGTGTAAACAGATATTCTAGCAGTCAATGAAAGATAAAAAAAGGCAGAAAATTACTTTTCTGCCTTTGTGTGAGTATTTTTATTTTTGAAATTTGTCAACGATATATTGTGCCATTGCTTCTGTATCGTAATCCATATCTTTTTCACGAATTTTTTTCATATTATGTTCCATTACTTCATGTTCAGTACCGGCTGAATGTCCGCTGGTACCGCCCATTTTGATATCCATAATACCCATTCTTAGCTCTTGATAGCTTTGGTCATTCAATGCCGGCCCTTTTTTCTCAGGTACGCCTTCTGCGTTTTTACCATGACATTTTACGCACATTTGCTCATATACTTCTGCGGTAGTATATTTATAGGTTACGACTTCTTCTTTTTGCTCTGTTTTTTCACATCCTGTCGTTAACAGTAGAAGTGATGCTCCAAAAATTAATGCTGTTATTTTTTTCATTCTTCTCTCCTTTGAATTTCTTATGCTCTGCCTGAAAGCATACCGTATTGAGTCATTGGCTTAAGCGCATAGACTTTGAGTAACCACCAAATCCATCTCTCTTGCGCTGGATCAAGCGGGAATGACGGGGTTGGTTTCCCTGTCCAGTTAAACTCAGCCAACATGACTGTTCCGATAGAAGTAATCAACGGACAAACAGTATAGCCGTCATATTTTGCCGGAAGCTCTTTTTTGCCTTCCATGACAGCAATTAGATTTTCTACTACTACTTTATATTGCTTTCTGGCACTTCCGCCTGTTTTTCCCATCGGTACTGCTGCAATATCTCCCAATGCAAAAATATTAGGAAACTTTACATGCTGAAGCGTCTCTTGAGTTACCGGCACCCATCCCTGCCCTGAACCGATAGGAGATTTAGCTATCTCTTCTGCAGCTATCATTGGTGGCGTGATATGCATAAAATCATAAGGCACTTGTACTTTTTCGCTTGCCGGGATCATTTCATACTCTTCAAGGTCTTCATCCCATTCCCCTTTTTCAAGCCAATGCTTTTTAAAGGTTGCTATCTTTGCAACAGGATCCACACCAATAAGATTATGTTTAAATTGATATTTCATATCTCTTTTTGCAAATTGGTCAAACATTGCCGCATTGTATTCAGGCACACCGAAAAGTTTATCCCCGTTAGGATAGAGTGTCAATTCGGCATTTTCTCTTGCTCCGGCTTCTCTCAATCTTGCATCTGTCAGATACATGATCTTTTTAGGCGCACCACCACATTTGATAGGGGTATCCGGATCAGTAAAAATACCTTTTACTTTTTTACCGCTTTTTGCATCTGCGATAAATTTTTGCATCTGTGTCCAAGTATCGGTAGCACCGTCAGCAAAATAGATAGATGCAATTCCGTTTTGGCCAACCACTTTTCTTACCGGGCTGCTATCGCCTCTTGAAGTAATCGTTTCAGTCACACCCAAACCTTCCAAACGTGCAAAATCAAGTTTAAGTCCGGCTGCTACAACCATATAATCATATTTGATCTCTTTGCCTCCGCTGGTTTTGACACTGTTTTGCTCAGGATTGAATTCTACTGCTTTTTCTTTGATCCAATTTACGCCCTCTGGCATAAAATCGGCAGTTTTATACTCAGTATCAGCATCGCTCCAAACACCGCCGCCTACAAGTGTTTGCCCAGGCTGATAAGAGGCAGATTTCTCATTTGGCTCAAGTATCGTAATATCCGGCTCATCAAGTGAACGCATCAATAAAGCAGCTGTTGCTATGCCGGCTAGACCGCCGCCTACGATCAAGATTTTGCCTTTAGCACTTGAGCTGGCAGCTTTTGCTTCAGTGGCTGCGCCGCTTCCCATCATCATCGTCGCGCCGCCTAGTCCTAAAATCTTCATAGCATCACGGCGAGAGATACCTTGTTCTTTCAGATGGGCATCGATAATTTCCATACCCTCTTCTATCATCTTTTTATCCATTACTGGCTCCTTCTAAAAAATATAAATAGATTTTACATAAAAATAGTTAAACAAATATTTAAATTATTACAAAATTATTTGATTTGTTTTAGTTATATAATTTTATCAATCATAAGTTGCAATGCAATTTTACCGCGAAAATGATTCTCGTTAACTGTATAAATGATTTGAACCTGTTTTCCGATTTTAATATCTGCTTTGCTTTTAAACCAAACGGCTTGCAAAACTACATTTTCTTGTTTGAGCAATAAACGCATATGTTCGCCTTTTTTTCCCATAGTTTGTATTTGAAGAATTTCTACATCATACGATATAAATTTCGGTATAGGATTGCCGTATCCGTAAGGCTCATATTTTTTTATCAATGCTGTCAGTTTAAAATCAATCTGTGAAAAATACAAGGCACCTGTAATATGCGGATCAAAAATTTTTTGACTATAGCCTTTCGATCGGTATTTTTTTTGTATTTTAGATTTAAACCATTCTAATTTTTCCTTATGTAAAGTAAGCCCTATTGCAGCTTGATGTCCTCCAAATTTTTCCAGATGTTCCCTGCAGCTATCCACAATACCGAACAAATCACATTCGCCGAAACTTCTTCCGCTTCCTTTCAGTACCCCATTTTCATTTTCGCTTAGTACGATTGAAGGTTTTTGGCATATTTGGGCGATTCTGGATGCCACGATACCTACAACTCCTTCATGCCATTCCTGGCCTGCTACGATAATCACATCATCTTTGGTATCAACCTGCAATAAAGCCTGATGGGTCAAGGTCTGTTCGGTCGTTTTTCTAAGGGTATTAAATGCTATCAGCTTTTCAAGTTTTGCTTTGGCTTCATATACATTTGCAGCACTTAAAAAATCAACAGCAAAAGAAGCATCTTCCATTCTTCCTGCGCTATTGAGCAAAGGAGCTAAAAAAAAAGCAATGTCTTCGCTATTTAATGTCTTTTTTTGATGATATTCCAAAAAAACTCTTATGGCCGGTTTTGTACTTTGTGAAAGGGCTTTCATGCCTGCTTGAACCATTGCCCTGTTAATATGCTGCAAAGGCATCATATCTGCAATGATTGCAATACAAACCAATTCCATATAAGGAATCATGTCGATTTTGATATTGAGCATATTTTTTAACGAAGCGATCAGATACCATGCAATCTGTGCTCCGCATACATCAGAATAAGGAAAATTGCATTCTTCTTGTTTTTGATTGATAATGGCATATGCTTCAGGAATTTCAGATGCAAGCAAATGATGGTCAGTAATAATCAATTCTATCCCTTCTTCTTTGCAAAGTTTTGCCGCATAAACAGCTGAAATGCCGTTATCAACCGTGATAGCTAAATTTGTTCCTTTGATTTGAGAGACAATGCCGGCCGAGAGTCCATAACCGTCTTTAAAACGGTTGGGGATGATCCACTCTATAGGGTATTCAATCTCTTCAAAAAAAAGTTTCATCAGTGTTGTAGAAACAACGCCGTCTACGTCATAGTCTCCAATAATCGTGATTTTTTCTTTATTTTTTATAGCATGGATGATGCGTTGGGTAGCTTTTTGCATATCCTTAAACGTAAGAGGAGATGGAAGATCGCGCAAAGAAAGAAACCCTTCTTTAAAACGTGCTTCCAAAAGTTGTTCTAACGCTTCAAGCGTTAAATGAGGATACATCTTTATTTTGATTGATTGATTGCTGCTTTGACAAATGCCAAAATAGACGGATTTGGATTTTGCAGTCTTGAAGTAAATTCCGGATGAAATTGCACCCCCAAAAACCATGGATGATCTTTGATTTCAACTGCCTCAATCAATCCGTTTGATTCGCCGCTGATTTCCATTCCATGAGCTTCCAAATTTTCTCTATATTTTGGATTTGCTTCATAGCGATGTCTGTGTCTTTCATAAATTACATTTGAACCATACGCTTCTCTTAACTTAGATCCTTCTTTTGTTTGACATTCATATTCTCCAAGCCTCAATGTACCGCCCATAGGAGATTTTGTGGTTCTTACCTGTTTTGTTCCGTTTGCATCGATAAATTCATCAATCAAATACACCATCGGATTTTTTGTATCCGGGTCAAACTCCATAGAATTTGCATCTTTCAATCCAAGCACATTCCGTCCAAATTCAATTAAAGAAAGCTGCATACCAAGACAGATACCTAAAAAAGGTACCTTATTTTCCCTAGCATATCGGATGGCTTCAATTTTTCCTTCTACACCCCTCGAACCAAATCCGCCCGCTACCAATATGCCGTCACAATCTTGTAAAAATTTCTGAACACCCTCTTCTTCTATTTTTTCGCTATCCACCCATTTGATATGAACCCTGTGATCTAAATGCGCACCTGCATGTACCAACGCTTCAGTCAAAGATTTATAAGATTCTTTTAAATCTAAATATTTCCCGACAAATGCTATCTTCACTTCATCGCTTGGCATAATAATCTTATGCACCAAAGAACTCCATTCATCCATTTTCGGATGACAATTTTCTAACTCCAACTGCTTGCAAATAGGTGTCAAAATATCCTGCTCTAAAAAACTGAGGGGGACTTGATAGATTGTGGCTTCATCCATTGCAACGATGACAGAATCTTCCTCAACATCACAGCTAAAAGCAATTTTTCTTTTCAATTCATTAGGCACAGGCTGTTCTGCTCTGAGTACCAGCATATGAGGCGCAATACCTATACGTCTAAGTTCCTGAACTGAATGCTGTGTGGGTTTGGTTTTGAGTTCACCTGCCACTTTAATATAAGGCAAAAGTGTTACATGAACGTTCATCACTTGCGATTTACCCAATTCATGTTTCATCTGCCGAATGGTTTCTAAAAACGGTAATCCTTCTATATCGCCGGTTGTTCCGCCGAGTTCGACAATAAGAATATCTTTACCATTCCCTGCTTTTTCGATCCGTTCTTTGATTTCATTGACGATATGAGGAACTACTTGGATGGTTTTCCCAAGATATTTGCCTTTTCTTTCATTTTGGATGACTGTTTTATAGATTTGGCCTGTTGTAAAATTATTATTTCGTGTTAAAGAAGTATCTAAAAATCGTTCATAGTGGCCAAGATCCAAATCTGTTTCTGCACCGTCTTTGGTTACGAATACCTCTCCGTGTTCAAGAGGCGACATTGTTCCGGGATCGACGTTGATATAAGGATCCAGTTTTAAAACCCCTACTCTTAATCCTGTATGTTTTAGTAAAGTACCGATGCTTGCTGCTGTAATTCCTTTTCCTAAAGAACTCAATACACCGCCGGTAATAAAAATATATTTTGTTTTACTTTCACTCATTTATTAATTTCCTTTAAACTTTTATGCAACAATCGGCATAATAATTGTAATAAAATGGTCATTTTTTACAACAAACGGCAAATTAGGTTCATTGAATTCCATCAAAAATCCATTTGTATCTATTTGTGAAATAAAATCTAAAATATATTTACTGTTAAAACTGATTTCAAATTTTCCGGATAAGCCTGTTTGAATTTCTATTTCTGTTTTTGCTTCAACGTTATCTGCACTTAAAGAATGAAAAATAATGACATCTGAAAGAAAAGTCATTTTAATCTCCTGAGAAATCGTTGTAATCATTTTAATCGCATCAGTCATTTCTTTTTTAGGCAAAAAAATTGAGTGTTTGATACTTGTAGGTATGATTCTTTGATAATCCGGAAATTTTCCGCTGATCAATCTTGTAAAGAAAAAATAATTTTCGTTGGTAATGATGAGATTGGTTTCATCAAAAAAAATATTGATTTGGTCTAAAAAGAGTTTTTGTATCTCTAAAATAGCTTTTTTGGGAACGATCAATGAAAGTTCTTGGGGATTAGAACCCGGTATTGTAGCAATTGCTAGCCTTCTGGTATCTGTGCCTACTAAATCTGTCGCATTGCTTTTTATATTGATAAGAGCGCCGTTAAGTTCAAATTTTGGATTATTCGTATCAATAGCAGGAGAAATTTTTTTGAGATTTTGGATAAGGCTTAAAGAATCTAATGAAATTTGAGGTTTATTATCAATACTTGGAAATGCCGGAAAAGCCATGGGATCAAAAGTGGGCAGTTTAAATTTTGAATGTTTTTGTTTAACGATAAGGGTATGGTCTAGTAATTCTAAAGTAATTTCATCATCTTCTTTTAAAATACGTATGATATCAAGCAATTTTTTACCATGGGCAGTAAAAGATCCTTCATTTTCTACTTCAATATAATCTGTAGTAATTTTCAATCCGATTTCAGAGTCTGTTGCTTTTATGGTACATTTGCCGTTTTGAGATGTAAACAGAATGTGGGATGTAATTTGGCTTGCATCTTTTTTTTCCAAAAAGGGCTGCAAATTAATAAGTATTGATTCTATAAGCTGCTTTTGCGCTCTTATCTTCATTGACTCTCCTTATTATATTTTAATAAATTAGTAGACAGTAGTAGCATGCCATGAAATTGTGAAAAACTACTTTATATCCCCAAAAACCGTTCTTTATTTATGTGAATAAACTTTATTTTCTATTCACCTTTTTTCACTTTTAAAATTATATCTTTTTTTTTATTCAAGTTTTCATTTTTCAAATTTCGGATTTTTGCGTATCTGTATGTATTTTATTTGAGAGTTCTTCCAAGAGTACTTTGAAATTTTCGTCATTTTCTATAATTTCATTGATTTTTTTCATCGCATGTGAAATGGCAGTGTGATCTTTCATCCCAAAATACAATGCAATTTGCGGCATTGAATTTGGAGTAAGGTTTCTTGCAAGATAAATTGCAGTGCGTCTGGCATCAACAACATTTTTTGTTCTTTTTTTGGATTTTATATCGGAAGGTTTAATGTTGAGTTCTTTTGATACGATTTTAATAATATCGTCAATCGTAACATTCTCTTTTTTTTCTTTCAGCTGGTCTTTGATCGCGTTTTGTGCAAAATCTAACGTGATCTCTTGGTTTAGCATAGAACTCAATGCATTGAGTTTTATAATTGTTCCTTCAATTTCTCGAATATTATCGCCCATATTTGTTGCAATAAAGTTGATAATTTCATTATTGAGTTTGATACCGTCCAGTTCGCATTTTTTTTGAATGATTGCAATTTTTGTCTCTAGCCCCGGAGGTTGGATATCTGCCATCAGGCCCCATTCAAAACGGCTTTTTAATCTATCTACCAAACCTGCAATTTTATTGGGTTGTCTATCGGAAGTGATCACGATTTGTTTATTGGCATTGTAAAGCTCATTGAAAGTATGAAAAAATTCCTCTTGGGTTTGCTCTTTGCGGCTTAAAAATTGGATATCATCGATAAGCAAAAGGTCGCATTCTCTATATTTATCTCTAAATCGATCCATGGTTTGTGAGCGTAAATGTGAAGTAAAAGAGTTCATGAATTGTTCAAGTGTCGTATAGATGACTTTTTTGCCTAGATTGATTTGATAGTTGCCGATTGCTTGAAGCAGGTGGGTTTTTCCTAATCCGACGCCTCCATAGATAAAAAGCGGGTTGTATTGTTTTCCGGGTTTTTCGGCAACGGATTTTGCGGTGGTGTAAGCAAATTGATTGGAATCTCCGACGATAAAGCTATCAAAAGTGAGCGATGGATTGAGATAAGTACTTTTAGAAGCATATTTTTCGTTGCTTGGTTTGGCTATCGGGAATGCTGCTGTGTCTATCTGTTTGCCGACAGTGATTTTAATTTGAGGTTTTATTTCATTTTGAAGTTCAAAAAGATGGGCCAATTTTTCTGCATATTTGGTTTTAACCCATTTTGCTATCAGCATATTGGGTGCAGAAAAACAAACGATATTGCTTCGAGAGTGTTTTGTATCATAAATAAGATTTTTAATATACCGCTCATATTCTATTTCACTGATCTCTTTTTTCAGTTCATAGATGACTTTTTGGCCTATATTCATAAATTGGCACTCCTTTTTGAGTGAATAAGTAAAGTAGTGAATACTTTATGTGAATAACTTTAGGTATTTTAGCCAATTTAAGTTAAAATAGCGTTATGAAACCAGTGTGAAACAAATAATTCACATTGTGAACAAAGGTGTGAATGAATATTTTAGGAATAGACCCTGGAAGCCGTAATTTAGGCTATTGTATACTTTGTTGGGATGGAAAAAATTATTCACTTGTTGAAGCAGGTTTGTTGAAAATAAAAACAAAATTGTTGCAAGAACAAATTGTGGAATTGATAGAAGGGTTGGATATCATTTTAAAAGGACATCGGATCGATGAAGTGGCTATTGAAGATATCTTTTTTGCTTTTAATCCGAAAACCGTTTTAAAGTTGGCACAATTTAGAGGTGCACTGTCGTTGAAGATATTGCAAGAAGTGGGATATTTTCATGAATATACGCCTTTGCAAGTAAAAAAAGCGGTGACGGGGAACGGAAAAGCAACAAAAGAACAAGTAGCGTTTATGGTAAAAAGGCTTTTAAAAATCAACAAAGAGATAAAACCGATGGATATTACTGATGCAATGGCGATTGCATTGACCCATCTTCAGCGAGTGAAGATGAGAAAAAATTAGTTAGAAACTGTTTTGGCATTTTTTTTGACCGATATAAGCCGCTGTTTAGGTGCTTTAAAAAAAGGCTTTCTGTTTTCTTCGCTGGATTCTTCGATGATTTGATCATACATATAGACATCATAGTTAAAATATGCCAATCCATTTTCTTCATAGACTGTAAAGTAAATCATATGTATGGGTACAGGTTTGGATAAATTAACTGTTGTAGGTTCATTCCTTGCCAATATATCATTGATTTTGCTTGGTGTATAGTGTCCCTGCGCATGCTGAAGTAATGTTTTTGCCAACCAGAAAGGGTCTTTAGCCCTCATGCATCCTGAACTATAGACTTTATAGCGTCTTTTAAAGAGTGATTTATTGTCTGTATCATGCAAATAAACATCATATTTGTTTGGGAACATAAATTTTACGCGCCCGAGCGCATTGTTGTCTCCGGGGTATTGTACAAAACGATAGGGGACCGGATTGCTGCTTTTTTCATACGGAGCCAATTGATGTGCTGTGATATCTATCTCTCTATTGCCTGCAAATACATGAATATTGTTTTCTTTAAGATAGGCAGGATTTTCTCTTAAAACATGAATAAGATCTTTTTTAATAAGATTATCCGGAATGGTCCATGTCGGATTAAGGACGATAAATTTAATTTGGTCTTCAAAGAGCGGGGTAGGCCTGTCTATTCTTCCTACGATTAATCCCATTTTCATAATCATTCGATCGTTTTTATAATATCTCAATTTAAAATCAGGGATATTTGCTTCTATATGCTCTTCTTCAAATTGTTTAGGGTAGAGTTTAGTTTTGTCAAGATTGGTGATAATACTTTGGATTTTTTCACTTACAGGTAAATTTAGATAATAGGTCGTCACTTTATCAATTTTTTTATTGATTGCAAGATTGTATCTTTTTTTAAAAGTTATGATAGCGTGTTCAAGTCTTTTATCAAATGTTTTATCAATAGGTGCCCATTTTGGATAATCTCCTGAAATTTGAAGACGCTTTTTGATTTGTTCTATGCGCGGGGATCTATCTCCCAATTTTAAATCGGTATTACTGTATTCAACTTTTGGAAAGGTATCCATCATTTGATGTTTTTTCAACAGCTTAACAAGTGATTTATATCGCTTTTCCATAGGAATCAATGAATCAAGATAGTGATAGATTTGACCGGTTGTCATCGCTGAAAAGAGTTGATTTTGATCGGGAAACGGTTTGACGGTCATTTCCCAATGGGCTATCGTATCTTCGCTTCTTTTCAAACCGGACAGTTTTTTTTGTACCAAATCCCAGTCTATATCTCCTTGCACAATAAAACGAACCAAACGTACAAATGAATTTGTGAGCATAAGATCCAATCTGGCAAATACCGCTGCTTTTTTATTTGTGCTAATTTGATTATTGTCAAGTTTATAAAGAAGTTGTCCGATGGCATATTGGTCAAAAGATTTGTTTTTATAATTAAACATCGGATCTTTCAATGCCAGAATAAGTTGATTCATCTTATATTGATCTTCCGGGTTTATCCAAAAAGGTTTATAATTTGCTTTTTCATAAAGGTTTTGTATAACGGCTTTATTTTGGCCTTTTAAACGGGTTTGTAAACTTTTTTGAATATCGGTTGAAATTGCTTCAATGGAAAGCGTTTGGGCATTTAGGCAAATTTGTAAAAAAAACCATACAGCTATGATGTGTACTATACGCACATTTTTCTCCTCAAAAAATAATAAGCGAATTATAATATGTATTTAAATTATTCCCCTTTATAAACGCACGTTTCAAACAAATATTTATGCTCTTCAGGCAGCGCCTCATAAATCGCATACGCTAACTCTTGTATCTCCCATAAAGCCGCTTTATTGCTCCGAAGAGATAGAAAGTTCTGCAAACTTCGTGCGTTAATCGTCCATGTAAGCTCTGTGCGGTAGCTTTCAGGCAGGCAGTATTTGGCAATATCGTTGCTTGTACCGCTTTTGAGGATAGCCTGTAAAGCGTTAAGTGCCTTGATGCTTGCCGTATCTACGGCTTCATTGTTTGTCAATACGATAAATCTGCTTGCTCCCTTATAATCCTGCTCTCCAAACGGTTCGCACTCTTTGAGTTCTTTGAGCGTGTAGCGGGTCGATTTTACGCTGAGGCTTGCCATGCGATGACGTGCCAGTTCCTGCAGCAATGCTCTCGAAATCCCTTCGATATAGAATGTATAGACAAGGTGCTCCAATGTTGAAGCGTGTTTAAATTTGTTACCGACCCTATCTATCAGGGCTTTGTCTTTCTCTCCGCCCTCATCGCTTTTATCGAAACTTTGCCAGCATGTACGTATCGCATGAGCGCATACTTCAAGCGGGGTGTGGTGCATGAGCATAATTTGCATGGAGTACCTTTTATTCTTTTTGCTACAATTATAACAAAAGTTTTAAATACATTTTAGGATAAATATGAAAGCCGATGAGAGATTTTTTCCGTTTGAAGAAGATTTTAGAGACCCTTATGCAAGAGACAGAGATAGGGTGCTGCATTGCAGTTCATTTAGAAGATTAGAGTATAAAACACAGGTTTTTTTAAATCATGAGGGGGATTATTTTCGCACCCGTTTAACCCATTCTCTTGAAGTGAGTCAAATTGCCCGCACACTTTCTCGTAAGCTTGGTTTAAATGAAACTTTAGCTGAAGTGATTGCCCTTTCGCATGATTTGGGCCATACTCCTTTTGGACATGTAGGGGGGGATGAATTGGATAAATTGCTGAAAGAAGATGGCAGACCGTTAGGATTTGAACATAATTTTCAATCGTTCAGAGTATTGACCAAACTTGAAAAGCGCTATAAAGATTTTGACGGCCTCAATTTAACTTTTGCTACACTTGAAGGTGTTTTAAAACATTCCTATCCTTACAAAAAACCGTTTTTGGCAACATTGGACGAACGGTTTGCATTAGATAAACATCCTTCTCTTGAAGCGATGGTAGTCGATCATGCCGATGAGATAGCCTATACAAGCCATGATATCGATGATGGGATCAAGTACGGGCTTATCTCATTTGATGATCTTTTTGAAAATGCACTGTTTCAAAGAGTGGATGAGAAGATACAAAAAGAGGGTATCAAAAGAGGTGAAAAACTTTATCGCCACCGTTTTGTTGCGGGATTAATCAAGCTGTTGGTAGAAGATTTTATTTCAAATTCAAAAGAACGGGTGCAGTATTATCGCCAAGATATTCCTATTTGCAAAACCTTAGATGCTAAAGAACCTATTCCTGTCGGTTTTTCTTTGGAAGTCTCCAAGGAGCTTAAAAAACTTAAAAAGCTGCTTTTTACGTTGTTGTATAGACATGAAAAAATTGTCCGAAAGATGCATGCCGGAAAACAATGCATCCGAGGGCTGTACAAGGCTTTTATCGAAGATGTTAATTTAATGAGCTCTCATCAAAAAGAACTGCTTGAGGTGAGATCAAAAGAGCGGGTTGTGGCTGATTATATTGCTGCGATGACAGATCGTTATGCAATAAAAACGTATCATGAACTTTATGGTTTATCATTTTAGTACAATCTAAATACAGCTAACAATATTGCATTAAAGATTATTTAATTCACGGATGAGGTTTTGAAACTAAATTTTCTTAAAAATCGACAAAAATATTTAAAAATCTTCTATATAATAACTTTTAGGTATAATTCGCGAAAAATTATGGGAAATATATTCCCAATCTTAGGATTATTTTATGCAAAAAATTAAAAACATTGCCGTTATTGCACACGTTGACCACGGCAAAACAACTTTAGTGGATCAGCTTCTTCAGCAGAGCGGTACTTTTGCTGCTCACCAAGAAGTTCAAGAAAGGGCAATGGACAGCAATGCCATTGAAAAAGAAAGAGGAATTACGATTCTTTCAAAAAATACTGCCATTACCTATGGTGATCATAAAATCAACATCATAGATACTCCGGGCCATGCTGATTTTGGCGGAGAGGTTGAACGTGTTTTAAAGATGGTGGATGGTGTTTTATTGCTTGTCGATGCACAAGAAGGCGTTATGCCTCAGACAAAATTTGTTCTTAAAAAAGCGATTGAGCTAGGGCTTGTGCCTGTGGTAGTGATTAATAAAATCGACAAAGATGCCGCAGAGCCCGATAGAGTGATGGATGAAGTGTTTGATCTTCTTGTTGCACTTGATGCCAATGAGGAGCAGCTTGAGTTTCCTGTAATTTATGCGGCTGCCAGAGACGGATATGCCAAATGGAATATGGAAGATGAAAATAAAGATATGATACCGCTCTTTGAGGCAATTTTAAAACATGTTCCCTATCCGTCTGGTTCAGCCGACAATGATACACAATCACAAGTTTTTACATTGGATAATGATAATTTTGTGGGCCGCATCGGTATCGCACGTATCTTTAACGGTAAAGTAAAAAAAGGCGATGAGTATTTGCTTGTGAAAGCTTCCGGAGAGAAGGTAAAAAGCCGTGTAAGCAAATTGATCGGATTTAAAGGGCTTGACAGAATTGATATTCAAGAGGCTGAAGCCGGAGATATCGTAGCGATCGCAGGATTTTCAGATATCGATGTGGGAGACAGTGTTTGTGATATTGCCAATCCGGTACCGCTTGATCCGATGCATGTCGAAGAACCTACGCTTTCGGTTATCTTTTCGGTCAATGACGGCCCATTGGCAGGAACGGAAGGCAAACATGTCACTTCCAATAAAATAAGAGAAAGACTTGAAAAAGAGATGGAAACCAATATCGCAATGCGTATGGAGCCAATGGGTGATGCCTCTTTCAAAGTTTCAGGACGGGGTGAGCTTCAGATCGGAATTTTGGCTGAAAATATGAGAAGAGAAGGGTTTGAGTTTCTTCTAGCCAGACCTGAGGTTGTAATTAGAGAAGAAAACGGTGTCAAGATGGAACCGTTTGAGCATCTTATCGTGGATGTACCTTCTGAATTTCAAGGGGTCGCCATTGAAAAATTGGGGAAAAGAAAAGCGGAGATGACTTCATTGATTCCGATGCCTGACGGTACTGTAAGAATCGAATTTGAAATTCCTGCACGAGGACTTATCGGATTTAGAAATGAATTTTTGACCGATACCAAAGGGGAGGGGATTATGAATCACTCATACTTGGAGTATAGACCTTATACCGGTATCGTCGAAAGCCGTACGCCGGGAGCACTTGTTTCTATGGATAATGGAGAAGCGGTAGCATTTTCTATTTTTAACCTTCAGGCAAGAGGGGTGATGTTTATCAAGCCGCAAGATAAAGTATATGACGGTATGGTGATCGGCGAGTCGTCAAGGCCGGGAGATCTTGAAGTAAATCCGCTTAAAGGCAAACAGCTTACCAATATGAGAACCAGCGGCGCTGATGAGGCGATTAAACTGATCCCGCCAAGACTTATTACGCTTGAATCTGCATTGGAGTGGATTGAAGATGATGAGCTTGTAGAGGTGACACCTATCAATATCCGTATTCGAAAAAAATATCTTGATCAATCTGCGAGAAGACGGATGGCAAGAGACAAAAAGAACGCATAATAGGGTCTTTTTCTCTTTTCTATAAAATTTTTTCAAAATAGAAATTTACAAGTGAGGGTTTTTGAATTTTTTCAAATTTATCCTCACGCATAGAGTATAAATATTTTGTCTGCATTATTTATCTCTTTTCTTCGAATTGCTTTCATAAATTAGAATATTAGATTTATATCATTTTAAAGGATACAAATGTCGGCATTGATAGAGTTTGCGATATTTCCTATCGATCACACAAAAAGCAAAAGTGCTTTTGTTGCAAGAGTGCTTGATATTATCGATCAAAGCGGGCTGCCTTATCAATTTACAGCTATGGGTACAGTCATAGAAGGAGAGACGGTAGCAGAAGTGTTGGCCGTTGTCGAGGAAGCTTACCTGGAATTGCAGAAGGATTGTGAACGAATTTACAGTACGATTAAAATCGATTATTGCAAAGGCCCGATAGGACGCTTAAATAAAAAAGTGAATTCAGTGGAAGAGAAGTTGGGGCGCAAGTTAAACAGCTAAAACTTGCTATAATAATAAAAAGTACAGAAGGGTAAGAAGTGTGTGCTGAAAAATTGCAGCGTATCATACAGGCAGTTATTCTTGGTTTGGTAATGGGGTTGGCAGGGATAGGAATGTTTAAAACAGCATTTCTTATACAGTTTGGAATGATGGTAATGTTGCTGATAGCAGGTTTTACAGGGTATTGTCCCGGACTCATAGTACTTAAAAAAATTTTTCCTGCTTGTAAATGTGAAGAAGATCAATAATTTTCTATAAAAGCACAAGCAAACAAAACAAAAAGAAACTTATATAAAGGATGAAAAGCATTATGTCAAATATTTCATACAAAGATGCAGGAGTGGATATCGATGCAGGAAATGCATTTGTAGAAGCCATCAAAAATGATGTTAAATCAACTTTTGATAAAAATGTTATCGGAGGTATCGGTTCTTTTGCCGGAGCCTATGCCCTTCCTTCAGGCTATAAGGAGCCGGTGATTCTTTCTGCAACGGACGGGGTAGGGACAAAACTCAAAATTGCCATAGAAAGCGGAAGACTTCAAAGTGTAGGGATTGATCTTGTAGCGATGTGTGTCAATGATCTTATCTGCAATATGGGAACGCCAATGTTTTTCTTGGATTACTATGCAACGGGTAAGCTTGTGCCTCAAAATGCAAAAGATGTGGTAGCGGGGATTGCAGAAGGGTGCAGAAGAGCCGAATGTGCCCTTGTAGGCGGAGAAACAGCTGAAATGCCCGGCATGTATAGGGAAGGGGATTTTGATCTCGCAGGGTTTGCGGTAGGTATTGCAGAAAAAAGCGAGATGGATACGGTAAGCAACGTAAAAGAAGGCCAAATTTTAATCGCACTTCCAAGTTCCGGTGTTCATTCCAATGGATACTCGCTTGTCAGAAAACTTTTTTTTGATAAATTAGGCATGAGTTTAGATGCAGATTTTGAGGGAAGGCCGCTTGTTGAAACACTTTTGGAGCCTACGCGCATCTACGTAAAAGAGTTTAAAGCCAACAAAAAGTATATTAAAGCATTGGCGCATATTACCGGCGGAGGCATTGTCGAAAACCTTCCTAGAGTATTTCCTGACGGGATAAAAGCGGTTATCAACAAAAAGGATATCCGCATACTTCCTATTTTTGATTTTATAGGAAAATACGTAGACGAAGAAGAGATGTACAGAGCATTTAATATGGGTGTAGGGATGATCTGGTGTGTCGAACCTGAGAATGTTGAGGCCGTACTTGCCAATACAGACGGTTATGTCATAGGCTATTTGGCAAAAGGACAAAAGGGCGTGGAGCTAATCTAAATCAACTTCATTGCATAAATAATAGCTTGCCTTGAGACATTTGAACTGCAAAATAGTTTTTTATTGTAGCAGTTCTTTGTCAAGCTCTCCATCTTTCCATTTGGCCAAATAGACATCCAAGTTGGCTTTTACGTCCCCTTGCAAAATATATAATCCCATTAAATTGGGCAATGCCATACCCAACATAAGCAAATCCGAAAATTCAAGCAACGTAGATGCATCGGTTATTGAAGCCAATGTGATAAAAAAAACGAAGATGATTTTGTAGATCAAGGTGTATTTTTCTCCAAACAGATAGGTCCAGGAGCGTTCTCCGTAGTATGACCAAGAGATCATCGTGCTAAATGCAAAGAGTACAATAATAAATGATAAAACGGTGGGGAACCAAGAGACAACCGTTCCGTATGCTGCTGCAGTTAGTGCAGCACCTTGTTTGGCAGCTACCAGATCGGCAAATGTGCCGCCCGGGTCATAGACTTCCGTGGTAACGATAACCAGTGCCGTCATTGTACAAATAATAATCGTATCTATAAAAGGTTCATAAAGGGCAACCATCCCCTGTCGTACAGGATATTTGACCGAAGCGGTTGAATGAACGATAGCCGCAGAACCTATACCTGCTTCACTGGAAAAAGCAGCCCTTTTAAAGCCTTGCACAATCACTCCAATCACTCCTCCGGCTGCAGCAGTGGGATTGAATGCTTCATTAAAAATAACAGAGACTGCATGGGGAACTGCTGAAGCATGATGAACCAATATCCAAACGGAAGTAATCAAATAGATCAATACCATAAAAGGGACAATTGTCTCAGCCGTGTGGGCTATGCGTTTAATACCGCCTATAATCACAAAACCGACGATGGTTGCCATGATCAGCCCAAAGACAATGGGATATTGCTGAAAAAAAGGGATGCGTTCGCTGATTGCACCCATTGCTTGGGAGGTTTGAAATGCATTGCCCGCACCCAATGATGCGCCGATGGCCAAAAAAGCAAAGACGGCTGCAAGGATATTGCCTGTTTTGGCATAGCCTTTGGATGTTAAACCTAAAGAGAGATATTGCATTGCGCCTCCCATTATGCGTCCGTCAGGCCTTTTTTGCCGATAGATTTGGGCAAGCGTAACTTCGGTAAATTTAAGCGTCATACCGAAAAAACCTGCAAGGATCATCCAAAAGGTAGCGCCCGGCCCGCCCACACAAATAGCAATGGCAACACCGGCGATATTCCCTAGTCCTACCGTAGCGGAAAGTGCGGTAGTAAGTGATTGAAAAGGAGTAATTTCTCCGACATCATCGGCAGTTTTGTATTTTCCCGTAATGATTTTAAATGCATGAAAGAACATACGTATATTGATAAACCCAAAACGAAAAGTTAGGAAGATCCCACCTACGATGAGCCATGCAACGATAAAAGGTATGGAAGTTCCTTCTGCTTTTCCTAGTAAAATATCAAAAAAGAAAAATGTAGCTAAAAAACTATTGATCTGTTCAAATATGCTGTTCATATGTTAAAATCTCCTTCCCCTTTTTTATTATACACGCTAACGCTTAAAGCGGCTCTCTAAGGCAAATAAAATTAATTTTTTATTTTATTTTGTGTTACTATTGACAAATTCTGTTCTTTTGATTATAATTGCATTCCTTTTTATTAAGGTAAAGCGGAGTGTAGCGCAGTCTGGTAGCGCACCTGGTTTGGGACCAGGGGGTCGAAGGTTCGAGTCCTTTCACTCCGACCAGTTATAGATCTTTGAAAAACAATATAATTAAAAACCAATAATGGTGGACGTAGTTCAGTCGGTAGAGCACCAGTTTGTGGCACTGGGTGTCGCGGGTTCGAGCCCCGTCGTCCACCCCATCAATGATTGAACCGCCTAAAAAGAAGAAGCGCTAGTAGCTCAATTGGATAGAGCATCAGACTTCGGATCTGAGGGTTAGGGGTTCGAGTCCTCTCTGGCGTACCATAAATAGAGAGTTCAATTATATTGATGCGTTCGTAGCTCAGCTGGATAGAGCACTCGCCTTCTAAGCGAGCGGTCTCAGGTTCGAATCCTGACGGACGTACCACTTTTCTTAATTGTTAAAAATCACATGCGGATGTGGTGAAATTGGCAGACACGCTAGACTTAGGATCTAGTGCCTTACGGTGTGGAGGTTCGAGTCCTCTCATCCGCACCATCTTATACTTCAATACAATCTAACAAAATCTAAAATATCTTATAAAATCCCCTTAAATACGAGCTTTGAAGCCTATTGTTAATTTATCACAGTCTAACTTAATTCAACTGAAGCTATAATTTTTTACGGTAACTTTTACGGTAACTCATGTTATAGTTGGTTCGATGAAAAAGTTACCGCATAAGTTACCGCATAAAAAGAGTGATACATGCCAAAACATGCAATTGCATTGACTGATACCCAGATCAAAAAATCTAAGCCAAAAGATCGTAACTACAAACTATCAGACGGTAAAGGGCTGTATATGATAGTCAGCACCAACGGCGGTAAGTGGTGGAGGATGGATTATACCTTTGGAGGTAAAAGAAAAACTCTCTCTTTGGGTACCTATCCAACAGTTACTTTGGTTGATGCCAGAGAAGAGGCACTCAGGTTAAAGAGGATGATACATCAAGGCATTGACCCGCTTGAAGAGAGAAAAGAAGAAAAGCAGCAGATCAAAGAGGATACTAAGCTCAATGAGTTTGAACAAAAAACACAGCTTCATTTAGTTGTTGATGAATGGTTCAAGCTGCATGAGAAAAAAGTGTCAGGATATACAGCGGGTAAAACAAGAGCATTGCTTGATAACAAATTCATCCCTTATTTTGCAGAACTTACATCCAAAGGTTATGTCAAGACCTCAATCCCAATAAGCAAGATAAAACACCACGAGATCACGGCGCTTCTCAAAGAAGTATCCAAAGAGACCGAGTACACCGCAAAAAAACTAAAGCAGTTTTTAGATCGTATTTGGATATTTGCAGTCACAAGCGGATATTGTGAAAAGAACATTATCTCAAACATATCCAACGAGATACTCCCCAGTTCAAAAGTAGAACATATCTCCAAGATCACCGATGAGCGATCACTAAGCAACTTGCTTCACAGCATAGAGAACTATACGGGCGGTATCATGGTAAGGGCTTCATTGCAGTTTGTCACCTATACGATGCTAAGGGCTTCAACGCTGGTAAATCTCAAATGGGAGTATGTGGACTTTGAAGCCAAAACACTTACCATCCCAAGGGAGCAGATGAAAGTCAAGGATAGCAACCTCAACGACTTTGTTTTGCCTTTGGTAGATCAGGCGTTGCAAGTGCTGGAAGAACTGAAGCCTATAAGCGGCGGAGGCATGTATATTTTCTCTACCAACGGCAAACCGATCAACAAAGAGAGCGGTAACAAGGCATTAAGGCTTATGGGATTTGACGGCAAAGAGGGGAGAGATAAACAGACGATGCACAGCTTTAGAGGTACATTCAGAAGTATCGCGGAAACCCATCAGAGTAAGCATAACGCTTCATACGAAACTAAAGAAGCAATCTTAGATCATCAGGTTGGCAGCAAGGTAGAGAGGGCATATACGCATAAGGCTAACTACACAGAGCAGATGAGAAGGCTTTTAGAGTGGTATGCAGATTATTTGGACGAGGTGAAGCATGGATGATGAAGCAGATAAGAATGCATTTACCGATTACTTTAAAAATTATTTTCTACGTAACCAGCAAGATATGAGAGTATATATGCCTTGGTCTCAGAGAGATATTGTAGTTCAATTTATAGATTCGCTATCCTGTTGTCATTTTTTAGAACAAGTGCCTCATAATGACTGGGATGAAAATATATCGACACTTATCAAGTGGGCAAAATCTTATTATTCTAAACCAAAGTTTCAAAGGAAATGGAATCGTAAACCAACAGAAACAAGAAAATTACATATCAATACATTAACAAAGGCAAAAGAGTTAATTGAACAGTTTTTACCCAAAGAAATAACAAGGATTACGACAGATTCAAGGACAACATATATTGACTTTGAGCCATATCCTGTTGCGATGAATTACGAAAGACTTAAAACTTTACGAGCTTTACTTCAGGATGCTATTACGGATATTGAACAACAAGAGTTTAAAGTTTTTCCAAGAGATTATTACTATGATAGCGCAACAGCACTTCTTGGTGAATTGGAAAATATTCTAATAGGTATTGCAAAAAAATATAGCATTTCACATTATTCTGATGAGATTAGAACCCTAAGAGAAATGATCCCACACTCATAAACTTTACCGCCCCAGACAAAGTTGAAAAAATTAAGACTTTCGTTTTTTGACTACAATTCAGCAACTCTATACAATTCAACTATCGCGATATAGTCTAAACAAATTTAAGCTGGTACAGCTCTCTTTAGACTATTAAATTCCTCATCGATGATGGTATGTACACAAAGGTGTCAACCATGAACAATGCAAACAAAAGGTATTTACGCGCCAAAGAAGTGGCGGAGTATTTAAGCATAGGACTAAGTACGGTATGGCTATATGCCAGCCAGGGTCGCCTTGCGGCAAAAAAGTTATCGCCAAGGGTAACAGTATTTGATATAGAGGAAGTAAATCGGCTTTTAGGTGATCCGAATGAGTGCAATGAAAACCTGTCGGATCTTTAGCCATGCGATGCAAGAGAGCCTTCATTGACTCTCTTAATTTATCAGGTGAGCATTTTGAAGCTATGTTTATTTATCATGAAGACTATAGTGTTGAAGTTGTAAAGAGTAAAAGCGTGTTTGAACCAAGCAGATGGCGAGATGCCTTTGGCAGAAAGCTGACACAAAATATCATTGATGCCAGAATCGTTCACACCTATCTGGGGGTCAAACTGCCGCTCAAGACCTTTGCCGCAACTCCAAACAGACAAACATTGGAGTTTGCAGGGCTTCACGGTTACAATGAACACTCAAGGCTTTTAGTGCAAACACTAAATGAATTAAAGAGTCAGTCGGCATTCACATTGGTTACCAGAGTGGACATAGCCATCGACTACAAAGGCATGATACCCAAAAAGATCATCAAAAAATTGTCTCAGACCAGAAAGCCCAAACAGGTACGTCACACTACCTACTGGAAAACGATCAAAGAGGGTAAAACGAACCGTATGATGGATATAAAAATCTACAGTAAGAAAGAGAAAGAGAAGTTAGACTATCCACTGATGCGGTTGGAGTTTGTCTTCAAATCAGAATATTTGAAAAAACTCTACTTCAAAGACCTCGAAACAGTCTTCAAAAAGATGGAAAAGTCGATCAAAAGAGCTACCGGCTTAAATGTAAAAATTGAGGATATTGACTTCTCGCGTACGCGCGCGTAAGTTAATACCATTAAAATTTATAGAAAAACCTCAACAAAGCCCCTGTACAAGGGGCGTACAAAGGTATCGCATAAATTCTAAATTTTACATTCATTTTTGGTGAAATTTTGCAAAACACCTGCTTAAATCGGTCAGTATAACAGCTTCAAGATCACAGGGCTAAAAGCAGGGGAGTCCGTTAAGTATGTTCCGTTTACTTTAAATATGGATGATGGGCAGGTGCTCACAGCGCTAGCAAAAAACGTGAAAAACCTTAAAGTGTTCAATCCCAAAAAAGACATGGAAGTTACGCATTGGTATCTTAACAAGCAAGAAGCAACAAGAGCGATTTACCACAACGGAGACAGAGAAATCGACGAAGCAACAACGGTTGCCAGATTGAAAACCTTGATTGAGGGCTTTCATAGGAAATTCATATCAGGCAACCCAGATGAATCTCTTTCGTGGCAAGCGGAAGCAAATAAGCTTAAGGCAGAGATAGACGCGATGACTATCGATTTGAGCGATGTTGTGTTTGTGGGCAACCAAAAAGAAAACGATCAAGAACCAACCATGCCGGCGCAGCCTATGCAAAACATGACAGAAGAGGAAACAGACAGACTTATACGCTCGTTTAAAGAGATAGTAGATTTTACAAGCAAAAACAATAGAGAACCGCAAGAAACAAAAGAAAATATTGAAGAGCGCAAATTGTGGGCCAGACTGAATGGCATAAGAGAAGACGAAGATAAAAAAGCCATCCTAAAACAATACGATACGCTTGGATTGCTTGAAGGCACATTCAAACCGCAAGTGCAAGAAGAAGCAAAAGAGCAGGCAATAAGCCTACAAGACAAACTTGAAGTAATCAAAGGCTTTATCGGAGTATCGCAATATTCTATCCTCAAAAATGCGATAAAAAGTGATGAGAATGAGTTTGAAGAAGTCATAGAAAGACTACATCAAACTATCACAACCATGCCTAAAACATACGAGCAAGACGGGAAAGGCAACAAAGCAGTAGCATACTTGCACTACTTTAAAGGCGGAAGCGATTGGTATATCACCGAAAAAGACACGGAAGATGAGCAATTGCAGGCGTTCGGGCTTGTTTCATTGAACGGCGATTATCCTGAAATTGGATACATAAGCATTGAAGAGTTGAAAAAACTTAACATTGAGCTTGATTTTTATTGGGAACCTAAAACAATTGGCGAGATCAAAAAAGATTTGGTTGATGAAGACGATGAAGACGAAGGAGCAGATGAAGAGTTTGAAACTGTAAAAGAAAAAGCCAAAGCAAAACAGCTTGATATTGAAAAAGAAGTTGATGATACATACACCGTCTCAAAAGTAGAAAATATCGCGCTTTTAGTAGTGATCGGAAGCTTCTCAACGCTTTCAGAAGCAGAAGACTTCATAGACAATTATGGGGAAGAGAAAGAGCAACCCAAGATGGAAATAAAAGACGAAGAAACAGCAACGCCAGCACCAACAGACTACAGCAAATACAAAGGCGCACTATCCAGAATTATTGCAGCTTCTATTGAAACTATCGAAGAAGTAGAAACAGATATTGAGATTATCGAAAACGCGTACAATGCAAATCCTGACGACGAAGAGTTGAAAAACATCTATCAGCAAGTGCTTAACAAGCTTGATGAGATGGCGGGTATCTAAGGATTACCCGTGGGAGCATTAACAGATAAACCAAAAAATATCAGGATGAATACTTATATCGCAATGGACGCGGTCTCCCATACAGCATCTTTTGATGAAAAACTAAGAGATTTAAGAGCCGAACTTACCAAAATTGTAAAAAACAAAAACAAACTCAGAGCGGACGAAAAAGAACTTTATGAGTTTGTTATGAGCAATAAACAGTATGTATCTTTTGTGAAAGAAAATATCAGAACAATACTTACAAAAGGCGATGAAAAAAAAGGCTTTAAGCATATCTTGATAAGACATTACGGAACCGGTGCAGACAGCGAGATAAGCGTATGGGATATTATCAGAATAGGTAAAACAATTATAGATGGCTCATATTTAACGTCAGCCGAAATAGGCAGATATAAAGACCGTATCGGAAAATCAAGACAAGCAAAGAGACGGCTAAGCAAAACACCGGACGGCGATTTTATTTACATTGTTGGGATAGGAAGAGAGATAAATGGGGATAATATAGTAATCACATACTTTAAGAATAAATTGGGTAGTCGGGCGACTGATGTTAAGCCCAAATCGGCAGATGTCACACAAGACACCAACGGTAACGGAGACCGACATGTTCCCAATACAAATATCATACCAAAAAACACAAATCAAGTCAATATGGACAGCACTACACAGTTAACAGACAAATACGAAGCAATACTAAAAAAGCAAGCATGGCGTAAAAGGCTTATGGAGTGGCACAAAGATAGCCACCCGCTCACAAAAAATGCAGACGGTACGCCAAAGGTCTTTTATCACGGGACAGATAAGAGTTTTGATACGTTTTCATATGAAAAAGTAGGAACTAACGGAACTTACACATCCGGGGGTTCTGATACATTCTTTCTATCATCAAATCCTGACGCAGCGTCAACCTATGGCGGAATGAGATTTGCGGCTAAGTTTGATGATAAAACTGCCGAAAAAGTAAAAGACATGGAAGCAAAACGCCCATTATCCATAAAAGCATTTGGAGAATATATCCAATGGGAAAAAGATTATCTTAAATTGTTGAGTAAGGCAAATCGGGCAGACGACTATGCGTTAAACGGAGCCAATGTTATTCCTGCATACGTCAACATAAAGAATCCAATGGTTATTAAAGGCAATGGAAAGCTTTTTAGGACGCTTGATAACAAAGCGATAAACAAATCTCTAAAAAAACAAGGAATTTATGAGCAGGAGTGGGGCAATAGCGATCCTAAGTATCCATATATGTTTACTGTTGACGAAGCAGCAAAGCTAGCAAAGAAAAAAGGCAATGATGGGCTAATTGTAAAAAATGTGATTGATAGCGCACAAATACCGTCCCAAACAGATAAGACATTTATTGGCGAAACAATAGTCGTATTTGACCCAACTCAAATCAAATCCATCCACAACAAAGGCACGTTTGATGAGAATAGTAATGTTATAACGGATAGCGTTACGTTTGATATGGCTCCACACAGACATCACATTGCAGAAAAGATGATTGGAATACCACAGGAAATTGAAAAGTTTGGTCGGAATTTCACAAAGTTTAAAGGCAAGCCGAAAGAAGCGATAGGGCATTTAATAAAAGTCAAGAATGGTCAAGTTAGAGGTGCGATACACAAAGAAGGCGTTGGAGATATTGATTTTATCTGGGGTAAGGTCACAGACGCTAAAAGGCACAAAGGGTATGGATTTGCGCATATCATTGACAAGCATGGAGTTGAAGAAGCAATGAAGCTCCCAAAAATGATAGAAAAATTAAAAATAAAAATAAAAACAAACAATGGATTGATTCTTGAAGACGAAGAATATAGGGTATCAATTAGATTAGACTGGATAGGAAAGAGCAAGATATGGGTATTGACAGCGTTTGATAAGAGAGAAGCAGATGATAACAAGGCAGTTAGTGATGCCGTTGAACCTACACATCTTATGCCGACACATACTTGTCATAAGACGGGAGCTACTTCACTTACTCAAATCATACCGAAAAACACAAATCAAGTCAATATGGACAGCACTACACAGTTAACAGACAAATACCAAGCAATACTGAAAGCTAAAGTCTCAAAAAACAAAAAAATAGACTACGAACTCAGGGAGAGGGGAGAGGGTACATACGGAATATATATTGACGGGAAAAGAGTGGGAAACATTGCAGGTTCAACTACAGATACCAATGTATGGAATATGATAGCGTTCATTATAAACCCTGAATACAGAGGAACTGGATTGGCGCAGAGAGTGATTCAAGACATTGCAAATAGTCACAATGGTCTTCAATCTAATGGAAACTTTAGAAGTGAAATGGCTTCAAAAATGTATGAAAAAATACCAAATATCAAGAAAAAGGCAGTAGAGCATAAGCTTTCTGATGGCAACGTGCATATAATTGAACACATTTTTGTGCCAAAACAAGTTTTGACGGATAGCGTTACGTTTGATATGTCACCCGTTAAATCAAAATCACAGAAAGAAAAGCGTGGGATTTGGAATGTTACTTTTAATGATAAAGAAAAATCGCATATTAGAAATGAAGACAATCAAATTATAGCAGAGTACCAAAAGGGAAATGAGTGGTTTGGCGCATCCCATATTGTCTTTAGGCACATGCAAGAGAAGTCTAGCGGTAAGATTAACAATGAAGAAATTTTATTGATTATCGATGTTATCAGGAACGGAGCAATGAAAGTCAAGATTGATAAAAAAAATAGGGTAAACCGAGAGTACACGCTATTTATAAACAATGTCAGATATAGAGTATTTATGGAGGACGATAAGAATAAAAAAATTATAAGCTTTTATTCAAACAGAAGAGCCAGTGTGCATAATGACAGCTCAAACTCATCTGTTAATACAACTATACCATCAAACGAAAAAAATGTCAATATGGATTCAATACAAGGAAACAGCATGAACATACTACAACAGATCAAAGCAGAGCGAAGTGCAATTGCAAAAAGCAAACTCATGAAGCAGTGGAGATCATCCGGCGCGATTCAAAGAGCAAAAGCACTCAAAGAGTATAAATACTCAATAAATGCGGTCAACGATGACGTGATCGATGCCATCGAAACAATCAAAGCGGTGCTTGAAAATCAGAATGCAACCTCTCCTTTACAAAACACACAACGTGTGTTATAATGATAGAAAATTCAAAGGAGGATAAGCGATGACCTCAACAGCACATGAAAAAGTCAGAACAAACGTGTATCTTGATGCCGAGATGAAAGAGAAAGCCAAAGAGATATTCAAAGAGTACGGTATGGGGTTAAGCGATGCGTTCAATATCTTCCTCTCTCAAGCGGTCATGGAAAGAGGCATCCCTTTTGAAGTTAAGATACCCAACAAACAAACTGCCGAGGCGATCAAGGATGCCAGAGAAGGGAAGAATATGACAAAAATATCGCTGGATGGCCTTAAAAAGGAAATCGGTGCTTGACCTTGCCGTCCATAAAGACTTTAGCAAAGAGCTGAAAAAAGCGCAGCTCAATCCGACCAATACGGCAAAGCTCTTTTTATACATCTCTGCCCTACTCAATAAAGAGGAGCTGCCTGCCGAATCAAGAGACCACCACCTCAGCGGAGAATACAAAGATACCAGAGAATTTCACATCAGCGGTGATCTACCGCATAGGCGGCGATACGCTGGAGCTGCTTCGGATCGGCACGCATAGCCAGCTTTTCAAGTAACCCAAAAAATATTAGCAAACAAAAAATGAAGTTATAAAATTGAGGGTTGTGAGATTGTTAAAGCAGATAAGAAGCTGATAGACCGAAAACTACCAAGAGATTTACAGTTGTGCATTAATGCTGATGCTGATAGCATCCCCCTAACAATCACGCCCAAGACGAACAATGACGGTTTTACAATGCCGTTATACCAAAAAACACAAATCAAGTCACATGGACGGAGTGGGAACAATGAACATACTATAACAGAGACCGGCTTGCTAGCAAAGAAAAAACTCCTTAAACAATGGAGGGCATTAGGGCTGTTGCAAAGAAAAAAAGCGCTTAAAGAGTACGGCGGAATCAGAAAAAGTTGTAAATAAAATATGCATGAAAAATCATAAAAACTATTTGAGTTTACAACAAAGATATACACAAAAAATGCATATAAACTCAAAAACATTTATGCTTTAAATCCCCTATTTATCGGTATTTAAACAATATCTATGTTATCATAACTCAAAATTTAATATTTGAGTTATAATCAATGGCAAAAGAAACTATCGAAAAAGCACCATTTGTATTTGATCACAATTTATATGATTTTCAAGATAATTATAAGTATATTCAAAAGTATAAGGCGGAAGATCATAAAGGGCAATATTTATACTGGGATCAGTTTCGTTGGAGGGTTGCTAAAGGGGATGATCCGCTTATAGCCTGGTGGGCTACCAAATTAGCACGATTTACTCAATATAAAAGTATCCCTTATAGAGACAAATATGGTAAATCCTTTGTATTCTGTACACCTGATACACTACAAGCCAAATTACATAAAATAACACAGTTTTCTGCTGAAGGGTTAGCTCCTGTAAATTCTATAAAACGTAATTATCTTATTTCTTCATTGATCATGGAAGAAGCTATCAGCAGCTCTCAGTTAGAAGGGGCTTCAACAACGCGAAGAGTTGCAAAGGATATGCTTGTTTCTTCAAGAAGTCCAAAAACAGAAGATGAAAGAATGATCCTTAATAACTATCTTCTTATGAAGCAGATAAAACGGGTAAAAAATGAAGAACTTACAATTGATATGATCTTAGATTTCCATCGCATTGCGACAGAAGGAACAACACAAAATGCAGTAGTACCAGGAAAACTTAGGGAAGACAATGACATAGTTATTACGGATGGTATTGATGGAAATATTGTCCATCAACCACCTTGTTATACGGAGCTGGAAGATCGTTTACGTTTAGTATGTGAGTTTGCAAACACCGATCATTCAGGTGAAGATGGAGAGATGTTTATCAATCCTATTGTTAAAGGAATTATTTTACATTTTATGATCGGATACGAGCACCCTTTTTCTGATGGAAATGGCAGAACGGCAAGAGCTATTTTTTACTGGTTTATGCTAAAAACAAAATATGATTACTTTGAATATATTTCAATCAGTAAACTATTAAAAGAAGCTCCTGTCCGGTATGGAAAATCATATTTATATACGGAAATGGATGATAATGATTTAACGTACTTTATCTACTACCAAGTAGATATTATCATAAGAGCTATTAATGATCTTTTAGAGTATTTACAAGAAAAAAGTAGAGAGTTTGAGGAGATGACAACTCTTTTACAGGCATCCTCTATCGGTGATAAATTGAACTTTATCCAGAAAGATATTATTAAAAAAGCTATCAAAAATCCGGGAAGGGTATTTACAGCACTAGAAGTGGCGGCAGATTATGATATTGCAGCAAATACTGCCAGAAAGTATCTGAATGAAATGGCCAAATCAAAATTATTGGCAAATTACAAAAATGGAAGAACAGTTGCGTATTTAGCACCTGCAAATTTATATGAAATATTGAAAAGTTAAAAGCTTAGAATTTTATTTTAGGGATCATGTTTACCTCATTTTTTTTAAGCATCTGTCTCCTTTCAAATTTATGAAAAAAGACTCTAACAGATCGCTCTGTTTTTTTAGCTTGATCGGTGATAAAAACTACTCTTTTTGGCAGTCTTTCTTACTGCCTATTTTAACTCCGCGCGTGACATATGGCAAATCCGCCGATTTCGATCAATAAATGGACCTATGCCTTCGCTATAAAACATCGGTTACACCGAACGATATGGCCTATTGCCCTTTTAAAAATCAATCAAAAAAACTATCCGCAAAACACGGTTCAAAATTAGCATTATTTTGAAAAACTCCAAAATTATCAATCGATTATCACTAAAAATCAATCGATTATCAATCAACACGCTGTTTTATTTTTTGACTTTCCCATAAGCGATCAAGTGATTTGAAATGGTTCGATATGGTTTGAAAAAACAGGGAACAGCCTCATTTTTCCCCTACCGCCTCCTTTTGCGCTTGCAGCAGGGATTCGTAGTTTTCTTTGGACTGTTTGACGGCTTCTTCAAAGGCAAATCCGAGCATGACGATCTTATAGAGGTTTGGTTTGTGCTTTTTCCAGTTTCTGAGTGTTTTCACATCTATATCCAGATAAATCGCCTTGTCTCTTTGCGTCATCAATAAACCTTTTTAGTTTAAAAGGTACTTGAAAACATTTTAGTAACCAACAAGGTAACAAATCCCTTATTTAAAATAATAAAAAGGGAAATAATCCCCCTATAACATACCAAAAGGTAATATATACCTCAAAAAATATACTTTTGGGGAAATAATGCAACAAGCCAATCAAAACATCTATGACAAACTTATATCCGTATTCAAATCAAAGAAGTTTCATACCGATGTAAACGGTGATGTGTTTATCGAGAAAGTGATAGATGATATTGTTCATCAAAAGCCGGAACTCATCGAGATCATACTCTCCGATGAGGTATTGAAAAAAGCGTTTTTTCAGGAGATAGGAGGCGCGCTTGTTTTCAAACCCAAAGAACTCATTGAAGCGTTGAATGCGGAGAAAAAGTTTTTGCAGTCCAAAACAACCTATTCACAGTCTATCGGGCTGACCAAAAAGGACGACTTTATCGTATCGCACGATGACGTGGTGTTGGCGTTTCCGTTTAAAGATACAGTATTTGCAGGGGGACAGGAAAAGGAGGATGAGAAAAGCAAAGAGAACTTTTTGCACGGTATTATCAATGCCAATGAAACATCAAGACTCCTTGAGCCAAAAGCAATGACAAACATCAAACGCTATAGCAAAGATGGGATAGAAAAGAATCCGACAATAACAGACAAAGACAACCTTATCATCAAAGGCAATAACCTCTTAGCCCTCCACAGTCTGCTGGACAAAGCAGATGGTACGCCGTTGTACCGTGGGAAAGTAAAACTTATCTACATAGACCCACCATACAATACGGGCAATGATGGTTTCAAATACAATGATAACTTTTCACACTCTACATGGCTTACTTTTATGAAAAACAGGCTTGAAGCGGCGAGGGAGTTTTTGAGGGATGACGGGGCGATATTTGTGAGTATCGACGATAATGAACAGGCGTATCTGAAAGTGCTTATGGATGAGATATTTGGAAGAGAGAATTTTGTGGCTACTGTTGTTTGGAAAAGGAAAAGAGGAAGAGATAATTCCGCTAAATGGTTCAGCAAATCACACGAATATCTTTTAGTTTTTGCAAAAGAAAAAAAGTTATTTGAAACTAATTATTTAGAATTGGATAGTGCTACAAAAAAAGCATACACCAACCCAGATAATGATAAAAGAGGTGTGTACAGAATGTTGGCGACTTGGGCAAGGGGAACTCAAGGCGGTGTGAAATATGATTTTACTAATAAGCATGGTCAATATTTTGCAGAACGCCTTTGGCTTTTTGCAAAAGATAATTTAATAAAAATGGATTTAGATAATAAATTAATAATTCGTGGAGATAATATTTATCGTAAACTATTCATTTATGAAAACAAAGGGAAAATACCAGAAACAATATGGGACAATATGTCTAATGCTGCAAATGCAACCGATGAAATTAAAACATTATTTGGTGAAATAGTTTTCGAAACACCAAAGCCTACTCCGTATATTACTGAAATACTTAAAATTGCAACAAGCAAAAACGACATAGTCTTAGACTTCCATGCAGGTAGTGGCACAACAGCTCATGCAGTCCTTGACCTCAACAAAGAAGACGGAGGCAACCGTCGATTTATCCTCATCGAACAGATGGACTATATCGAGGAGATTACCCGTAAAAGAGTTGAAAAGGTTATCGAGAAAAACGGGGAAGGGAGTTTTGTCTATATGGAACTCAAAAAGATAGACGACTTTCAGAACATTGCCCAAAACGATGATGAAAAACTCAATGCCATCAAGATGAAACTTGCCACAGAGATGTATTATCTGCCCTACAGCGAGATAGAAGACGCGACATACAAGATACCGTCAAAAGAAAAAGAGGTTAATCACCGCTTCTACGGGGGCGATGATGAGTAAGAAGAAAGAGGTGGGGCAAACTGAAGAAATTAAAGAATGCACGGAGTGTTTGTATTATCAACTCCAGAGCGGTTTTAAGCTCAACGATAACAGACCCTCAATTCCCAAAAGCGTAACGGACAATCTCAGATATACGCTTAGGGATTATCAGATAGAAGCGCTGCAAAACTTTATATTTTACAATGAACTTAGCAAAGACACCAAAGATAAAGACAAGAAGCACCTCCTCTTTCACATGGCGACGGGCAGCGGCAAAACGCAGGTGATCGCAAGCTGCATTTTGTATCTTTACGAAAAGGGGTATCGGAACTTTGTCTTCTTTACCAACGCCAACGGAATCATCGAAAAAACCATAGGAAACTTCATCAAAGGGTACGGCTATGGGTATCTATTTGAAGAGAAGATCGTCATCAACCGCAAAAACGTAAGCGTATCTCAGATAGAGGGAAGCTTTGATAAAGCCAATAAAAACCACATCAATATCCTTTTTACAAGCATACAGCAGCTGCATCTTGACCTTCTGACCTCTAAAGAGGATAAAGATACGCTTGAGAGCATCAGAAAACATAAAGTCGCCATGATAGCCGATGAAGCTCACCATCTCAACGCCGGCAACAAGATGAATAAAACAGAGGCAAAAGCGGAAGCAAGCTGGACGGAAACCGTCAAAAGCCTACTGGATGCAAATAATGAAAACATCCTCCTTGAGTTTACCGCCACGGCGGGGTTCAAATCCAACGCAAACCTTATGACGCATTACAAAGATAAGGTCATCTACGACTTTGACTTCAAAAAATTTCATGATGCGGGATACTCCAAACGCATCAGCCTCATCCATAGAGACAGCGGAATGGACGACTGGGACGACACCTTTAGGATAACACAGGCTTTGATGCTAAGCGAATACAGGGCGATGCTTGCCGAACATCAGGACATCAACCAAGCGATAAAACCCGTCGTGCTGTTCAAGAACATGAAAGGGACGCAATCTGCCGATGACAATCTCGAAACCTTTGCAAGGTATATCGGAAGCATCAGCATCAAGATGATAAACGAAGTGTTTGAAGAGACAAACGTAAGGGCGGTCAAGATGCTTGAAAAAGAGATTAAAGGCAACGAACAACGCTTTATAGAGAGGATAAAAAGAGGGTTTTCAAAAGAAAACTGCATCGTTATCCACTCCAAAAAAGAAAATAAAGCAGAGCTTTTAAAAACGCTCAACAGACTGGAAGATCCCGACAATACGATCAGGGCGATTTTCGCGGTAGATATGCTCAACGAGGGCTGGGACGTGAAAAACCTTTATGACATCGTCAAGCTTGACGAACATAAAAGCGACGGCAAATCGACAACGGCGGATGTCCAGCTCATCGGAAGGGGTGCCAGGTACTATCCGTTTAACCATGCTCCTACTCACCATGAACCTGCCATGCGATACAAAAGGAAATTTGATACCGATTTGGACAATCCGCTAGGCGAACTTGAAAAGATGTACTTCCACAGCAAAAACAACAGCAAGTACATCGAAGAGCTGCTTTATCAGACGGAGCAATTAAAAGGGAAAGGCAAAACCTATACGCTCAAACTCAAAGAAAGCTTCAAAAAGAGCAAACTGTATCAGGAAGGATACATCTATACAAATACATGGGAGGAGTTCATCCCAAGTGAACTTGATATGGCGTTCTATTTAGGCGAAGAATGGCGACAATGGCATATCGACATCGACAATAACAGTGACGAATACAGACTACTCCAAAAGCAAAAGGATGATCTGATCCAAAAAGATGAAATTTGTTTCAAAAAGGAAGACAAATTTTATATGCGTTATTTGCTCAATATTATGGGGTTTTCATTTGAGTATCTAAAGTCAAAACTGCCTATGCTCAAAAGCGTTGACGAGTTTATCACAGGAGAGGATTATTTGGGCGGCATTGCAATCATACCGTCTGCGACAAGGGAGATAGATTTTATCACCAAACAAAAACTTATCTTGCAAATACTCGCTAGCCTTGAATACCAGTTTGAAAACAGGTCTATATACTATGGAGTAAACGATTTTTTCCCTCAGCCTATATCTTCAATAAAAGACGACAAAACACTATCGCAAAGCAAAGATTCTATTGAGGAGAATGGAGACTGGTTTGTGTATGAGAAAGTGTACGCAGACAGCAGCTATGAAAGTGAATTTGTAGCATATATTAAAAGCATTATGCCAAAACTTCAAGCGTCCTATGAGGATGTAAAACTTATCAGGAATGTAGAGCAATACACATTCTATCACAAAGATACCGGCGGTGGATTTCAGCCCGATTTTTTCTTGATGTTACAAAAAGAAGATTGCACCTATCAAATACTTTGTGAAGCAAAAGGGGAAGACAGGGCAGACGGAGACAGATGGAAAGAGGACTTGATGGGCTGGATTAACGAATTGACCCACGACAATATCATAGAGTTAAACAATGAATATGGAGAGGAAACAACAACACCTTGCCAGATAGGATGTTATAAACTTTATGGAACAAAATTTTATCAACCAAACACTCAGGGAATATTTGACAAGAGTTTGAACGATGTCATAAGCTACAGATAACAGGTTACAACAAACAAAAAAGTGGGGGGGAAGCAAGAATGAATCTATCAGACAATGGGTTAAGCTTTGACATTATATCATCAATGCAGGATGCTAAAACAGAAATTGAAGCGATTAGGATACTTGAAGACTTGCTATCAATATCCCTTTCTAATACAAGTATTAGCACAGAAGTGGATGAGTGTTTTACTTTTCTCGCTAATTTATGTCACCCGCGGTGCTAAAATAGG
>DHHF01000014.1 GCA_002403155.1 Sulfurovum sp. UBA4779
GTGTTTTTTTGCTTTGCTTACATTAATTATAGAATTTTAATCAAAATTAACAAAAAAGCTCAAAGCAATCATACCAAGCATATCTTTTAAAAAAATCTTTACTTTACATAAAAATAAAATTCAATGATTAATTGGCAAATATCAAAAGAAAGAAATAAAAGCAGAGTCATAAAACAAAGAAGCAAAAAAAGAGACATGATTTTAAGATCATGTCTCAATAGATAAAGAAAATTTTTAATTAAAGGTCTTCAGCCTTATGGACATCATACAAGATATCATCGAACGGATGTCTATACATTGGCATAGCAAGTCTTTTTTCATCAAGAACATGCCCGATAAATCCTATACATCTGCCTAATACGAAGAACGCATTTAGAGCACCCGCTTCTATAAATACATCAATCTCATCATCGTTGTAGTCAAGGGCTCTCCACATATCTACCATCAATACGCCGATCGTACCATCAACGTTTAAGATAAGATTATCTTTTTTAGATGTTGTTAATTGTTCAACCTCAAGCGCATAATCCAGAAGCGGCGTACTTGGGAAAGACTCATTCGCATATTTTTTGAGCCCGCTCACTCTTAGGTCCGGGTTTCTAAGCGATTTGATTCTATGCCCGATACCCGGAATTGGAATTCCTTCTTTTTTCATATGGTTTATAAATTCTGCCGGGCTCAAACCATTATCATATCCATATTTAAAGTGTTTTGCAGCACCATCAATCGCTCCGCCAAATCTAGGACCGATAGTCAAAAGCCCGCTTACTACAGAACTTATAACATCTTTACCCGCTCTTGCCGTTACTCTGGCATTGTGTGCACCAGAAACTGCCGGACCATGATCTGCAACTGTTTTTACAACAGTTTCAATAAAATTGGTTGCCCATTTTGGATATCGTTTTTTAAACCATAACAAACTCATTACGTCGCCTATACTAAATCCTGTCTCAGGAGTTGCAACTGAAGAGATCGGATAGCCTGCATAAGTAGCCTCGTCCCCTCTATCGTCAGAGATAGTACAGATAAAGTTTTTGCTCTTTCTTGCTTGCGGCAAGGTTTTAATCTCCGGCTCGGCAATCTCTGTTATCACACCCTCGGATTTAAGTTTATTGTAAACGTCAGCAATTTTATTCGGCAAATCATTAAATGACTCCGGAACATAGATACCGGCCTCCGCCATTGCTTTGTTTTTTGCATCTGCCGTTTCTCTCTCTGCATTTGCACTAGCACCTGCATGTCCGAACTGAACACCGCTACTATAATGCTTTGCTATAGTACCTATACACCAAGCGATAATCGGCTTGGTTATTTTACCGCTTTTTACTGCATCAATAACCTTATACTCTTCAATACCGCCAACTTCACCAAGCAATAACATATATTTTACTTGAGGATTATCTTGCATACGAAGAAGGTTGTCTATGAAAACAGAGCCTACAAATCTATCGCCACCGATAGCAACACCCTCTGCGATACCGTCTGCATTGATAGCGATGATGTTTGAAAGCTCATTGAAAAGTCCGCCTGAGCGAGTTACAAGTCCGCAAGAACCTGCACGGTGAAGTTTTGAGCTGACAATGTTCTCAATCGTACCGCCGATATTTGCGATTTTAAATGCACCCGGAGTGATAGCACCCACAGTTGCAGGTCCTATCACAGTTACACCCTGTGCATTGGCTGTTGCATTCATCTTTCTAGCAAGTCTCTCAGGAATACCCTCAGCAGTAATCATCATCACTCTAAAACCGCCTAAATCTAAAGCTTCCATAGTGACATCATAAGCTGTTCTAAAAGATGCAAAGTTTAGTAAAACATCAGCATTCGGATGAGCTTTTTTAGCCTCTGCCGTTGTTTTATAGAGATTTATCATTATCTCATCACCGCCCCAGAAGAACTTCTGAAATTTACTGTCTGCTGTCGGCGCAACTATGGCAGCAACTGAAGGAGTTTTTCTGCCTATTACAAAATCGTAATCCAACATTCTTTGGATTGCGCTTGCGTTGTTGTTCCAAAAAATTGCCTGTGTATCTTTAGTAAATAATAATTGTGACATACTTTCTCCTTATTTGCCTACTGCCATTCTAACTATATCCGTAACATGAGTTTCAGGTCCATATACATCAATCCATAGCCCAAGTCTATCAGCTGCCTCTTTGATATCTTTTAGACCTTTTTCATAGTTCGGCCCACCGCGACGAACATAGATCTTAACTCCAACATCTTTCATCTTTTGTGCATATTTTTCAAATGCATAGATAATACCGGTAAATGTTTTTGCAACATCGGTAAAGTTTGCAATAGCACCGCCGATAATAAGAACTTTATCTCTTCCTTGTGCATCTTTTGTTCTTGTCATAAGATCAAGTATCGTCTCAGCATAAAATTGTGTCTCATCCGTTGTCGGCCCCCCGCTATATTCGCCATAGTTAGCCAAATCTTCAATTCCGGCCAAATCTGCAATAGTGTCTGCATAAACAACGGAAGCGCCACCGCCGGCAACCATCGTCCAAATTCTTGCTTCAGGCTTTAAAACCGTCAGTTTTAGGGATGCGCCGCTTTTTGCGTCAGCCTCTTCAATCGCTAAAACCTCAGGAGATTTCTCTTCCATACCGAATGATGTCGGATACTCTACATCACCCCACTGCTCTCTCATCATAAATCCTGCCGTATCGTCAAGTTTTGCAACCATATCTAAAAGCTCTATCTTGTTACCCTGCATAACAAACGGGTTAATCTCAAGATATGCAAAATTTAACTCTCTGTATGCTTTAAAGAAGCCTATGGCAAACTCTGCAAACGCTTCTTTGTCTTTAGCCGCTACATCATTTGGAATGTTTGCTTTAATTTTTGCAGCTATTTCATCTTCTGTCGCAGTAATTGGGAAAGCCACTTCAACGACTTTATCCCAATTTTCCTCAACTTCCATACCGCCTTCCGCAGACATATAAAGCACATCATCATCGCCTACGCATGTAGCAGAGATATAGTACTCTTCTTCTTGAGAGTGCGGAGTAAACGGCTCAACGATAAAATGTGTTAAAAAATCCGTTTTAGCTTCGCCATGAGGAGTATCTCCCTCAAATGAAAAATAAACAGACTGTTTTGAACTTGATTTTTCATCAATCCATGATGCCGCTTTATCTAAAGAAACATCGCCCGGCTTTTGATCTCTAAATAGAACCAGCCCGTTTTTACCTCTTTTTCCAAATAGCATATCCGGCTTTGCTACTAGTGTTTTTTCTTTTAACCATGTCTTTTCTTTTGCAGCTTCTTTTAGTTCTGATCCGTTTTGAACCATAACCGTTTCATACGCATATGTAAAGTTTGGAAAATATTTGTCCCAATGCTTTGCTAAAATTGACTTGGCGTCATATTCTCTAATCGCCTTTTGAGCCATCGAGTTCTCCTTTAATTTAGTTGTTCGTAGTGTAACACTTGAAACATTCAAATTTAGAAAAGATAATATAAACTATAAGAAGAAAATAAAGTTTTGTGTATTTTAGAAACATGACAAAGGGATATTTTCTAATTTTTGCTACAAGAAGAAATGCCATAATATTTTAATTGATAGCTCTCGCTTTGTGATTTTGAATCATAGCAATTCACTTTTTGTCTTTTTAATTCTTGGGCTAAAAGATAGGGTTTATAAATGCGATAAGCAAAATGTTTTGCCGGATCATCCATCACATAAAACAGCGCCCTATGAAATACGATCAGCAATACATTCACTATCAACAATATCATTACGGCATAAAAACCGAATCGATAGTATTTTTGAAATTGAAATAAACGCACACGCACACTATTGTTATAAACATGAAGCATCAGCACGACTGCACTCATAACATAAGGAGCAAAGTCCGTTATCGATACGCGTTGTCTGATAGAAAGAAGAAGAGAAAACGCCAATGCCGTAAAAGAAATATACCACAATAATGTTTTTCTCTCTCTCAGTAAAATACGATACATTACATAAAAAAAATAAAGAAACAACAAAGGGGAAAATACAGCTGCATAAAGCCCAAATATTTCCATAAAATGGCCGGAAGGTTTTCCTTCTATGGCAATGCCTTTTGCCAAAAAAAGAAACGCTGTTAAAAAAGAGGCGGACACAATAGCAAGTTTTTTATCTTTATGCATCAAAGCATATATAAATAACGCTGCAAAAAAAATAACAGAGGCCTGATGGACAAAAAAAAGTCCAATCATCAAGGGAATCAATGCTTTAAAATAACCTTTTTCGTACCATAGCACGAAAAGTAACACTATCGGAAGCACAACAATGGCCTCATTTGCCAAAATCATTGCAGTAAAAATGCCCGGCAACGACATAAAGATAAGTGTTGCCAGATAAACATCTTCTTTTTTATCCAAATAAAGCCGGCTCACCCGATAAAAAAGTCCTATACTTAACACCCCGAAAAAAATCGGAAAGAGCCTTAAACCCAAAAAACCATCCACTGCTTCAATGCTCCATCGCATCAATACCGCTGAAACCTCTTTTGAGCTATAAAGCATTTTTGCCTCATGCGGACTGATAGGGGTTGTAGAAGCAAGATAAAAAACAGCAATGATATAAATAAAAACTATAATAAGAAAATGCTGTTTTTTCATTGGCTGAATTTACAGTTTCAAGAAATTATCAAGCATCTCATGGCCGTATTCGCTCATAATGGACTCCGGATGAAACTGGACCCCATAAACCGGCTTGTCTTTGATCTGCAAAGACATAATTTCGCCGTCATCTTTACTATGGGAAGTAGGGATGATATTTTCGGGCAGGTTTTCTTTTTTTACGATAAGCGAATGATAGCGCGTTGCCCTAAACTCTTTGGGAAGATTTTTAAATATCGGAGATTCTTTATCTATCTTAATTTGGGATGTTTTGCCGTGCATCATATGTTTGGCACGCACCACTTCTCCGCCAAAAGCCTGCGCAATACTTTGATGGCCCAAACAAATACCAAAGATAGGCGTTGTGTCTGCAAACTCTTTAATGACATCAAGTGTGACACCCGCTTCATCCGGAGTAGAAGGGCCGGGAGATAAAATAATTTTTTCCGGATGGAGCGCTTTTATCTCTTCAACGCTCAACTCATCATTACGAATCACTTTTAAATCTGCGCCTAGCTCTCTGCAATACTGCACTATGTTATAGGTAAAGCTGTCATAATTATCAATCATTAATACCATTTAGTCTCCTAGATCCGTGCACCAAAAAAAATCAATCCACGTTTTCGCTTCTTTTACATACCAATTTGGCGCTATTTTAGCACTTTTTTTGTAGAAAAGCGAAGCCGTATAAAAATTTGTTTGAGGATAAGTTTCTCCTAAAATCTTCAGCGCCTCAATAAGCGTGTCACCGCTGTCAACGATATCATCGACGATCAATACATTTTTTGCATCCTGCAAATTTGGAACATTAAACACTGTCACACTTTGAAGTTTTTGCGTATCTTCGTATCCGATCGTATTGATGGCATACACTTTTCTGATATGATAGTATTCTCCCAACATATGGGCAATACTTAAACCGCCTCTTGCAATCGCTAAAATAACATCAAATTCTTTATCTATTTTTTTGGCCAAAACCTTTAAATCATTGCGAAAATCATCGTAACTGTAATAGATTCTATGCATATTGTTTCAACTCATTATAAAGACTGTCTCGCTCAACCGGAATGAAACCGGAATTTTTAATCAATCCGATAAAATCCTCAAGCTTCATGCCGCGGCTGCTGGAGGCACCTGCGGCAGATTGAATGGATTCTTTTTCTATGGTGCCGTCAAGATCATCACAGCCAAACTCTTGGGCAATCAGCGCCAGACCGATCGAAGCCGATGCCCAATAGGCTTTGATATGAGGGATATTATCAAGAAGGATTCGCGCAATGGCATACGTTTTAAGTATCTCTTGTCCTGTGGGAAAGCGGGTTACTTTTAAAAAATTGTTCTCTTTTTGATAAATCAAAGGAATAAAAGCATTCAATCCGCCTGTTTTGTCTTGCAGATCACGCAAACGCAGCATATGGTCAATCCGATGCGCCCTTGTCTCCACATGTCCAAACAACATCGTTGCATTGCTTTGTCTGCCTCGTTCATGCCATTTTTGATGAATCTGCAGCCATTGATCGGAGGTAACCTTCCCTTTGCAAAGATACTCTCTTACCTTCTCGTCAAAAATCTCTGCACCTCCTCCGGGCATAGAATCTACACCGTTTTCTATCATCATGTCAAGTACTTCATCATAACTTAACCCATACTGCCTTGAGAGGAAATCTACCTCGGCCGCCGTCATCGCCTTGATATGAAGCTGGGGAAAAGCTGCTTTTATTTTCCTGAAAGCACCCATATACCACTCTACTCCGCCATTGGGATTGTGTGCTGAGACGATATGTACCTCTTTTGCTCCATTGGCATAAGAATTTTTAGCAATATCAAGTATGTCTTCGTGAGACATCGTGTATTGGTTTGGATTTTTCCGGCTTGCAGAGTAGGCACAAAACTTGCATATGTCTGCGCATACATTGGTTGGATTGATATGGCGGTTGATGTTGAAATAGCTTTTTTTTCCATGTTTTTCTTTGCGGATAGTGTCTGCAAGTTCACCCAAGGTATATAAATCCAACTCATACAGGGCTTCGCCCTCTTTTTGGTTTAATCGTTCTTTGTTTTTGACTTTTTGTATCAAATCCATAGCAAAAATCCATAGTATTTTTTGGGTATTATAGCAATAAAAGTTTAGGGAGGGCTCAATGAATAGCTTAAAAGCTGAAATTGAGGATCTTATATACGCCAATGCAGCAGATTTTCAAATAGCAAAAGTGCTTAAAAAAGAGATCCGTGCCTACGTGGATACGCTCAAAGAAACTTTTATGACCTCAGGGGGCAAAGATTTTCTCGTTAAACATACCAAAAAAATAGATATGATTTTAAAAATCGTCTACAAAGTGGCCCAAAGAGAGATGTTCGGCGATTACATACCTATGAAAAATACGCTTCCTCTCTCTCTTATTGCCCTTGGCAGCTATGGCAGAGAGCAGCTTTGTGTCCATTCCGATATTGACCTGATGATTGTCTATAAAGATATCCCGGGATACAACCTCAAAGAGATGATAGAGAAAATCCTCTATATTCTTTGGGATACAGGCCTTAAACTCAGTCACCGGGTACATACTGTCGAAGAGCTTTATGCTGTTTCCAAAACAGACATCACCATCAAAACAGCATTGATAGAATCAAGATTTATCGAAGGATCAGCTTTTATTTGGACTGAAACGCAAAATGCGATTCGCCAAATACGCCATGACACTCCTCACCATTTTATACAATTAAAACTTGAAGAACAAAAATACAAACACGAAAAATTTCCTCTGACTATGGAACCCAACCTCAAAGAAGGCATTGGCGGTTTTCGGGACGCAAACCTTGTTTTTTGGATAGGAAAAATTCTTTATGATGTCAACAGCATCAAAAATCTCCCCTCAAGCATCGTCGATGAAAATGATTATAAAGAATTTCGCATCGCTTTGGAATTTCTTTTTCGCGTGCGTTCCGCGCTTCATCTTGTAGCACATAAAAAAGAAGATACGCTGCGTTTGGATCTGATTGCCGATACCGCTCACCTTCTTGGATACAAAATGAACAAAAATGAACACATGAAGTTTGCCAAAAAAGTGATAGAAAGCCTGCAAACGATCAGACTTTACAGCATTATTTGGACTGAATCTCTCTGCCGCGGCTATATGATTGATACTGACATCTATGGCCACTGCATCTATCCTCAAGGAGAAAAAAGGCAACTGCCTGTGCTCTTAAGACAGCTTTGCGACCAAAAAGAAAAAGCATTTGATGCCCATCCCACTTTTCTTGCACAACTTATCAAAGCCAATAAGCCTGTGCGACATAGCAAATCTATGCTGTTAGCGATCAAGCATCTTTTTTTTCAACCCTACAGCTACAACACTTTTAAGATACTCTCTACGGCAAAACTTTTAAGCTATGTAATACCCCCTCTCAAAAAAGTTATTGCCTTGCCCCAATTTGACGGCTACCATCAATTCACCGTAGAAATCCACTCTTTGGAATGTCTGTATCATTTGGAAAACATCCAAGATACATTTATAGAAAATTTATTTCACACCCTCCATGCCGAAGAAAAAGCTTTGCTTAAACTGGCCATGCTCTTGCATGATGCCGGAAAGGGGCGCAAACGCGACCATCATCACGTAGGCGCTTCACTGTTTAAACCGTTTGCAAAAAAACTCGACTTCTCTCCTGAGCTGATCGAAATGGGAGAAACGCTTATCCTGCACCATACCCTCATGAGCAAAGTAGCACAACGTGAAGACTTGCATAACGAAAAAGTCATCTTAAAATTTGTTTCCTATTTTAAAACCAAAACCCTTTTAGATATGATGTATATCTTAACCTATGCCGATATGAATGGCGTAGGAAAGGGTATTTACAATTCATTTAATGCAAAACTGATCAAAATGCTTTATCTTCAGTCTCTCAAAGCATTAAAACATACGGAGATTATCGACGAAACAGCCAAACGCATCAAAAAAGAACAAACACTCAAAAAGCATCCTTTATTTCTTTCTTTAAGCAAATCCCAACAAAATAAGATTTTGATGATTCCCTCAAATTTGCTTTTTTTGCGCTATTCTCCCCAAAAAATAATTTCCATCTCCAAAAAAGCTTTTAAGACAGACTCTTATACCTATGAAATTTACAATGAAGATCATCTGACCCTTGAGATCGTGTGTGCGCACCATTTCAATCTCAGTTATCTGCTGAGCAAACTTGCCTATCTTGATGTGGCCAATATGGACATCTGTAAACTTTTTGACGGGTACAAATATTTTAAGATCGATTTTGCTTTTAAAATCAATGAAAATGAAATCACCCGCATCGATGAAATGATACGCGATGCGCTTTATGGCCAAAAACAAAACACCCTGCTGATACCTGTTATCAAAAAAAATGAGATCCAAATTGATTGCAGCCATTCCCAGATGTACGGCAGCATGTACCTGCACTGCAAAAACCAAAAAGGGCTGCTTGCCTATGTTCTTGATCTTTTTGACACACTTCATATCGAAATTGCAACCGCGAAAGTACACAGTCTTAAAAATACCGTCAGAGACATGTTTCTCATCGAAAAAAATGGAAACTTTTGCCATAATATCGATATAATCATCGAAAAACTTACAAAAAAAGAATAAGAAAGAAAAGAAATGTGCGGAATTGTCGGATACCTAGGGAAAAAAGAAAAAAAAGAGATCCTGCTTGAGGGATTGCAAGAGCTTGAATACAGAGGCTATGATTCAGCAGGGATTGCCATCATAGAGGGCAACAAACTCAACAGCTTCAAAGCGGTCGGGAAACTTGAAAATCTTCGGGAAAAAACCAAAAATTTTCAAACAAGCGGTTTTGGCATTTCTATCGGGCATACACGCTGGGCAACGCATGGAAAACCTACCGAACTCAATGCCCATCCGCATCTTGGAGCATACAGTTACGTCGTACACAACGGTATCATTGAAAACTACCAAACACTCAAAAAAGAGCTGCAAGCCGAGGGGATACATTTTGTAAGTCAAACCGACACGGAAACCATCGTCCATCTATTTGAAAAATCTTATAAACGGCTCAATGACCCTTTTGCCGCTTTTAAGCAGACAATCCAAAGGCTTGAAGGGGCGTATGCCGTCCTTCTGATCTCAGAATCAGCTCCCGATACGATCTTCTTTGCCAAAAACGGCTCTCCGATGCTGATAGGGTTTGATGAAAGCGAAATCTATTTTGCCTCATCAGATACGCCCGTCATAGGCAAAGCCAAAGAGGTGTATTACCTGGAAGACGGGGAATACGGCTATGCAAACCCAAACACAGTCAAACTCTACGATAAAGACGGCGAAAAAAGCTTCATAGCCAAAACGCTTGCTTCAGACAAAATGCTCGCCCAAAAAGAAGGCTATCGTTTCTTTATGGAAAAAGAGATCTACGAGCAAAGCCGTGTCATGGGTGAGACGATGATGGGCCGCGTGCTTGATGATATGATCGATTTTGAAGAGCTGGATACGGCTTTTTTTGACGGCATCCATGCGGTCAAGATTTGCGCATGCGGCACCAGCTACCACTCTGCCCTTGCAGCATCCTATCTTTTTGAACGCATCTCAAAAATACGCTGCCAGGTAGAGATCGCTTCAGAGTTCAGATACAAAGAACCGCTGCTGACCAAGGATACGCTTTTTGTCACCATTTCGCAAAGCGGGGAGACTGCCGATACGCTTGAGGCACTGAAAATGGCAAAGAGAGCAGGACTAAAAAGCCTTAGTATCTGCAACGTCGACAACTCCTCTATCGTCAGAGAGAGCGATGCGGCGATCCTTACAAGGGCCGGCATCGAAAAGGGGGTGGCCAGCACCAAAGCTTTTGCTACACAAACGATGGTACTTTGGATGCTTGCGCTGTATATGGGCCAAAAAAAACAAACCATTTCACAAGAAATTCTGAATGCAGAGATAGCCGCCATGCTTCAAACCCCCAAAGCCCTTATCGTAACCGATGCACTGCATGAAAAACTGCACAGGCTCTCCAAACGCTATCTGCACGGGCACGGTTTCTTTTTTATCGGAAGAGATATCTTCTATCCTCTAGCACTCGAAGGCGCACTCAAACTCAAAGAGATCAGCTATCTTCATGCGGAAGGATATCCGGCAGGCGAGATGAAGCACGGCCCCATCGCTTTGGCTGACAGCGAACTCTTTACCGTTGCATTGATGCCAAAAACCATGCATTATGATAAGATCAAATCCAACGTCGAAGAGCTTGGCGCCCGCGATGCCACTATCCTGGCTATCTCTCCCGAGCCTTTTTCACTGGCAGATGATTTTGTGCAAACTGCATACGATACACACCCGATGCTGGAATTTTTTGAAATGATGGTGGTTACCCAACTGCTTGCGCTGGAAATTTCGGTAAGATTAGGAAACGATGTGGATATGCCAAGAAACCTCGCCAAATCGGTAACCGTAGAGTAACAAACATGCTTTATGTTGATTGAGTCAGAATATCCTGATCAAGTTCAAGATCTCTATTTATGGGATTCTGAAATTGTTATATTGAATTTGTTTCAGTATCAGAATGACGAAACTGTCAATCTCTTAAATTATTCAGAGGGTTCTATTCGTTTGGTTGCGGATGGATATCGAGAAATTTTTAAGTAAGCGATACCAACCGACAGCAATCACGCTTTCGGTTGGCACCAAATGGGATTAGAAAGTATAAGTCACACCTACGTTGATAGAGTCAACTGCTACGTCTACACCCTCTAGCTCTCCGTCAAATCCTGTATCATCATAGAGTCTTGTATAATCTGCAAATACACCGATGTTTTCAGTCACGTCATAGCTTGCACCCAGACCCCATTGGAAACCTGATTCAGAAACATCTACGTCATATTTACCAGCCTCAAAAGCTACTTGACCATAACCAAGCAATGCATAGACATCAATTGCTTCTGTTACAGGATACATTCCTTTAAGGTAAATAGCGATATTGGTCATATCATCACCTTCAAGACCATCGAACTCTGCATAACCAGAATCAACTTCAGGATCATCCACATTCATCGTATATCTTGCTTCCAAACCAAGATATTGATTGTATTTATATCCTGCTAGCAATAATGCTGAATTTGCAGAAATATCTCCGTATCCATCAACATCTGCATTCATATAAGAATACCCCAAACCTACATAGAATGCACCAGGGAACGGAGCTGCCTCTACTACTTCAGGTACCGTTACTTCCGGTTCTACCGGAGCAATATCTCCGCCTGCGAATGCAAATACGTTCATTGCCAATGCTGCTACGATTGAAGCTGTGATCTTTTTCATTGTTTTTTCCTTGTTTTGATTTACGAAGGAATTATATCTTTTAATATAAAGAAAGTCAATGAAGATTATAAGAATTTAAAGCAGAAATTATTTTATAATTTTTATAAAAAAGAAGAAAAAGCAACGATCATATCAACAGATGCGGCCGCATCTGTTGATATGGATCTATTACTTAAAATGTATAAGTCATACCTACGTTGATAGAGTCAACTGTTACGTCTGTCTCAGGGTCAAGATAACCATCGAATCCTGTATCATCATACAGTCTTGTATAGTCTACAAATACACCGATGTTTTCAGTCACTGCATAGCTTGCACCCAGACCCCATTGGAAACCTGACTCAGAAAGATCACCAAACAAATCAGTATCGATCGTTACTTGACCGTATCCAAGCAATGCATACACATCAAATGCTTCTGTTACCGGATACATCCCTTTTGCATAGATACCGACATTGGTCATATCACCGTCCAAATCTACTGAAGGATAGCTTCCATAATCAAATTCAGGATCTCCAACGTTCATCGTATATCTAGCTTCTAGGCCAAGGTATTGGTTATATTTATACCCAGCCAAAAGCAAAAGCGAGTTTGCAGTAATGTCTCCTTCCGAAATATCATATCTTTGATATTCAAATGGATCAGACTCTGCTTTCATATAAGAATAGCCCAAACCTACATAGAATGCACCCGGAGCTGCTTCTACTACTTCAGGTACCGTTACTTCCGGTTCTACCGGAGCGATATCTCCGCCTGCGAATGCAAACGCATTCATCGCCAATGCTGCTACGATTGAAGCTGTAATCTTTTTCATTGTTTTTTCCTTGTTTTTTGATTTATAATTAAATTATAGCGCTCTTTTTGCTTAAAAGTCAATAGAAAATTAATAAAAAGTTAATGTATTAATTTCTCACTGCCTTTTTGGGCTTATTCTTCTGTTTTCATCTCCATAAACTCTGCCAAAAGCTCATCGATCTCTTCCTCTTCAAGCTCATTGCGCTTAAGCTCCTCTACAATGGCAAAACACTCCGTCCTCATCTCTCGGAGCTCTTCGAGGTCTTCTTTTTGTTCTTTGGTTGCATTTTTGGTTTTGTCTATCTCTTCAAACAATTCGTCTATCGCTGCTTCCAAGTCAGGGATAATCTCCAACTCTAAAATATTTTGAAGTTTTTGGGCATTGGTCATTCTGTGTCCTTGTTTTTTTGCATTATAACAAAAATAAAGATAAAAAATTTAAAAAGAAACATCGATCGATAATGAAGAAACCCTCTGCGGCACTCGGAGATAAAACTCCGAGCGTAAGAGATAAGAGAAGATATGCTTATCTAGAGGTGCTGCATGCACTTACGCCTGCAGGGGTCGTAGGCTGGATGGCTTCATTGCTTACCCCGCCTTGCGCATTGACTTTATCGATAAAAGCAAGCAGTTTACTTGCAGCCTCCTGATAGCGCTTGGCCGTTTCGCTGTCCGGTTTATGGTAAACGACAGGCATACCCGTATCTCCGCCGATCCGCACCGCAGGCTCAATAGGAATACGCGCGATAAGCTCCGTATCATACTCTTTTGCGACAGGCTCTGCCGTTCCCATCCCAAAGATGTCTGATTCTGTATGGCATGAAGGACAGATAAAACCGCTCATATTTTCAATGATACCCGCTGTGGGGATATGAAGTTTTTGGAACATATCAAGCGATCTTCTGCTGTCATCCAAGCTTACTTCTTGCGGAGTAGTCACTGTCACGCCTGCGGTGACCGGTACCGATTGGGCCAATGTCAACTGTGCATCTCCCGTACCCGGAGGCATATCGATCACCAATACATCAAGCTCCGACCAAAGAATGTCTCTTAAAAACTGCTCGATGGCTTTCATGATCATCGCACCTCTCCATATCAACGACTGTCCCGGCTCCATCAGTGACCCCATGGACATAATCTCCACACCGTATGCTTTCAGCGGAAGCACTTTGTTGCCTTCGATTTGGGGCCTTTGGTCTGCTACACCCATCATACGAGGGATATTGGGCCCATAGATATCCGCATCCAAAAGCCCTACTTTTTTGCCTTGCATCGCCATAGCGATAGCAAGGTTGACCGAAGTAGTCGATTTGCCGACCCCTCCCTTGCCCGAACTGACCATGACAAAGTTTTTCACTTGGGGAGCAATATTTTTACCGCTCATTGAGTTGCTCATTTGTCTGGGCGCCTCGGGGGCTTTGATGTTTACAGCAATATTTGAAAACCCTGCTTTCTTAAGCTCGGTTGTCGATTCTTGAATGATCTGCTGCTTTACTTCATCTGCAGAAGAGGTGATTTCTACGGTCAAGCTGACGTTTGTGCCGTCAATGTTGATATCTTTTACAAATCCGAAAGCAACGATATCTTTCGTAAATCCCGGATAGGTTACGTTTTTAAGTGCTTCCAATACTGTTTCGTTTGTCATTTTAACTCCTGTTTTAATTTAATGTCCTATTTGTTGCAAAACACACAAGCCCGCTCTTTTGCAAGCACCGCTGTCAATTTTCTAATGAGCAATACCCATTTTTTCTTTATCGGCCATCGTTTCTCCATGCTCTCGGACAATATTTTGCGTAATTTTATAAGAACAAAACTTAGGCCCGCACATGGAGCAAAATTCGGCTTCCTTGAAAACATCCTGAGGCAAAGTTTCATCATGATATTCTCTGGCACGGTCCGGATCCAGCGCCAATTCAAACTGCCTGTTCCAATCAAAACCGTAGCGGGCATCACTCATCTCATCATCCCTTTTTCTTGCATCAGGACGGCCTCTTGCAATATCTGCAGCGTGCGCGGCTATCTTGTAGGCAATGATCCCTTCGCGCACATCGGCTGCATTCGGAAGCCCCAGATGCTCTTTGGGTGTGACATAGCAAAGCATGCTTGCGCCGTGCCATCCTCCCACCGCTGCGCCTATGGCCGAACTGATGTGATCATAGCCTGCAGCAATATCCGTAACCAGCGGCCCCAAAATATAAAAAGGTGCTTCATGGCAGTATTCGCGTTCGAGCTTCATGTTTCTTTCGATCTGATTAAGCGGGACATGCCCGGGCCCTTCTATCATGACCTGCACATCTTTTTCCCATGCCCGAAGCGTCAGCTCTCCCAGTACTTTCAGCTCACTAAGCTGCGCATCATCGCTCGCATCATACAAGCATCCCGGCCTGAGGCTGTCTCCAAGCGAAAGAGCCACATCGTATTTGCGGCAAATCTCTAAAATATCATCAAACGCTTCATAGAAAGGGTTTTCTTTATGATAGTGCATCATCCATGCCGCCATAAGCGAACCGCCGCGGCTTACGATCCCCATTTTTCTTTTGGCAACATGCGGCATAAATCTAAGCAAAAAGCCCGCATGGATCGTAAAATAGCTCACTCCCTGCTGTGCTTGTTTTTCAAGAACTTTGAGCATCGTATCGATATCAAGTTTTTCGATATGATCATTCACATCATGCAAAATCTGATACATCGGCACGGTTCCGATCGGCACGCTGGAATGGGCTATCACAGCTTGCCGAATCTTGTCAAGATCCCCTCCGGTACTCAAATCCATGATCGTATCTGCCCCGTACTTGAGACAGACATCGACTTTCTCCAACTCTCCCTCAACATCGGACGCCAATGCCGAAGAGCCGATATTGGCATTGATTTTGCATGTGGCAACCATACCGATGGCCATCGGTATTTGATGCTTATGATTGACATTTGCGGGGATAATACACCTTCCCCTTGCAATCTCGCTTCGAAGCAGCTGCGGATCTATTTTCTCCACTTTGGCAACATATTGCATTTCTTCCGTGACAATCCCCTGTTTGGCATAATACATTTGAGTTCTTACAGGATCATTTTCACGTTTTTTTAACCATTCTGCTCTCATTGTTTAAATCCTAAATAGTGTGAATTAGCGGTTTACATACGAGTTATACCAAGCCAATCTTAAATTTTATTGAAAAATAAAAATATCTGCGAAAAAATAAGATAAAATATATCTTATTTATACAGATACAATCAAGCAATGGATTGGTATAATTCGTTACTATTTGATACAGAAAAACAGGAATATGCGTGTCTGATACCACATTAATATTATTGGGAGCCGGCAGCTCAACGAGATTTAAGGCAAACGCCAAAAAACAATGGCTGTATTGCGGTGATATGCCTTTGTGGCTTCATGTTGCCCAAACATTTGTCTGTGCTGCAGCCTTTAAAGAAATTATCATTGTCTCTTCAAAAGAAGAAATTCGTTTTATGCAAAAATTTGCAAATTTTACTTATGTGGAAGGCGGAAATTCCAGGCAAGCCTCTCTTGCCAATGCCATAGAGCATGTTCATTCAAAATATGTCCTTGTAAGCGATATCGCACGCTGCTGCATCGATCAAGAGACTATCAAACGTATTTTGGATGCAAAAACAAAAGCTTCGTGTGTCGTGCCTGTGCTTGATATGGTAGATACGCTTTATCTTGACGGCATACCTGCCGATAGAGAAAAAGCAAAAATTATCCAAACACCTCAGCTTAGTATTGCGGAAGTACTTAAACAAGCACTCAAAACTTCAAAAACATTTACAGATGAAAGTTCAGCCATTGCAGATCTGGGAGAGAGTGTTGCTTTTGTCGCAGGCTCAGCAACAGCACACAAACTCACCACGGTTGAAGATCTTAAAAAACTTTCCTGCCTCAAGCCGCCATCCTCTAAAACACTTACGGGATTTGGTATAGACATCCATTCTTTTGAAGAGGGGAAAAAAATGTTTTTATGCGGCGTGCCGATAGAGGCGGAGTACGGTTTTAAAGCGCATAGCGATGGGGATGTTGCCATTCATGCGCTTATCGATGCGCTGCTTGGGGCTGCAGGCATGGGTGATATCGGAGAGCTTTATCCTGATTGGGATGAAACCTACAAAGGGATTGATTCTAAAATACTTTTAAAAGACACCGTAAGAAGGCTGACCTCTTTTGGCTATGTGTTGGGCAATGTGGATTTGACGATTATGGCAGAAACTCCGAAAATTACGCCCTATAAACCACATATGCAGCAATCCCTGGCATCCCTTCTTGGAATTAATCAGCATCTTGTCAATATCAAGGCAACAACAGCCGAAAAACTCGGTTTTGTAGGACGGAAAGAAGGCGTTGCCGTTTATGCTGTGGCAAATTTAACTTATTTTAACTGGAAAGCACTATGAAAATTATTATTATAGAAAATGAACTCTATCTTGCACAGAGTATCGCCTCCAAACTCAGTGAACACAGATTTGAAACAGAAATCTATAGCTCCATCAAAGAAGCTTTACAAAGCAAAGGGGATGTTTATTTGCTTTCTACAAATTTACCGGGCCAAAACATATTGCCGCTTGTTAAAGAATTTAAAGACAAAATTATCATCTTGATGGTTAACTATATCAATAACGATACCGTAAGCGAACCACTTAAACTTGGAGCGAAAGACTATATCGTCAAGCCTTTTATGATCGAAGAGCTGCTGCGCAAAATCGATCACTATAAAGAGTACCAAGAACTTAAAAAAAATACCCTTCTTTATCAAGAGTATATACAAAATCTGCTCCAAGAGATCCAAACGGATTTTGATACTGACAAGATCAGCACACCGCTTGTCATTCAAACCAACTATCAAAGGCTGGTAGATAAAATCGTTTTTAATTATGCAAGAAAAAAAGATTTGCTTTTGACCTTTATCCCTTTAAGCAATGAAAACTGGAGAGAAAAAATCTTCAACAGCAACCCCAAGTCGTTATTTTATATTACAGAAATACAGGCGCTTAAAAAAACAGACAAAGAGCAGCTGTTTGAGATACTCAAAAATTACAATTTTATCTTGTGCAGTACGGCTGAAATCAAAACTGATTTTCCGACAATCACTCTCAACACAGAAAGCAAACTTTATGACCAGAATGAAATATTGGCTATTGATGATTATGTAAAATTTATCGTAAATAACTTTCAATATAAATTTCCGGATACCGAACTCTCAAAAAAGCTCGGAATATCAAGAAAAAGCCTATGGGAAAAAAGGAAAAAATATGGACTTTTTAAAAAGAAATAAACATCAATATTCACTCTACATCGATACGGAAGCGCTTTCTACGTTGGCACTTGTCAAAGCAGGGCTGATCTCTCCTGTTGACAAACTTATGAACGAAAAAGAAGCAAAAGAAGTCGATAGGACCAAAATGTACAAAGGGGTACCGTTTCCTTTTGCTTTTTTGATGGCTCCCAAAGGCAAACGCAACCATAAAACGCTAGAAAATCTTCAAAAAGGCGATGTGGTTGATCTTATTACCGAAAATAAAAAAGTAGGAGAACTTACGGTAGAAGATACCTTTCGCATCGATCCGATTGAACGTGTGCACAACATCTATGGAACAGCCGATACCCACCATCCCGGAGTCAAAAATACTATATCAAGACTCGGAGAAATCGCTGTTTCTGGAGAGTACACCGTTGAATATCCTTTGATAGATGACAATATCAAACGCATTCGCCAAATGATTACCAAAACCGGAGCAAAAACAATTTCTTCAATGCTTCTTGCGGCCAATCCCCTCAACAGAGCGCATGAGAAAATAATCCGTCAAGCCTTGGATGAAAGCGATCTTCTGGTCATCTTTTTGCGAAAGCCTTTTACTTCTACAGGATTGCGCTATGATATACGGCATAAAGCATTGATGACTTTTGTCGATAATTTTTTGCCCAGAAACAAAGTGATCATTGTTCCTTTTGAAAATACTTATATTTTTGCAGGCTACAATGAACTCATCCTGGATGCGCTTTTGGCTAAAAATTATGGCTGTACCCGCCTTGTCATAGGAAAAAACCATGGGGGATTGGGCCTTTATTATGATCAAAACCGGCTGGCTTCCATCTTTGACGAATGCAAAAATATCGGTATTCAAATAAAAACGATCGATGAATATGTTTATTGCGATACCTGCAGAACACTGGTAAGCACACAAACATGTCCTCATGGACAGCATCACCATGTTCATTATCATTCCGATTCTATTTTAAAACTTATGCAAAGCGGCCTTGTACCCCCTACCATCTTGGTAAGAAAAGAGGTTTCGGCCAATATTCTTGCTTCGCTTTTCCCCAACAGATTTGACAATCTACAAGAAATGCACTATTCGCTGATGCCGGGATCGGGCCTGCTTGAACAGCAAAGCGAAGAGCAGTTTTATCTTAAACTCATTAAACTCTATCAAACTTCATCGCTGACATAAAAAGGGGATTTATGAATTTGCAAAAACTTTTTTTGACTTTTTTTGGTGCAGGCCTTAGCCCAAAAGCTCCGGGAACAGTAGGTTCACTTGCTTCTCTTCCTGTAGGAATCGGCATCGTGTACTATTTAGGCATCGAAACACTTTTTATGCTGACTTTGGCAATCACCGTGATCGGTATCGTCGAGATCAATAAATACGAAAAACAAACAGGCTTGCACGACCAAAAAGAGATAGTGATCGATGAAGCCGCCGGGATGTGGCTTTCGCTCATGATCGCTTATTCTACGGCTGCTGCGCTGCATTTTTCTTATGCGAATGTGTTGGCAATCCTTTTAAGTTTCGGCGCATTTCGCCTTTTTGATATCTGGAAGCCTTCAACGATCGGATGGATCGACAGAGAACTCAAAGGAGGGCTTGGCGTCATGGGAGACGATGTGCTCGCGGGAATCGCCGGAGGACTTTTATCTGCAGCGGTTTTAACAGGGATAGAGAAAATACTTTAAAAATATCTATACCATATGATCGGTGGAGCGATATTGAAAAAATATTTTACCCATCGATACATTTTCTTAAAATTTCCAGAATCAATTTTTCATATGCCTCTAAATTTTTTGTATCGGTTTGGGCTTTGCTTTGAAATTTTTTATGATACCGATACAAAGACTTTCGCGCATTTTCATCGAGCCATTGATTTTTAAATGCTTCATTCATTTCAAGCTTGAGCCTTTCTCTTCTTGCATGTGACATAGAAGCAACACTTTGCGCATGATACAATGCCCGCCCTAAAAGAATGAAAGGAAAATTTTGATTTTCCATGGGGCCCATTTGAAGATATTTTTGTCCAAGCTTTTGCCCCAATACATCGATTTTGGCAAGTTTTTCGAATCCAAAATAGGCACTGGCACCCCCGATAACCGCCCCGATTGCACCCCCCAAAAGAAGCGTATGGCCGGCAAACAACAAATCCACTCCTGCACCGGTAATCGCCCCTCCCGTTGCTGCTGTCACAATAAGTTCTTTTTGTGTCAATCCGAATATAGAAGCGCTTTGCTTTGAAAAAAGGTCCATATGTTCAAACATCAAACCTTTCTCTTCTTTTTGAAGGTGTCCGTGATGCCATATCGTTTCTATATTTTTTTGAGATTCGTATTCAAGGCCGCGCAATGTTTTTTTATACATCTCTTCAAGCTTTTTTTCTTCTACTGATCCTGCCTCTTTGTCTTTAAGCTCAAGCTGTTCTACATGAGAAAGAGATGCAAAGATAAGCTGCGTAATCGTTTGTGCAGTCTGCTGAAGCATCTGTTCATGGTATCGTTCAAAATAGCGGATAGAGATTTTCATCGGAGCAATCCACTCCTCTTTGAGCTGGGCCATGCTTTCTAAAAGCTGCAAATGTTTTTTGAAGGTTGCACTCATAGGATTAAATACCCTGACCATCTTAAAATATTGCTCCAGCGCCCTTTTCCACTCTTGAACATAATCATCTTTTTCTATCAGATTGATAAGCGCCATGGAGGGCTGGCCTGTGCGGCGGAGTATCTCCATTTCGGCTTCATACTCTTGCCCGTAAGGTTTTGATCCGTCAACCACATAAATGATCCCTGCTCCTTGCATAATGGGCTCAAGCAGCTCTACCTCATCTCTGAAACGCTCGTCTTTTCGATGCTCATCGATAAAAACCTGCACCACTTCTTGTTTTTTATCTGCAGACACATGATGCTGTTTAAGCCACTCAAGTACATACCTTGCTCTTTGAAAGCCGGGAGTATCATAGAGTTCATAGAGTATCCTGCCATCCACCATAAGAGGAAAACTGCATTTTCTCACAGTAGTCCCGGGAGTATCTGAAATCTCCACACTATCATCAAGCGCCAAAGAAGAAACTATACTGCTTTTGCCTTTATTGGGATGTCCTACGACCGCAAATTTCGGATGCGAGACACTCATACTTTAAGCCACACTTTATCATTATTTATCGAGGCAAGTTTTTTTGCCCACACCTCGAGTGCTTTTGACCGAGGCAGATAGGAATCTTGGGGTATCCCCAAAGGAAGAACGGTGATTTTATCCGCTTGCCCCTCCAAAGCCTGCATAAAATCTACAAAGTCCATCGTCGGCGGCTCCCAGGATTTGACGCATACCAGCACTTCTTGTTTGCACCGGCTTATGGCATGTGAGTCTTCCTCTAAACTATTGTTTCCGCCAACGGAGAGCATTAAAGGGGTTTTAATAGCCGCCATATCGCATAAAACCGCTATCTCTTCTTTGGAATACGACCAGCCAAGTACAGCGTGATAAGAGGTATTTAACTTTGTTGTCTCCCGAAGATACCCGTGAATGGATTTTTCCAAAGAAACATGAGCCTCATTTGCACTGCTTACAATCAGCGGGTCATTCATTTCGTGCAGCAATTGCATTGTCTCTTTTTGGTTCAATATTGATTTTTTCAATGCCCTCATAAGGCCTATTTTTGCCAGCAAATACATGCCAAATCGCAACACTATTGCATAAAACAGCGCAGCACATAACAAAAATTTCCACCATTCCCCCAGCATAGAGGCATGGCGTATCATACCGGCATCTATCTTTTCACCCAACCTAAAGTACCGGCTTTGCTCTATCACCTCCAAAGAAGGAACTGCAGCAGGAAACCAATCCCTCCATGAAAACGCAATCATATTGATAAACGCATGAAACTCTTCAGGAGAAACTTTTAGGGTGCTACTCCATGCAAAAGCAATATCTTTGGCTACAACCGTGCCCAAAAGCGCAACCACCAACCCCCATGAGAAAAGCCATGCAAACAATTGGGAACGCTCAATCACAAGCCAATTGCCCACCCGCGGGTCTAGCTTAAAATTTTGCATAGCAGGATGCTTGCCGGATGACAGACGCTCAAATATCTTTTCCATCCAAAATGCCGGCGATATATGCACCAATAGATTTTGCGGCTTATGTGCTTGAATCATGGATAAAATTGTCAACACCATCGTACATAGCGGTACAAAAACAACCATTGTCAGAAAATAGACAATATTCACAGGCTCGCGTCCGCTATAGCCCAGCAGTCCGATTCCAGAAAACAAACCTATGATAAAAACCAAAACACCCAATACCATCGTCGCGATGTATAAATAAGAAAAAAACAGATCACCCTCAGAAGGCTTTTTTAAGGCAGCAATATGTTTTTGCTTCCAAAGAGAAAGCTGTTTTATCTGATTATTTTGTTCCAAAGGATGCTCTAGGCCAAAGGCCCGATTTTCTCTATCGGTTGCAGGACGTTTCTTAAGCAATTCGCCAAGGAGAAGGTAAGATTTTAAATCCATCTAGTTTGATGTCTCTTGATTGGGATATCCAAAAGCAAGGGATTTCAATTGTTCGCGATATGCCTCATGATCATAGTACCCTATTGAGGCTGCTCCTTCTTCAAAAGCGGCTTTGGCTACTGCCGAAGCTACCCAAACCAGTGCATGCTTATCAAAAGGAAGAGGGATAATATATTTTTTTCCATATGCCACAGGCCGGCCATGATAAGCCGCTTTGAGTGCATCGGGTATCGGCTCTTTGGCTAAAGCGGCCAAAGCCTTGGCTGCCGCCATCTTCATACCTTCGGTAATTTTTTTTGCCCCCACATCCAGCGCTCCTCTGAAAATAAAAGGAAATCCCAATACATTGTTGATTTGATTGGGATAATCCGAACGTCCCGTGGCAACAATGGCATCCTCTCTTACCTCTTCGACTTCTTCGGGAAAAATTTCAGGCACAGGGTTTGCCAAAGCAAAAATAACGGGGTTTGGCGCCATTTTAGCAACCATGTTTTTGGTAAGGGCTCCTGCGACGCTCAATCCCAAAAACATATCTGCGCCCTCTATGGCATCCTCTAAATTTTTTGCTTTTGTTTGTACCGCAAACGGCATTTTATAGCTGTTAAGGTCTGTCCTTTCTGCAGAAAGCACCCCTTTGCTGTCACACATGACAATGTGCTTTACCCCCAAACTTTGATACATTTTTGCGCATGAAATTCCCGCTGCCCCTGCTCCGTTGATCACTACTTTTATCTCTTCAGCCTTTTTCCCTGTCAATTCCAATACATTGATCAAACCCGCCGTTGTAATAATCGCCGTCCCATGCTGGTCATCGTGAAAAACAGGAATATCAAGCGCATCTTGAAGGATTTTTTCGATCTCAAAACACTTGGGGGCGCTGATATCTTCAAGATTGATCCCTCCGAAGGTAGGGGCAACGGCTTTGCATACCGCTACGATCTCTTCTACGCTGTGCACATCGAGCTCGATATCAAAAGCATCAATATCGGCAAATTTTTTAAAAAGTACCGATTTGCCTTCCATCACCGGTTTTGCAGCCAGCGGGCCGATATCCCCAAGACCAAGCACCGCTGTCCCGTCAGAAATAATACCCACCAGATTGGAGCGGTTTGTATAGACAAAAGAAAGCGTTTTATCATTTGCGATTTCAAGACAAGGATAAGCCACGCCCGGAGTATATGCCAAAGAAAGATCATCTTGCGTTTCGCAAGGCTTTGTTGGGGTTATGCCGATTTTTCCTTTTTTATGATACGCTAATGCTTCCTCTTTGGTGGCTTTTGTCACGACAATCCTTTCAATAAATGATTATAGCGCAAATTAGTTTATTGGATTATTTACTCAAAATACTCTTTGATAATCTGAGGAAAAAGTTTTATTGTTTTTTGAGCCTTTTGAATCTTTGGAGCAAATATTTCGGCACTTGCCGGAAAATGCGTCATTAACTCTTCATAGATGTCAATTTTTTCTTCGATATGTTCTTTTAGGGCATCTAAAACGTTTTGCATATCTTCTTTGGTTGCTGCAAATTTCATCAGAAGTTCAAACATCCGTTTTCTAGGATGGATCGCCATGGATTCGCCTGCCGCTTGCGCAATATTTTTGATATCCCAGCGCGATAGATAGATGCCGCTGGCATAGGGGGATGCCAATGCCGCATACAATGCGTCTGTATAACTCGGATAATCTTTGAGACTGTTCTCCTCATCGCTGTTGCAGCTTTCGCTATCGCAGGATGCCGGTTTGATATTGAAATTTTTACCTGTGAATGTTTCAAACTCTTTTTTCAAATCATCTATATTGTTCATCGCTATTCTCCTATAAGCAAGGGCAGATCATTTAACTCTACGGGACAATCATACCATCTGTTGGCAATAAGCACATTTTTGGCCAAAAAACGTATCCGGTCGTCTATCAAAGAAAGATCTTCAAAAAGCTCCGTCACTCTTTCGTCCAAACAAAACCCTTTTACTTCTCCGTTTTCTATCTCTATAAAATCGACTTTGCCTTTTTTTTGGCTTTCTTTATCCAAACTATCACAATAGCCGGCCGCCTTTTGTTGAAATTCTCGTTCAATCATCATTTTATCAACTTTAGAGTGTCTGACATTGGACATCGTAAAAGCGAAATGCTCATCTGTAATATTGAGTGCGATGGCGGTTGCATTGATCCCATAGTGTTTCATTAATTTATTAAAGTATTTTCGCATATAGCCCGTTTGGGCATTGTATCCCAGAATGGTACATAGTTTCGTATCGGGTTTTATCTCATAAGGCTGCATGGCTATCCTTCTTTTTTGAATTCTTTAGCATTTTGATGAAGCACTAATGCCTCTTCTTCTTCTATTTTACAACGGGGACAAATCTGCTCTCCGCTTGTATAAGTAAAATAATTGCCGCATTCATCGCATCGTTTGACATTAAAAACAGCCAAAGTTCTTTGGGTGGGCTCAAAAAACTCCTTTATCTCAAAACCGCTTTGAAGTCCTATGGCATGAGGTTCGCAAACATCATGGCACAAACGGCATTTTACACAAAGCATTGCATCAAAATGTATAAGCGAAAATTTGTTGTCTGAACTCAATGCTCCTGTCGGGCACACACGATAACAAATTTGACAGTTGGTGCAATCCTCATTAATGTATTTCTGAGAAATACAGCTGATCTCTTCTTGAGGCAGTATTTCAAAAACTTTCGGCGCAGCTGTTTTTTTCAGCGCAGCAAAGAGTATTTTTCTTTTATCGGGAAGCTGCTTGTTTTTTATTTTGGCAACCATACCGCTGTCTATCTCAAAATGCTGAAGCATCTGCGCATCCACTGCTTCATCAAATGCCAATTTTTGTTTGATTGCGCCCTGCAAGGAAACATTGCGTAAAAAATCGCGCCTTGAGGTCTCTTCTTGCGCTAACGGACTTTTTTCTTGCACAGGGGGCTTGAGGGTATTTGTTTCAAGCCGCTTATCGCAAAAACTTGAAAGCACAAAATTGGCCTCCTCTATCGTTGCTTCAATATACTCTAAAAGCGTACTTCCTTTTTTATATCCGGTTAGATCCAGGCTGATAGGCTCATCGCTTGCCAATGCCAAAGCGATAAAATGCTCTACGCTTAGCACGGAGACACAAGGGATATTAACATCAGGAGAAATAAGCCTCGCTTTTGATGCAAGAAAATCAAAGAAAAATTCCGTAACGCTAAAACCGGAAAGGCTGAACGCTTCCGTCGGACAGACCCCTACGCATGCAGCTGCCTGCACCCCTGTTGAAGGGATAAAACTCGGCAAATTATTGACAATTTGTATCTGTGAAGGACAGACGTCCGCACATTTGGTACAGTTTGAAACTCTGCTTTTGGCCCTTACGCACAAACTTGCATCAAAATCTAAACGCATCAGTTCTCACGATAGCCATTGATTTGTTTTACTATATACTCATAATCGCTCAGCAAAAACTCCAAAACCAGTTCCGCGCCGTCATGATAAAGCGGAGTTTGCGCTTCTTTTTTCATATTGATCAAAAACAAAGGAGCCCATTCAAGCAAATGGTCTTTTAAAAAACCTCGCTGTATCTCCAAAATCTCTTTGATCCCTTCGCTGTCTTTTGCCTCATAGGCCTTTTTAAGGGCTTGATTGAGCAGATACATAAACTCCAACTCTACTCCGATATGATCGGGGCTCACCACCCTTGCCTTGTCAAGCTCTACTCTAAAATCAAGTGCATTATACAGGGCGATGACGGGATTATCTCCTCCGCTTTCTATCATTTGATCTTCTCTTGTATAAAAGCTTTCATACGGAACCAAATGCATTAAAAAAAGATTGGCAAAATCCACATCATAATATTTTTCTTTAAGCATGTCCATGGATAGCTCCTGATGCTTACTCCAAGCTTTATAATTTGGAAACATCTCTAAAATCGCTTCATCGCGATGGATCGATTCTAAAAATGTCTTATCAACCTCCATCATCATCAGTCTTGAAATTAAACCGTATAAAACAGTGCGATTTTCTATATCTTCGATTGTCATTTATTTCCTTCTGATGCCATTTTCGTTCAAATTCTCATTATTTTCGCAGCAGCGTTAATGCAGCTGCAAAATTGTAAAATCATTATTTTATAGAGTCTCTTAATCTCTAATATTAACAGACCATGCCTTATCTGTCAACGCCCACACAGGCCTTTTCAATTCTTTTGGCCTTCTGGTAGTATTGGTGCTATCAAGCGGCCGGGCAAGCTTGTCTCTCCATGCTTGATATACTTTCATATTATTGTCATAATTTACATAAATATCCCCGATTTTATGTTCTTTTCCTGCCGCCTCGATCGAAACTTTTTGATGCCAAGCATGCGCACCTGAGATCGGGTCAGGATGTGCAGGTGCGACTGCATTTTGCCATGAACCGCTCAAACCGTCCCACCATACGTTATCAATGTCTCTGTTGTATTCTTTAAATTGCCAAGAATTTTTTCTCTCCATAAGCCCTGCATCGATACCCTGTTTAGGCTTAAGCGTGCCCATCTTCTCATCCATCGTCATCTCATAAAGCGGCGCTCCCATACCCATGACTCCCAATTTTTCTTTAAATCCGGGAATCTCGATTGCATTTTGAAGTTTCCATCGTCCTGCATGATGAGAACAAGCCAAAGTACCCGGCAGAATACCCTCCGTCGGTACAGCCATCGCAATGAAATAACCGCTCTCAAGTCCTGATACGGTATCGGTGATGGTCACCTTGATCGCATCTCCCCGCTTAATATTCAATCGCTTGGCATCGCTGGCGGCTATCCAAATCGGATTGTGGTTTTGCGAAATCTCCATGAGATGCTTGGAGTTCACTGAGCGCGTATGGATATTGTACGGCAATCTAAATATCGGATTTAGCGCAAAATCATTCTCTTTTTGCATATGATCATGATGAATCTGGCTGACGATATGTACCATCTTCTCTCTTTGCTCTTTGGTGACAGGATAGATCGGTATGGCATACTCCGGCCACTTCCACTCTTTCATCCAGCTTGCAAAAAACTCCATCTTGCGGCTAGAGGATTTAAAACCTTCCACTACCTTGTCTCCTAAAATAAGCCCCATTGCTTTTACCTCTTCGCTCCCGGCCACTTTGGCTTTGACCACACCGTTAGGTTCTACCGTAAGCGTGGAAGCATCAAACTTCATCTCCATTGACTCGATCACACCGTTTTCGTTCTTCAACTCCCGCTCTTGAGGCCTAAAAATATTGTCCTCTTCCAGCCATGCTCCCATATCTCTCATCATCTCGTAATTTGGGTATTTGCTGTTGGCATATTTCGGGTTTTTTGAAGCCGCGGCTTTTAGATGATGCACATGATCAAATGCCGCCTGATACCATTCGGGAATGGTTACCGGTCTGCTCGGGTCTTCTTTGGATGCCCAATGCTTTTTCACTCCCAAACTTCCGTCAGGATCGACATAATGCACAAACATATTTGCCCAAAACTCTATCTCTTCCCAGATTTCGCCAAGACCGGCTTTCATATGCGCCTCAAGTGTTGCTTTGGCCGGATCAGTCGGTTTCCATCCCATCTTTTCAAGTGCTACACGCAGCACAGGCTGTCTAAAGCCCAACCATCTTGCCGGTTTTGTCGCTTCGGAGTGCTGATCGTGTCTTTCTCCTGCAAGCCCTGTAGGAAGGATATAATCACAATACCAATTTGTTTCAGACCAGGTAGGCGAAAGATTGAAAGTAAGCTCCATCTTGTCTTCGCGCTTTAATACCTCTATCCATCTGAACCCGTCCGGATTGATCCATACGGGATTGTACATTCTCGGGATATATACTGCGATCTTTTGCGGAACATTCAACCCCTTGTCGGCCCATTTTTTTTGCCATGCTTCATCCGCAAGCAAATGAGGCAGCAGATAACTCGGCTCATTGGTGCTTAGCGGAAAATCTGGCGGGAACAATAGCTCATTCCACGCATCCACTTTTTCAGGCTTCTTGCCGGCTTCGGTAGCCGCATCCCCTTTAGCATTGATAAAAATCTCATGGAACCCGTAGCATCCCACATTGCCCACATCGCCCCTCATACATCCTCTCAAAGCCAATGCGAGCACGCCTGCCCTTACATTCATCCAGCCGCCGCGGTTGCCGATCGTTCCGGCTCTCCAAAAATAGGTTGTGACCTTATCGCCGCCTTCGATAAACATATCAAAAAGCTTTGATAAGGTTGCAGCATCCACTCTGCACTCTTTTGCGGCAAATTCCAGCGTATAAGGCGCATACATCTCTCGAAGAATTTTAATAAAATCTTCGTAGCTTCCTCCTTCGGGAAGCTTGGAAATATAGCCTTGTGCAACGATAAACTCAAGATATTCAGTATCCCTGATAAATACGTCCCAATTGATCCATTGTTTCATAAAATCATGATCGATATAATCCCTGCCTGTTTTTGGATCCTTTTCGTTTACGATTCGATTGACCAAATAAAGATAAAGCGCTGCTTCCGTTCCCGGCCAAATAGGCACCCAAAGGTCTGCCATTCCGGCCGAATTGGACATGCGCGGATCCATCACCACCAATTTTGCACCTTTTTTTCTCGCATCGGCTATAAATCCGGCATGCTGTTGAAAAAAATGCCCTGCATCTGCTGCGTGGGATGACTGTAAAAAGATCAGCTTGCTGTTTGCCCAATCCGGAGAGGGTCTGTCGTCCCCTGACCAATGCGTCAATCCCTGTCTTGTTCCCGCACTGCAAACATTGCTGTGCGAATTGTGTCCGTCCACTCCCATCGAATAAAGCACTCTATGGCCAAATCCGCTCTCATTGGGGCGTCCCACATGATACATGATCGACTTTTTAGAAAGCTCATCCCCGCTCTTTAGCGTATCATGCATCTTTTTGCCGATTGTCTGCATTGCTTCTTCCCATGTCGTACGCACCCATTTGCCTTCGCCGCGCTTGGAGCCCGGTGCCCTTTTTAGCGGAAACGGTATACGATCCGGATCATACATTTGCGATTGTACCGCATAGCCTTTGGCACAATTTCGCCCGCGGCTTGCAGGATGCAAAGGGTTACCCATGTATTTTCTGACTTTTAAATCTTTAGGATCTTTGGACTGTTTATAAGCTCCGATATCCACCCACCCGGTCAGCCCGCATGCAGCTTCGCAATTTGAACAGATTAAAGGCACCAACATATACTCCGTCGCTTTAATTCCGTTAGGATTGTCGACACTGCCAACACCGTTACGTAGTGTGCCTCCCCGCTTCCAGTCATGGCCGTCAAGCTCGGTAAAACTATCCCACTGCTCTAACGGAGGATAAAATGAAAGCGTTTTGGGCGTAGCGGTAAAACTGTTCTCTGCTACAGCAGGGGTTTCTGCTATTTTCTTAAAAGCACCTGCCGCAAGTGTAGCGCCTGCTACGGAATACGCAGTACCTTTCAGAAAAGTCCTTCTGCTTTCCATAAAAACAGGCTGTTGATTGTTCATTGATTTTGTCATCTGTTTCTCCTTATCAACTCAACGGTAACATTTGAGGAATTTTAAGCCATACATCTTTTGCAAGATAAAGCCCGGCCAACGTCAAAATAGCTGCAAATCTCAATACTGTCTTATTATCGTTTTTTACAGTACTTGCTGCCAAGAAAAAAGGAATAATAAACCCAAGTATCATTCCAAACCAAAACTCAGCGCTGTACTCTCCGCCTGCATGTATGTAGGCCAAGGTTGCTTCTGCTTCTGAAGATTTAAATGAGAAAAAGTATTCCCCCATATACATGAAAAAGCTTGCACTGACAGCAAACATAAGAATCAATGACAAATCTCTTCTTGCTTCTTTATTCCAAGAACCTGATGACAAAATCAATGCTGCAGATCCTGCCATCAAGGCTGCAAGAAACATTTGCATCATCTCTGTGGGAGCTTGCCACAACTCCCTTGCGCTTGATTCTGCCATAATGATCGCTGTGTACATTGTCACAGGAATGGCCAAAAAAACTACAAAAGGAAAGATTTTTTCATAAAAACCGCTATTGTTTCTTGCCATTGCCGTAACTTTACACTTTTTACCGCCCAGCCGGGGAAAGGCATCCGCCGCGCCGATCACCATCAAAATAGTCACTAAAAGCGTAAAAAGCGATGCCATCCATGCTCCCACAGTGATTGCAGATGTCCAATGAGGATACAAAAAGATATTGATCATTCTGTAAGGCTGATGCAAATCCACCAAAGTAAACAACAAAAAAACATTCAATGCCACAAAGGAAAGAAGCGGCATCATCCATCTAAGATTGGGGGTCTCTTCTTTTTTATATCTATATAAAAGATAAGCCCCTACCAAAATCACACCCGTTCCAATACTTTTGGCCCACATATTGAGTGTGATCATCCATCCCCAAATTATCCCCGGAAGCGCAACATCCAGCGTTACCACTGCTTGTGTTGCCTGTATCGTATTCTCAACCATTAATGACCTCCTTCTTTTGATTTTGTTTGGCCGGCATCAAAATCCATAAAAGCTTTATTATCAGCTGTTTCATGCCCTATAAACGGCGCCAAAAATCTATCAATGACGCCATGGTGGGGATCTCCGTTGTGCGCAAGATGCGTTACATTGTTGAACAATCCATACCCTTCCAGCCTTTGATGCGCAAGCGGATTGAGCGTTTGTGTGCCTCCGCCCACATAATAGTGTTTGGGATTGGTATGTTTTTCAGGTTTTCGTACCTGTATATTGCCTTGATGTTCCATAATATAACGCGATATATAGCTATGTTCATCTTCCACATCACCAAATATGTTTGCCTCAACCGGGCACGCTACGACACATGCCGGCATCATTCCGCTTTCTATCCTATGCGCACAATACGTACATTTGTCTGCCGTATTGGTTTCAGGGTCCATATAGATAGCCCCATAAGGACATGCCATCATGCATCCTGCACACCCGATACATCTGCTGCTGTCAATATTGACAATGCCATTTTCCAAATAATGCAATGCAGACACCGGACATATTCGTTCACAAGGAGCATTCTCGCAATGATTGCAGCGTAACGGCGTAAAAGATCTTGAAGTGTTGGGGAAAGATCCTATATCAATATATTTTACACGCAGACGCCATGAGCTAAGCGGTACTTCGTTTTCCACCTTACAGGCGATTTCACAACCTTTGCAGCCCATGCAAAGGTTGAGGTCAACTAAAAACCCCAGTTTCATACTTTTCTCCTTGTATAGTAATAATTCTCATAATACTTTTGCTACACATTTGTAGATAAGTATTATTAATACAAGATAATTCTATTATATAAAGTTTTAACTTTGTATGATTTTTAAAAAAAAAGGGGTTTGCGTGGAAAATTCTTGCCAAACTGTGAAAAATCGCCCTATGAAAGGTTTTTGTTTTCAATTAAATTCATAAATACCATCAAAAACTTTTGCATCATTTCAAAACAAACGAAAAAACAGAGCCTTTATTGAGTTCGCTTTCAATTTCTAATTTTGTATGATGAAGTGTCAAAATTGTTTTAACGATAGAGAGCCCAAGTCCCATGGAGTTATCCCAATTGTGTTCACCAGACCGATAAAATTTTTTTGTCACTTTGTCAATATCTTTAGGCGCGATACCTACGCCTTTATCTTCTACGGATATTCTTTGGGAATCTATCGTGACTATCACCTTGTCTTTGGAGTATTTAAGCGCATTTTCTATGAGGTTTTTAAAGACAACATCCATTAAGGTCCTGTCTGCTTCTACAAAACGATTTTTTCCCTGTACAATGATTTCTCTATGTTTGTATTTTTCTCCAAGAGCGGCTTTTGTCTCTTGTGCCAACTCCAATATGTCAAATTTGCTTTTGTGGAGTTTTGTTTCTTTGCTTTCAAATTTATTCCATAAAATTAAACGGCCCAAAAGACTTTCTATTTTATTGCCGTTATTGTAAATTTTATTTAAAAATTTCTCCTGAAGAGGCTTGGGGATATTCGGATCATCCTGCAATGTTTGCGCATAACCCATAATAGAAGCGATCGGATTGCGAAATTCATGGGCAATCGCAGAAATCATATCGGCACGCTGTCTATTTTTTAGTTTAAGTTTTGCATTATAGCGCTGTTTGATCTCTTCTCTTTTTTGTGCCCTTTTCAGTGCTTTGGCCAAATTTTGATTCAACTCTTCAAATTCTTGCGTAAAAAAATGAGCCTTATAATCTATTTTATCTATCTTGTCGATATTTTCAAGATATGTGTTGATCGTGTTGAGTTCTTTTTCCATATGTTTAGCCCCACGGTAAATGGAAAAAACAAAAAAAGAAAATGCCAAGGCCAACGATACTATCGCTAAAACAATTGTATAGATATCATGGCCAAAAAGAAACAAACCTGAGGAAAAAACGATAAATATAAAAATGCTCAAAGTAACTAGCTTTGCCATCATGTATTCTTTAAAACTGGGCCGCCTAAAAAACATATCTGTTTTTGCTTTGATTATATTGTTTTAGTCTGTCTCTATCTGTTCAGAATGTGCCCGCTGGGCATCATCAATATAGCACAAAAAATTTTCAACATCAAAGTATCCCACTACTTTTTGCAATATTTTTTTCTCCGGAGTCATAAAAAAAATAGTAGGCACGCCGCCAACCATAGGCAATTCTTTTATCTCTCTGCTCTCTTCCCTGGAAATTTTCACAAGGCTAAACGCCGCCAATCTTTTCTGCACGCTTTCATCCGCTAAGGTGTCTTGCTCCATTTTTTTGCACCATCGGCAGTGCTGGCTCTCCACCATCATCATAACATTTTTATGCTCTTTTCGTGCTATCTCAAATGCCGTATTGAGATCTTTGTGCCAGGCCAATTCACCGGCCCACAATCCGCCCCACATCATTCCAAATAAAATCACAATTTTTTTCATCTCTTCCCTTTTTAGTTATATAAATGCTTTGGGCCTATGATGCATTTTCATCAAAATGCATCATCATATGCCTAAACACTTCGTAGAGGCCTTCCACTTCTTGAATGCTTGTTCGTTCGTTAGGGGCATGTATCGTATCGTTTTTTACGCCGAACTCAACGACATCAACACCGTATGCTGCGATGAATCTTGCATCGCTCGTTCCGCCCGCTGCAGAAAAGTTCGTTTTGATCCCCGTTACGGCCACAATACTCTCAACAAGTTTTTTTACGATCAGAGAGTTTCTGCTTGTCACAAAAGGATATGCCGATTGCGTAAGCGTCAAATCATACTCAAGCCCTTTAAAGCAGCTTTCTATATAAGATCGGATCTCATCTTGTGTCGTCTTTGTCGAATTTCGCACATTAAACATCATTTTTAGTATGCCGGGCGATACATTGGTAACCTCCATCCCTGAACGTATATCTGTGACCACTATCTTGCTTGGAGCAAAATTTTCATCCCCGTTGTCCAGATCAACACCTGCAACCTTATTTAATATTCGGCTGATTTGATGGATAGGATTGACTGCTTTTTCCGGATAGGCTGCATGTCCCTGTCTTCCTTTCAGCGTCAAGATACCGTTTATGGACCCTCTTCTTCCGATCTTGATCGCATCTCCAAAAACCGTTTCGCAAGTCGGCTCTGCCACAATACAATACTCCGGAAGAAGATCAATATCCTTTAAATGTTCAAGCATCACCGCCGTACCGTATTTTGCATCCCCTTCTTCATCCGATGTAAGCAGAAGCGACAACCGTCCTTTAAAATAGTCGGTATCTTTCACTGCCTGCACAAAGGCAGCCACGCCGCTTTTCATATCTTGAGCACCTCGCGCATAGATATTGCCGTCTTTAATCATCGGAACAAAAGGGTTGGTCTCCCATCCTTCGCCGGCAGGCACAACATCTACATGGCCGGCAAAGCACAAATGGGGGCCTTCTGAAAACTTTTTTGTCAAAAAAAGGTTTTTCACCCCCTCTTTGTTTGCATAATACGCTTCATATCCTTGAAGGTACGATTCTAAAAAGGCCAAGGAGCCTGCATCGTTTGGAGTGAGGGATTCATAGCTGAGCAGCTTTATAAAAAGATCAATAACATTCATTACAGTTCACTTCTCTATCTCGCCCAAATAAGTCACGATACCTCCGTCATGGTTGATCACATGCTGATGTCCGTTTCGCTTAAAAATCATTTGTACCTGAGCGCTTCGGCTGCCGGTGCGGCATGTAAAAATAATTGTTTTGTCTTGGGTTTGATCAAAAAGTGTTTGCGCCCAATTGGAAAAATCAGATGTAGGTTTCAGCATATCTACCCCTTTGATATGGCCCATATCATACTCTATCTGCTCTCTTACATCCACCAAAATAAAATCCTCTTCCCCTCTTTCTCTGGCTTTCAAGAGACTTTCAAGTTCTTTTGAGGTGATACTGTTTTTTTGCAACATGTTTTCTTCTTCCTTCTGTTGTCTTTTGCTCGCATTGCAACTTTTGATCTTTATCGGCTATTTTTTATGCGCCTCAAAATATTCCGGTGTGCAATATATTTGGCAATGGCAAATTCCCTCTTCGGGGATCTCTTTTTCGATTGCCGGTTTGCAAGGGCATATTCTGTCATCAGAACTTTTAAAGTGACCCGGCCTGTCTTGATCCTCCTCTACCATATAACAAGGACAAAATCTTTTTCCGTAAAGCAGTTTATGTCTGGCCAGACCCATGATCACGCCTTCGTTGACATCAGCATTGGGACCTAACACCCACCCCCTGCTTTCGCATACTTTATCGGCAAATCTTTCTGTTTTTTCAAGCTCTGCTTTGAACACTTCAGAATTCATATCTAATGGCTGCAGCATATCTCTATCCTTTTATTTGTTTGATTATTGTAGTTATATCTTAAACTAAATTAATATATAATGATAAAAAAGGGATAGGGTTTAATGATGCAGATTGATAGTACCATTTTAAACAAACTTGAAAAGCTTTCTCATCTTCATATAGAAGAATCCAAAAAAGAAGAGATCATGAAACAATTGACAGAAATCGTTGCATACGTGGATAATCTCAACGAACTTGATACTGAGAGTCTTGATGCTTCTTTTTCTACACTGGAAGGCGGCACGCCTATGAGGGAAGATCTCCCCCGAGAAGCAGATACGATCGCAGAGGAGATTCTTTTGCATGCACCTCAAAGCCAAGATCATTTCTTTATTGTGCCGGCCATTATCGAATAAACGCCTGCAATCAAAAAGGCGGCCGCAGCAAATGTTCAATATATAATGTATGGTGCACTTGTTCCGTCTTAACACAAAGTGTAAAATGTACGATAGCCTAAAAAGTACTCAGACGGAAAAATAGCGGCGAAAAAGCGATTTAAAAACAAAACAATCAAAGCATCATCGGCTACGATGAACCTGCTTATAAAATACTACCTCCAAAGGAGCTTCAGATGGCCGATTTTAATATCAAAAAACTGCTTCAAAGTGTTACCGCGCATGGCGCTTCAGACCTTCATCTCGTGAGCCGTACCGAGCCTCAAATTCGATTGGACGGGGCGCTAAAACCTGTTAATCTTCCCAAGCTCACCGGAGAAGATATCGAAGAAATGTGCTACTCTTTGATCACAGAAAGGCAGAAACAACATTTTGAAGAGTATAATGAGCTTGATTTTGCGCTTTTGCTGCCCAATATCGGCCGTTTTAGAGCAAATTATTACAGAGTACTGGGCGATATGGCCGCGGCTTTCAGAACGATCCCTATCAATGTTCCTTCTCTTGATGATATCGGTGCGCCGCTAGTGTATAAAAGCTTGCTCAAAAGAGAAAAAGGGCTTATCCTTGTGACGGGCCCTACGGGTTCCGGAAAATCAACAACGCTTGCAGCGATGCTCAATGAAATCAATCTCTACCAATCAAAACATATCATCACCATCGAAGATCCCGTAGAATTTATCCATGAAAACAAAAAAGCAGTCTTTTCCCATAGAAACATAGGCGAAGATACGAAAAATTTTGCGACTGCACTCAAATATGCCATGCGTCAAGATCCGGACATCATCCTCATCGGCGAAATGAGGGACAAAGAAACCATAGAAGCGGCACTGACTGCTGCAGAAACGGGGCATCTTGTGTTTGGTACCCTGCATACTTCTTCGGCACCCAACACCATCAACCGTATCATCGATGTTTTTAACGGCGAAGAACAGCCTCAAGTAAGAGCAATGCTCTCTTCTTCCCTGGTTGCCGTTATCGCACAGGCGCTTTTGCCAAAACTCGGCGGCGGCCGTGTTGCGGCATCTGAGATTCTTATTACCAATCATGCTATTTCAAACCTTATCCGAGAAGACAAAGTCCATCAAATCTACTCACAAATGCAATTAGGACAAGTCGAAACAGGCATGCAAACACAAACCCAAGCGCTTTTAAAATATCTGAAAGAAGGAAAAATAAGCCGCGATATCGCCCTTCAGTATGCAAACAAACCTGATGAAGTTTCCAAATTAATATAAACTTACTAAAGTGTTTTTGGATACAATGTCAAAAAACGAGTCAACAATAGGAAATTAGATGGATTTTGCGGTTACGGATTTTAATTATTTTGATGTCACAATCGGCGCTATTGTTCTCATTCTTGGTATCAAAGGGCTTATCAACGGATTTATTAAAGAAGTATTTGGCCTTGTGGGGCTTGTAGCCGGTGTCTATTTCGCTTCCCGATTTTCTGAAACTGCCGCTACATTGATCGACACCAACTTTTTACATCTGGAAAATACCTCTTTGCTCAAACTGATCGGATTTCTTGCCGTTTTAACCATTATTTGGGTCGGAGCCACACTGCTCGGTTCTATTTTTTCCAGATTAAGCGATGCAAGCGGGCTTGGATTTCTCAACAGGCTGTTTGGCTTTATTGCCGGAGGGGGAAAATATTTTATAATTTTCGCCCTCATCGTCACGGCATTATCAAATGTTGCTTTGATCAAAGATAATCTTGAAAAATATGTCAAAGAAAGCGTACTCTATCCCTATCTCAAAGCAACCGGTTCTTACCTTATCAATCTTAATACTTCTGCTCTAGGCTTGGATTCGTCAAAAATCGCCGAAACCGCAAAAGAGATTGTCGATGCAAAAGATGCGAATCTATCCGATGGCATACCATCAGAAAACAATACAACAGTTCAAAACCAAACCGAAATCAACAGCACGATGCCTTCAAATTAAAGAGTCTATTGATGATTGCTTATTCTCATCTTTTAAAAAAATTTAAAACGCTTCTTAAAGAGAATGCGCTTAAGTTTACAAAACAAAGAGAGCTTATTCTGAAATTTCTATATGAAAATAGCAGCCATTATACCCCGGAAGAAATTTATATACTGCTCAAAAAAGCATATCCGGATATAACGATCGGCATTGCTACAGTCTATCGTACCTTGACCTTGCTTGAAGAGTCAGGTATCGTTAGTTCTATCTCTTTTGGCGTACAAGGCAAAAAATATGAGATCGGACTTAAAAAGCATCATGATCATCTTATCTGTACTTCCTGCGGGAAAATTATAGAATTTTTTGATGAAACCATCGAGAACCAACAAGAAAAAATTGCTAAAAAATTTAATTTCAAGATGACAGACCATACAATGAAAATTATCGGTATCTGCGAAGCCTGCCAAAAAAACAAACACCAACAAACAGAGGAGAAATTTTGATATTTGAAAATCAATACATCCAAGAACGCATTAAAAAAACAGAGATATTAAGAGAAGAAGGGATCAATCCCTACCCCAATCAAATCAAAAAAGGAACGCCTTCCAAACAATTCATTAGCGAATGTGCCTATATCAAAGAGATGGATGCTGACGAAAAAAAAGATATGTCAAAATCCTATACGCTTACAGGAAGGGTTAAATTTATCCGTATTATGGGAAAAGCCGCATTTGCCAAACTTGAAGATGCTGACGGATTGGTGCAAATTTATTATAATCGCGATGACCTTCCTGAAGGATATTACAATAAAGTCAAAAAACTTATCGAAGTCGGGGATATCGTGCTTGCCGAAGGCTATCCTTTTGTGACACAAACAGGAGAATTGACGCTGCATTGCAAACGTTTCGAGATTGTCAGCAAAGCCATCTCCCCGTTACCGGAGAAATTTCACGGATTGCAAGACCATGAATTGCGTTATCGCCAAAGATATCTTGACATGATCATGAATCCGGAAGTGAAAGATAATTTTATCATGAGAAGCAAAATCGTTTCTCTTGTACGAAGATTTTTTGAAGAAAGATCTTTTCTTGAAGTAGAAACACCCATGATGCATCCTATTCCCGGCGGTGCAAATGCCAAGCCCTTTATCACCCACCATAATGCGCTCGGCATAGACAGATATCTGCGTGTAGCACCCGAACTCTACCTTAAGCGTCTTATTGTCGGAGGGATGGAAGCGGTTTTTGAAATCAACAGAAACTTTAGAAATGAGGGTATGGACCATACGCACAACCCTGAATTTACAATGATAGAGTTTTACTGGGCCTACCATACCTATACGGATTTGATGGAAATTACCGAAGCATTGTTTGAGTATCTCTTTGAACATCTCGGATTGCCAAAAACACTTCCTTATGGTGATTTACAAATTGATTTTACAAACCCTTTTGCAAAAGTATCCTATATTGATGCTCTTACCCGGATAGGGGGAATTCCGCATGAGATCACTACCGATAAACAAAAAGCGATACGCTATTTGGCAGAACATCACATCAGCGTAGATGCTGCATTGACATTGGGGCAGATTCAAGCCGAACTTTTTGACGAATTTGTAGAGCCCAAACTCATTAATCCTACCTTTATCACCGATTTTCCTATCGATATCTCTCCGCTGGCAAGGAGAAGTGATAAAAATCCTGAGATTGCCGAACGCTTCGAACTCTTTATCGCAGGAAAAGAGATTGCGAACGGATTTAGCGAGCTAAACGACCCGCTGGACCAATACGAACGATTTAAAGCACAGGTAGCCGCAAAAGACGCCACCGGCGATGATGAAGCGATGCATATGGACACGGACTATGTCAAGGCGCTGAGTTACGGCATGGCCCCGACAGCAGGCGAAGGCATAGGCATAGACAGGCTTGTGATGATGCTGACCAATCAGCACTCTATCAGGGACGTACTCCTCTTCCCTGCAATGAAGCCCGAAGTGCCAAGACACGAAATTGCAAACCCGGACCAAAAAACAGAATAATCTCTAAAGAGAAATTGCATAGGCTTCATGGCAATCCATCTCTCGTTCCATAACGGGAGATATGGAATGAGAAAACTACAGCCTATACGTAGTTTTCTTGACATGCGTACTCTCCTCTCTTATGCGCAAATATAGCGGAAATTGCGGTTGTTGCCTGACCCCTCTGTCTTCTATCTCAAAATATTGAAAATTCTTATATTTATATTAAATGAAAGTTTTTCTGAAGTATAATGGACTCCTATCGTGTGTTTTGGGGAAGGCACACAGTTTCTTAATTGTTGCTGTAGCCACAAATTCATACATAAATTTCTTATCTTTTGGGAGCTTTTTATGAGACGTATTCTTATTGTTATGATTATGGTATTTTCGCTGCCGCTGGTACTGATGTCAAGCCAGGATAATCTTTCCAAATCCAAGGGAACCGATCAGAATGTGATCGTTCAGCTTGTCCCGTTTCCTGCGCAAGAGGATGTCTCCCGCACTGCGAAGATAGAAGCAACTTTTGCTGTACCGCTGGATATCTCTGCCATACAGGAACACAATATCAAGCTGACCTGCCTCTCTTCAAAAACCCATGAGCATATGGCAGGAACTATCACCAGCCAAACAGAGAAAAAACTGATATTCACTCCCAAAGCATCTTTAAAACCGGGGTTGTACGAAGTGGAGATCAAAAGCCTTAAAGCAGAGAAAGCCTATAAGGATACAAATATCAACGAGATCAAGTATCGGTTCGTGGTTATCAAAGAGCTGCTGCAAAGCATAACTATCCGACCTGACACAGTTGAGTTAAAAGAAAGTGAAAGTCTACCGCTTGAAGCCATAGGCCATTATGATACCGGGGTTGAGAAAAACATCACTGCACAGGTGCAGTGGAGTACAACAGATAGTCAGATAGTAACTGTAGATGCCAATGCAACACTTCGGGCAATCAAAGAAGGAGCGACAACTATCACAGCAAAACTGGGAAATGTCGAGTCAAGTACTGAAGTAATTGTCTATTGGGAAGTGAACGGCCACAGGCTGCCGCCTGAACCCGACAAAGCGCTCAATGACTCTACGCTGCTTGGGATAGACAGCAACAACAACGGGGTGAGGGATGATGTGGAGAGAAAAATCTACGAAAAGTATCCTAAAAAGCTGCATAGGGCATTGTTGATGGATGGGGCAGGTGTTTATCAGCAGATTATGATAAGACCTACTGAAGAAGCTAGAGAAACACAAAAGAGCATTTCAAGAATTATTCATTGTAAAGTTTATTTGAGAAGAATAGATATAGAAATTAAATCTTATGATTTTAATTTTATGGATTTTTTAGAAGACTATACTTTTAATACCAAAGAAAGAGCACGTAAATATCTTGATTATAATTTAGCCCTTTCTGGTGGAAACTATGCAAGTAAGCCAAGTGACTGGAATAGAAACGAATGTAGCGAAGAAACTATTCATGTACTTGAGGAGATGGGGCTATGAAACGGTTCATAGTCTTATTTTTACTTGTCTATTCAACACTTCATGCCGAGATAGATGAATATAAGGTCGATCTCTATTTTGCCAACGGCATTATGATGCAGGATACAGAGTCTCAGGCACAAGTTAAATGGGAAGAGCAGGTTGATGACCTTCTCCAAAAATATCTACATCTTCATCACTATGTAGGCAAAGCAGACGTCGCCTACAATATCTCAGAAGGTATGGCTGCTGATATGTGGGAAGCCTTTTTGCAAAAAGTTGATTTGGAACCGACATGGGGTGTCGGGTGGAGTGCGTTTAAAAAGAGTATTTCATATCTTCGCTATGGAAAAGTGGCTGAGTTGATAGTACAAGCAAATGAACTTGCATCCGCTAAAGTACATGACGAAACCTTGCATGAGCAAATAACCAAATATGAAGAGAGTATAAAAGCCGGATATGGAGTGGTGGTTGTGGCACATTCTCAAGGAAACCTTTTTACGCATCAGGCTTACAATAGTTTGAATGGCTGGATGCAAACATATTTTCACACCATAGCTGTTGCAACACCAGATTCCAGTATTGTAAATGATGGACATGGTGTAACTTTTTATAATGATATGATTACTCTTATTGGAATGAATAATAATATTCCGAATCCAAATAAACATGACTATATTGATGTAACAAGAAATGCCTTGGGAGAGATCATAAGTCAGGAGTTATTAACAGATCAACTCTCGACTCAATATCATGGATTTGAATATTACTTAGGATATCCTGTCTATGAAGAGGCATTAAGTGAGGGATCAACAACTATTACAAATAGAGAATTGAGGCAAACCGATAATGCAAAAGCACTTATTTTAGGTTGGGTATATGATGAGATTATGGATCATGTCAACATCAACAGACGACCGTCACAATGGAAACCAAAAAACATAGGCTGTATTTGTAAAGATAAATATGCAAAAATGACCCATAAATTCGCTCCAGATGACATGAATCAATATCTTTCTGGTTATAAAGTGAAAGATTTTGAGGAAGGCGCTGCAGGTAAAATATATAAAGCCGATGCAGGCGATCATTTAGAGTATGTTAGAGCTTTGGATGGCGATAGAAGAGATGATGGCGTTTTTACCATTGAGCCCGTCGAAGAAGACGGTGCGTGTTATGTGCTTAAAGATGATGCATCCAACGAGATAGGCAAAATAGAAGGACGTACCGAACCGATCCCGCAACCAAAACCCGGAGTCGTGCAAGTCACCCTCACATGGGACAATCCTGCCATAGATTTCGACCTCGATGTAGGATGGAGCGCCGGTGAACATGATATCCGGGACACCGGATGTCCTATGGAACATTTTTATGTTACAAGCCAATACGATATCTACCCCGGTACCTACCCCATCTCCGTGACACATAAACAACGTGATGAGAATGAGTCTGCATTGATACCTGAAAAAATGCAAATGATCATCCAGGTGCCGGGCAAAACCGAAGTATATGACATAGATATCAATACAACACAAGAACTGGAGGTGGGACATGTGGCAGATATCTTTGTGAAGTATATAAATAATGAGATTATTCCTGATATTTCTCCCGATTCGGCACATCTTCCGGTCATCAGCACACCAACATCTGGCGGTTCCGGCGGCGGTTATGTCGGAGGCGGAGGTGGTTCGAGTGGCGGCTCTAGCGGCAGCACACCATGGGTGCCGATAGATAATCCCTCATGCGATCAAAGCTGTGGATGCATTCCTTGCGAGTACAAAATTATTCCGTATTTGGAACAGCTCCTTTATGGGCCTATATCAGGTGCAGATATTGTACTTTATGAAGCAAGAGACTATCAAAATAAGTCCCCTCTTTATGTGGGGAAAACAAGCGGCGGAGATACGCTGTATACAGCGGGAAACATAGAAATACCAGATAGTATCGTCGAAAGTTTGCAAGATGACATCCTTTATCTTCTGGTCGCAAGGGGCGGACATGATATCGATCATGATGATGACTTTGAAATTGACGACATCCCGACACGCAACCAGGGAGAAACCCATCTGATTTTGTCAGGAAAAGATATTAAAGAGATAGGCTTTAAGATGAATGTGCTGACCGAGATTGCTTATCAAGTGACGAAAGAGATGATCGATGTCAATACTACGCAAGAAGTACAAAATAAACTCAATGAGGTTGCACAAAGGCTGCTTAAAGACAAGGTTTATGGAGATACGACAGGCGGTATTAACTATAAAGATTTGTCTTTTTGGATGCCGACCATACATAAACCTTTGCTGATCAAAGAGTATAATAAATATTTTTCTCCTTTGGTAGATAATTTATTTTCCAACAGGGATATCTATCAAGAAGCATATGCAATCGTGTATGACCACGTAAATGCGGTTCCAACGCTACAGAGTATCAGATTGGATATCAATGAAGATATCAATAGCAGTATCATTATCGGGAAAGTGCCTGTTTTAAATCATGGAGCCAGCAAAATCACCTCTTTCATTCTCGAAGGGGATGGAAATGAAAATTTTGCCATAGACGCAAATGGGGAGATAAGTATTTCTAAAAATTCGCATCTTGACTATGAAAGCAAAACATATTATCAGCTTTATGTTTCGGCAGTCAACGATGACGGTGTGAGTGAAAAAGTACTTTTATTGATTCAGCTGCATAATGTTGCCGATGCCCCTGAATATCAAAGTTTTACAGCTTTCACATTTTATGAAAATTCGGCTGTTGGAACTGAAGTCATGCGGCTTTTATACAATGCTGGGAACTCACCTTTGCAATCTGTACAGTTAACAGGTAAAGACAGTGCATATTTCAGGGCTGAAATAGAAGGCAATAATATTTCTATCAAAGTGAATCAAACTCTTTTAAGCTATATCACAAAAAGAGCGTATGAGATACAGTTGCAAGTGGTCAATCTGACAGATACAAGCGATAGTTTGCCTATCATTTTGCAGGTATCAGATAGAAGGGATATTCCTAAAATAAACGATACGCGTCTATATGTAAATGAAAATGCTATCGCCGGTACGGTCATAGGAAAAGTCAATGTTGTTTCTGACGGGTATAGTCCTATTACACAATTTATTACAAGGGAAACTTATTCCAGCTGCCAATATTATGGTGGTTGGTGTGGCTGGCCTGATGGATACTTTACTATTGACAGCAATGGCACGGTGAGACTAGCAGAAAATGCAACATTGGACTATGAAACTAGAAGTGGTTTTAGTGCAAAAATAAAAGCAGTTAATGCAATGGGTGTAAGTCAAGAAAAGTATTTAAATATCGAAGTGAAAAATATTGCAGATATGCCTCCTTCTTTTTCAAATACTTCAACATTGGAAATAAAGGTAAATAAGGAAGCTAAACCGGGTACTTTATTGCAGAGCTTTAACTTTGATGGTGGAGATAATCCGGTCACTTCTATCAGATTGTCTCCCTCTTCTCCGTTTGAGGCTGTGCCATATAATTATGCAAACAGTGGGGCTATCAAGCTAAAAGATTCTTTACGGGATACACAAGTTTATGAGTATAATCTAACAGCTGTAGTGAGCAATAGTGCGGGTAACAGCAATGAAAAACCGATTCATATCACAGTAAATCGAGAGTCTTATGAATTTTCAGTACTTGAGGGGACATATAATACGGTCATTGGAAAAATTGATTTTGGTGCAGAGGCGGGGCAAAGCGTTACTTTACCTAATAGTAATGCGGATCCGATTAGAGGCTATTTTACATTAGATAATAATGGAACTTTATCAACCATTCCATATCGAAATAAAATAAAAACTTTAAATCATGCAGAAAGAAGCCAGTTTTCGTTTACGGCTACGATAAGATATGAAAACGGTACAAGTAAAGATATCGGTATCACCATTAATGTACTTAGCAGAATAATTGCTACACTTGATACTCCGGGTGCTGCTAAAAAAACCATACTCAACAAAGAAGAAAACAGAGCATATATTGCAGACTATAATCGTGGATTCCATATTGTAGATATAAGTGATATGGCGAATCCTAAAACGATTTCATCATTAGATACAGACGGTGCGGCAAACGATCTTGTTCTCTCTGCTGATCAACAATATATCTACCTGCTGGATGTTGGCAAGGGATTGAAAATTGTAGATATCAGCGATGAGGCCAATCCTTATGTAGCCGCAAATGTGCCATTGGCAAACTATTCGTGCAATATCGCTCTTTCATCTGATGGAAATCGCGCTTTTGTGTCCCATGGAAGTTACGGTGTTGAAGTCATTGATCTTACTGATCCTGTTTCTCCACAAATTATTACAACTATCGGTTTTCTGGGTACACACGAAGAAAGTTATGGTCATCTCATGGACTCGTATGCGTATGATGTTTCAGTGTCCAAGAATGGAGATATCCTTTTTATTGCCGATTGGGTATATGGTTTACAGGTCGTTGATATTGCCGATCTATCTACTCCTGTGAGTATATATTCCGGTAGCTATTATAATTACACATGGGATAAAGTACTTGTTGATGAAGAGAAAAAAATCGCTATCCTGCATTCTTTCGAAAATGGAACTTTTTATAAAGTATTTGACATTTCAGATTTATCAGATATCGATGCCTTTAAAACAATTTATGACAGTGATACTGTTCCTGATGAAAGCATTAAGGCGCTAAATAACAAATTGGCTTTTGGCGGTTGGGATAGCCTGATTGCCTATGACTTTACAAATCCTGTTTCACCGATTAGAATCGCATCTATAGGATCCTTGCGCAGCAATAATGTCCTAATCAGAGGCTCAACAGCCTTTGTGGCAAGTGATACATCCGGGTTGACAATTATCAATCTAGAAGGCATTGATCAGCCCAAACATGCAGAGCCTACGCTGCTTGAAAGTTTCATCAATATAAAAGAAAGCAATATATCTACAGTTCAAGCGGGGGACAACATAGGATATGTAAAGATTTGGGAAAGCGGGGATAGCCCCATAGCATACTCATTTCTGGATCAGTATAGAGACTCTTACGGAAGTCCGGTCTGTGATAATGAAACATGGGAATGTGATACATATGATGAGTTTAGTTATTTTGACATTGACTTGAACGGTTCTATTTCTATAAACAATATCGAAGCATTAAACTATGATATCATGGGCAACCGGGCCGTCTTTGCAGCTTATGCAGAAAATGAAAATGGGCATCAAAGCAATCAGGCAAAAATAACAGTCGTTATCAACGAAGATACAGACTGGACGCTTAAATTTCAAAAGAGTATTATTAAAATTGACGCCAATCTCTCCATAGGTGCAAGTATCGGCAATGTGATGCTTAAAAAGAGCCAACGTGAAATTTTTTGGATAAAAATTTATGACCATGATGAAGATTATTGTTACGGGCCGGGCATGATCGGAACTAATGGTTGGGATATCGACTTAACGGATGATCCATATAACAAATATGGGAACTTAAATCATTATTGCCACGAAAATAGTTACTTTGAAATTACAAAAGAAGGAGAAATACGCATAAAAGAAACTCCGCTGCCGGGCCGCTATGTCTTGCATATCGTAGCCGAAGACAGATTTGGCCTGAGATGGCTGGAAAATCAGGAGATCGAAGTTTTGACTCCCTAAGGGGATTTATACATTTTTCATAATACCCTTAGCCGAAATTTGATATAACTTCATTCTAATAATTTACTCTTAAAGAGAGTTAAAGGAAGAACATGTCATACGCAATGGAAACATTTGACCCTGAAGTATTTGAGGCGATCAATAACGAGCTTGAAAGACAAACAAACCATTTGGAAATGATTGCAAGCGAAAACTTTACGCTCCCCGCAGTGATGGAAGCCATGGGTTCGGTACTTACAAACAAATATGCAGAAGGCTACCCGGGCAAACGATACTACGGCGGATGCGAATTTGCAGACAAAGTAGAACAGCTTGCAATTGACAGAGCCTGTGAGCTTTTTGACTGTAAATATGCCAACGTACAGCCCCATTCAGGAAGCCAGGCCAATAGTGCAGTATATGCCGCACTGCTTAAAGCCGGAGATAAAATTTTGGGGATGGATTTAAGCCACGGGGGACATCTTACGCATGGCTCAAAACCAAGTTTTTCCGGGAAAAACTACCATAGTTTTACCTATGGCGTAGAACTGGACGGACGCATCAACTATGAAAGAGTGATGGATATCGCTAAAATCACACAGCCAAATATTATCGTATGCGGTGCCTCTGCCTATGCAAGAGAGATCGATTTTAAGAAATTTAGAGAAATAGCCGATGCGGTGGGCGCTATTTTATTTGCCGACATTGCCCATATTGCCGGCCTTGTGTGTGCGGGCGAACATCCTAGCCCGTTCCCTTATGCCGATGTTGTTACAACAACAACACACAAAACACTTGCAGGGCCAAGAGGCGGCATCGTCTTGACAAATGATGAAGAGATTGCCAAAAAAATCAATTCTGCGATCTTCCCAGGACTTCAAGGCGGTCCGCTTGTGCACGTGATCGCCGCTAAAGCAGTAGGGTTTAAGCATAACCTAAGCAGCGAATGGAAAATTTATGCAAAGCAGGTAAAAGCCAATGCCAAGGTACTTGCAGACGTACTGACGAAAAGAGGTTATGATATCGTCTCAGGCGGTACGGATAACCATCTGGTTTTGGTTTCATTCCTCAATAAAGAATTTTCAGGCAAAGATGCAGATGCGGCATTGGGGGCTGCGGGTATCACGGTAAATAAAAATACCGTGCCCGGAGAGACAAGGAGCCCGTTTGTCACCTCGGGTATTCGTATCGGCTCTCCTGCACTTACAAGCAGAGGCATGAAAGAAAAAGAATTCGAGATCATTGCCAATAAAATTGCAGATGTGCTTGACCATATCAATGATTCTGAGCTTCATGCAACCATCAAAGAAGAGATGAAGGCGCTTGCTTCACATTTTGTCATTTACGATAAACCGATTTATTAAGGGTTAGGCCATCAAAGTTTTCAATCTTACCCTTTTTGATGACTTTTATTATATTAAAAGAAATGCGATTGTTGAAAAAATAACATTTAACAATCGTACATTCTATGCAAAATTTGAGCGCATCAATGCTCCGCTTACCTCATTGCTGTTTGAGCAGCATCTCAACAAAGAATACACTATCGCCGTTCCGTTGCTTAAAAATAATCGTACCGATTATCTGGTTCTTGAATATAAAGGAGAGGAACATCAACGGTTTGTATTTCTTACAAAACATCTTTTGAACAGCTTAGATTTCGAAAATTATTATTTTTTTCAGGGCAAAAATGAGGAGAAAGTACAAGTATTCATAGAAGTAAATCATATCACACTTGAAGAGGCCGACAGCATGCTTTCTGAAATTTCCGATGCACTCAAAACCAAACTTGCCAAAAAATGGAAATGCCTTCCCTCTTCTTCTTTGCCTGAAGCCTACAATATCATTACCCTGCCCTATAAGGTTTTACAGTAACGCATTGAGCCAAACGGTATGCAGCTTTAAAATACAATATCTTCTTTTGAAATGATTTTATATTGCCCCTCTTGCAAATCCTCGATATGTATATTGGCAAATTGTTTTCTGTGGAGCCTTACGACTTTATTTCCGACAGCTGCAAACATTCTTTTGACTTGATGATATCTTCCTTCGGTAAGCTCGATCATGGCATGATGACTGTCTAGGATCGTTAACTTTGCACTCATGCACGGCTTATCGTCGCCATAAAGCATAAGTGCCCCCGAAGCGAATATTTCAACCTCTTCTCCCCGCAAGGGTGATGCCAACGCTGCTTCATAAACTTTGATGACATGTTTTTTGGGAGAAGCAAGCGCATGGTTCAGTGCGCCGTCATCTGTAAGCAGTATCACACCGGTCGTATCACTATCAAGCCTCCCTATCGTTGAAATTTTAGGATGTCTGTGTTGCCATCTTGGAGGTAAAAGCGAATAGATGAGCCTTCCTGCATCATTATGAGAACATATATAGTGCATGGGCTTATGAAGAACAATGACAAGCGACTCAGGATCAAGCGGTTCGCCGTCCACCGTTACATCGTCATGATTGACTTTTTGCTTGCTATCCTTTGTAACAATCCCGCCTACTTCAACACGCCCGTCTCTAATCAGACGCTGTACTTCTTTCCTGCTGCCATACCCCAAAGAAACAAGTATTTTATCCAATCTATCCAAGTATCACTCCATTTATATTTGTCGCTTAGTCTATCCAAAAAGAGATAAATATATTCAAATAAAATATTGATGCCATCCTGTGTTTTACCGGTTTAGAACGTTGTCAAACCAAGAAGTCTCCGTCACAATAAAGTTTTATATAGATAAATATGATATAATTTATTGAAAAATAGAACCGGAGAGCTTTTCCTTATGAACCATCATAATCTTGATGATTTGATCATCGACAATATTGACCCAAAAGACAGTAAAATAAAGAATATTTTAACCATTATTGCTCTTATCATTGTCATTTTAATCATCGCTATTATCCTTACCAAAATTATACTCAAAGATCCCAACACGCAAAGAATAGCCCTGGAAGAAAACAATACCGAGCTGATCAGCCCTGAGCTTACACTGCAGCATGCTGCACAAAGCGAAGAATCAAAAAAAGAGACTATGCCTCCTGCACCGGCCCAAGAAACACCGGTAAAAGAAAGCATGGCCCTTGCGGATGAAGAAATTTCTGCGCCAAAAAAAGAATCTGCAGCATCAACGGAAAGTCAACCCATTGAAAATACGCAAAAGTCAAAAATCGTTTCCAAAATAATCGGACCGGATGAAGGAATCTCCGAGTACGCGGCAGCAGAAACCATCAAAGAAGAATCTAAACCGGTATCGGCCCAAGAAACAGCCGCCCGGGAGACAACTGCTATGGAAACAACCGCCCCAAAAACAGTTCCCCAAGAGACAGCAGCATCTGAGCCACCCAAAAGGATAGAAAAAACCGTTGAGCAGCCCATTCAGGCAGAAGCGGCAAAACCTTCCTTGCAGCAGACTGACTCTTCACAATATTATATTCAGGTTGGTTCATTCAGGTCCATGCCCAGCGCACAATTTTTAAATGTCATTAAAAATAGCGGCTTTGAATACCATATCGTGCCTGAAGCTTCAAGCGATACAAAAAAACTGCTTATCGGCCCTTATCGAACCAGAAGCGAAGCCGACAATGCAATCATGCGGGTAAAAGACCGTATCAACAAAAGTGCATTTGTGATAAAAAAGTAGATACATTATGAGATATGAAACTTTTCTTTTTGACCAATTAACCCCTGTTGCTTTGTACGGAAAGATAAAAAGCCTTTTCCCCAACGAAGTGACCATGCTTTTTGAAAGTGTTGTCAACACCAGCGAAGGGAATTTTAGCTTTATAGCAATCGGGGCACAAGAGCGCCTCGTTTATAAAAATAACATAACGTTCTATACGGATACCTCCGGTGCAAATCGCATCCTTCAAGAAAATCCTTTTTCCTTTTTAAAAAACTACTACAAAAAAGTAGACAAATCGCACTATCAAAAAACAGCATCACAGCTTGGTTTTTCCTTTACAGATGGGTTTATAGGGTTCATAGGCTATGATATGGTAAAGGTATTTGAGCCGATACTTGAAAAAAGTATGGGTCAGCTGCCTGATCCTCTCAACACGCCTGATCTTGACCTTGTACGTCCAAAAATCATTATTGCCTATTCGCACAAGAATGCAAAAATCACTTTTATTTTAAATGATGAACGCATGTCAGACATGCTTGATGCAATGAAAACAATGCTAAAATCTTCCTTTGTGCCCTTGCCTCTAAGTTCCGCAAAACTCGAAAACGAAGGGGTCTTCAGCATTGAAGAAGAGCGCTTCAAGCAGTTGGTTGAAGAATCAAAAGAAAATATAAAAAGCGGTGATATTTTTCAAATTCTTATTTCCAACCGCTACACACAAAAAGCAGAGGTTGACCCTTTAAGTTTTTATCGGATTTTGCGTTCAAAAAATCCTTCGCCCTATCTTTTTTTGCTTGAATATGAAGATTTTTCCATTTGCGGCTCTTCGCCCGAAGTCATGGTGCGGCTTACGCAAGGTGAGATACTTCTCCGCCCCATCGCAGGGACAAGAAAACGCGGTAAAAGCCACCTTAGAGACAAAGAACTTGAACTTGAAATGCTCTCTGACCCCAAAGAGTGCGCAGAGCATTTAATGCTTGTGGACTTAGGAAGAAACGACGTAGGCCGCGTAGCAAAAACAGGGACGGTCAAAGTCACTGAGATGATGCGGGTAGAACGCTACAGTCACGTCATGCATATGGTTTCTGATGTTGAGGCGATTCTTCAAGAAGATAAAGACATGTTTGATCTTTTTGCTGCAACATTTACGGCAGGAACCATGACGGGAGCACCCAAAATAAAAGCCATGGAGCTGATTGCGCACTATGAAAACCTAAAACGCGGTTTTTACAGCGGAAGCGTCGGCTACTTTTCATTCAACGGAGATATGGATTCAGCCATTGCCATACGTACCGCACTGATCATGCCTGAGAGCATTACTTTCCAGGCAGGTGCGGGTGTAGTAGCCGACTCCAAACCCGAACTTGAGTACCTTGAAGTAAAAAATAAATTGGGGGCGCTTATGGCTACCCTCAAGGAAATGGAAGCTCTCTAGCCATGAAACAGCTCTTCGCTATCTTTGGCAATCCGGTTTCACACTCCAAATCCCCGCTCATGCATAATCTGGCCTTTAAAAAACTTCGATACCCTGCCTGCTATACACGCTACCTGCTTCAAGACGGATCACGGCTCAAAGAGACTTTCTTTGCCTTAAATCTCAAGGGTGCCAACATTACCGTACCACACAAAGAAGAAGCTTTTAAAGCATGCGATGTGTTGGATCATTTTGCCCAAAAAGTAGGCGCAGTCAATACGATTGTAGAGCGAGAAGGCAAGCTGTACGGCTACAATACCGATGCGCCTGGTTTCCTTAAAACGCTCAAATCCTTTCCTCAAGCAAAAACCGTTCTTCTCTTAGGCGCCGGAGGTACGGCAAAAGCAACTGCCGTTATCTTGCGCGACGCGGGATATGAAGTCACCCTTCTCAATCGAAGTGCCGGAAGGCTAAAATACTTTGAAGAAAAAGGATTTGAAACCTACACGTTTGAAAATTTTAAACCTAAAGCATACGACCTTGTCATCAATATGACTTCAGCAGGCCTGGAAAACAATTTTCTCCCCGCACCCGACGAGATACTTGAAAAGGCGGTTTCTTCTTCGATAGCCTGCATTGATGTTATCTACGGCAAAAATACCCCTTTTTTACAATGGGCTCAAACTCACAATAAACCGACGAAAGACGGCAGCGAGATGCTTCTTTACCAAGGTGTGATTGCTTTTGATTATTTCACCGATCATCGTTTTAAGCAAAAAGAGATTGAACTGCATATGAGACAAGCTTTTTTACTCTGAAGGAAGCGTCATCCATTTGATTTTAATTAACCTTTTATGCCTACAATAAAAAAAATATTCTCAAAAGGCTAAAAAAATGATAAATATTCTGATGATCGAAGATGATGCGGAATTTGCCGAACTGTTAAGTGAATATCTTGCGCAATATGATATAAAAGTTACCAATTATGAAGATCCCTATTTGGGCTTGAGTGCAGGTGTAAAAAAATATGATCTGCTGATCCTTGATTTGACATTGCCCGGCATGGATGGGCTGGAAGTATGCAAAGAAATTGTACAAAAATACAATATTCCTATTATCATCTCCTCTGCCAGATCGGACATTAACGACAAAGTGCAAGGTTTGGCGCTTGGAGCCGATGATTATCTTCCTAAACCCTATGATCCAAAAGAAATGTATGCCAGAATCACCTCTTTGCTAAGACGCTACCAGAAAACACAACACGAAGATGATGCGCCCAAAAGCGACTTTGAGATAAGAGGCGATACCATCTACTTTAAAGGAGAAGCTCTTGTTTTAACTCCCGCAGAATTTGAAGTACTATCGCTTCTTGTCAAACATCAGGGCATTACCCAATCCCGCGAACAAATCATCAATACCTCTCAAACCATGAGCATTGATTCGCAAGGAAAAAGCCTGGATGTCATCATCTCAAAAATACGTTCAAAACTCGATGACCCCAAACGTATCCAGGCAGTACGCGGCATCGGATACAAGCTCGTATGAAAAGCTTTACTTCGCTTCGCAGCAAGATCAATCTTGTATTTTCCATCACCTTATTGCTTTTAGGTATACTTTTTGTCGTGTCGATCAAATATGATCACAATAAAGTCGAAGATCTTACCGCTGCTCAAGAAAGAGAGATTTCCCATTATCTTTATATGTATTTTTTAAAGTACGGAAAGATTGACGAAGCTTATCTTGAAGCACAAAATATTTCCATTATCACCGATAAAGGCCAACTGGTACAAATAGAACGGTATTTTAAAGACAAAGGCATATACAAACGCTATGCTGTAGACACTTTTCATTTAAAACGTATCATCCTCATTGACAATGACCGGTTTAAGCTTATCCTTGAGAATAAAAACAAAGCTGTTTTTCCGCTCAAACGTGCACTGATTTTTTCTACGGTATTTCTTTTGATCCTCATGCTTTATCTTTGGATCATCAAAAGCCTTAAGCCTTTATCGGTGCTCAAATCAAAAATACAAACTTTCTCGCAAGGCAATTTGAACATTGCATGCGCCAGCGACAAACAAGATGAAATTGCAGAAGTTGCCAATGAATTTGACCATGCAGTCAAAATGATACGAGAACTATTACAATCAAGACAACTGTTTTTGAGAGCCATTATGCATGAACTTAAAACCCCTATTGCCAAAGGAAGGCTGATCAGCGAAATGCTGAGTGAAGAAAAACACAAAATGCGTCTTCACAGTATCTTTGAAAGACTCAATCTTCTCATAGACGAATTTGCAAAAATTGAAAAAATTACTTCCAAAAATTTCAAACTGGACATCAAATCTTATAAAGTAAGCGATCTCGTTGAAGCCAGCACTGATCTTTTGATGATCGAAAACCCAAAACAGTTTATCCGTTTGGAAATCAAAAAAGACTATCAACTGGATGTGGATTTTGAACTTTTTACGCTCGTGATCAAAAATCTACTGGATAACGGCATCAAATACAGTATCGATAAAACAGTGACTGTCATCATAGATACAAACTATTTTTCAATCACCAATAAAGCACAACCGCTCACAGAACCGTTGGAAAATTATTTTGCCCCTTTTCATGCTTCCCAAAAAGGATTGGGGCTAGGGCTTTATATTGTAAAAAATATTTTGGATATCCATCAGCTGAAGCTGACTTACTATCATGAAGGAGGAGAAAATATCTTCATGGTAAATTAAGATATGTTATTTTGATACATTGATCGTATCAGAAAGCATAAACGCAAGCTCCAAAGCCTGGCTTGCATTGAGCCTCGGGTCACACTGCGTATGATAGCGGCTTGCCAGCCCCTCATCGGTGATTGCGCACGAAGTGCTTCCTGTACATTCAGTAACATCATTGCCCGTCATTTCCAGATGGATACCTGCTGCTATCGTACCCATCTCTTTATGGATGGCAAAAAACTGCTTTACTTCACTTAAAATATTATCAAAATCTCTTGTTTTAAACCCGGTCGAGCTCTTTTCCACGTTCCCATGCATCGGATCGCATGACCATACTATCTTTTTTCCTTCTTCTTTTACACGCTTAAGCAGCGGAGGAAAATATTGGGCTATTTTGTCTGCTCCCATGCGCACGATAAGGTTCAATCGTCCCTCTTCATTATGGGGATTAAGCGCATCAATCAAAGCGATCAGTTCATCCCCTTGCATGCTTGGGCCCACTTTTACTCCTATAGGATTTTGAATGCCTCTGAAATATTCAATGTGCGCTTCATTGAGATCTCTGGTCCGATCTCCGATCCACAGCATATGCGCGGAACAATCATACCATTGCCCTGTTTCTGTATCCAACCTGGTAAGCGCCTCTTCATAGTTAAGAAGCAGCGCTTCATGCGACGTATATACGGTAGTTTGATGCAATTGCGGCAAAATGTCACTATTGAGCCCGCAAGCAGCCATAAAATTCATAGCATAATCTATTTTTTCGCTCAATTCGTCATATTTTTTTCCTAGAGGATTATCTTTGATAAAATCCAGATTCCATTGATGCACTTTTTTTAAATCTGCCAAACCGCCTCGTGAAAAAGCCCGCAGAAGATTGAGCGTGGCTGCTGATTGGTTATAGGCTCTGATCATATGATGAGGATTTGGCACTCTTGCTTCTTCGGTAAATTCAATATTGTTAATGATATCTCCGCGATAGCTGGGAAGAACTTCGCCGTTTACCTCTTCAAAATCACTGCTGCGCGGTTTTGCAAATTGTCCTGCAATACGCCCCACTTTTACAATAGGTTTTCCGGTAGAATACATCAGTACCATATTCATCTGTAGCATTAATTTAAAAAGATTTTTTATGGTTTTGGCGCTGAAATCACTAAAACTCTCCGCACAATCTCCTCCTTGAAGCAAAAAAGCTTCTCCGCGTCCCGCTTGGGCCAATTTTTCTTTCAGTCTTCTTGCCTCGCCGGCAAAAATAAGAGGAGGATAAGAGCTAAGCTCATTTTCTACTTTTTTAAGCTCTTCTTTGTCTATATAGGTTGGTTGTTGCTTGATAGGAAAATTTCTCCAACTGCCGGGTGTCCAACTCATGATACATCCTTCAAATAAATTGGGAGATTATAGCTTAAAACATTTGAAAAACCAAATAAACAAATCACACTGTGAATAAACGCACCAAACAATCTATTCACTCTGTGAAAAATGGCGTGAATAACTTATATTAAATAATACAACTCCATTGCAACGCAAAACCCTTACGATGGTTTTTTTGCAACAAACGTGACAAAGTTTGCCCATTGAAAAACGGTTTCTACCTGCTCAAACCCTGCATCCTTGCACATTTGTATATTTTCTTGTATCGTAAAAGGGATCAATACATTTTCGAGAGCCTCGCGCTTTTGGGCAATCTCGTATGCGCTGTAGCCTTGCGCTTTTTTATAGTCATAATATACATCAATCATCTGTTTGTCGGTTTTTTTGTCAACAAATACAATTTTTTCAGAAAAAATAAACATACCGCCTTTGCTTAATCCCTCAAAAATCTTTTTGACAAGCTCTATGCGCTGCATGGGCCGAATAAATTGAAGGGTATAATTGGCAATGACGATATCTTCATTTTGATAGTCATATGTCAGGATATCGGCAAGCTCAAGCTTGATGTCTGCACCGAACGCCTGACATTTCTGCTTTGCCCTCTCCAGCATGGCCAAAGAATTATCTATCCCTTTAAGTTCCATCTTGACATCCATTTTTGCATGCAGCTCAAGTAAAAATTTTGCCGTAGAAAAACCAAGGTCAAGTATCTTTTTCCCCTCTTTTTGCTCAAGCAAAATCAATGAAATAATGAGTTTTCTTACCTCATCATAAAACGGCACCGAACGGCTCAGCATATCATCAAATACCGAGGCGACCGCTTCGTCAAATTCAAATTTCTTTTCTATGGGTGTTTCAAATACTTTATCTTTCATTTTATATTTTCCGCCTGCAGTATGTCTTGGTTTATCTGCACTTTCAGCGCCTCTAAACTTTCAAATTTTTTATTGTCGCGCAAAAATTCTAAAAATTCCACCGCTGCCACACCTTCAGTTTCCTCTAAATCCTCATTTAAAATGTGCGTTTCTATCGCATATGAGCCGTCAACACTGATGCGGTGTCCTAAAAAAGTGACGCTTTTGTACCATGTTTGTTTGATTTTCGTTCGTGTTGCATAGACGCCCTCTTTGGGAAGCTGATAATGGTCAACATGAAGATTGAGCGTAGGAACCAATGCTTTTTTGCCCAATCCTTGGCCCCGGATCACCCTTCCTTCGATCCGATACGGCCGTCCGAGCAAAAGGGCTGCCATCTGTACAGAACCTTCTTTAAGATACTCTTTGATCTTGCGAGAGTGTATCGCAATCCCTTGAATGCTCACTTCTTCTATAATGCACACTTCTCCGTCGAACAATTCCTTTAGTTTTTGGGCATTGCCTGCTTTGGATTTGCCAAAATGAAAATCATATCCTACTACTATCTTTTTCAGGGAAGGAAAATCAGACTTGAGCCTCTGCACAAAAGTTTCAGGCGTTAAAAAATTAATTTTGTCAAAATGGTAAAAATAGCACTCCCTATCCGTATAAAACGCTCGCTTATGGCCGGGGGTAAGATATCCTCCGTTGCGTTCAATGATCACAACTGCTTCCACTTCACCGATCAGTACCTGATGTGCGATATGCATTCCGTCAAATGATCCAATCGCTATAGAGGTAATTTGATTGGTTAGATGCACACTATTTCTCCGATTTTATAAAATGATACAGATATTCCCGGTTGCCTTCTTTGCCGTGCACTTCCGAGTGTGCCTGCGAGATGCACTTCCAGCCAAGCCCTAAAACATACTGCTCGAATGCCTCTTTTTTCCTCTCTATGGCATCCTGGTCTACCACTACCCCTTTGCTGTTGCGTTTTGCTTCTTTTCCTACCTCAAATTGCGGTTTATAGAGTATGATAATTTCCGCATCCGAGGCGGCAAGCCTCTCTATATCGTCTAAAATCTGCAAAATAGAAATAAACGAAACATCGCAGGTGATCAGATCAAATTTAATAGCGCTTTCAAAATTTCGTATATCGGTCTGCTCATACAAAGAGAGCCTGGGGTCATTTTGCAAAGAAGCATGCAGTTGATCTTTTCCCACATCCACACAACACACTGTTTCAACACCGTTTTCAAGCAAAATCTGGGCAAACCCCCCCGTCGAGGAACCTATATCAAGCGCTTTTTTACCCTTAAGTGCCACAGGATGAGAAATTAAAAACTGTTCCAGCTTCCTTGCTGCCCTGCTGACATAAAACTTTTCATTATCAACCTCTACCAGCGAATGGTTATCCACCTTGATTGACGGCTTTGCAATCTTTCCGTCCACTTTCACCTTTCCTGCCTTGATCGCTTCAAGGGCACGGTTGCGGCTTTCAAAATACTCCTCTTCGACCAAATATCTATCCAGCCTCATAGCATCTCCTCCATCTGTGCTTCGCTCAGGGTAGCCACGCCTAAACTGTGGGCTTTTTCAAGCTTGGTGCCTGCATCTTCGCCGTAAATCACATAATCGGTCTTTTTGCTTACCGAACCGCTCACTTTTGCACCCAATGCTTCAAGCATCTCTTTGATTTGGGTTCTGCTTTGGCTCATTGCACCTGTAAGCACTACCGTTTTGTCTTTAAACGGATTGTCCGGCGCTTCAGCCTTTTGCTCCACCGCGGGCTTGATCACATCAAAAAGCTGCAAGACAAAATCATGATTGACGCGCATAAACTCCAAAAGAGAATTTGCCATCTCCTCGCCAATCCCTTCAATCGCCACAACCTGCTCAAAACGTACATTCACGATCCCCAAACCAAACTCCAAAGCCAACGCCTTGCTTGCCACTTCGCCGATATGCTCTATGCCCATAGCATTGATAAGCCTGTAAAGCGGCGCACCCTTGCTTGCTTCGATAGCCTCCAACAGATTGCGGATTTTCTTTTCTTTGAAACCTTCCAGCCCCATCAAATCCTCAGCCTTGATAAAATAAAGGCCAAGAATGTCTTTGATGATGTTTTCTTTTACCAAAAGCTCCACGATTTTTGATCCCAGCCCGTCAATATTCATACATCCTTTTTTGGCAAAATGGATGATAGAATTGATGATGCGGGCAGGACAATGCAAATTTTGGCATTTGATCAATGCGCCCTCGTCAAGAAGTTCGCTATGGCATGTCGGGCATAAAATCGGACGGTTTACAGCTTTCTCGCTTCCGTCGCGTCGATCTGTCAATACTTTGATGATCTTTGGGATCACATCCCCACTTCTGATGATAATGACGCTATCGCCGATACGGATATCCTTTCTTTCTATTTCATCAAAATTGTGAAGCGTTGCGCGGTTAACCTTTACGCCTTCTATCTCTACGGACTCAACTTCGGCAACAGGCGTCACCACCCCCGTACGGCCTACCTGCAAAGTAATCCCTTTTATCTTGGTAACTTTTTCGATAGCCGGAAATTTATAGGCGCACATCCATTTGGGATATTTCACAGTATAGCCAAGTTCTTCTTGTTTGTTCACCTCATCAACCTTGATCACCATGCCGTCCATCATCATCGGGATCTCATCTCTCAACCCAATAAGCTGTTGGTAAAACCGCTCTATCTCTTCTATATCCTTGCACTCTTGCATATAGGGAGGGTTTAAAAACCCAAGCGCATGCACAAAATCCATCTTTTGTGAAAGCCTGGCATAGTGCAGTGTATTTTCTCCTATTCCCCAAGGATAAAAAACAAGCCTGCGTTTTGCAGTAATGCTGCTGTCAAGCTGCCTGAGGCTTCCTGCGGCAGCATTTCTCGGATTGGCAAAAAGCGGTTCTCCGTTTTTAAGGCGCTCTTGATTGATGGCATCAAAGTCATCTTTTCGGATAACCACTTCCCCTCGTATCTCGATAAGGTCCTGATAACCGATACTCAAAGGCACGGAACGAATGGTGCGTATATTGTCCGTCACATCTTCGCCTATCACGCCATCCCCCCGCGTAATGGCCCGGATCAATCTTCCCTTCTCATAAAGCAGGTTCATACTTGCACCGTCAAATTTCGGCTCACAAAAATACTCGCACTTGCCGACATTTTTCTCTACCCTGGCAAGCCATTCTTCCACCTCTTCTTTGCTGAAAACATCTTCCATGCTCCACATTTGCTTAATATGCTCAGCCTTAAAAAATTCATCACGGATAACACCTCCCACCCTTTTAGTCGGCGAATCTTCCGCTACCTCTTTAGGGTGTGCCTTTTCATAATCAAGTATCTCATGATAAAGCTTATCATACTCCTCATCGCTGGCAATGGGATTGTCTTCCACATAGTAAGCATGTGCCCATTTGTTAAGAATTTCAATTTTTTTTAGATAAGTTTCTTTGGTCATATCCGGTCTTTACATAGAAGAGGTTTATTTTTTGTGTATTTTATCATTGTTGAACCGACTGAGAGCTTAGCCTTGGGTTCAGAAGATAGATATCCAAAAATGCTTTGGTGCGTGCCAAATATTCTCTAAGCCTCATCTTGTATGCCGCTTTTGTTCCCTCAATGTCTTTGGCTGCAAAACCGATTGCTTTTTGTTTTTTCTTCCGGGCAATAAACAGAGCCCTTTCAAGATGAAACTTTTGGGAGACGATAATGTAGTCTTCTGTTTTAAAAACTTCTTTAGCCCTTGTTATCGAGTCAAAAGTCCTGAATCCTGCATTGTCAACCACGATATGTTTTTCAGGCACGCCCGCATCGATAAGGTCTTTTTGCATAGCAGCCGTTTCATTAGAGTGTTGCGAGCCGTTATCGCCGGAGACAAGAATGGTTTTTACTTTTCCGGCTTTAAACAGTGCAGCAGCGGCCCTAATGCGGTAAATGTAGAAATAATTTTTTTTGTCTTTGGCGATAGATTTTGTCGTACCTAAAAGCAATGTGGTCTTTTTAGAAGGAAGTTTGCGAAGATCCGTATAGATAAAAGCGCTTGTCTGCTGCGTCATTGTCATGTCTATGCTGATGATGCCCGCTATAGACAAAATAAATGCAACTGCTATCCATCGTATCACCTCATCGCCTCAAACACTTTGAGTGCCTGTTGATGCTCCGGCACATCATGGCATCTTATGATACTCGCACCATTTTCCATAGCCTTAAGATGAATTGCCAGTGTCCCGGGCAATCGTTCCTTTATCGGCGCAGGAATAATATGATCAATCATCGATTTTCTGCTTGCGCCGATCAAAAGTTCACAGCCGAATTTTTTAAAATGTGCCAAATTTTTAAGAAGCACAAGGTTATGCTCCAGCGACTTGCCAAAACCGATACCCACATCCAATATAAGATGCTCTCTTGTTAAGCCCAATGCTTCACACTTTGCGATACGCTCTTCAAAAAAATCACTCACTTCTACCGTCACATCTTCATAATAAGGATTCTTTTGCATGGTTTTTGGAGAGCCTTGCATGTGCATAATGCAAAGCTTTGCATTATATTTCAACGCAAGCCTGATCAGCACTTCATCGGCAGCACCCATAATATCATTAATGAAAGAAAAACCGCTTTGCAGCGCATACTCTACCACCGAAGGCGTATAGCTGTCTATACTGAATACTGCTTTTTTGTAAAGCTCCTCTTGTTTGAGGGCATCGCAAAAGGGTTTTACGCGTCTTAATTCTTCTTCCTCGCTTACCTCCAAAGAACCCGGACGGCTTGAAACCGGCCCGACATCAATTATCTGCGCGCCTTGGCTTATCATTTTCTTGCATTCCAAAAGCGCCTCTTGCGCTACAAATCTGCTGCCTTCAAAAAAACTGTCCTCATTGAGATTGACAATCCCCATAATTTGAACAGGATAGGTTTTGGATGAGAGAAATTTCTTCAGTTCTTTTGCTACACTTTTAAGTCCAAACGGCTGGCGAAGCTCTTTGTGCGATAAAATTTCTATATGCTTTTTTGTACCGATCAAAATACAATCATAAAAAGGTTTTTCACACAAGATCGCTCCTCCCGGAACTGCAAGCTCTGCCCCGACGCTCAAAGCATCCTGCTTAAGAATATTGACGGCAGGTGTTTTGAGGTCTTTAAGGAAAAAAAACAACAGTTCCATTTTTTTTGACATGATCTCAACACCTTCACTCTCTACTCCCAATTTTTGAAGGGCCGCTTTTTTATCTTTCATGTTCCCAAGCTGATAAATATCCATCGTTACTCCCAATTGTTTTAGCGCTTTTTTCTTGCCAAAAGCTTTAAAAGCAAAGCATTAAGGACAAAGACAGGAGGGGATCCCATATCTAAGGCGATAAATGCATCAGAAAAAAGCTTTAATGTTTTTTCATCTATATCATATCGATCCGAATACATAGCGCCTTTAGCGAGGTATTCGGCCACCCGTTTCATCTCTTTGGCATCGGTTTGCTGATGGGCTTGTGTAAACTCATAGGCGCTCGCCAAAGAAAGCTGCCTTACCTCCAAACCAAAATCTTCTTTTTGGACATCAGTCGAAAATGCAGATACGGGAAGTCTTGAGCGAATCGTATCAAGCACCGTGGCTTTGCTTGAAGTGATGAGAATAAATTCTTTATTTTCCGGAGGCTCTTCAATGATTTTAAGCAGCTTGTTTTGCGCAATAGGGGAAAATAGTTTTGCTGCAAGAACGATAACGGTAGTTTCTTCGCTTGCCAAATAAGCTTTTTCAATGGCAAATTTGGCATCTTCCACCAAAAAAGTCTCTTCTTTGACAATCTTTACGAAACATTCGGATGTTTTTGCCGCCTCTACGGCTGCTATGGCTGCTTCAATATTTGAAGTGATGAGAACTTGACTGACCAGCTTCATAGCTCAAGTTCTAAATCGCCAAAAATCATGGCCGAAACCGTTTTGTCAAAAAGTTTATAAAGCTGCAGCAATTTGATATCCAACAGCACATCTGCACTTCTCAAAGTAAAACTATTTGGCACTTCTTGGTCCATAATCCATAAAAAACTGTCATCATTTCTATAAGCCACTTTTGTATAAGGGTGGTCTCCTTTGCCGATATACCAGATAAAATACCCGTTTGGATAAGAAATATCGAGCATATCTTCAAGCAGCTGCATCTCTTGCGTATTATGAAGGGAGGCGAGATTGGGAAAGATGTCTACCAACTGATAAAAGGGCAAAAGCGGCCGATTTTTTTGCAAATCATTTATGCAATTGAGGATATATTTGGCAAACCACTTGCGCGATTCATCCGTCACAATCAGGACGGTTTTCCCTTCCAATATCTGAGAGGCGGCACTTTTGATCAGAGGTGCCCACTCATAACGATATTCTTCCATCCACGAAAAACATGATTCTTCTTCCCTTATGGCGCTCAACGTCCAATTTAAAAGCTGTTTCATAAAATTATTTGTCTAGCTCGTATGCTTCATGGAGCATTCGAATCGCCAACTCTCCATATTTTTCGTCTATGATCATTGAAACTTTGATCTCTGAAGTGGAAATCATTTGTATATTGATATTGCTTGCCGCAAGCACGCTGAATGCTTTTGCTGCCACACCGGCATGTGATTTCATCCCTACGCCCACGACAGATACTTTACAGATATGGTCATCAAAATCCATCCCTTCGATATCATGATCAAATTTTTCCATCACCCTTCTGGCGTTTTGAAGCTCGCTTTGAGGAACGGTAAACCCAAGATTTGTCGAACCGTCTGTCCCTGTCGTTTGAATGATCATATCTACATTAATATTTTCTTTTGCCAATCTGGTGAAAATTTCTGCTGCGATTCCCGGCTTATCCGAAACTCCTCTGAGCGTAACCCTTGCTTGATTTTTATCAAGGACAACCCCGCTGACCAATACTGCTTCCATATTATTGTTCTCCTGTGTAATAAGTGTGCCTTCATTCTCATTGAAGCTGCTTTTTGCATATAGTTTAACATTGAGTTTTTTTGCCAATTCGACCGAACGGTTCTGCAAAACCTTTGCTCCCAAGGAAGAAAGCTCCAGCATCTCATCATAAGAGATGGTGTCCAACTTTTTTGCTTTAGGCTCAATCCGGGGATCTGTCGTATAGATACCGTCTACATCCGAGTAAATCTCACACTGGTCGGCATGAAGCGCACCCGCGATTGCCACCGCAGAAAGATCCGACCCTCCGCGCCCAAGCGTTGTGACTGACCCCTCTTTGCTTACTCCTTGAAATCCTGCCACTACCACAATTTTGCCTTCTTTGATGGCAGTTTGCATTGCAGCAGGATCTATCGATTCAATGCGCGCATAGGTATGGGTCGTATCCGTCACAATGCCTGCCTGACGCCCGCTCATCGCTACGGCATCATATCCTTTGGCCTGCAGCGCAATCGAAAGAAGCGCAGCGGTTACCCTTTCTCCCGCGCTTAACAAGAGATCCATCTCTTTTTTTGCGGGAGAAGATGTAAAATAGTTTGCATATTCTATGAGCTTGTTTGTCTCTCCGCTCATCGCCGATACTACGACTACGATATCATGTCCCGCTTCCTTGGCTTTTGCCACACGATTGGCTACGTTTTCTATGCGGCTTAAATCCCCAACGCTTGTTCCTCCATACTTATGTACGACTAGCATATAAATTCATTCCTTCCTTCCTTAATTAAGTTTAATCTTTGTTGTTTGCATCATCGATCAAATAAAACCCTCTTGCATAAAATAATCAATCACCTTTCGATACACTTTTTTCTTAAAATAGGTTACCTTCCTAAAAAGTTCATCATATTCTACAAATTCATGTTCGATGAATTCCGGTATCGCAAAAGCATTCAGATTGATTATGGCATCCTCTTTGAGACGGACTAAAAAATATTTTTGCTTTTGTCCGTCAAAAGGATATTGTTTTCCTTTTGCCACACTGGGAAAATCATAGGATATCCACTCCGGAAATTCTCCTAATATTTCCACCTTATTGCAACCAATCTCTTCATATAGCTCTCTATAAAGGGCTTCTTTAGGAGTCTCCCCCTCATCAATGCCCCCTTGAGGAAATTGCCATGCATTTTTAATATCACTGCGATGCGCAACAAAAAATTCGCACTTTTGCGGATATTTGGAAGAGAGAATAACAGCTGCAACATTCGGACGATAACGTTTTCCATTTTGCATTTTACTACTCACTTCTTTGATAATTCATGTATTTAATTTTGTATTTTCTGGTAATATTTTATCTAAAATGCCATTAAGAAAGTGAGTAAATGTGTTAGTTTATCTTCATATTCCCTATTGCGATTCAAAGTGCTATTATTGCAGCTTTAATTCATATGTCAATAAATTTGACACACGCCATGCGTATATGAGCGCACTCTATCAGCAGCTTTGTTTTGAACTAAAACGTTTTCATCCGGAAAAAGAGAGTATCAAAACACTTTTTATCGGCGGAGGCACCCCTTCAACGATCGCACCGCAACTTTATGCGCCTCTTTTTGAACTGCTTAACCCCTATCTAAAAAAAGATGCCGAAATCACCATAGAAGCCAATCCGAATTCGGCAACAAACTCCTGGTTGGGCGGGATGAAAGCTTTAGGAGTTAACCGCATCAGTTTCGGTGTGCAAAGTTTCAATGCAGACAAACTCAAAGCACTCAATCGTGCCCACTCCCCGCAACAGGCAAAAAAAGCTGTTTTGTGCGCTAAAACACTCGGTTTTGAGCATCTTTCTCTTGATTTGATCTACAATTACAAAGGAGATACCAAAACCCTGCTTGGCCGGGACATTCAAGAGGCTTTTTCACTGCCCATTGACCATATTTCAGCTTATGAACTTACCATCGAAGAAGGAACGGTATTTTCAAATACGCCCCAAGTGCAACAAGAAAATGACGATTTGGCTTTTTTTGTTTCCGGAGAAATTCAAAAAAAAGGGTTTTTGCAGTATGAAATTTCCAATTACGGCACCCATCAAAGCGAACACAACAAAGGGTATTGGAGGCATGAAAACTATATAGGTGCGGGTGCAGGTGCAGTAGGGTTTTTAAAAGATCGCCGTTTTTATCCCCAAAAGGACGTTGAAGCCTATATCCGAGATCCTCTGAAGATAAAAGAGGAATTGCTAAGTGAAGAAGAAATGCTCACAGAAAAAATCTTCTTGGGTTTACGCTCAAACATCGGTATCCATAGTGCTGTTCTTACGCCAAATATGCACAAAAAAGCGCTCTTTTTGGCTCAAGAAAACAAACTTGTCTGCAAGAATGAAATTTTTTATAATCCAAACTATTTTCTAAGCGATTCGCTCGCACTTTATCTTTTGGATTAAGGGCATATCTAATGATTATTTGGATAAAATAGCTCATTTTAAAATGAAGGGTATATATGTTTGGAATCGGCTTTACTGAGCTTCTTCTCATCGCTATTGTTGCAATACTTTTTTTGGGGCCCGATAAGCTTCCTGAAGCGATGGTGCAAATCGCAAAATTTATCAAAAGTGTTCAGCGGATGATAAGGGATACAAAAATTTCTCTGGAAGAAGAGATAAGGATCGCAGACCTCAAAGAAGAAGCACTCAATTATAAAAGAAAACTGGATGATGTAAGCAGCGAACTGAAAGGCTTTAAAAATATAGATGCCAACCCTGTTAAAGAGATCAATGAAGCCATAAACGATGCAAAGAAAAGTTTTTCCGGCATCAGCCTGGAAGAAAAAGACGAAACAGCCATTGCGCCCCTAGAGCCCAAACGCGATACGGTTACTTTTGAAAAAAACAAAAAAGAGAATGACGATAAAGGCAATGCATAATGTTTAGTGAACTAAGACCTCATCTTGTAGAGTTAAGAAAAAGACTGGGACTTTCTGTGCTTTCCGTTTTTATCATGTTTGCCGTTGCTTTTACTTTCCATGAAATTATCCTGGAATGGGTCACCCAGCCTCTCAACGATGCACTTGCACAAGTATCGGAAATCTCAAAAAAAGCGGCTGAAGGCATGGTCACTACCCATCAAGTCGGGGGGGCTTTCTTTGTTGCGCTTAAAGTTTCTTTCTTCGCAGCGCTGGTGGGGGCGCTTCCTTTTATCCTGTATCAACTCTGGCTTTTTGTCGCACCCGGACTTTATGCCAATGAAAAAAAATTGATCCTGCCTTTTGTGTTCGGCGGCACCATCATGTTTTTGATCGGCGTGCTTTTTTCTTACTATGTTGTTACGCCGTTTGGTTTCCAATTTCTGATTACCTTCGGTTCGTTTCTGTATACGCCGCTCATCAATATCGAAGACTATGTAGGATTTTTTACCAAAATCATGGTAGGGTTCGGCATCTCGTTTGAACTGCCTGTTTTTGCTTATTTTTTAGCGTTGCTGGGACTGGTTACCGATCGTACGCTTATTGATTTTTTCAAATATGCCATTGTCATTATTTTTGTCGTTGCAGCACTTTTGACTCCCCCCGATGTCCTAACGCAGTTTCTGATGGCTTTGCCTTTGGTACTTTTGTACGGCCTCTCAATCCTTATCGTCCGTGCTGTCAATCCCGCTCCAAAAGAAGAGAATGACGAATAATAAGCAAAAACGGAACTTTAAATACCGCATGATGTTTTCAGCCTGGCCTGGCATCATCAGTAAAAATCTATCATCAAAGTTGCCTTTAGTATTTTTGGATTTAACAAAGCATCTCAACCCTTTGTTAAAATTTTCCCAAAAATACACAATCTCCAAAGAGTCCAACTGATGCATTCTGCAGAATTGCTTACTCAAAATTATGACTATGTTCTTCCCGAAGGATTTATCGCTACATCCCCGGTACACCCCAGAGATCACGCAAAGCTTTTAGTCTATGATAGAAAAACAGATACCATTACCCATACCTCTTTTAAAAATTTGTTGGATTTTGTTCCCAAAGATTGCAGTGTTTTTCTCAATGACACCCGTGTCATCAAGGCGCGTATTTTCGGTACTAAAAAAAGCGGCGGGAAAGTAGAGCTGCTTTTCAATAAACCCCTCGATGCTCATCATTATGCCGTACTCATACGGGGAAAAGTTAATATCGGAACGGAACTTTTTTTTGAAGATCAATTGAGTGTCACAGTCATTGCGCTATGTGATGACGGTTCGCGTATCGTTACTTTTAAGCATCATGACAAACAAATACGATTTGAAATGCTGGTTCTTGTTTTGGACAAAATAGGCCATATTCCCCTTCCTCCCTATATGCAAAGAGAGGATAGCAAAGAAGATGAAACAGACTATCAAACACTTTTTGCCAAACATGCCGGTGCCGTAGCAGCTCCTACGGCCTCTTTGCATTTTACGCCTGAGCTTTTTGCCGCCCTGCAAACCAGACACGAAACACATAAAATTACATTGCATGTAGGCGCAGGAACTTTTAAGCCCGTAGAAACAGAGCAGATACTTGACCATCCTATGCATTCTGAATATTTCCATATCGGCAATGACGCTGTAAAAGTCATTGAAAGCAAAACTCCTATTTTGGCTATCGGCACAACCGTAACAAGGACAGTAGAATACTACATCAGAACAAAGCAGCACAAAGGAGAATGCGATCTTTTTTTAAATCCGCACAATCCGCCGCAAAGAATCTCTCACCTCCTTACCAATTTTCATTTGCCAAAAAGTACGCTTATTATGCTTGTAAGCGCTTTTATCGGAAGGGAAAAAACATTGCAAATATACGATGAAGCCATTGAAAAAAAATACCGTTTTTTCTCATACGGCGATGCAATGCTGATCCTTTAAAACGCGTAATAATTTCATAAATTTTTCCGGCATTGTTTGAGAATTGTTGTATAATAGCAGTATGAAAAAGATAACTTATTTTACTCTTTTTAGTAGTGTTATGCTAATGACAGGATGTAGTCAAAAGCCGCCTCATCATCCCAAAAATCCGGACTACAGCATCAAAAAACCAAAAGTAGTCTATGAACCAAACAGGGAAAATATGAGCAAAATGGTGGAGGAGCTGCAAGGCAGGCCTTATGTATGGGCAGAAGAAGGGCCTGAGTGCTTTGACTGTTCGGGGTTTACCTATTATGTGTACGGCAGCATGGGCATAGAAATCCCGCGTGTTGCAAGAGAACAAGCCAAAGTAGGAAAAATCATCAGCGTAGAAGAATTACAGTATGGCGATTTGATCTTCTTCAACACCACAAACCAACCGGGTCAAAGCATTACGCATGTAGGACTTTATCTTGGAAACGGGTGGTTTACCCATGCAAGCACCGGAAAGTATGAAGTGCTTTATACCAACCTTTACAATTCTGCTTATTTTAAAGAAAGATTGCGTGTTTGCCGCAGATACCTGCCCGACGCAAGTATCGAGGTCAATACAAGAAAACCATGGAAAATCGTAAGAGAAAAGCCGATTGAGCTACAAAGAGAAAATGCGATGAGATTGGCAGCCGTTCCGCCTGCAGCCAGGGAAGTTCCGATTATGGAAGAAACGCCTGCCGCAGCCATCAAAAAAGAAACCGGACGCGATATTGTTTGTGCTGTGCCTGTAAGCAAGGAAAATACGGCCGATGGCAATTTCTATGTCCAAATCGGCTCGTTTGAAGGAAAACCAAACAATAGTTTGCTTGCCGACATCACCCATAAAGGCTTTGCCTATAAAATGATACAATTTCCAAAAGGAAATATCCAAATCAATAAACTGCTCATAGGGCCATACAAAAACAAAAAAGAGGTATTGGTGGCTCTAGCCAGCGTTAAACAAAAAATTCAAAAAGATGCGTTTATCGCTGAAATACGATAAAACAAATGTCTAAAATTTCTATCAATGCACCGTGTCCGTGCGGGAGCAAAAATAAGTATAAAAATTGCTGCCGCATGTACCACAAAGGAGTAAAAGCTCCTGATGCACTGACGCTGATGAAATCCCGTTATAGCGCTTATGCTGCAAATGAATATGCCTATATTATAAAAACAACGCATCCTGAAAACCCCGACTACTCTACAGAAACACAGCCATGGAAAAATTCAATCGTTGCGTTCAGCAAACATACAGAATTTCTAGGATTGGAAATTGTCGAATTTATCGACGGCCGCAATGAAGCGTTTGTTACTTTCATTGCATCTCTTTCAACAGGCCCCTTAAAAGAAAAAAGCCGGTTTTTAAAGGCAGAAGATAGATGGCTCTATGCCGAAGGCATATTATTTTAGCTTTTTATCAAATTCCAAATATAAAAAATAAGATATAATTCTCAAAAAAATATTATCAACTCAATGAGCACAACAAAAATATCCAATTCGATTTCAAAAGAGAAGAAAAATGAAAAGCATTAAACCCGTTTATATGATACTGCTATGCGCATTATGGTTTGTTGTCGGATGCGGTTCTGACGATGATCCAAAACCGAATACACCCAAGAAAACAAAAGGATTTCATACCGACAGGTCAAAATTTATTGCCACAATAGAGGCAACCTCATCAGGCAAACAAGAAAGAAATGATTACCTTGACGAATTTATTACCAAATCAGACATTCAATGCCGATACTATCTGGATAAACCTCTTAGAAGATCTGAAAGCAAATCAAAAAGTGCCCTCTATATGAATCTTTTCGATTCAATAAGCGCGGTATTTGGCACCAAAGATATCACAGACAGTGCCAAACAGCTATACATGAAAAATCCAAACGGCCCAAATGAAGCAAAAATAGCCTATGAACAAGCACTCTCCTCTGAGATTAAACGCGGCGTAGAGATCGCCAGAGAGCGCTATGCCCAAAGTATGCTGATCAAAAAAAACAGACTTATCGAAAGCTATACCGTCGACATGCTTGAAAAAGATATAGAAAACTATGACAAACTTTGCGACTACGAATATGGCCTGATGGAGATTAACAACATTCTTAAAAGAGCACAAACGCCCGCTGTTTTGCAGCCGTTTTCATCAAAACTGAAAATAGACCCTGCCGCCATCAAGCACAAAGTAGAAACGGTAACCATCGAAGCCAAAAACAAAGAAGAAAAAAAGAGAAAAAAAAATAAAAATATCCGAAGCGAAGAGGAAATGCAAATCATAGAAACATCTTTTGATAACAATGAACCGTTCGCTGAGAGACAGGGAATCTAACCATGATAATTGCAAACTTGTCAACAGCACAGCAATCAAGAGTGCCCCCATATCTTCATCTTGACAATGAATGCTTTTTGCGGCCTGCAAAATCTTTCTTGATCTGTATTTACGGCAAAAAGGTATAGTCTTTTATGAAATTGGCCAGTATCGACATAGGACTGAAACGCATCGGTGTGGCAATTTGCCTGGATGGCAAAATCGTCATACCCCAAAATGCCATTCTTAGAAAAAACCGCAATCAGGCTGCTTGTGATGTAAAAAAATTTTTACAGGAATGGGAAATTGAAAAATTAATCGTAGGGATTCCAAAAGGAGGAAGCAGTTCTGATGAGATGGAGCGCCGCATCAGACACTTTGTTTCCCTTTTGGAGCTTAGCATAGAGATCGTTTATCAAGACGAACAAGGCTCCAGCTTTGAAGCCAAAGCACTGACGATGGGAGAGTTTAAACATAAACGCGACGGCAGGCTTGACTCTATCGCGGCGAAGATTATTTTAGAAAGATTTCTGCAGCTATAAAATTTAGCAAAAATAGATAGCTATTTTTACATTCTATTCATATCTCAAAGCATCAATCGGATTCATATTGGCTGCTTTGCGGGCAGGAATGATCCCAAACACAATACCGATCAGCATAGAAAAGAGCAATGCGATCATCGTAATTGTCGGATCAATCACCAAGACGATCTCGAGCCATAAGGTTACAATAAACGTAATGGCAACGCCCAACACAATCCCTACGATCCCCCCTAGCCCCGAAAGCACAATGGACTCAATCAAAAACTGTACCAAAATATCGCTTGCCATTGCTCCCACCGCCATACGGATGCCTATCTCTCTTGTGCGCTCCGTGACCGAAACAAGCATAATGTTCATGATGCCGATTCCCCCTACTATCAAAGAAATTGCGGCGACTGCACCCAGCATAATCGTCAATATGGTTGTCACTTCAGAGATCGTATCAATAAGCGCGGTCATGCTTCGTACCGAAAAATTATCTTCATCTGCCGAATCGATACGTCTTCTTTCTCTTAACAGACGCTCTATTTGAACCTTGGCTTCAAGGAGCGGAATGTTTTCTTTAACTGCAGCAATCATAAGATGAATATTGTCACTGCCGCTAATGCGTCTTTGAAATAATGAAAAAGGGACCAGCAGCGTATCATCTTGATCCGAACCGAACGTATTGGCTCCTTTGGCTTCGAGAAGGCCTATCACTTCACAAGAAAAATTTTTTAGGCGTATCCTTTTGCCAAGAATTGTCTCAGAAGGAGAAAAAAGCGTTTTTACTACGGTTTGCCCGACAATACACACATTTTGCCCTGTTCTTAATTCGCTTTTATCAAACATTCTGCCTTCGCTAAGGTTCCAATTTTGCGCAACCAAATAGTCGTTTTCTACACCCCTGACATTGGTACGATAATTTTGGTCTTTGTAGATGATGGTCATCGCTGTATTTTCTACCGGTGAAATCGCCTGAAGTGCATACAAGGAAGACCGCAGTGTTTCAAGGTCTTTCTTTTTAAAAGGCAATTCGACAGCACCGCGATTCCCCGGCCCCCGCTGTTGTCCCGGCATTATATACAGCGTATTGCTTCCCAGTTTTTCTACACTTTGGGTAATGGACTTGCTTGCCCCTTTACCTATATTGACCATCGCGATAACCGATGCGATGCCGATCACGATGCCGATTGCCGTCAGCAAAGACCGCATCAGATTACGTCTAATCTCACGCAATGCTTGAAAAAACGCATTAAATAGCACGAGTCACCTCTTTTTCGATCATCCCGTCACGCAGATATATCGTTCTTGAAGCATATGCCGCAATATCTTCTTCGTGTGTAACCATGATCACAGTGATGCCTTCTTGATTAAATGTTCTAATTAACTCCATAATCTCATGGCTGCGTTTGGTATCAAGATTACCCGTAGGCTCATCGGCAATTAAAATTTTTGGATGGGCAACCATCGCTCTGGCTATCGCTACACGCTGCTGCTGACCGCCTGAAAGCTGCCCGGGTTCATAAAAAATCCTATCTTCAAGTCCTACTTTTTTAAGTGCTTCATAAGCCATTTTTTTGGATGTTTTTGCATCTAACCCCTGATAAATAAGCGGCATTTCAACATTTTCAAGGGAAGTAGTTTTTTTTAAAAGATTGTATCCTTGAAAAATAAATCCCAAAATATAACGTCGAAATAAAGCCCGCTGGTCTTGGGCAAGTCTGCCGATCTCGGTATCAAAAAAAAGATATTTGCCGCTGCTTGGAATATCCAAAGTACCCAAAATATTGAGCAGTGTCGACTTGCCGCTCCCGCTTGGGCCCATAATGGCGACAAATTCTCCTTCTTCTATTTTTAAATTGATTCCATAAAGTACTGTTGTGGCACTCTCCCCTGATCCATAAATTTTTTCTATGTTTTCCAGCACGATCATAATCGTTTTTCCTGACTGATGATCACGTTGTCGTTTTCGTTAAGTTCTTTTGCCTCAATTGCGCTTATAGGACCGTTATGGCCTAAAATTTTGACATAAATCTTTTTGGGCATATCGTTTTTGAGGATCCAAACATGAGGATTGGGATCGATTTCTATCTTTTCTTCTTCTGCGTCACTAAAAAGGTTTTTAGTTTTTGGCTGAACCGGAATATAAAGCAGTGCTGCTCTTTTTATAATAAATGCATTTTTAACCTCTTGGACAATAATGTCTGCATCTACACTCATGCCGGGCCTCAATAAAAGCTCTTTATTGTCCACTTCCATAATGGCTTTATATGTTACAACACTCTCTAGGATTTCAGAATTGATACGCACCTGTTTAATCACCGTATCAAATACCCTCTGCAAATAGGCATCCACACTAAAAGTAGCCCGCTGCCCTGCTTTTATCTTTGCGATATCGGCTTCATCAACACTGATTTGAAGCTCCATTTTGGTCAAGTCCTTGGCAATGCTGAACAATACCGGAGTTTGAAAAGAGGCTGCAACCGTTTGTCCGGGATCAGTGTTGCGCACCAAAATCACCCCGTCTACCGGAGAATAAATTTTTGTTTTTTCCAAATCATACTCTGCAGATATGAGCGCATGTTTGGCTTGTTCGATTTGGGCTTTGGCATTGGCGATTTGTGCCTGTGCGGCAAGATAATTTCCCCAGTCACGATCCCAATCGCTTTGCGTAGGCAATGCGCCTTTTGAAGTGCTTTTGAGTTTTTCGTTTCGCTCCATGGTTGTTCGTGCCTGATAATACTGGGCTTCGGCATTTTGAAGCATCGCGTCAGCCATCTGCCGGGATGCCTTGGCTTTATCAAATGCGCTTTGATATTTTGTGGTATCCAGCACAGCCAAAAGCTGTCCTTTTTTAACTGCATCGTTATAATCAACATAGACCTCTTCTATCGTACCGGAAACTTCGGTCCCGACATCTACACTTTCTACCGGCTGAATATAGCCGCTGGCAGAAACCGTCAATTCTAAATTCCCTTTTTTTAGCGGATCTGTGACATAATGGTATCCTCCGCGTTGCGAACCTTGAAGAAAAAAAAGATAGATACCCGCCGTTGCAGCTATCAACAAAATCACAAAAAAAACAATCCATCTTTTTTTATGATTTTTGTAGCCGACTATTTTTTGCATTTCTTCCATGTGTTGCCTTTTTATATATTGCCCCAGCACCATATACTTTTTTATCGGTTATTTTAAGACAGTATCTCTTACTATTTTAACGGAGATTGACTGCAATGTCAATTTGAGGTTTTTATCTAATCGCCAATTCTAACAATAAACGCAA
>DHHF01000009.1 GCA_002403155.1 Sulfurovum sp. UBA4779
TTGCATTAACGATTAGAATTGGCGAGTTTTAATGTTTTTATTTTCATTAAATAATTCAGCTATTTTAAGTCTAATATATTTGTTCAAAAACTTTTTATCTAGTCCGTCAGAAGCAATTAAATTTCTTGTAGTAAAAATATCTGCATGAGAAACTACATCTTCTCGAGCAGTATCCAGAACAACAAATACTCTATATCTTTCATGAACAATACTTCTAATCTTTGCAACACTTGCAGAAGCATATCCGATAAATTTATTGTTGTCCTTTTCTAGTTTTTCAATAGTTTTTTCCAAAGAATTATCAAAATCATACTGACGCCTTAATACCGAAAATCCCTCAGATTGGAAAATTTGTTCAAAGGCGGTAGCAACAATCATACCATTTTTATAATGTTTGGGAGTAAGCAATACTCTAGATATTGTTTCTTCATCTAAAACGATACTAGGAGAAAAAAAACTTTGTTTAGTTTTTTCTTTTTCCAATAAGTCTTCATATGATGACATATAATTTTTAAGCTACTTCTATAATACTGCTAAAAGTATCTTTCGTATTTTCAATTAATATCCTAGATTTTTTAGAAGATAACTCATTTTGTAAATAATTTATAGCACCATACAGTTTTTCAGGGATATGTGTATTTATAAATATATCATCTTCTCCATAAACAATTGAATCCAAAATATAGAAATATGTTAAATGATTCGAAATATCAAAGCTGACCTCTATATAGTCATTATTGTTTTTCCAAAATAAAGCAACTTCACCACTTCCAGATAACATTATTTCAGGAGAAGAAATTAAATTTTCCTGTAATATGTTTAAAAATTTTGATGCTGTAGAAATTATATCATCTGAGGGTCTAATACCATTATAGCCATCCCAATTTTCTGTTAGCTCTCGATAACTATACAATTCACTAAATAAATGTGTATATTTTTTTGAATTGTAATTATATGTAGAAGATGAAAAATTACTAGCTGCTTTTGATACCTCGGTATCAGTAATTAACATTTTTGATATAGCACCTTGTTCTGAACCTATACAAATAATACAACTTGCAATCAAAGAAGATGTTACATTCATTAGTTTTTCCTCCTCGCAAATGTATTCAATACATCATTATGTACAATACTTTCAAAAATTTCCTTACTATGTATATGCATTTTTTCAAAGCAATCTTTAATATAATTAAAATCCGAAATAGGCTTAACCGGTTCAACTAATAATTTATGTTGAGTTCTTATATTGAGCTTATGCTTGAAACTATCATTTTGATCGGCAAAATAATTAATATTTATTGTATCAAGAAGTTTATTTTCTAATCCTTCTAGCTTTATAAAATACCCTTGGTTTAAATGCCAAAAATCGGTTAAAGTATATAAATTTGGATTTAAATATTTGCAACTAAAATTAAAAAGCTCATTTTTCCATCTCTCAGATGGATTTAAAATCTCAAATTCATCAAGATACTCTAATGTCACTTGTGAAATGTTAATTCCACTATCAATTATTCTAATCAAATGCTCAAGATGTGCATACGCTCCAATAGAAATTTCTTTCCATCTATTATACTTTTTACAAGTTATCAGAATTACATCACTGTTAAAAGTAAGTGACCATAATAGTTGATTTTCATACAAGATAATACCATTAACTGTCACAGTTTGCTGTTGAGCTCCATCAGGGCCAAAAACCAAAGAAAATTGAGTTTGATCTTCAAATTTTGAAAAATTTTTCTTAAAATATTCATTAGATTTAATTTGATTAATTAATTCATGAACTTTCACATCAGTAATTTTTTCACTAAAATTAATAGCAAAGGCAATTACTTTTACAGCATTTTCATTAGAATAAGCTTTTATATAGTTCATATTATTAATCCCTTCTAATTAAGGAGGTTTCCTGCACCTTGTAGAATAATTCATTTATTATAACTTATCGTAAATTAAAAAACACCAAAAAATAAGAAAGAACCTTATGCTTCTCTTTTTATTAGCCATTTTCTCATATTTAATTCATTCTCTGTCTCCCGATATGAAACAACTTGAATGTTAAAGCTCTATCACCCTCTCAAACATCTCTTTGATCTCCATCTCATGGGATATCAAAAATATCTGCCGATACTGCTCTTTGATCATATGAAATGCTTCAAGTATCTCCATGCGTCTGCTTTCATCCTGGCTTCCAAACACTTCATCAAATGCTAAAAATCCTATATTGCCTGCACCGCTAAGTTCGCCTAGTGTTTTTGAGATGGCAATGCGTAGAACCAAATTTGCAAGATCCACTTCACCGCCGCTAAATCTCTCAATCGGAAACTTTTGCCCCTCATCATAGATGTAAAAGTCAAAGTCATTATCCACTTCGATATGCTGATATTTTCCTTTGGTGATTTGTGCGTACATCGTTGAAGCGATACTGGAGATTCTAGGAGATACGTTTGAGTTGAGTTTTGTTTTAAACTCACTCAGGGAGATTTTGATTTTTTCATAATCACTTAGATCTTGCTGTTTGGTTGATAGTTTTGATTGATGCTCTTTGTTTGTATCAAGAGCAGATTGAAGTGTTTTTATCTCTCCGTCTATTGAAGCAATTTGTACTTTAAAATCATTGATAATCGTTGCTAATTCCTCTTTTTGCCTTTGGAGTTGACTAAATGTTTCTTGTTTTTCTCGATGATTGGCTTCATCATACACAACCGCTTTTATCTCAAGTTCTTTATTCGTGTAAGCTGCCGATTTTTCTTCAATCGCTTTTTTTAGCTCATCTAACTCTTTTTGAACAACCGGCACTCTTTGTGTAAGTGTTTGCAGTTTGTTATACTCATCATATTTTGGTTTTAAAATTAGCTCTTTTTGTATCAACTCTTGATGGTGTTTTTCATCATAAGCATATTTTGAAAGCTCTTCCAGCTCTTTTTTGTTGTTTTTTCCTTTTGTTTCAACCTCTTTAAAATGTACATGTGCTTTGAAAAGGTCTTTTTGTTTTGTTTCGATGACGGTAAGTTGTTTATTTAGCTCTTGAAGCTGCTTGTCTAACTCCTCTTTTTGCTTATCAAGCGTTGCTTTTGAGCTTTCTACTTTTGATAACTCCAAAGTTTGTTCATCGATTTTCTCTTTTTGAATACTCTCTATAGTATTTGATAGATTCGCTATGACTTTGTCATACTCTTCAAGCAGCGGCCTGGTGCAAGTAGGACAGTTTGAGCCTTGTCCGATATTTTGAATTTTAACTATTTGAGCTTTTGTAATGTCAATGAGTTTTTGCTCACCTGATATAGAAGAACTGATAGCTTTTATTTGAATCTCTAGCGCTTTAATGCTAGTTTGAAATTTTGTCACTTCAACTTGCATCTGTTGTTGTTTTAACTTCAATGCATCGTAATCTTTTACCTCAAGCTCCAATGCCGCAATATCGTTTTTTGCTTTTTCCCATTGGACTCTTAACTGTTTTTGCTCTTTTTCCAAACCGTCTTTTTTAAGCGCTATCTCTTTAAGCTGCTGCTGCTCTTTGAGTTTGGCCAGCAGCTGTTCAAACTCTGCTTTTGCAGGCTCCAAGCTCGTCAATTCTTTTTGTTTTTGCTCTAGCTCTGCAAGTTCTGAAGATAGTTTTGTTTGCTGCTGTTTTTGCGATGCAAGAGAATTTTTCAGCAGTTCTAGTTCACTTAATAGTTTTGTTTGATGCTCTTTGGTTTTTTGCAATAGATCTAGCTCTTTTTTCGCTTCAATCTCTTTTAGCTTTAGAGTTTCCAGCTCTTTTGATTTTGCTGTTAAGCTTGTATTTATTGCAGTCTTATTTTCATTGTGAACTTTTATGGTACTCTCTTTGGCAGTGATCTCATCCTTGCTCAATAGCACTTCCCTAAATGCATCGATCTCTCTTTTAAGTCCCCTGCTTTTTTCAACAAGCATGGTTTCTATGGCATCGATTTTCTCCAACCCCAAAAGCCGTCTAATCATCTTTTTTCTATCTTCAGGCTTGAGGTTGCTAAGGCTTGTAAGCTCTTTTTGCGAAGCAAATAGGGTGTGCATAAACGCATCTTTATTCATCTTTACAAGTTTTGAGATAGTGTTTGTCACCTCTTTGGCTCCGCTGGAGATGAGTTCTTCATTTTTATACAGTTTTGCATTGGCTGTGAGCGTTTTGCCTCTAAACTCTCTGATCACTTTGTAAGTAGTACCATCAAACTCAAACTCCAGTGTGACACTTACAGGCTCTTTCTCGCTTACGCTTGAGTTTCGTATCAGTTCTTTTGCGCCTTTGTTTTTAAGCTCTCCATAGAGCGCAAAAAGTATCGCTTCAAAGATGGTGGATTTGCCGCTTCCGTTTTTTCCGATGATGCCGGTCAGCCCCTCATCAAAGAAAAAGCTTTTTTGGATGTACTTTTTAAAATTTAACAGTTCAAGGCTATTCAGTATCACTGTACACCTCTTCATAGTCTTGAAACAGCGCTTGCACTTTTGATTTTAGCCTATCGAACTCTTGCACTTGACTATCTTCTTTGATATGTTCTATAAAGTAATCTTCCAACGAAAGCGATTCGATATCATCGATCGTTTTTGCATCGCTAGAGGTTTTAAACTCTCTTTTGACATTGACATAGAGGCTGCCTTCAAAAATCTTTTTGATATCGGCAGTATTGATATCAATCGATTGCAGTGTTGTAAGATTTATGAGCTTTACATCGATGATGGCATCTTTGATATTTGACAGATCAAGTGCTTCGACACTTTTCTCAAAATCCCCGCAATCGATTTGAAACTCCCGTATCGGCCTGACAGTGATCTCTTTGTATGCAACACTTAAGGTATCTTCTATCGTTACAAGTGCGAACCCTTTAGAGTTTCGCTTGTCATTGAGGCTTGTCCGCTCCGTACTCCCGCTGTAGTACACATTGTCATGTTTGCCGACTTTCCCAAAACCGTGCCAATGGCCAAGTGCCACATAATCCATTTTTGAAAAGATATACTCTTTAGAAGTCGGGTAGACCCACTCTCCAAACTCTTGCATCAGATACGAAGCGCCGACAGAGCAGTGCATCATCATGATATTTTTTTTATTGTTATCCATGGCATCTTCGCAAAGTTCGATTTGCGAGAGCGCTTTGGTATCATCGTTCATATGCGGCAAACAGTGAAATACGATTTCATCAAACTCTACTTTTTTATATCGCTGATCGTAAGAGACATACACATTTTCAAAATTTTCAAAGATTTTTAAAATGGGGCTGCTTAGGTGGGTTCTCGGGGTGCTGTGGTTGCCGGCTATGAGTATAAACGGGATATTTAACGCATTGACGATCTTCAATTGCTCCAGGGCAAAAGTGATGGCTCTGTTGCTGGGGCTGGCCCTGTGAAACAGATCTCCGGTATGGATGATATAATCAGGCCTGATTTGTTTGATCTGCTCAACAACCTGAACAAACGCATCGTAAAAATCCGCTTCTCGTTGGTTGATGTTGTCCTCATTGATGACATCTAAATCGTTAAAACCCAAATGGGTATCGCTAAAGTGAACTATCTTCATTCAATTGTGTCTGCTTTTTCAATCATTTTATTTTTTCGTATTGCTGATTTTACAATAAATAGTCCATAAAATGTTACGATTGACATCAACAAACTAACCCAAATGATATGATCAAGAAGAAATAAACTCCACCTCTACAATCTTGCCGAAATCATCACGCTGTAAAAGCAGCTCTACCCTATACGCCGAAATCATCGTTTCGTCTTGAATTTTGTCTATTTTGTAGATGGTTGCGCTCTCTTGTTTGCCGTCTATCAAAATCTTTTTATTTTCGATATTTTCATAATCACTGCGGCTCACAAACACAACTGCCCTGGCGCTGCTGATATCGTATGCATCTGCCAATTGTGTACCGGCAGTGACATAATCGCCGTTGTTTGTTTTAAACTGCTTGATGTAAAGATTGCGCACCGAAATGTGTTTTTTTGCTATCGTATCTTCGAGTTTGGCTATCTCGATTTTAAGATTTTCGATCGTTACCTTAAGGTCCAAAATCTGATAATATTTTTCGTCTTTCTCAAATGCACTCTTTCCGGCAACCTGAAGATATTTTTGATAGTTTTTGTTCAACAGTTTTAATTTTTCTTCATACAGCCTAAGCTGCATTTTATAGCCTGCCAGCTCTTTTTGCTCCAAAGAATCATCCAGCTTAACGATCGTTTTATCGACCACTTTGGTTTCATCATTTTTATCCAGATAAACAATTTGCCCGTTTGTTTGCGCATAAATGATAAAATTGTCAAACGGCTCTATTTTCGCCATATAGGTTTGCGAAAAAAGCATGATCGGCACGCATACAAAAAATAAAAATTTCATTTTCAATCCTTAATGTTAAATACCATCGCATACAGCGCAGGCAGATAAAACAAATTCAATACCGTCCCCCAGGCGATACCAAATCCCAGCGATATGGCGATAGGCTGAAGCATAATCGATTCTCCGGACGGGAAAAAGATAATCGTCATAAGCCCCAATACGGTCGTAATCGAAGTAATCAGTATCGGCCTTACGCGCTGTTTGGCTCTTTTGAAAAACTCCTCTTTCTTTTTGGTTCCGTGCAAAAAATCCAGCATGATAATGCCGTCGTTAATAACAACTCCTGCAAGGCCGAGCATCCCGATCATCGACTGGGAGTTAAGATTGATCCCCATGATAAAATGGCCTGCTACGGCACCTAAAATAGTAAAAGGGATCACAGAAATCAGCATCAAAGAAACCCTAAAAGAAGGGAAGTTGATCAGGAGCGTGATAAAGATCAAAAACATGGCGATCATGAATGCTTTTATCATGTCGATTGCCATTTGGGCACTTTTCTCGCGCTCTCCGCCGAAACTGACTGCAATATCGTGCTGTTTTGCCTCTTGCACAATCTCATCGATTTGCTTCAATACTTCATTTGCGCTAATAATTCGATTGTCAACATTTGCAAAAACACTTTTGTATATCTTCCCGTTTTCTTTTTCTATTTTTTCAAAATTTCGCTCAACCGTAAAATCTACCACATCCTGCAATTCGACAAATCCGTTGCCTAGAGGGATAGGAAAATGTTTCAATTCATCAAAGTTGTCTTTATGGATCGAATATGTTTTAATTTTGATAATTCCGCTGTTGTCAAACGTGGCGGCTTGTTCCTTTTCCATAAAGTAACTGTTAAGCGCCAAGGCAACCGCCGAGTCGGTCAAACCCAGCATTTGGCCGTAATGATTGAGTATAAATTTATACTCTTTCTCTCCCATTTTTGTATTGTCTGTGACATCTTTGACTCCTTCGATAGAAGAAAGTTTCGTTTTAAATTTTTCTATATACTCAATAAGTGATCTGGTATCGTCCGAACTCAATTTTATTTCGATATCGGTTTTCATCACATGAAGTCTGCTGCTTACGATATTGAAATCCACAGCTTTGTCTTCTTGCACGACCGGAGTGATAAACTCTCGTATTTTTTGCATCACGGTCTGTGTACTTTCTAGCCTGATTTTTTCTTTTTGTTCAAAATCAAAGCTAAGCGATAACACCGGATTGATATAGTTATCCAAGATATTGTCCTCTTTAAAGTCTTCAAGTTCCAGCATCAGCGTAAACCCGTTTTCGATCACCTCTGTCGTACCTGCCAAATCAGAAAAAACACCTACGGAGGTATTGATGTTTTTAATGTAAAAACGCTGTTTATTCTCCAGCAAAAGCGTTTCGTATCTTTTGACTATCTTGTCGGTCTCTTCAATGCTTAAAGAATCATCAAGCTTTACAGAAAGCGTAACGTTTCGCGAATCCATATCGGGGAACATTTGAAATCTGCTTTCTTGTATGGCAAATACTGTCAAAGCAGGCACTGCCAAATAAAACACAAGCAAAAATATTTTTTTATAATGGATGGTTTTATGCAAAATCTTCTCATATGCGTTATATATCGCAGACCAGTCAAACAGTTTGTCATTTTTCCGCAAAATATGTTTTGCATGAAGCGGCAAAAAGAAAAAAGATTCTATCAAAGATGAAAATATCAACACCGATATCACGAGTGGGATCAGTTTGATCAGCAATCCCATTTCACCGCTGATCAAAAGCATGGGCAAAAAGGCAAATATCGTCGTAAATGCAGCGATCATGACGGGCATAATCATCTCTTTGGTGCCGTTGATCACCGCTTCGCTGACGTCGGCTCCTTCATCCAGGTGGCGCTGAATATTTTCACTCACGATAATGGCATCATCCACGACGATACCCAATGTGATCAGCATGGCCATCAACGAGATCATATTTAAACTGTAGCCCAAAGCTTCTATGACCAAAAGTCCAAAAATAAACGAAAACGGTATCCCCATCACAATCACAAGCGACAGCCTTGGACTGATGAGGAGATACATCGAAAATCCGACCAAAATAAGCCCCAAAGTCATATTGGAAAGAATCGTTTTGATCCTCTGTTCAACAGGCCTTGAACTGTCTCTTGAAACATCGATCGATAAATCTTTAGAGGCATTTTGTGTTTTCGACAAAACTTTTTTTACTTCTTGGGCAACCTTGATAGAGTCTCCCTGCTCATCTTTAAATATCAGCAATGCAATGGACGGTTTTGCATTAAACCTGGAAATGGTATCCTTGGTCGGATAATCAATCTTAACGGCAGCCACATCGCCCAAATAGATTTTTTTGCCGTCAGCCTCTATGAGTGTCTCTTTCCAAAACTCAGGGTCAAATTTGTTGTTGTTGGCGGTTAAAAAGATATGGTTGCCGACCTGTTCGACAAATGCTACCGGATAGATATAGGAAAGCTCTTTGATTTTATTGATGATGAGAGAACTGTTTAGTCCATAAGCCATAATTTTTTTATGGTCCAGCATAATATCGATCTGCAAATCACTGTCACCGAAAATTTGCACATCACTTATATGCGGCACCTGAAATACTGATGTTTTTAATTTTTCTGCGATATTCAGCAACCCTTTTTGATCGTAGGCATTTGAAGACAAAGAGACATTCAAAAGCGACATCACGCGTTGCGATACCGTTGCAACGGGTTCCTCCATATCGCTTGGAAGATACTGCTTGGCGATACTGATCGCATCTTTCACTTCGTTGAGTACTTCATACCTATTGATGCCGTCTTGAAGTTCGATAGTGACCATAAAACTCCCGTTCGTAACGGTTGAACTTACTTTTTTGATACCGGAAATTGCATCGATTTGATTTTCTATCTCCCTGACGGCAAAATTGTTCAGCGCATCCGCACTTGCTCCGATATAACTGCCTTTGATATCGATAGTATCAAGCGTCACAACAGGAAACATCTCTTTGGGAATTTTGATATAGGCAAAAATGCCCATAAACAACAAAAATACCAAAATGGTATGATTCAGTCTTGAATTGTCAAGAAAATATTTTATAAGATAGCCCAAAAGCAATTCCCTCGTTTTTAGCTAGATAATTTGAAATTTTTGCGGCCTATTATAGCCTTCGGTATATTAATCGATATTAACCGGCTGCTATTTGTATGACACCGGATGTCTTTTTTGGCTAATTGCCGCTTCCGTTTAGCTGGTTTGCAACATATTTTGCATGATTGTCCGTCATCCCGATCACATAATCCATCACCCGTTGATACATATGATACAGATTGTCTGTTTTTTTAGGCTTGCTTCCGCCCATCAGCTCCAAAGCCCTTTTGTCCCTAAAAGACAGTTTTGCCTCATCTCCCGTCTTATAAAGCTTATAGGTTGCGGGGATAAAAATATCAAGCAGCGTTTGGATGATATTGTAAGCTCCCAGTTCTAATTGTATCTTTCGTTTCTCGTTAAATATTTTTTGGCTTCCCAGTTTTTTGGCTTCGCAAATGCCTGCTTGATACGCGTTGTTTGTAAAAAGTTCGATCAAGTCTTTTGGCTGATCATCTCCCATGATCGCATCAAAATTTTTTTCAAATACTTCCATAGTGTGTGCAGCCAAATGATAGATGGAGGCGGCTACCATTTTTGAAATCTTCTGCGTGGGCGTATAACGTTGATCATGGTATATCCCTTCTGTGGCATCCTCTTTGCAAATCAAAACAAAAATCTCTCTTACATCCTCCAAAGAGATAATTTTCAGCTCAAACGCGTCCTGCAAATCCAGCAATCCGTAGCAAATATCGTCCGCAGCCTCCATCAAATAAGAAAGAGGATGTCTTTTGAACGTACCGTCAGACTTGATCAATCCCAGCTCGCCAAACAACAGTGCAAAAAAATCAGCTTCACTATGAAAATAATTGAATTTTTGTTTTTCGTTCGTTTTGCAAAAGCGCGAACAGTAAGGATACTTCACCAATGTTCCCAATGTCGCAAACGTAAGGTTCATGCCTCCGGCACATAGATTGTTCTCTGTTTTGCTGACGATCCTGAAACTTTGGGCATTGCCGTCAAGGTAGATAAAATCTTCCAGCTCTTTTGGCGAAAGCTCTTCTAAAAAATCTTTGTTTTGATTTTTAAAAAACCACTCTTTGATCACCTCTTCTCCGGCATGTCCGAAAGGAGGATTGCCGATATCATGCGCCAAACATGCCGTTTGGACGATATAGGCTACATCATAAGGTTCTATAGAGGGATGTTTTTTCCTTAAAAATTCTCCGGCTTTCAGCCCCAGGCTTCTTCCGACGCTGGCCACCTCCAAACTGTGGGTCAGCCGATTGTGGACATGATCGTTTTTTGACAATGGATGCACTTGGGTTTTTTTAGACAAGCGTCTAAAGGAATTGGAAAAAATGACCTTGTCATAATCTTTATGATAGCTGCTGTGATGATGCGCTTCATAGCGATCTTCTTTTATCCCCTCTGCACCATAGTATCTTTTTTTAGACAGCAGCTTTTCTAACGGCTCTAATCGATCATGCATTCGACAATTTCACTTCATTTTCTTTATACGGCATAATATGTCGCTTCTTTATGATGCACCACGAGCGCAGTGGTGCTTTGTTCAGGGTGTATCTGGAATGTTTCGCTAAGCTCTATGCCGAACTCTTCAGGTTTTAGCAGATCAAAAAGCTCCCGATTCTGCTCCAAATCCGGACATGCCGGATATCCAAACGAATATCTGGCTCCTTGGTAACGGTTCATTCTCACATCCCTTAAGGTGTGCCCTTCATCTTCGCTTGCAATGCCAAGATCCAAGCGTATCTGCTTGTGCGCTATCTCGGCGAGCGCTTCTGCCAGCTCCACGGAGAGCCCGTGCACCAGATTGTATTCAAGATATTTCCCGGCATTATACAGCTCTTTTTCGTATTGGCTGAATTTCTTTCCTGCACTTACGCATGTCAGCGCGATCACGTCATGCCTTTCATGACAAAAAAAGTCGCTCAAAGCACGGTACGGTTTTTTGCTTTGCCTTGGAAAATGAAATTGCGCTACAGCCCTTCCGATGATCTCGTAAAGCGGCTCCCGGTTGGCATTGGCATCGATATTCCACCCTTCCTTCTCATCAAAAAGCAACAGCTCCCTGTCATTGCTTCTGCACGGATAATAGCCGTAAATAATGATCGGCTCAAAAAGGTCTTTTTCGACAAATTCGCGTTTGAGCCTTTCAAATGCGGGAATTACGGTCTCATCAAGCAATTTCGCATACGCTTCTTTGCTCATGCCTTTGCTTTTGTATCCCCAATGCATTTTAAAAACGGAACGCGTGTTGACCCATCGATAAACCATATCGATATCCAAATCGGCTTTTTTCAGCACCCTTCTGCCCCAAAAAGGCGGCGTAGGTATCTCTACGGTGCGGTCGGGCATTTTGATTTGCTCAAAAGGCGGAATAATCGCTTTTTTTTGAATCTTCTCTTGCCGCTCCGTCATATCGCCGGCCAACCGTGTATCCAACCCTACAGAGGGGTCTTGGTTATATTTTTCGATGCGGCTCATGGCCGTTACGCCGTCAAACGCATCCCGGCAGTAAAAAATCGGCCCCTTATAGACAGGCCGGCAAAAATCATCGACAAAACTGCGTGTCAATGCCGCACCGCCTAAAAGGACAGGTATCTCAAGCCCCATCTGTGCCATTGCTTCAAGGTTTTCTTTCATTACTGCGGTAGATTTGACCAACAGCCCGCTCATGCCTATCGCATGCACTTGCAGCTCTTTGAGTACGTCAAGATACTCTTGCAGTTCGGTTTTGATGCCTACATTGATCACTTTAAATCCGTTATTGGATAAAATGATATCCACCAGGTTTTTGCCCACATCATGCACGTCGCCTTTAACGGTGCCTATCACCAGCGTCGTATCCGTTTCTTTTTCCTGCTTGGTAAGATGCACAGTAAGATGATCCACCGTAGTTTTCATCGTTTCGGCACTTTGAAGCACAAAAGGCAGCTGCATTTGCCCGCTTCCGAAAAGCTCACCCACTACTTTCATCGCATCGATGAGTATCTCATTGACGATTTTGTCCGGATGAATATGATGGCGGGCCTCTTCAACCAAAGGGATCATACGTTCTTTGTCGCCGTCTAAAAGCAGTTTTGCAATCTTCTCTTCGAAACTCATTGCCTCATACGCTTCATCGGTCGCATTGTTATCAACCGTTTTATCGGAAAAATACTCGATAAACTTAAAAAGCGAGTTATCGTCCGCCCGAAACAATAGCTCTTCGCAAATATCAATCTCTTCTTGGCTCATCTTGGCTAGAGGCACAATGTGCTTGACATTGATGATGACCGAGGTCATCCCCGCTGCAACACAATGATGCAAGAAAACCGAGTTGAGATACACCCTTGCATTGGCGCTCAATCCGAATGAGATATTTGAAAGCCCCAGCGTAGAGCCTACCTGAGGATATTTTTTGTGCAGCTGCCGTATGGCTTCCAACGTTTGCACCGCTGCATCGCGATACTCCGGATCTCCCGAACCGACCGTAAATGTCAACATATCGAAAATCAGATTTTTGGGATCAATGCCGTGACGGTTTACGCACAGATCATAGATACGCTCAGCGATACGAAGCTTGTCTTCGGTGGTTTTTGCCATTCCCTTTTCATCGATCGTCAAACACACAAGCGCGGTGCCGTATTTTTTTGCCAGCGTGCAAATCTCATCAAGCTTGCCTTCGCCGTCTTCCAAATTGACCGAATTGATGATAGGTTTGCCGCCGATGCATTTCAGCGCTTCTTCCATCGTGGCTACACGTGTCGCATCGGGCATCAGCGGCAAGGGTATCTTTTGGTTGTACAATTCCATCACTGCACGCATATCCGCCGCCCCGTCTCGGCCGGCAAATTCCACATTCACATCCAGACAATGTGCCCCGTCCCGCACTTGCGCCTGCCCGACGGTTAAAGTGCCTTCATAATCACCCGCAACGATAAGCTCGCGAAACGCTTTGGAGCCTGTAGCGTTGCTTCGCTCCCCTATCAATAAAGGGGCAGGTTTTTGAAACAGTTCTACACTGTTAAACAGTGAAGCGATCGAAGGGTTGACGGCGCCTGTAGGTTTTTTAGGTTTGATGTCTTTAAGGGCTTTTTTGAGCGCCTGGATGTGCTGTGGCGTTGTGCCGCAGCACCCTCCCAAAAAACTCACCCCGTCAAATTCGGCAAACTCAAGCTGTTTTGCCGCAAACTCATTGGGCCCCATCGGATAGTAGGTGTAGCCTCCTCTGTTTTGCGGCAGCCCGGCATTGGCATGCACGGAGATGGGGATGCTGCACAGTTCGCTGAGTGTTTTGACATGCTTTTTGACTTGATCGGGGCCCGTTCCGCAGTTAAATCCAAGCGAAAGCAAATCAAAAGGCTCCAATATCGTTACGATCGTAGAAGCATCCGTCCCGATAAGCATACTGCCGCTTAGCTCAATGGTCACGGAAACCATAATAGGCAATTTAACCTTGCGCTTACTGTTTGCCGCTTCGCATCCGTGGATTGCGGCCTTGATTTGAAGCGGATCTTGGCAGGTTTCGAGCAAAAAGATATCACATCCCCCATCGATCAATCCCAAAGCCGCCTCTTTGTACCCCTCAAACATTTCATCATAATGGATATGTCCCAAGGAAGGCAGTTTTGTTCCCGGACCTAACGAACCCAATACAAATCGCGGGGACTGCGGCGTCGCATACTGATCGCATATCTTTCTGACAAGCTGTGCGCCCTTTTTGGAAAGTTCATACGCACGCTCTTTCATGTCATACTCGTCCAATACCCAAGGCATCGTGCCGAAAGTATTGGTTTTGATCATGTCCGCACCCGCCATCGCATAGCGCTTATGGATTCTCTCTATAAGTTCGGGGGCAGTATCGTTAAGCAGCTCATTGCATCCTTCCTGAGACACCCCCTTGTCATCGATCCAGGCTTCTTTCGGTACTTTGAGGTCTTGTATTTGCGTTCCCATAGCACCGTCTATGACCAAAATATGTTGCGTTAAAAGTGATTGTATCGTTTGAACGGTAGACAAAAAATTTCCTTTATTGTAATGGTGTAATTGTAACAAAGTATGAAATAAATACGTTTAAAAGAATGCTAAGCGATGATCGTGCAGAAAAGACAACATAAAGAAAAAAATAAAATTGATGATAAATGCAAATCACCAAAAACACAAAAAATATATCGATTGCAAAGCAGAAACTGCCTTGCTTCAGGCAGAAATCTGCTTGATTCCCGCCTCTTTCAGAAAAACCTAAAGCGCTTCTTTGGCTTTTTGCAGCGCTTCGATAACGGCATCGATATTTTCTTTTGGAATATGCACTTTCCAATCAGGCTCTTCTAAGTTGGCCTGCAAAGATATGCCGATGCTTGCTACGCTTGCACTTTTAGCCCCATAAGGTTCCGCAATGGTTGCTATGGTAATTTTCCCTTCGTTTGTATTACTCAGTGCTATCTCTTTGATTTTCGTAACTGCTCCGCTCATGCTCTATCCTTTTATCTGTAATAGTATGTTGCATTGGATTATAGCACAGTTTTTCATGCTTATTTTATTTTTGTTTGAGCATTTTAGAAAACATCGCCTGCATCTTGAGCCATGCTTTATGCTCTATTGCAGGAAATCCGGCATACGTTTTCTTGCCTTCAAGAGATTTTGTCACACCGCCTTTGCCTGCAACCGTTGCAAAGGCACCTACTCTTAAATGCCCTGCCGTAGCACTTTGCCCGCCCATCACAACATTTCTCTCAAGTATAGTGGAGCCCGCCAGGCCGACCTGGGCGGCACAAAGACAGTGCTCTCCCACATCACAATTGTGGGCAATCTGGATAAGATTATCCAGTTTTGTGCCTTTACGGATATAGGTGCTTCCAAACACCGCCCTGTCAATGGTACAATTGGCCCCTATCTCGACATCATCTTCAATCACAACATTGCCGTTTTGATAGATTTTGATATGCTCCCCTGTTTTAGTGTGGGCAAAACCGTAACCGTCCGAACCGATCACGGTACCTGCATGGATGATGCAGCGGCTGCCGATTTGGGTGTGATGATAGAGTGTCACATTGGGGTGCAAAAGGGTATCCGAACCGATTGTTACGCCATCTCCGATATAACATCCGGCCAAAATGGTTACATTGTCGCCGATTTGCACGTTTTTCCCAAACCGCACCCGCTTGTCGATATCACATCGCACCCCCATGGATGGATATTCGCCGCCTGCGCTTATCGTATGCGCAAAAAGTTTAGAGGCAAGCGCCAGTTTCAAATAGGGCTCATCGGTAATCAACGCGATCGTATTTGAAGGCAACAGATGGGCATAACGCTCTTCGATGATAACCGCTGCGGCTTTTGTCGAAGAGAGTTCGTTGGCATATTTGGCAGCATTGAAAAAACTAAGCTGCGAAGGGGTGGCTTCGCTGAGCGTATGAAGACCGTCAATCTGAACATCCCTGCCTTCAAAATCAATCTCAATCTCTTGGCAAATCTCCCTTAAGCTGTATGCTTTCACCCTTTACCTTTCATAGCCCGATATGCTAACGCTCAATGGCAACAACTCCGCCGCGTACGATTTCACACGGATTGTAGCGTTGCGCCGCTTCGATAAAATGTTGGATACGCGTCGGCTCGTCCGCAACCTGGGCGACAACCATCTCTTTGCCGACATTCACGATCCCCCCGTTATAGGCCCTGCACAATGCTTCTATATCGCTTAAATTTTCAGCGATAGGAAATTTGACAAGCACCATCTCTTTTTCTACCATCTCTTCATGCTCAATGACTTTATACACAGGGATAAGCTTGTGCAATTGTTTAGTGATCTGCTCCATCACTTTCGCATTCCCTTTGGTCTCTATGGTGATATGAGACATTTGGCTGTTTGGGATAGGCGCAACCGTAAGCGATTCGATATTGTAACCGCGTCCCGCAAAAAGTGCGGTGACCCTTGCAAGTACGGAACTTTCATTCATAACAATTACAGAAATAACACGTCGTGCATCTTTCATTCTTTCCCCTTCCCTACTTCTCTACGCTTTGCGGCAGCATCATATTAAACAGTGCGCCGCCTGCCGGTACCATCGGAAGTACATTTTCAAAACGGTTAATGGCAATATTCATAAAACAAACCTTGTCCTGTACAATGGCATCTTTGAGCGCTGCATCAAACTCTTCTTTGGTTGTCACATCATACCCTATACCGCCGCATGCCTCGGCCAATGCTTTCCAGTTTGGCTGAAAAGTAAGATCCGTTTGCGAATAGCGCTTTTCATAAAAGAAACTTTGCCATTGTCTTACCATTCCGAGAAAATGGTTATTTAAAATCAAATTGATCACCGGTATTTTGTATTCGGCTGCCGTAACAAGTTCCTGCATATTCATCAAAATCGATCCATCTCCGGTAATGTTGATGACTGTTTTTTCAGGAAAGGCGCGTTTTGCCCCGATCGCAGCAGGAAGCCCAAATCCCATCGTTCCCAGGCCTCCTGAGTTGATCCATTGCCGCGGCCTGTCAAACGGATAGTGCTGGGCCGCCCACATCTGATGCTGTCCGACATCTGATGTAATGATCGCATTTTCTCCGACCAACTCGCCTACCCTTTCAATCACCCATTGCGGCTTAAGCACCTCATCGCTGTCCACATACGATTGAGGATGAAGTGCATCATAACGCTTCAGGATCTCTCTCCATGCCTGATATCTGTTAGGGTTGACATCCTCCAGCAGAGGGATCATGTTTTCCAGTACATCGCGCACATCACCGACAATCGGATAATCCACATCAACCAATTTCGAGATATTTGCAGGGTCGATATCCACATGAATGATATCTGCATACCGTGCAAATTCCGAAAGCTTGCCTGTTACCCTGTCGTCAAATCTGGCACCCAAAGCGATAATAAGGTCCGTTTCGCTCATTGCCATATTGGAAGCATAATTCCCGTGCATACCGAGCATCCCTAAAAGCAAAGGGTTTTTTGCACCCATCACGCCTCTTGCCATGAGCGTTTCCACTGCCGGGATCTGTGTTTTTTCGGCCAATTCCCGTACCAAATCGCTTGCGTTGGACAACACAATGCCCCCCCCTGCATAAATCAGCGGCTTTTTAGCTTTTTTGATCGCCTCTACCGCTTTTTCTATCTGCTTTTTGTTGCCTTTGTATGTCGGTTTATAGGTAGGTATGTTTACGGTTTCAGGATAAACAAAATTTCCCATCGCTACGGTAATATCTTTCGGTACATCCACAAGTACAGGGCCCGGCCTTCCGGATCTTGCGATATAAAAAGCCTCTTTTAAAATACGCGGAAGCTCTTCAATCGAGTAAACCAAAAAATTGTGCTTTGTGCAAGGCCTTGAAATGCCCACGGCATCGATCTCCTGAAATCCGTCCGTTCCTATCAGCGATAAAGGAACCTGCCCTGAGATAACAACCAAAGGAATAGAATCCATATAGGCCGTCGCCAGTCCCGTCACGGCATTGGTAAACCCCGGCCCGCTTGTTACCATCGCCACGCCTACTTTGCCCGTCGCTCTGGCATACCCGTCTGCTGCATGCACTGCTGCTTGCTCATGACGGGTCAGTATATGTTCAAAACCGTTTTGTTTATAAATTTCATCGTAAACGTGCATAATCGCACCGCCGGGATAACCAAATACAGTCTTTACACCCTCAGCAATGATCGCCTCACATACCATTTGTGCACCACTCATCTGCATGATTACACACTCCATTTTTCTTTAAAATATTTTATTTTTTCTGATTATAGCCAAAAAAAATTAGAATTTGCCGCACATCTGCAGCGCTACGCCTTCGCGCAATCCGTCATCTATCACCACACACTCTTCAAATTCAAGAAGGGCATAAAGCTGTTTAAAAATCAATATCCCCGCAGCAATCAAATCGGAACGTCCTGTGCCCACCATATATTCGCGCTGCTCCAAAGGCATAGACAAAAGCTGATGCAAAAAGAAATCCAGCTCTTTTTTTTGAAGCATTGTTCCGCTTATTTTTTGTGAATCGTAGGCTGCATAGCTTTGATTGAGTTTCATGGCGGCTACCGTCGTTGGAGTGCCTGCCGTAGCCGCAAACATATCTGTTTTCCCGTATGCGGCAAAAATCTCATCGCAAAATCGTTTCATTTGCAGCATCAGTTCAGGCAATATGCTGTCTATCTCTTCTAGCGTATCATAGCTTTGCGCAACCGTCACAATTCCAAGAGGAAAACTTTTTGCAAAAACTTGATTTGAATAATAAAAAATAAGCTCGGTTGATCCTCCGCCTATATCTGCAACAACAAAACTCTCAGAGGTGCACTTGAGGCTTTCAAATCTTTTCTTCACCGCCAGCAAGGTCAATGCTGCCTCTTCATCGCCGCTGATCACTTCAAAGACGATTCCCGTTTTTTCTTTTATTTTTGCAATAACTTCTTTTTTATTGGCAGCTCTTCTCAGCGCTTCGGTAGCCACTGCCCTGATTTTGTCTTTGCTAAAATCTATTTTTGTTTTCGCTTCGTTTATCGCATCGATCACCCGACTCGTTGCCTCAGGGGTTATCGCGCCGGATTGAACCAGTCCATCGGCAGTTTTTACAATTTTTTCATATGCAAAGATACACTTTTGGCTTGCGCAGTCAAACTGCACGACCCGCAACGTATTTGACCCCAAATCGATTGCTATCATGATGACCCGTTATTGCTCTTCTCTAAAAGCAAACCCGTTCTTTTTAAGTTCTTGCCGTATAAGCTCTTGGTGCTCAGCACCTTTGGTTTCAAGCGCAACCAAAACATGGGCATCGCCAAATTCCAAATTTGTTGAAGTCCGATCATACCCAATCTGTACGATATTGGCGTTAATATCCGAGAGGATTTTTGTAAAAGCATGAAGCGCCCCGGGTTTGTCAACCAGCGTGACAACAAGTTTCATTTTTCGTGCGGACTTCATCAATCCTTTTTCAATGATAAGCGAAAGCATCGTGACATCGATATTGCCTCCGCTTAAGACGATTCCCACTTTGCTTCCTTTTGGCAAATCGATTTTTCCGTGCATCAGTGCGGCCACCCCCACCGCACCGGCGCCCTCTACCAATACTTTTTGCCTCTCCAGCAAAAACAAAATAGCTGATGCAATCTCATCTTCGCTTACGCCTTTAAAGGCATCGACATATTCAAGAATATATTTTAATGTCACCGGCGAAGCATCCCTCACCGCAATGCCGTCTGCTATCGTTCGGACATTGAGTGTGTCCAGCGGTTTTTTGGCATCATAAGAGTTTTTCATCGCCGGCGCACCCTCTGCGGAAACCCCTATGACTTTTATAGTGTTTTGAAGCGACTTGGAAGCACAAGCGATACCCGAGATAAGGCCGCCGCCGCCTACGGGCACCACGATAGCATCCAAATCTTTCACCTCTTCAATCATTTCAATCGCTATCGTTCCTTGTCCTGCCATCACTTCATCGTCTGCAAAAGGATGCACAAAAGTACAATGGTTTTCTTTAGCAAAATTAATGGCATACGCATAGGCTTCATCATAATTTGCCCCATGCAGTATCACCGCTGCCCCGAACTCTTTTACACCCTGTATCTTGGTAAGCGGCGTGGATTCAGGCATAATGATAGTCGCATCGATCCCAAAATATTTAGCAGAAAACGCAACGCCTTGCGCATGGTTTCCTGCGCTTGCGGCAACCACCCCTCCTTTTTGCCCTTCCTCTGCCAATAGGGCGATTTTATTAAATGCGCCGCGCAGTTTAAAAGCGCCGGTACGCTGTAGGTTTTCTTTTTTCAGATATACCTCAAAGCCGCTCATTTCACTCAAGATGGGTGTGTAGGAAAAAGGGGTGCGATATGCCACTTCCTCCACTCTTTTATAGGCTTTTTCGATACTTTTTAAGTCTAACATTATGCATCCTAGGTAATAATTGATAAAAGTATATCAAATAAAGGATAAAGCATGGAATGCGAATTTCCAAGAATTAACAGCAACAAAGAAGAAATTATCAAATATTTTAAAGAAACAAAGACGATTGCCGTGATAGGTGTTTCTCCGGATCCCAAAAAAGACAGCCACAGGGTTGCCAAATATTTGCTCGAAGCGGGATACAACATGATCCCTATCTATCCCAAAGAAGAAGAAATTTTAGGGCAAAAGGTTTACAGAAGCCTGTTGGAGATCGACAGGCCCGTTGATATGGTTGTCGTTTTTAGAAAACCGGAAGCCGTAGATGCCGTCGCCGATGCCTGCATCCAAAGAGGCGATGTAAAAGTACTTTGGACGCAAATCGGTATCGTCAATAATGCAGCCGCGCAAAAAGCACAGGATGCAGGCATGCATGTAGTACAAAACCGATGTACGATGGTAGACCACAGGGAACTGTTGGGGTAAGCCGCCTTTGGCTATGCTTTTTTGACCAAAAACACCCCGCTTTCTATATGCTCTGTATAGGGGAATTGGTCAAACAAGGCTGCTTGTGCTACCCGATGGGTTTGTGTCAAGACTTTCAAATCTCTTGCCAGCGTTTCAGGATTGCAGGAGATATAAATAATATGATCCATTTTAGAAATGAGCGTTATTGTCCCCTCATCCAGCCCTGCTCTTGGAGGGTCAACCAAAACGGTAGAAAAATCATAGGTGTGCAGTTCTATCTCTTTAAGACGATTAAACATCCGTTCCCGCGTAAGCGCTTCGGTCATCTCTTCGGAAGAGAGCCTTGCAAATGTGATATTGGCGATGTTGTTGAGCCGGCAATTTTCAAGTGCTGCTTGGATGGAACGCTTGCTTATTTCGGTGGCCAGCACCTTCTTAAAATAACCGGCAAGCGGAAGCGTAAAATTACCTAACCCGCAATAGCTTTCCAAAAAATCTCCGTAGCCTATCGTTTTGGCTTGCCTGATGGCCCACTCTATCATTTTGATATTCACCGAAGGATTGGGCTGCGTAAAGCCTCCTTCATATTGCCTGTATGTAAACTGTTTACCGCCGATACGAAGCGTTTCGGTCACAAACTCTTCGCTAAGCACGATCTTTTGCTTGCGGCTTCTACCCAAGATTTTGCAGTTGAGCTCCTGTTCAAGCGATTTGGCCTCAGCACTCCATGCTTCATCCAGCTTTTTATGGTAAAGCATCGTTATCAGACACTCGTCGCTAGTGGTAGCCAAAAATTCTACCCCAAAGAGCCGATGTCCCAATGTCTGGGGTGATGCGTTGATCCTTTCCAGCAGCTTCCACATACGTTTTTGTATCGCATCAATGACTTTAGGACACTCCTCTATACAAACCGCACCGTCTTTTTGATAGTTGCCCATTGCATATCTGCAGCACTCCCCTTCATGCCAAATCCGAAATTCTGCTCTGGCTCTATGGTGTGATGGAGGAGAATCAAACAGTTCGAGCTCATTTTTATAATAAGGCGCAAGCAGCTCTGCAAGCCTTGTTTGTTTATTTTGCAACTGCTCCGTATACTCCATTGCAAACCATCCGCAAGAACCGCATTTTCCAAAATGTTTACATATCAAAATAATCCCTTTAATCACAATTGGGTATAATCACATACTATAATAGTATGCAATTTTATCCAAAAGGTACCATAAATGTCTATCAGTGTAGTCATACTCGCAGCAGGCCAGGGAACAAGAATGAAATCCCCCACCCCAAAAGTACTTCATCAGATATCCGGCAAAGCAATGCTTTTTCATGTGATAGACGCGGCCCAATCGCTTTCAAACGACATCACGGTGGTGCTTTATCACCAAGCAGACCGTATCCGAAAAGAGATAGAAGCGCACTACAGCGGAATTTCTTTTCATATGCAAAATGTTCAAGAGTTTCCGGGTACAGGCGGCGCAATGAAAGGAGTAGAAGTGCGGCATGATAAAGTATTGATACTCAATGGCGATATGCCGCTGATGACAAAAGAGTCGCTGCTTTCCCTTGTGCAAGGAGATGCCCACATCAATATGTCCGTTTTAAAACTTGAAGATCCGAGCGGATACGGCCGCGTAATGATCGATGAAGAGAATGCAAAAGAGATTGTGGAAGAAAAAGACTGCACACCAGAGCAAAAAAAGATTCAAACGGTCAATGCAGGCGTGTATTGCATCCAAAAAGAGATACTAAAACAGTATATCCCCTGCCTAAACAATAAAAATGCCCAAGCAGAATACTACCTTACCGATATTATCAAAATGGCTGCCCAAGAGCACAAAACCATTCATCCGGTCTATGTTGCAGAAGAGGAGTTTAAAGGGGTCAACTCCAAACTTGATCTGGCAATTGCCGAAGAGATTATGCAAAGGCGCATTAGAAACGAATGGATGAAAAAAGGGGTGATCATGCATCTGCCCGAAACGATCTATATTGACAGCCAAGCAGCGTTTGAAGGCGAATGTATCCTTGAAAACGGCGTATGCATCCAAGGAAAAAGCCGCCTTTGCAATGCCCATATCAAAGCGCATTCCGTCATTGAAGAGTCCCATATAGAAAATTCCGACATAGGGCCGATGGGACATATCAGGCCGCATTCAAAAATCACCAACACCCATATCGGCAATTTCGTAGAGATCAAAAAATCCACTCTCAACGGTGTCAAAGCAGGGCACCTGGCCTATATCGGGGATGCGAGTATTGAAGAGGGGACAAACTTGGGCGCAGGTGTCATCACCTGCAACTATGACGGCAAAAACAAACACAAAACAACGATCGGCAAGAATGTCTTTGTCGGCAGCGACACACAGCTTATTGCACCTATCTTCATCGAAGATGATGTCATGATCGCAGCCGGAACCACGGTCAACAAAGACATCAAACAAGGAGAACTTGCCATCTCAAGAACTCCCCTTAGAACCGTGCAAAACTTTTTTTACAAATTTTTTCTCACAGAAAAAAAGAAACAAAGCGGAGAAAAATGAATGCAGGTTGATTTAAAAAACAAAACTATTCTGTTGGGAGTAACAGGAAGCATTTCTGCATACAAGGCATGCGATCTTGCAAGACTTTTTATCAAAGCCGGCGCACGGGTGCATGTCGTTATGACGCCCGGCGCCGAACGATTTGTCAGTGCATTAACCTTTGAAGCGCTTACCAGAAATCCCGTACTCACCGAAAGCAGCGAAAGCTGGGCTAGCGAGCTGAACCACATCGAGATAGGCAAAAAATGCGATGTGTTTGTGATTGCTCCGGCTACGGCCAATACGATCAATAAACTCTCCAAGGGCATCGCCGACACTCTTTTAACACAAGCCGCTTTGGCTTATGCGGGTCCCATGCTTGTTGCCCCTTCAGCCAATACCCAAATGCTTCAAAACCATTACACCGCAGGCAGCATAAAGATGCTTGAAGTCAACGACTATACCATTATACAACCCCAGAAAAAACTTTTGGCCTGCGGGGATGTAGGCTCAGGCGCACTCGCTGAGCCTGCCGAGATTTTTTTTGAAACGGCAAGGGTGCTGCTTAAAGAAGCGTTTTGGGAAGACAGGCGCATTGTCGTAACAGGGGGAGGCACAAGAGAAAAAATAGACGAAGTGCGCTACATTAGCAACTTTTCTTCAGGGAAGATGGCCAAAGCACTGTGCTTAAGCCTTTATCTTAAAGGTGCAGATGTATGCTACATCACAACTGCCGCGAAGGAAGGATTGCCTCAAAATATCTATACCGTAGAGGTGGATGATACGGCAGAACTTTTGGAGTACACCCAAGATGCGATCCGCATAGCCAAAAAAGGGAAAATGGCAAAAGCCTCGCTCAACAGCCCGGATGCAAGGCGTCTGATACAAAAAGAGCCTTACTTGTTTATGGTCGCGGCTGTTTCTGATTTCACACCCAAATATCCGCAAAAAGGAAAACTCAAAAAAAGTATCCTGGGAGACACTTGGAATCTGGAATTGAAACCAACACCCGATATTCTCTCCTCTTTAAACAAAGAAGGGATCACAACCATTGCTTTCAAAGCAGAAATGGATTCTGAATGCGGCCTTGCAAATGCCGCAGCGCTGCTTGAGAAAAAAAATGTTGATGCGGTATGCTACAATTTTTTAAAAAACAGCAAAAGCTTTGGAACAGACGATAACGAGATTACGTTTATCACAAAAGATGGCCAAATCGTATTGGAAAAAGCCGATAAACTTACGCTTTCCGGGTATATACTTGAACAGGCAAAGGCGCTTCTACATGAGTAATACTCCCTTGCGCCATCTGGCCATTATTATGGACGGCAACGGAAGATGGGCAGCGCAGCGTGGGCTTAAACGGACCAAAGGACACGAAAAAGGCGCTGAAGTGATTCGCGATATTACCGCGTATTGTGCCAAACATTCCACGATAGAAACGGCTACTTTTTATGCATTCAGTACGGAAAACTGGAAACGTCCCAAAATCGAAATAGACTTTCTGATGAAGATGCTCGATAGGTACCTCATGGAAGAACTTCCTTCGTATCAAGAGCAAGGTGTTGCATTTAGAGCTATCGGGGATTTGAACGCGTTTTCTAAATCTTTACAACAAAGAATCCTCGATACGCAAGAGCAAACCAAAAACAATACAAACCTTATGCAGATTCTGGCACTCAATTACGGCGGCCGGGCCGAAATCACTGCAGCGGTTAACAAACTGATACAAGACGGCAAAAAGATGCTCACGCAAGAAGATATTTCCTCTGCACTTCAAACACCCTATGCCGATATTGATCTTCTGATTCGCACAAGCGGCGAGCAGCGTATTTCAAATTTTTTGCTTTGGCAGGCAAGCTATAGCGAATTTTATTTTACACCTACGTTGTGGCCTGATTTTACTACCAGCGAACTGGAGAAGATTCTCCTAAATTACCATCAGCGCACCAGACGTTTTGGAGGCATATAATGCAAGAAGAAAACATGATTCCTTTTTTAATACTTGCATTTATCGTAGGCGCTGCTATCGGTTCTTTTTTAAATGTAGTGATCTATCGCATTCCCAAAGGCGAAAGCATTGTTTTTCCCAACTCAAAATGCCAAAACTGCCAAACCCCGCTTCGCTGGTGGCACAACATTCCTCTGGTTTCATGGTTTTTATTGCGAGGAAAATGCTATTTCTGCAGCGAAAAAATTTCTATGCAATACCCTTTTATAGAGTTGATTGCCGGCCTTATTTTTGTAATACTTTACATCAAAATCGGTTTAGTATGGCAGCTGCCTTTTGTAGCTGCTTCCTTTTATGCACTGCTGGCCTTAACGATGATTGATTTTGAATATATGGCAGTTCCCGACAGTGTCAATTTTACCGCTTTAGTTTTTGCTTTGGTGCAGCCGGATTTTATAAACGCCCTTTTTTATGCCGCTATTGCAGCCGGAGGACTTTACCTTATCGGAAAGCTCTCCTCTTTTCTTGCCAAAAAAGAAGCGATGGGCAGCGCAGATGTGATTGTTGCCGGAACGATGGGGGCACTTCTTGGATTTCCAAACTTTTTTGTCGCCTTGTTTGTTTCGGCTCTCTTGGCGATGATACCCTCGCTCATCAATCGCGAAAGGGGCGTGCCGTTCGTACCTTTTTTGGCACTGGCAACTTTCATCATCTATCTGTACAATACTCAAACAACCCGACTTATAGGAAAACTCATCTATGGTTAATGTCAGAGGATACATTTCTACCCATTTTACCAAAGCATTTTTGACGGTATTTTTGCCGTTTTTTCTTATTATCTCTTTGGTGTATCTCGTCAGAATAGCTTCCCTTACGGCCCAGATACAAATCTCTTTTTCAGAAATGTTTTGGCTTTACAGCTTTATGCTGCCCGATATCATTTTTTATACGCTGCCTCTTTCTTTTGTGGCAGCTTTGACTAATGTTCTCATGCGGCTCTCTTTAGATAATGAGCTCATTGCACTTTATGCACTCGGGCTCAAAGCAGAGAAAGTACTCAAAAGCCTCTTTGTTTTAGGATTGCTCTTTTCTCTTCTGCTTCTTTTTGTCTCTTTTTTTGCTATGCCGCTCAGCAAACAATATTATCAATCGTTTAAAACAACAAAGCAAGCCCAAGCCAAACTTAATATTGTTCCGGGCAAGCTGGGCCAAAAATTCGGCGATTATTATGTGTATGTCAAAGAAAACAAAGATGACACTTTTCATACGATCGTCATCTACAACCGCATAAACAAAGGCCAAGAACAATTTTTCGCATCGCAAAGCGGCAAACTAAAAAAAGAGAACAATCAAACGTCGCTTTTGCTCAATGAAGGATACGGTTATACTTACACGGACACCAAACTGCAGCAAGCCCAATACAAACATCTGGAAGTATATGATACGACCAAACAAAAAGATTTTCGCTATCAAGATATTTTTAACTATTGGCTTCAAGCAGCCACCAATCAAAAGTTAATGGGGAAAATTCTGTTTTTTATCTTTATTAGTTTTATTCCTCTTCTTAGTATTTATCCGGTAGCTTCTTTTGCCATGATCAATCCGCGGCATGATGCCAATCATTCTTTTCTTATTATTTTTGCAGTGTCATTCTTTTTTTATTTTGCTGCTTCTTCCCTGAATAAGTGGGGAAATTTTTTCTTATTGTGTTTAGCGATTTTTGCTATTGGGCTGATTGGAAAATGGCTCTTTGAAAAACGTGTAGCAAAATATTTTTAACAAAAAGGCACCCCATGAGAGTTAAAGCTGTTGTTGCTTATGACGGAAATGCCTACTATGGCTTTCAAAAACAAAACAACACCTCGCAAACTATTGCTTCAGCGATAGAAAAAGCACTGCATTCTTTACATATCGATTCTCATATCGTCGCAAGCGGACGGACAGATACAGGCGTTCACGCTACGGGCCAAATCATACATTTTGATCTGCCTGAATTCTGGAAAGATCTGAATAAATTAAAATGTGAACTTAACAAAAAATTGCATGGTATCCGTTTTAAACATATCATGCACGTATCTCAAAAATTTCATGCACGTTTTAGTGCCAAAAAACGCCTCTACCGATATGTTTTTAAAACGGATCAACCTTCCGTTTTTGAAGAAAACCATATCTCTTTCTATCCCGCTTTTGACAAAACTCTCCTGCAGCAAGCGCTTGCATGTTTTGAAGGCGAACATGATTTTGACTATTTTCGCAAAACCGGTACCCCTACCCATACCACTGTTCGGAAAATTTACTATGCCAGATACAGACAGCATCGCCGTTATCATTTGATCTATTTTCAAGCCAACGGATTTTTACGCTCACAAGTAAGAATGATGATAGATGCGGCAATGGATTGTGCATCCGGTGCACTGCCCATTGAAGCGTTAAGAGAGCAGATCGCATGCAAAAAAAGACATACAACCAAACTCGCTCCGCCAAACGGGCTTTATCTTGCCCGCATTACGTACTAGCTTTTCGACGTTAATTTGATAGTGTTCGAGACTCCGCCTCTGAGGCTGAAACATTCGTATCGGATTGTTGCATTTCATTGGTTTTATCTTCTGTTTGAACGGCATGATCGGTATCGGAAACCTGTGCCGGCTGCGCTTCATTTTTTTCTGCTTCATGAAGAATAGACGTCTCCTGAGCTTCTTTTAACTTTTTCATCTCCGCTTTTAGATCATCAAGCTCTTCGCTCATATCAAACATCTCATCATCCAACTCTTGCACCTTGGCGACATTTGCACCGTGAACATAGACCAAATTGCCTCCGTCTTTGCCTTGCTTGAGGATAAGCGCAACAAACAATACAAGTATAAGCATATAAGCAATCTTAACGCCTCTGTTGCCTATCAGCATGGAAAGCAATTTTGCTATCCATACAATACCGGACATTAACATAAGGTATGTGCCCAGCGTTTTATGTCCTTTAAGCGCTTCTTGTCCTTCATCGCTCAACAGTTCAAACGCCTCTTTGCCGTCCGTTGTTCCGGTAATATAGGCCATACTGACCATGATAGCCATCAAAGTAATAAACAAAAATGAAGTAACACTCACGGCTCTTCTTTTAAGCACAAGATTGACAAGCTCCAACAGAAGAACAACGACAGGCAAGGCAATAGCAAAATGATCTATCGGCGGATGCAGTAAAAGGGGTATGTCAAACGGGAGATTTATGGCAGGCAATGTGATAGATGGAAGTTCCATGTAGTACTCCTTCTTATTTTTATGAAAAATTATAGCATAAAATAATCTTATTTTATGCCGTTTTTAAAACGGTTTTACGACCACCATAATCACGATAAAGATCATCAGCAGCGTCGGGACTTCATTATAAACCCTTAAATATTTGCTTGTTTTATAGTGAGGGTTATCAAGCATGATCTTACGTATATTTCCCAACGAAACATGATAGGCTATCAAAAATGTCACCAAAACCAGCTTTGCATGCATCCATCCGCCGCTTGAAAAAATACCTGCATTTAAATAGATCATTGCCAAACCTGAAAATACGGTCGCCCACATTGCAGGCACTCCTATATATTTAAAAAGCTTATATTCTTGTATCTCTACAATATCGGTAAAAGATTTATTGTCTGCATTTTCACGATGATAGATGAACAATCTTGGCAGATAAAACAGCATTGCCATCCAACTGACAAAACTCATCACATGAAATGCCAATATCCATGTATAAAACTCCATTATTTCCTCACTACGCTAACATCTTTTTTGTCGTACACAACCACTTGCAACTGTTTATAATACCCTAAATGCCCATAGTGTATCTTTAGTTTGCTTCCTTGAGGGGGAATATCTTTCCTATTTTTGAAATGGATAGGCAACACCTGTTCGTTAAAATGAAAGTTTTTATCTTTGTAGATACCGACAATATCTTTAAGCACTTCATTTTGCATTTTGGAATTTTGGTTAAAATAGGAATCGGTTTGCACTTTGCCTTTCTCTTTGACCCTATAAGCATGGGTAATCTCTTTGAGCCCATGATATGAAGCAATATTTTGCACCAAGATATCATAGCGATACCCCTCTTGAAGTTTTTTTGCGCAGCCGTAAAGATAGATGCCGCGCCCGTTCGGACTCTGTTTGATCAAAGCATGATTTCTTCGTTTCATTACCACGACTGCATTTTCCAGCAAAACTTCTTCCTTTAAAGAATCAATACCATAAAAAAACTCTATCGGCTTGGAAACAGCTGTTTTTTGCTCTTGTAAATTTTTATCCGGCACATAAGGATGCATGTCAAAGACGGCATAGACAGGCAAGTGATCAGAATACCCCTTGCCCAGATGCTTGCCATGGCCATATTGCCAACGGTTGATCTGCCCTTTGCTTGCAAAAAGATAAGGGGCCTTAAAAACTCTAAAAGAATGATTCACATAATCAATGCCTTTTTCATCAAACATGCTGGCAGGAAGCAATATATGATCCAAAGTACTTTTATTGCCATAAAATTTATGGCTCCATCTTTGTGTAAAAGGAAGCTCTTGCCATAGATTATAATGACTTCCTTTTTGCGCTTTGGCTATTTCATGTTTTTGCAAAAGTTTTTCATTGTGAACAGTAAGCAGCACGTCATTAATGCCGGTTCGCCCGTTAGTATCGTCAAGCCTATGACTTAATGTCAAATAGGCGTCATAATTGCTATTGAGATCGCCCATCACGATATAATCCAGCCCCAAAGGAAGCATCGCGATACGCTCTTTTAGCTTTTCAGCATACGCCATACGCTTGCTCTCTGTGCCCCCTCTGCTTTTTGACTTCCAATGATTGACAAAAAGTTTCAAAGGATGGCCTTGCACTTCTACATCCGCCTCCAATATATTGCGTACATTGGGCTCATAGCTTACCGTTAATTCTCTGTATGCTTGTATAGGATACCGTGAAAACAGCGCTACTTGAATGGAGGTATTCGGTTTTGTTGTAATCGCACGGTATTGATAACCGCACCCTACCTCTTCTAAACGCTTTTGGAGTTTTTTAAGGATGCTGTCGTTTTCAACCTCTTGAAGCCCTACGATATCTGCATCCAAATCACAAATCACTTCAGCAGCATGATTGAGCTTGATCTCCATCATCGGCTCGCTCCAACAATGTTTGCCGGGGATATACTCTTTGTATTCCGTTCCCTGCAACGACATATCAAAAAGGTTTTCAACATTATAGGTTGCCACTTTAAAAGGGTTTGCCAACAATAAAAAAGGCACAAGCAGCAGTATACAATATCTCAAAATCACTCTCCCTTTTAACGAAATATTGTATCAAAGCAAAAAAGAAAGAAAATAAAAAATGTCAAATTGTCAATTTTTTATGTCGCATGCAACAGATTGACTTATCGGGATTCGTCTCTGGGGAACTCTTGCGCGGATACGATGCCGTCTTCTTCAAGTATAATCTGGTTGCTTTCGATCAGTGCCGTAAGCGTACGTTTGAAATTTTTTTTGCTCAATTGAAACATATTTTGAATCTCTTGCGCATCGCTTTTATAGGTAAAAGGCAGACGGCCTTTGTTTTCTGCAAGCAGCTGCAAAATTTTTTGCTGTGCTTCGTCTGTTTTGGCTTTTTTCCCTAGAGGCTGCAATGCAAGATCGAGCTTGCCGTCTTTTCTGACCGTTTTGATATAGGCTTTCTTTGTATCTCCTATATTTGTCTCTTCAAAGATCTCGTTGTCAAAAAGCATCCCTTCATACTGATTGTCCGCAACAACCTTATACCCCAAAGGGGTTTTGGCGATAATAAGTACTTGCATCTCTTTATTGGGATGCAGCCCTTTCATATCACGGTTAAAATATTTTCCTATCTTTTGTGTACCGTAAAGCCGTTTTGTTTGTTCATCCAAACAAATACGCAGAATATATTTTTTTCCGATATTGAAATACTCTTTTTGCTGAGAGAGAGGCACGAAAAGATCTTTTGGCAGCCCCCAATCTACAAATGCGCCGTATGATTTATAATCCACTACGGTAAAATAGCCATACTCGCCCAATTTTGCATAGGGCAGTTTGGTTGTCGCTACGGGCCGATCCTCCGAATCCGTATAAATAAAAACATTGAGCAAAGCCCCCAGTGGCATTTCTTCTTTTTGGACATAAGCATTGGGCAAAAGAACCTCTTCGCCGTCTTGGGCACTCAAAAAAAGGCCAAACTCGCTTTCGCGTGCTGCTTTGAGGACGTTGGCTTCTCCTATCTTGATATATGTATCTTCGATTGTATTTTTCATATTGGTTTTTCCGTTTCATATAAGCAGCACAAGGCAAATATGCCCTGCAAAGCACTACTTGGCTATATTTTCTAGATGTTTTGCAAAATCTTCAGGCTTGATAAACCCCGTAAGGCTTTTTTGGGACAAAAAGTTATGGTCTTTGTCAAAAAAGATAATATTCGGCGTACCGAAAAGTTCAAACTTTTTGAGCAATGCTTTGTCTTCTTCGGTATTTTTTGTTAAATCAATCTTGATAAATGTAAATTTTTTAAGCTGCTCTTGTACAAGCGGATGCGGGAAAGTAATCATTTCAAGCTCGTCGCACGCCGTACACGAATCTTTTCCAAAATCTACCGCCACCGGCTTTTGGGAAGCCTCAACTTCTCTCATCAATCTTTCTACAGAGTATCCCAAATGAATATTTTTGTCTGCTTTCTGAAGAGAACTTGCGGTTTTGGTGCCGGATGTAAATTTTTCAAACGGATGAAGCATCGAAGAAGCGCCGCTCAGTGCACCCACAAACAACGATGCCCCATACAGCAAAAAGACCAATGCAAGAAGCCTGAAAAGCTTTAGCGCCCCTTCATTTTCTTTGTTTTCAAAAACACCCATATAGAGCGCTGCCCCCATAAACAACAGTGCCCAAAGCAGCATCGTGATGCCCTCTGGCAGGATACGGCCAAGCATAAAGATGGCAAGTGCCAGCATCACCACACCAAAACTTTGCGATACGCGCATCATCCATCCTCCCGGCCGAGGCATAAACTTGCCTGCGCCGATTCCGACCAAAAGCAACGGCATCCCCATCCCCATACTCATAACAAACAGCGCCCATCCTCCAAGCCATGCATCTCCGGTATGGGAGATAAACAACACGGCTCCGCCGAGCGGAGGTGCAACACAAGGACCCACAATCAGCGCAGAAAGCAATCCCATAGCGGCTGTTCCTAAAAGCCCCTTGCTTTTAGCCGCCTCGTCACTGGCTTGTGAGATTTTAGACTGCCAAGAAGCAGGAAGTCCTATCTCATAATAACCAAAAAGCGAAAAAGCCAAAGCAACAAAAAGTCCGGCAAACAGCGTTAAAATCCAAGGATTTTGCATTGCCGCCTGGATATCTGCCCCCACAAGCCCGGCGATCACTCCCACAAATGTATACGTTAGCGCCATAGAAACGACATAGACCAATGAGATGAAAAACGCTTTGATGATGCTGGGTTTTTCTTCCCCTGCCTGCGAAACGATAATAGAAGACAAGATCGGAATCATCGGAAAAACACAAGGCGTAAGGGCGAGCAGCAAGCCAAAGATAAAAAACAGCAAGATCACAAACCATGAACTCTCGCTTTTTAGCACATCGGCGATTTTGGCCGTATTGCCCTCTTGGGTCAAAGAAGAAATCTTCTCAAACAGGCTTGGCTCAACACCTTCAAATTGAAAGGTTTTCGTGACAGGCTGATAGCAAATCCCCTTATCTGAACACCCCTCAAATTTGACTGCCAGCGTATAATCCCCTTTGACTTGAGATTCGACCTCATTGACCGGGATAGAGATATGAACATCTTTCTCGTACACTTCATCCCCGTCAAAATCGATTGCTTGGGGCTTTGTGACTTGAAGTTTTTTTTCTGCCGGAGCCACAATCATAAATTCCAATGATTTTTTGTAGACATGGATACTCTCGGCAATTGCAATGTGGATATCGATTTTATCGTTTTGTTTGACCGCACTGACCTTGAAGGCATCTTCAGGCTTTAAAAACTCCTCTTTTTGAGCCATACTGCCAAACCCTGCCAATACAACGGTACTCAAAACAATACCCGTCAAAAGTATTTTTTTTATCATATCGCCCATTCCTTGCCTTTTGTTCTTTAATTTTATGCAATTGTAGTATTATTTTTATAGATAAATTATCTATCGAACAAATATTATAATACAAATTGATTAACAAAAAGGTCCCTTTATGGCAAACCATCTTAAAAACGAATCCTCCGCATACTTGCAGCAGCATACAAACAATCCGGTAGATTGGTATCCGTGGTGTGAAAAAGCGTTCAAAAAAGCCAAAGAAGAGCACAAGCCCGTATTTCTTTCAATCGGCTACAGCTCATGCCATTGGTGCCATGTCATGGAGCGTGAATCTTTTGAGGACAAACATATTGCAAAAATCCTAAACGATCATTTTGTCTGCATTAAAGTAGACAAAGAAGAACGTCCCGATATCGATAGGCATTTTCAAGAAGTCTATCGGCTGATGAATTCCCGTCCGGGAGGCTGGCCTGCGTCCATTTTCCTGACCGAAGAGATGAAACCTTTTTATGCGGCAACCTATATCCCTCCCGAACCCAAATACGGCATGATGGGTTTTGAGTCGCTGCTTAAAACCATTATAGAAAAATACGACACACAAAAAGAGATTCTTATCCAAAAAGCAGAAGAAATTTTAACTTTTCTTGATCCTAAAACAGACAAGATTCAAGCAACGAAACTTGATGAAAGCATTATCGAACGTTTCTTAAATCAAGCCGAACATTTTTTTGATCCCCAAGACGGAGGGTTCAACAAAGCTCCCAAATTTCCGCAAACTACCATTCTTGATTTGCTGCTTGACCTTTATCTTCTGACAAAAAATAAAGAGGCGCTCTCCATGGCGGCAATTTCGCTTTCGTCGATGGCAAAAGGCGGACTTTACGACAGGATTGAAAGCGGTTTTTGCCGCTACTCTACCGATAACCAATGGCTGATTCCCCATTTTGAAAAAATGGCTTACGACAATGCTTTGCTTGCCGAAGTCTACCTGAAAGCCTACCATATTACCAAAAACCGCTTTTATAAAACAATTGCGTTTGATACGCTCGATTTTATGCTTCAAACAATGAGCCGCAATGGCCTTTTTCATGCTGCGAGCGATGCAGATACGCAAAATGAGGAAGGCAAATATTTTGTTTATACGTACGAAGAAGCGATAAAATCCTTCGAAGAAGCCAAAATACCCCATGACCGACACGCTACGCTGGCAGATTTTTTGCACATCACTCCGGAGGGCAATTTTGAGGGCAAAAACATTGTTTGGGTAAAAGATCCGCAAGATTTGAATATTCCATTCTATCAAGAAGCAATTTTGGCTTTAAAAAAGTGCAGAAAAAAGCGTATCCATCCTTTTGTAGATACAAAAATCATTGTCTCATGGAATGCGATGATGATCAAAACCCTTTTTAAAGCAGGGCGCATCAACAAAGAGTATCTAACGGCAGCCGTTGCCTCTCTTGAGAAGCTGCTTGAAGCCATGTATCTCCGCTCTGAACTTTTTCATTCTGCCTATCTCAACGAAAAACCAAAAATTTCTGCTTTTTTGGAAGATTATGCTTTTTTGGCAGAGGCGCTGATAGAGGCTTACAAAAGTACACTAAACGAAAAATACCTCATCACTGCAACCCAGCTGGCAAACAGTGCAATCAAAAAATACTATGAACACGGAAAATGGAAATTTTCTCGCGGCGAATTTGAAACTAATGCAGATATCTATGACAGCGCATATCCTTCTGCTGTCTCAACAATGCTTTCGGTGCTTTTGAGCCTTTCTTCGCTGGCAGATGCCGTTTATAAAAAATTTGTTTTTAAGACTTTGGAAATATACTCTTATGACCTTATGCGCCAACCCATCTCAACGCCCAAGCTGACCCATATAGCGATACGCTATCTTAAAGACGACCTTATCATGAGAGCCAAAGAAGAAATACTTAAAACACATATCGATGAATTGGATAGCATCCCTTATCCTTTTATATTGTTTAAAAACAGTTTCGATGAGGGCATTATGCTCTGCAACAGCAGCAGCTGCTTCGGGGAGGAAAAAGAGTTTGCCAAAATTATCGATCGCATACAGATACAAACAAAAAACAGTTAAGCGGTTTTATAAAATACAGCCTAACCGTGCCCAGGATTGGCTACAGCAAACTCCAAATCATTCTCAATGCGATAAGATACAGCAAAACCGCTATGATTTTTTTGATATGATGTGCTTCCAGCCTAAAATGCATAATCCTGTTGCCTATATAGCCTCCCATTACTGCTGCGACAGCGACCACGCTTAGCAAAATCCAATCAATTTGCACAAAAGAAGCATAAGACAAAAAAGCGCTAAAGGTTGAAAACGGTACCATAAAACTCACCGCAATTGCCATTTTCTTTGCATCAAAGCCAAGCAAAATCATAATGGGCATAATCACCGATCCTCCTCCCACACCAAGGATTCCTGAGATATACCCCACTATCCCTCCTACGGCATAAAGTATCCAAACCTGTTCGTATTTTAATTTTGCCTCTTTTTTTGAAAAGATCAGCATCGTAGCGCTAAAAAGCAAAAACCCTACAAACCCCCATTTTATATAGATGATATCGATATATTTCGAGCTGATCGCTCCAAGTGGAGCGCTCAGCATAGAAGATATCACCAAAGGCAAAGCAAATCGTATATCCAAAACTTTTCGTTTGATATTTAAAATGGTTGCCGTAAGGGTGGTAGCCGTATTGACAAAGAGAGCAATCGCTTTGGCAAAATTAAATCCAAGTCCCAAAAAATCAAAAATAGGCACAAGCGCAACGGCACTTCCTATTCCGCCCATTGCAAAAAAGGATGCAAGAACAACCGTGATCAAAAAGAAAAAAAGATACTCCATTAATTTATATGATGCCCTTTTGCAGATTTTTCGTTGCTTTTTTAATGTTGGCACTAACCGTTATGGTGGCCTTCGTCATTAATCCGTTTTATAAAAGTATTGTATTGATTTATGTTTATTATAAGATTATATAAATATAAAATTAAATTTTTTGTTTGCCGTCCATTAGTCAAGGAAAAAGAAGTTTTTGCAATATTCTGTACTGTTTTGTTGGTGCAAGACCTAACCAACTGTTCATTTTTGCTTAAAGCATCACTCTTTTTTTAAAAACGCCCAATGGTACACGGCGCTCTTTTGATGCCATCAGGATACTCTTTTATATACTAGTAACTTTTTGCATTATTGAATTCTGTGATTTCGCTCTCCACCATTGCATCGATCATTCTGACATACAAATCATTGATAAGGTTGGGAGAAAGCCCCAGCGAAATAGCCTGTTCTCTCACTCTTGAGATGACATCCTGTATCCGCTCTTCTGCTTTGATTTCATCAATACTGTTTTTAAAATGTGCGATTTGTTTGATATATTCGTTTCGCTGAGCGATCAATTTTACAATCTGTTCATCTACTTTGTCAATTTCTTCTCTGGCTTCTTGAAGCGTCATACATTTTTTTATTTCCATGTTCTGTCCTTGAAATGTATCGTCTTAATAAAATGATTATAGCTTAAAATGAATTAATGAGAGGAAAGGAAGATAAATCCCCTCTGCAAGAGAGAGGATTTAGAAGTTTTACGTAACAAATTACTCTACTTCAGCATCGATTACGTCATCATCGTTTGCTTTTTTGCCGCCTGTTGCAGCATCGCCTTTGCCTTGCTCTTTGGCATAGATCGCTTCTGCCAGTTTGTGGCTTTTCTCGGTAAGAGCTTTCAATTTCTCTTCGATCTGTTCTTTGGTTGCATTATCGTCTTTCAGCGTTGCCTCAAGATCTTCTATTGCTTTTTCTATATTGGCTTTTTCGCCGGCATCAAAATTTTCACCCAAATCACTCAATGATTTTTTTGTTTGGTGGATTAAGGCATCTGCTTGGTTTTTTGTTTCGACTATGGCTTTTCGTTTTTCGTCTTCTGCTTTGTGTGCTTCTGCATCTTTCACCATTTTTTCGATCTCTGCATCGCTCAATCCTGACGATCCTGTAATTTTAATCTCTTGAGATTTGCCGGTCCCTTTGTCTTTTGCCGACACCGTCAAGATACCGTTGGCATCGATATCAAAAGTCACCTCAATTTGAGGTACCCCCCTAGGGGCTGCAGGAATATCTCTTAGCTCAAACATACCCAATGACTTGTTATCTTTTGCAAACTCGCGCTCACCCTGAAGCACATGGATGCTAACGGCAGGCTGGTTGTCTTCTGCCGTTGAAAACACTTGCGATTTTTTTGCAGGGATTGTCGTGCCCTTTTCGATTACTTTTGTTGTCACTCCGCCCAATGTTTCAATCCCTAGGCTTAAAGGCGTAACGTCAAGAAGCAACACATCTTTAACTTCCCCCGCAAGTACGCCGCCTTGGATAGCCGCACCAAGCGCAACCACTTCATCAGGGTTTACCGATTTGTTAAGTTCTTTGCCAAAGAATTTTTTCACCTCTTCTTGGACCAAAGGAACTCTTGTCGATCCGCCGACCATTACCACTTCATTGATTTGAGATTTATTGAGTCCCGCATCTTTGAGAACGGCTTCAATCGTTTTGATTGTGCCTGCTACAAGGTCTGAAATCAATGACTCAAACTTGGCTCTGGTAATCTTTTTAACCAAATGTTTAGGACCTGTCGCATCCGCAGTGATAAACGGCAGGTTGATTTCTGTTTCCATGGCGGAAGAAAGCTCTTTTTTGGCTGTTTCGGCTGCATCTTTTATTCTCTGAAGCGCCATGACATCGGATTTGATATCAATTCCCGTTTCAGATTTGAATTCATTGGCGATAAAATCGATAATTCTGTTGTCAAAATCATCTCCGCCGAGGAATGCATCACCGCCTGTTGCCATAACTTCAACGACATTGTCGCCTGTTTCAAGGGTTGTTACGTCAAACGTACCCCCTCCCAGGTCATAAACAACGATCTGTTCGGATTCTTTTTTGTCCAACCCGTACGCAAGTGCTGCCGCTGTCGGCTCGTTAATGATTCTCAATACGTTCAATCCTGCAATCGTTCCTGCTTCTTTCGTCGCTTTTCTTTGCGCATCGTTAAAATAAGCCGGAACCGTGATAACCGCATCGGTTACTTTTTCTCCAAGATAGGCTTCTGCATCCTCTTTTAGCTTCATCAAAACCTTTGCAGAAATTTCTTGAGGCGTATACACTTTTCCTGCCACTTCGATCGCACATGCGCCGTTTCTATCGATCACATGATAAGGCAATCTCTCTTTTGCTTCGGCAGCTTTCTCTTCATCGCTCATAAGCCCCATAATTCTTTTAATAGAGTAGATGGTTTTTTCCGGGTTGGTAACGGCTTGTCTTTTTGCCGTTTCGCCTACAAGCACCTCGCCTTTATCTGTAAAAGCTACAATGGAAGGGGTTGTATTTTTTCCTTCTTTGTTGGCAATAATTGCCGCCTCGCCGTTTATATAAACTGCCATAGCAGAGTTTGTTGTTCCTAAATCTATTCCTAATACTTTACCCATATGCTATCCTTTCTTGAATTTTTTATTTTGCTACGCTGACCATTGCCGGTCTCAACACTCTCTCTTTAAGCGTATATCCTTTTTGCATCACCTGCACAATCTCATTTGACTGATGATCCGGACTTTCTACTTGCATGATCACTTGATGAATTTCAGGGTCAAATACACCTGCACAGCTCACTTCTTTGACATAGTTTTTTTCTAAAACTTTTTTAAGCTGACCATACGTAAGTTTTACACCTTCTTTCATCTTTTCAAATATTTCATTCATATTCTCTTCGCTCACGCCTTCGATAGATACCAATGCATTTTCAAAAGAATCTATCACCGCTAAAAGATCTTTGGCAAAACTTTCATTGGCATAGGCAATTGCATTTATTTTATCTTTTTCCAGCCGCTTCTTGGAATTCTCAAAATCTGCATGCGCACGAAGATACTTGTCTTTGTACTCGTCTGCAAGGGCTTGAGCTTGAGTCAACAGATCTTCTTCTTTTCTCTCTTCTTGTTGATTTTCATTCTGCTCTTGGGATGCTTGCTCGTCTTGAAAATTCTCTTTCTCTTGACTCATCAACACGCCTCCTTTTTGTAGATAGATTGCATCTTCTTTTAATGCTTGACAATAATTATACAAAATTGAGTGAATACTTGTCAAGTATATATTTCATATTTTTTATAAAAAAAGTTTAGTTACAATCACTAAACTTTACTGATACAAAAAATCATCTGCGGTAAAAAAATAATTGACAGATAAAAAGAATCGTTGGAATTTTTAAGACATTCGATGCAAAAAGCATAAATAAACATGCTGCCGCCCGTATGTTTAGTTTTTTGATGCTGTATTTGATGCTGTAAAAGTATATTTAATCACGTCTATTCGTGATTTTGCATGAAAAGTATCTTGCCAAAAAAAGAGCCGGTAGAAAAAATTATTGCCGATGTAGAACAGTTTGCCTCGGGTGAAAAAAAAGCAATGCCTATCGCAAAAATATATAAAAAGAATTTACCGGATAAATATAGTAAAGAAGAGATTTGCTCAGTAGCAGGATATATCACTCATCTCTAATTGAGAGTTTGCCTAACCGCCTGAGTGCGGTTAGACAGAAGCAATTAATTTCTAATGCCCAAATCGTTTTTGATGGTATTCCATCGGCTGATATCTTTATTTTTAAGATATTTCATAAGTCTTCTTCTTTGACCTACAAGTTTAAGAAGTCCTACTCTTGAAGAATGATCTTTTTTATTGATTTTAAGATGTTCGGTAAGACTTACAATTCTTTCTGTAATCAGTGCTATTTGCACCTCTGCCGAACCTGTATCTTTGTCGCCTTTAGCGTATTTTGCAATAATTTCTGCTTTTTTCGCCTGATCTAAAGCCATAATGTGACCTCCTGATTGGTAATTTATCTTCCAAATACAATTTGAAAACGCAATGTTACCATAATATCCTTTTTTTGTGCTTATATCAATCCCGCTTTTTTGTAATGCCAAACTCTAATATAAATTAGAGTAATATACTCTTAATTTATTGAATAAGGTTTGACTTATGTTATTGACACGTGCAAGCGAATATGCGCTACTCTCGTTGGATACGATTCGAAAAGCAGAAGCTCCTATCGGAGCTGAACAATTAGCAAATGAACTTTGCATTCCTAAAAGTTTTCTTGCAAAAATTCTTCAGAATTTAGCCAAAAAAGGCATTTTAGAATCCAGAAAAGGGGCTCATGGGGGATTTTTTTTGACAAAAGATATTCACAGTATCCCGGTTTATGATATTATCTTTGCAGCAGAAGGAAAAACTCCTACTGTTTTTGATTGTGCCCAGTATGCTCAAACCTGCCCGAACGGAACGATCGGGAGCTGCGCCATCTCCCCGTTTTTGGCCAAGTTTCAAACAAAAATCGATGATTTTTTATTTGATCTTACGCTTGGAGATATATTGTCATAAACATTTTTAGGGCAATATGCAACATGCTTGCTCCTGATTATAGATGGTTCGATTAGAGAGCCCTATTTGACATGATTCAAAATAAAAAGGTATCCTTTCAGTATGGAACAATATATTTATCATCTTTCACATATAGATCTTGACGGTTATGCCTGCCAATATCTTACCGCCCAATGTTTTCAAAATATCAGATGCTACAATGCAAACTACGGACCTGAAGTAAGTGCAAGGCTTGAAGAAATAGTCTGCGACATTGAGCAAAACAAATCAACCGATCAAAAAAACAAAGAGGCACTGATCCTCATCACGGATCTTAACCTCAGTACCAAAGAAGCAAACTGGATAGAAAAAGAGGCTCTGCGTATCGGTGCAAAGCTCCAACTGCTTGATCATCATGCCACAGGCCTCAATGCAGCAGAGCATTTTGCATGGTATACTATAGACACTTCCAAAAGTGCCACCCTTATGGCTTATGATTGGCTCAGGGCGCATTACGGCTTTGATTCGGAATATACCCTTTTGCGAACAGTCCAGGCGGTCAATGCAATCGATATTTGGCTAAGCGAGGATACCCTGTTTGAATACGGCAAAGTGATGCTGGGTATGATTTCAGGCGCTAAAGAGATCAATCGTATCTTATTCCCCAATGAAGACAGAGCTTTGAAATTTTCGCTTATCGAAGCAGCAAAACAAAGGGTGGGAGATATTGATGCTCCGATCATGCTCGATGATGCGCTGCACCAGATCAAAAAATCTTTTTTCATGCAGGAAAAAAATAATACCAAAGACAATCTTGTTGCTTTTTATGTTACAAATCTTTTAAGCAATGACAAAGAGCGCCTTACCGTTTACTATAAAACATACAAAGGTATTTTAGGGTACAACGTCGGCAATACTTCTATCATAGGCAATACCTTTCTTGTCAACAACCCCGATTATGATTTTTATATGGATATTAACTTCAGAGGGCATTTTTCATTACGCAGCAACAACAAAATGGATGTTTCAAAAATGGCCGAGCATATCGGCGGGGGGGGCGGGCATCCCAATGCCAGCGGAGGAAAAATCGACACCTACAAAGATTCGTTTGTGTATGCGCAAGTACGTCAATTTGTCCAAGAATTTATCAATGAAAAATGTACCCAAGCGTAAGTAAAAATTTGTTCAAACCTTCACTCTTGCCTCAAGTGCGCGAGAGAGCGAAAGCAAATCAATATTTTCAAGCTCTACTCCGGTAGGGACCCCTTGTGCTATTTTTGTAAAAGCAATATTTAATCCCTTCAGCTTATCTTCAATATAAAGAATCATCGTATCTGTAGCAATGCTTGGAGGAAATGCAAAAATCACCTCCTCTACCCCATCTACGGCATGCAATAGATGACTTTCATCCAAATCACCCACTTGAGAAACAACATAATAAATACCAAAAAACTGTCTGCTTTCTTCTATCGTCAAAATATCTTTAGCACTCTGAACAATGCAAAGTTTGGTAGTGTCCCGGTAAGGATCAGAGCAGATTGCACACAATTCATCTTCGCTCATATTGTGGCATTTGCTGCATTTTTGGATACTGTTAACCCCTGTCTCAATCGCATGCGCAAGCTTCATCCCTGCAAAACCGTCTTCCCTCACCACATGATAGGCCAAACGAATTGCCGTTTTTTTGCCTACTCCCGGTAAAGCCCCGAATGCTTCAACCAGATTTTCAAACGCCTCTATTTTGTATCTTCTCATGCTCTCTCGTAATCTACTACTTTGGAATATTCCACGACTGTTTTAATAAAATCTATTACTTTAAGGTGTTCAGGATGGTTCGCATACGCATAAAGTCCTTCTTTACTCTCAAAAGAGGTAATAATACTCAGATCCATCGCTCTGTCTTCAGTTGAAAAATTCATCCCTACATCCATACTTTTAAGCGTAGGAACGGCCCCCATCAAATTTTCAAGCATTTGTTTTGCCTCAATCAGATTGGCCTTTTTATTTTCTTCTTTAAATTGAAACATCACTATATGAACCACCATGCTTTGCTCTCCTCCCTCCGTTTTTGTGATTATAACGAAATTATGGTAGAATTCGCCAAAACAATCCACCGGTTACAAAGAGGAAAGTGCAGAAAATGACAGAACTTGATTATTATGAAATATTGGAAGTTAATAAAAGCTGCTCAAGCGGTGAACTTAAAAAATCATATCGAAAATTGGCAATGAAATATCATCCCGACAGAAATCCTGACGACAAAGAAGCAGAAGAAAAATTTAAACTTGTCAATGAAGCCTATCAAGTACTGAGCAATGAAGAAAAAAGAACAATTTATGACCGCTACGGAAAAGCAGGACTTGAAGGCCACGGGATGGGCGGAGGTTTCGGCAGCGCAAACATGGATGATATCATGGATATCTTCAACTCGATGTTCGGCGGCGCAGCAGGCGGTTTTGGCAGCGGATTCGGACGGGCTGCACGCCAAGACCCTGGCCAGAAATATGCTTTAGATTTTGAAGTAGAACTTCCGTTGGCGTTTCATGAAGCAGTCTTCGGCTGTCAAAAAACAATAGATACTTTTTACAAAACCCCATGCAAAGAGTGTCACGGCACGGGCGCTAAAGACGGAAAACTTGAAACATGCGACTACTGCGGAGGACAAGGCCAAGTCATCATGCGTCAAGGGCCGATGACATTTGCGCAAACATGCCCGAAATGCCATGGCAGAGGCCAAAAGATTGCCCAAGCATGTGCAAGCTGCCAAGGCAAAGGCTATCACGAAGAAAAAGATTCTGTCACCATTAGCATTCCGGCCGGCGTAGATAACGGCAACCGCCTCAGAGTGCAAGGCCGCGGCAATGAAGGCAAAAATAAACGCCGCGGTGATCTGTACGTAACCTTTTTGGTAGAAGAGGATGAACACTTTATGCGCCATGGAAACGACGTTTATATCGAAGTTCCGGTATTTTTTACTCAGGCCATCTTGGGAGAAACGATCACGATACCCGCATTGCAAGGGGAGCTTGAGCTAGAACTCAAACAAAGCACCAAAGACAAAGAACAATTTGTTTTTGAAGGTGAAGGTATTGCAGATGTGCACAGCGGAAGAAAAGGCCGTCTTGTTGCACAGGTACGAATGGTACTTCCTAAAAAAATCAATACGAAGCAAAAAGAACTTCTAGAAGAGCTTCAAGACAGCTTTGGCATAGAAAGCCGGCCGCACAAAACTGCTTTCGAATCCACATTTGACAAAATAAGAAGCTGGTTTAAAAGCTAGCGATATTCTAGCAAAGCAGGCGGTTCGCCTTGCTCTTTCAGCAGTTTGACCAGCTCTTTTTTCACTGTTTTATCTGTTTTTTCATCAACAACAATTTCCAAGATTTTACTGACCTTTTCATGCTGCTGCCGGCTGGCCTGCATAAACGCTTCATGCTTGAGTTTTTCTTCGTGCATTCTAAGCTTATCGTTTCTGTTTTTTCGATATACCCATAAAAAAAGCGCCATACCAAACAGTATCAATACGGCTATAACCCCCATGATGATTTGGTAAAATGCGATATCTTTATCTTTGGTAGCTGCGATTTGCTGTTCTTTTGCCAATGCAATCTCTTTTTGGACTTGCTGTGAGAGGGCATTTGTCTCTTGCCGGGCAGATAGTTCCAGTTTTGATTTTTCCAATCCTATGTGCTCAAGCGCTTTGGCTTTTTCAGCTTCGATCTTGGCAAGATCAAGCTTGTTTTGGTATTTCATCTCTTCAAGTACAATCTTTTCATTCTTGGAAACCTCTTGTTTTGGAGGAACCGAAGACAACACTTGACTCTCTTTTTGATAACCGCTTAGTAATGCAGCTTTTTGAATATCGCTATCCTCCCCGCATCCTATGATCAAAAATATTATACTTAATGCAAAAAACCGTTTCATTTCACTCTCCATTATGCTTACTATTCTAGCAAAAATATCATAAGATTGTCTCAATTGCAGCATCCGCAACGGCAATGTCCGTTTAAGCCAAAATAAACTACCATAAAATAAAGAAAGCGATTTCTTTATTTTATTAAAAAGGATAGTTTATGGCACGAAAAGGAAATTCCATTATTAAAGGTTTGGAAATTAATGATATTATTACCCAACTCAATAAAGCATACGCCGATGAGTGGCTGGCTTATTATCAATACTTTATCGAAGCAAAAGTTATTAAGGGAATCATGAAAGATGCTGCGATTGCCGAACTTACACAACATGCTGCCGATGAACTTAGACATGCCACTATGGTCGCAGACCGCATCCTTCAACTAGGCGGTACACCGCTGACCCACCCGCAGCATTGGTTTACGCATACCAATTGCGGCTATGAAGAACCCAAAGAATTTGATGTAGTTGCCATCCTTGATGATGCCATCAAAGGAGAACAGTGTGCTATTAGTATTTACTCCAAAATTGCCGAAATGACCAAAGACAAAGATATCGTCACCTACGATATCGTCTCACAAATACTGGCCGATGAGGTTGAACATGAAGAGGATTTGCAAGCCCTTCATGACGATATCACAGAATTTATCGCCGATATTAAAAAAAATATGGGCTGATTATTGCACCTTTTGGTGCAGTATGATTTTGCTTTTGCTTGGCTGTATATCCCCTGTTTGTGTACGTTTGTCGTATGCAATGATAAAAATTTCATCATCAGGCTTGAGATAATTTTTTTCGCCAAATTCCGCATAAGCAGTCGCCCCTATCGAAACCAGCGCTTGTATCGGATAGCCGGACTTCTTTAAAAGCATGGCCATATCTTCCAATGGTCCAAAATCTTTTTGGGTATTGAGTTTATCCACAAGCCATAACTTTAGCTTCCCGTAAAAATAACTATACCCCAAAAGCGGAGCATCCACGCCGTAAGAATGCAGTACGCCGTCACGTTTGAGAAATGAACACAGATGATAATGATCCATCACGCCGCCTTTTTTAAACTGATCGATCTCTATCCATTTTTCTGCAATACCCTTTGAACACAAACCCCAATTTTTCTTTTCGGAAATTTTTTTGGCCCCCTCTTTGCGAATCGTGCAATCATTAAATACGGTAAATTTTCGTGCCGCAAGGTCTGCTACCGTACGATCCTCATTATAAAAAATATCAAACAAAATAACGATCTCGGGCTCTACTTGGGCATTGGCTTCATAACGGGGAAGAAAAAGATTGCCTGTACCTATAGGATAAACACCGAGAAAAGTGTCACCACAAGGAACATAAAACGGAAAAATTCCTTTGGGGGCATCAGGCTCCAAAGTTACAACATTTTCAAAGTCTTTTAGTTCTCCCGCCTGCTCTAAATGATGGGCAAAGTTTCCTGCCACCCCTAAACCGATTATATCTTCAAGGTTCATGTTTTCTCTTTTTTAGCAAGTATATCATTTTTACAAATGAAGTAAACTATAAAAGTTACCCTATACAGGCATCTATTCAAAAAGTATATTTCAGTGTTACACTATGAAAAGCAAGAAAGATTAAGAAGAAAGGCTGCCCGCTTAGAGGCAGCCGTAGATGAGATTATTTTACTGCGGCTACAGCGTCTTTAAGTGTTTTGCCAATTTTGAATTTAGGTGCAGTATGTGCCGGTTTTTTATATGTTTTGTTTGTTCCGGGAACCGTACCGCTTTTTGCTGCCACTGCAACCGTTGAGAATGTTCCAAACCCAACCAATGATACAGTCTCTTTTTTTACAAGCGCTTCAGTTACAGAAGCTATAAATGCCTTTACCGCTCTTTCTGCTGCGGCTTTGCTTTCAAATTCACCGTTCTTTTGCACCAATTCCACAAACTCTGCTTTTGTCATTCTTCTTCCTTTTTTTAAGATAAAATCATTATATCACAAACTAATCTTAAAAAAACATAAAAAAAGCCTAAAATGCCCTATTTTGTGTACTTTGTTTATATTTTTAGTAAAAATAAAAATAAATACTCCCTTATTTTCACGACGAACTCAAAGGAACCAGGGATATACTTGCCGCTTGGACAATAAAAGCCAAGAAAGTAGTAACCTTTTAGCCCACACGCCATAGCGCTTCCTTTCGGGCCGAATCTATTGAACGTTAAAATCAATTGATGAGTTTTGAGCGGGACAATGCCTCTTCGATCTCTTCTTTTTTGATATCCCCCGTTAATTCAAGTTTGATGAGTTCGTTTTCCTCTATCACCTGCATTGCATGAATCTTTTTTTTGGTTTCATCTTTCATGCACTCACATTTGCCTGCAGTGCAGTTTTGCATCATTCGTTCAACCTTGTCTTTTGATATAGTGCCGCTGAAAGAGATTTTGACGCCGTTATGCAGCTGCTTAACCTCTTGTTTGATATGCAACGCGAAAAACTCTTTTATTTTGGGCAGCAGCGTTTTTTCTATCTCTTCGTAAGTTTGTTCAAACGCCTCATACCCCTTTCCGTCAGGATCCCTAAACCCCACGTGGATTTTGGGTATGGGCTTTGGAAACACAGGGCAGGTCTCGTGGGCATGGTCGCATACGGTCATTACCAAATCAAACGTTTCATCCATCACTTCATCGATGGTTTTGCTATGATACTCCTCTTTCCAAATGCCTTTTTCTTTCAAAAGTTTTTTCGCATGAGGATTTACTTTGCCGCCGGCTCTCACTCCGCTGCTTTTAGCTTCCACGCCTTCGACTTTCGCGTTGATCAACGCTTCTGCCATAATGCTTCGACAGCTGTTTCCCGTACATAAAACCAATACTTTTTTGTTCATTTTCTTCTCCTTTTGATTAAACCAATGTCAATAAAACGATCAACAACACCGGCGGTGTTACCATGAGGCCGAATTTGGTATATTGCCAAAATCCTATTTTTACTCCTTTTTTAGATAAAACATGGAGCCATAATAGCGTAGCCAGGCTACCAAACGGTGTCATTTTCGGCCCCAGGTTGCATCCTATGATATTGGCATAGGCCAATGTTTTATCGGGTATATCCTGCAGCGCGATATCCATGATCATAACGGTGGGCATATTGTTCATGACCGCACTTAAAATTGCCGACAAAAAACCTGTACCGATTATCGCCGCAGTATCGCCTCTTTGGGCCAGCTCATTCACTATGGCCGTCAGATAATCCGTCAGTCCTGCATTTTTTAGCCCATACACGACGATATACAGCCCGATCGAAAACCAAACCACCTGCCAAGGGGCCGTTTTGATCGTAAGCCAAGCTTTTGCACTTTTTGCATAACTTGCGATCATTAAAAATATAAAACCGCCGCCAAGGGCAAAAAGCGAAACCGGCAAATCGTATCGGTCCCCGATAAAATACCCTGCCAAAAGTAGTGCAAGAAATACCCAGGAAAACCTAAAGAGCGTTTTGTTTTTCAATACCTCATCCGGATTTTTAAGCAAATTGATATCCACCTGTTTGGGGATATCTTTTCTCAAAATCAGCCACAGTACGACGATAGAGGCTATCACGCTGATGATAAACGGTAAAAACATCATTTGAAGATAGGTCACAAATCCGATATCAAAATAATTTGCCGTTACGATATTGGTCAGATTGGAAAACACAAACGGCAGCGAGGCGCTGTCGCTTATAAAGCCGCCTGCAAGCAAAAAAACAACAATCGTTTTAAAATTGAGCTGCAAAATTCTCATTTTTGCAAGCAAAATAGGCGTCAGGATAAGTGCTGCGCCGTCATTTGCAAAAAGCGCCGATACGAAACTGCCCAGCAAAAGTGCATAGACAAACATCAAATGCCCATTGCCGCGGCTTAATTTTGCCATTTTGATAGCGCACCATTCGAAAAACCCTATCTCGTCAAGCACCATTGAAAGAATGATAATCCCGATAAAAGCCAATGTAGCATCCCACACAATGTCAGTCACCGTAAGCACGTCATTGAAGCTTACCGTACCGATCGCCAAAGATACGATTGCGCCTGCTATTGCAATCGTTCCTATTTGCAAACCTTTTGGCTGCCAAATCACAAAAAACAAAGTAACCAAAAATACAAAACCGGCCGTTATCATAGATTGCAGCCTTTTTTTAATGGCGGTATCTCCATCTTTAGAACGCTTATCTCTTTAAGGATAGACTGCCTGAAGGCATCCAGAGGGCTTCGGACACTATAGTAGGCCCACCGCCCGCTTCTGTCCACCCTTAAAAACCCTGCCTCTTTGAGTATCTTCAGATGTCTTGAAACACGTGACTGCACCATCCCAAACGAAGTCTCAACGTCACACACGCAAACTTTGCCGTTTATCGCTATAAAATGCAAAAGCCGCAGCCGTGTCTCATCATTGAGGGCGCCTATCGTTTTTAAAAATATTTCCATACCGTACCCCTTCATGTTAACGAATAATACCATAAAATATTTATATATCAAGATATATTGATATATTTATTTGGCTTTTTTGCTTTAACAGTATGGTTCGTTCATTTTTTCGATTTGACAGATGAATTTTTATAAAATCTTTATATTTTTGATGCAATCTTGATATTTTATTTATCTATTAAAACCTATAATGAGTATTATAAAATCAATCTATTTAAAAGAAAAAAATGAGTGGTTGGGCAAAGGATATATCAAATGTTTAGCGTGCGAAGTAAAGGAGTATAGTATTTTTATGAAACCTGATCTTTTTTATACTTACCGATATCTCTTCAATTCTATTTTAATTTTGATTTTCATCACGTTTATAAGCCATATTTTCAGGGCATATTTAGACATTATCAATATAGCGCTTATCCATATTATTCCTGTGGCAATTGTTTCGATGCACGGCAATATGAAATCGACTGTTTTTATCACGTTAATCAGCGTAATATGTTTTAATTTTTTATATATTCCTCCGCTATACAGCTTTAGTGTTCATAATGAACTTTATATATGGAGTTTTTTTATTTTTGGGATTGTAGGCTGGATTATTACCTATCAAGCAAAAAATCTTAGTGCCCAAAAAAGACAAAACGAACTAAGAGAGTCTTTGCTGCATATCATCTCTCATGACCTAAGAACTCCTCTGGCAACAATGCACGGAACCGTCAATCTTATCCTTGCCAACCCGGAACTGAACAAAGAAAAAACAATGACGCTTTTAGAAGATATCAACTATGCTTCTTTGAGAATGAAACGGCTTATTACAAATCTATTTGACAGCGCAAGGTTTTCAAATAAAGAAATGGTTTTAAAACTGCAATGGTGCGATTTTGAAGACATGATCGGAGTTGCCTTGCAGGAATTTTCTCAAAAACAAACCGATGACATCTTAAAAATGGACATTCAAAATATCGAGCTTTTCTGGGGAGACAATATGCTGCTGACACAGCTTCTTGTCAACCTGTTGGACAATGCTTTAAAATATGCCACGCCCGGTACTGATATCTTTCTTAAAATTGAATCGCTTGAAAATACAATGACTTTAAGTATTTTTAACAAAAGCGATCATCTTGACAAAAAGAAACTTAAAAATATTTTTGATAAATTTTATCGTCTTGAAGATACAAATGATATCTCAGGAAGCGGCATCGGTTTGGCTTTGTGCAAAAGTATCGTAACGCTTCATGGAGGAACCATTAAAGCCGAGACAGCTGACGGCGGCATGCAGATAGATATAGAATTACCGATCATCAAAAAAGCAGGATTGCTATGAAAAAGATATTGATAGTAGAAGATGATCCATCGGTAAAAAAACTTTTAGAGATTACTTTTAAAGAATACGGTTTTGATTTTTTCTCCTGTGAAAGCAAAAAGAGTGCTTTGGCACTCTTTTTAAGTCAAAATCCAAACCTTGTAGTCATAGATTTGGGGTTGCCGGATGGAGACGGAAAAGATCTTATTAAAGATTTAAGGGCAATCTCTAAGGTGCCTCTTATTGTAGTAACTGCAAGACATGACGAAAAAGAGATAGTGGCTTCTTTGGACAACGGTGCAGATGATTATATCACAAAACCATTTTCCATCAATGAATTGATTGCAAGAATCAGGGCAAACCTGAGAAGAACGGCGGGCAAAGAAAACATAAAAGAAAAAATTATTTGCGGGGAATTAAAACTCGATCTTCCTTCAAGAAATATATCTTTTAAAGAAGAAATGCTCAAGCTCACCCCTATAGAGTATGAACTCTTAAAATATTTTTTGCTCAATGCTAACAAAACGCTCACCCATAAACAAATTTTAAAAGAGGTTTGGGGCACAGGATATCAAAACGAAATGCAATATTTGCGAACTTATGTCAACACTCTAAGGAAAAAAATAGAAAAAAACAGCACAAGGCCAAACTATATTAAAACAGAATCCGGTATCGGATATAGATTTTGCTGCGATAGCTAAGGAATTGTATGCAAACACAAGATGTGAAAATCATTTTTTTGAGTTTTGTTATCCTCATTGGCATAGGAACTTTTTTGCTGATGCTTCCTTTTTCCAATAACGGCGAACTCACTATCATAGACGCTCTTTTTACCGCAACATCGGCAGTTTGCGTAACAGGGCTTATCGTCAAAGACACGCTTGTTGATTTTACAAGCTTTGGGCATATCGTCATCCTCTCTCTCATACAAATTGGTGGTTTGGGCTATATGACGGCGGTTACCTTTTTGGCAATTATGCGTCGCAAAAAGCTCGGATACCGTGACCGCCTTATCCTCAAAGAGTCACTCAACTATCCAGGGATGAGCGGGATTTTTCGCTTTTTGAAAATTGTTTTTGCAAGCATCATCATCATTGAGCTCACTGGTGCTCTTATTTTAACCTTGCGTTTTTGGGTTGATATGCCATTTGCTCAAGCATCATGGTTTGGATTCTTTCACTCCATCTCCGCATTTAACAATGCAGGATTTTCTCTCTTTAGCGACAACATGATGGGATTTAGAGATGATTTGGTTATCAACCTTACCATTCCTCTGCTCATAATCCTCGGCGGCTTGGGCTATCTCGTGCTTTTAGAACTCTACAACTACCGCAAAAAGTCGCTCACGCGCCTCTCTACACATACAAAGCTTGTTTTATGGACATCGACTATTTTGATTGTTGCAGGGATGGCTATCATCCTCTCACTGGAGTGGAACAACCCAAACTCTCTTGGAAATATGCCCTTTGGAGAAAAAATCGCTGCGGCATGGTTTGCATCGGTCAACTACCGCACCGCAGGATTCAATACGATAGATTTTTCCACGCTCAACGACTCTGACCTCTTTTTTGGCACTGTTTTTATGGTTATCGGCGGCAGTCCGGGCGGAACAGCAGGCGGTATTAAAACCATGGTTCTCGCACTTGCTGTCATAGGTGTTTGGTACACTCTTCGCGGTCAAAACAACCCGCATATATTTCACCGAAGTTTAATTCCCTACCAGATCAACAAAGCCTATGCGATTATCTTTGTCGCCTCTTTTTATATCCTCATTTCAACGGTTATTTTAAATGAGAGTGAACATCTTCACTTTGTCAGAACGCTCTTTGAAACATGCTCGGCATTTGCAACGGTAGGGATATCAACGGGCAACGGCGGAGTGCTAAGCTACAGCGCACTCTTTAGCGATGTAGGAAAACTCAATATCATCCTGCTTATGCTCATGGGCAGGATAGGTGTTTTTGCATTTACGATAGTGATCGTAGGAAAAGCGGTGCAAACCCGTATCAAATACGCAGAAGGAAAGGTGATTATATGACATATGTCGTTATTGGATTAGGAAAATTCGGATACCACGTAGCTAAAGGGCTTTCACAACAAGGAGCGGCGGTTATCGCCATAGATCATGATGAGGAGAAGGTGAGAGATATAAGTGAGTTTGTTCAAGACGCAATCGTTCTTGACTCATCAGACCCAAAGGCACTTTATGAAGCAGGCATAGCAGACGCCGAGATGGCAATAGTGAGCATCGGAGAGAATCTTGAAGCAAGTATTCTTACCGTTATGGCACTCAAAGAGCTAGGTATAAAAACTGTGGTAGCAAAAGCCATTACGCAAGTTCACGGTCAAATATTATCAAAACTAGGTGCCGCTAAAGTAATCTATCCGGAGATGGAATCAGCGAAAAAACTGGTCAAAAAAATCGTTAAAAATATGCACTACGAAACTATCGATCTCTCTATTACCATGAAACTTGCAAAGATGGTTGTCCCTACTTTTTGGGTTGGAACTTCTATACTATCGCCGGTATTTAAAGAGGAGTTCGAGGTCAAACCCATCGCCTACAAACATCAAGGCGAATGGCACACCTCTTTTGAGAAAAACGATATTCTTGAAGCAGGCGACATCTTGGTAGTTCTTGGCAACAGCAACAATATTGAGTCACTGAGCAAAAAGGTTTGAAGGGCAAAAGATCAACTCTAAACTTTATTGAACACTTCGGATGGATTCTACGTAAACATAGTACATCGACATAGATAATACTTAATAAAGTCCCAGCAAATGATATGTTTGCATTTTTAGGCAACGCTGAAACGATAGAAAAATTTTATCATACACTAACATCTTAGCTGCAGTTGCTGTATTACAATAATTTATTCGATTTTTGCTAAATAAATAGGATTTAAATGGTGCGGTCGGCGGGATTTGAACCCGCACATCCGTAGGACACTACCCCCTCAAGATAGCGTGTCTACCAATTCCACCACGACCGCGTAGAATAATGAAGTTTGATAAAACTTGTGACGGAATTGTACCGCCACAAGCCTTAAAATTTCTTTAGATTAACCGATGAACGGGTTAGCATAAAGAGCGATAAGTGCGATAACAAGCGTATAGATAACTTGCGCTTCGATCATCGCCAAGGCAATGAACATTGTTGTCATCAATTTACCGCCAAGACCTGGGTTTCTAGCAGTACCGGCGATTGTAGCAGCAGCAGTCGTACCCATACCAACAGCACCACCCAATGCAGCAAGACCAAGACCGACACCAGCAGCGACTACTGAGTATGCTTGAACCATAGATTCACCTTCACCTGCAAACGCAGCTGCACCAAGTGCCAAGAAAAGCAAGAAAAACTTTTTCATATTTATTCCTTCAATTAAATAGGTTTTAAGTCTCTTTGGACTGTCTTTCAAAGTCTGTTCGGCTTGCGTATCCCTACTTATCACTTTGTATCAACGGCGCGATTATAGCATAAATAAAATTAAATTTATGCTAAATACTCCGGTGTTGCCAATTCTACTTTTTTGCCTTTTTGCTCCATTACCACAACCGTAATCTCTTCGCCTTCGCGGTAACGCTCTGCAAGATTGTCAACATGCCCTTTTGCGACTTTTGAGATATGAAGCAGCGCATCAAATCCATCAGGCATTTCCACAAAAAGGCCAAAATCCACTATCTTTTTGATCTTGCCTTTGTAGCTTTCTCCTACTTTGTATTCCATCTGTTTTTTCACCGGCGCAGAAGCAATGGCTTCGATATGTACTTTGGCTGCTTTGACTTTTTCTTTGTCTCCCCCGGATATTTTAACCCCGCCTGCTTCACGGTCCAAATCAACGGTTACTTCAAATTTTTCGATAATTTCTCTTATGGTCGCCCCTGCTTTGCCTATGATGTCAACTATCTTGCCGGGGTGAACACTGAAGTGCTCAACACTTGGAAGTGCTCCGCTGGATACAATAGTCTGCTCAGCCTTTTCCATAAGATCAAGAATATGATTTTTGCCTTTGCCTGCTTGCAAGAGCGCTGCTCTTAATATATCCAGATCAATGCCTCCCAGCTTGATATCCATCTGAAGCGCCGTAATGCCGTTTTTTGTTCCCCCTACTTTGAAATCCATATCGCCGTCATGGTCTTCAAGCCCCATGATATCTGAAAGTATCGCATACCTGTTGCCTTCTTTGACCAACCCCATCGCTATGCCGGCTACCAGATCAACCATCTCTACATCTGCACCCCGCAATGCCAAGCTTCCGCCGCATATTGTTGCCATAGACGATGAACCGTTGCTCTCTAAAATTTCAGAAACCAAACGGATCGTGCCGTCATAATGCAGATCTATGGCAGGCTCCAAAGCTCTTTTCCCGAGATTCCCGTGCCCAAGTTCTCTTCTTCCCGGAGCCCCGATCGGTTTTGCCTCCCCTACGCAAAAACCGGGAAAATTATAATGCACCATAAAGTTTTCCAGCTGGGCTGTTTTATCTGTGATAAGCTCATACATCTGTGCATCTTTTTTGTCTCCCAGTGTTGCAGTTACCAGTGCCTGTGTTTGTCCTCGTGTAAAAAGGCATGAGCCGTGCACGGAAGGCAAAATATTGGTTTCAATGCTGATCGTTCTCACTTCATCCAACGATCTTCCGTCTGCTCGTATATTTTTATCAAGAATCATGGATCTTACGACGCTTTTTTTGAAACGCTCAAGCACTTTGGCAACAAGCTCTTTCTCAACTTCCTTTCCTTCGTTTTCCATCGCTTCCAAGATGGCGGCACGAACCTTTTTAAGCTCTATGGACCTTTCGCTTTTCGCCATATGCGAAATGGCTTTCTCTACCTCCTGGGCATAATTTTTTTCGATATAGCCATAAAGCTCTTGGTCTATTTTTTCTTCTTTAATTTCAAGCGCTAGCGGCTCTTTGGCCAAAGGTTCAAATGCTTTGGTGTATGTCTGTGAGGCTTGCTTTATATGCTCGCTGGCGATTGCGATCACCTCTACTAGCGCATCCTCGTCAAGTTCATTGCAGTATTGCACCCCGTTTTCTTTGGAAGGCAGCGATCTCATCTCAATCATTAAAATATCTTTGCCGCTCCCCACCACCAAAAGATCAAGCGTTGTTTTGGTTTGCGCGCTCAATGAAGGATTGATCACCAACTCTTTGTTTATTTTTCCTACCCTTACGGCTGCAATACTTTGGCTCACCGGTATATCGGAAACAAAAAGCGCCGCATTTGCCGCATGAAGCGCAGCGATTTGCATATCCACATCAGGATCGCTGCTTACCACCATGATCGTAATCGTAACGGGATAGTAAAAACCATCAGGGAACAACGGACGCAAAGAACGGTCAACGATGCGCGACGTGAGTGTTTCAAAATCTCCTGGTTTTGTTTCTCTTTTTACAAATCCTCCGGGGATTTTTGCCGCTGCATAGGATTTTTCCAGATACTGAACCGTAAGAGGCAAAAAATCTTCCTCAACGCTTTTTTCATCGATTGCAACCGCCGCAATCAATACAGCCTTTCCCTGCCTGTACCATACGGCACCGCTGGCTTGTTTTGCCACTTTGTCAAACTCGTACTTTTCGTTAAGATGATTAATCCCCAACTCTACAATTTTCTCGCTACTCATCTATTTTTATATCCTTTTTTAATTTTTTCCTTAGGGTGTCGGAAGCGTTTAAAATCTAAATCGTTGGGCATAATCTGCTCCCGGATATTGCCTATTGATTTCATCGTCATCAAAAGTATAACGAAACTCTTCTATATACTTCATCAAAAGCCGGTAGGCATGATTGATTTCTTCCATTTTTTGCACATCGCCGCCCAGATCGGGATGATATTTTTTAGCAAGAAAGCGATACTGTTTTTTAATGTCGTCTTTTGTAATAAATTTGGGCAATTCTAAAATTTCCAAAGCCCTGTTAAGCTCTTTAGCCGGTTTATGCATTACTTCAACCCTTCTTGTTCCATTTGGCCTGATCCGATGCTGCCAAACGGCTTGAAGTTAAATTGGACATAAAATATATTGTCTTTTGTGTATCCTGCAGGCCTTGGCGTAATTTCTTGTCCGACAACGGTTGCAATGCTCCAGCAATCACGATTATAACCGGCTCCTGCTCTCCACTGCATACTCGAAGTCGAATCGAGATTGTACGTAATACCGCCGCTTAGCGCAACTCTTTTGTTCACATCATATCTAAAATCAAAATTAATATCATTCGCGATAGCAATATCAACGATATCATCAGGCAATTTTTGCCTAAAAGAGTGTCCGATGCTGATAAAATATTCCTCTTCGTTTACCCTCATGAGACTTGAAGACTCTCTTATCGTGCCAAATTCATAAGAATAGACGATATCGTTGTAAAATTGCCATTTCCCCCAATTATATTGCATTTCATTCGCTATATCCGCAAGTTTATAGTCATGGTTCATATAGAACTTTTGAGACAAACGCTGAAAAAAAACAAGCTCCATTTGCGTATCATAAAAATATTGCCCCACGCTCAAATCATAATATTCTTCCGGCAAATCTATCTCGAAAAGCATCTTTTGCACTTCATTAAACCAATCAAAATCAGAAGGTTTCCGATGCACATTTCCCGGCTTTACATACCCTAAAGAAGGCTGAAGAATATGAATAAAATCTTCGTATGATTTCGTTAAATCGCTAAAAATTTTTATTTTATGCGTATTGCTATAATATTCAAACTCATCATACTCATCGCTTCCGTTGCCAAAAAAGAATTTGCTGTAATAGACCTCTTCACCCAGCGAAAGATTGGCAAATCCATCCAAAAAAGAAGCGGTCCACTCTATCGGTATTTTTGCTTCGGCTTGTTTAAGCGTCATCCCTTCTTTTCGATAAAAATGATTGATGTGCATATCGGCACTGTAGGTAAGATTGTCCCACATAAAATGTTTTAAATATTTATGCCACTGCAACGAGGGGAGCAGCTGTAAGGTATTGTCGTTGCTTTCGTTGCGGGTGTCTATAAAATATTTTCCGTTTATGCCTGCATAATAGTCATCATTGTATAAAAAATAATTCAAACGAGATTCTTGCAACGGCAAAAGCCCAAAATGCTCCAGTCGTGTTTTTTGCAAATTTAAATAATCGATATCGTTAAGATAGGTAGCATTGACATAGAGGCCGTCTTCAAACCCCTGCGGCAAACTAGAATCAAAAAAACTGCTGGAATCATACAAAAACTCTGCACCGTAATGCTCCAGCCTATTTTCCCAGCTATCTTTAAAATAGCCTGTTCTCAGCTGCCCCAAAGAGTGATTGCTGTCGGCAAAACGGAACGTACCGTAAACACCTTCACTCCGATTCGTGCGTATCTGAGGATTTATTTCAAGGTCCATACCGGGAGAAATCGCCCAAAATACGGGCTGCTCATAAATAAACCCTTCTTCAGACGAATAGCCTACCAGCGGAAAAAGCAATCCCGAACTTCGTTCTTTGTGAGTTGAGAAACCAAGATAGGGAGTATAAAAAACAGGGATATCCCACAAATATACTTTTGCATCATATATGTGCATATATTTTGCCTCACTGTCATACAAAGAACCCGAAAAAACCATTTTCCATACAGGATCATTCATATCACAGCTGGAAAACAGACTTTGGCCCAGCGTATAATTTCCTTCTTTTTTGTTTGCTTTGTCCGTAAAAAGCCATATGTCGTTTTCGGTTACAAAAAAAAGCTTTTGAAAATGTACTTCCTTTGTATCGGTTTGAATTTCCAGATGGTCGGTCTGCTCTTTTGTGCCTTTGTAGCCTATCATTTCAACTTGTCCGTCAAGCACAAGCTTTTTTGTTTTTTTATCGTAAAATGCACTGGATGCTTTAATGACAGAGCCGTCATAATATACGATTACTTCATCTTTGGCTTCAACTGTTGTTTTGGATGACTGCACATATTTTGCAAGGACTTCTATTTTATTTTTTTCCTCTGTTGCATGTATGCTTTGTGCACCAAAAAATAGCCCCAGAAAAAAAATAAAAAAAAATCTAAGCATTGATGACTACACAGCTTGAAATTTTATCATGAAACGTTTGCCTTAGCGGCGTAAAGAAAGCCAGTACAAATCCCACATAGAAAAAAAGTTCGCTAGGCACTCTTGCCAATGCGCGCAAAAGCGCCTTTACAAAGGAAGGAGTATACTCTGTTTGGTAATCAATCACTTTAATTTTTGCAATATATTTGCCCAGCGTCATACCGCTTTGCCATACTAAAACAGTATGATAAAATATTTTAATCATAAAAAACACTAAAATATTTTGCTCCACAAAAACATTCATTGCTTCAACTGTTGCTTGATCATCAAGAGAGACTTCAGACATCAGCATCATAATCTGATCATAAAAAATCACTACAAAAAAAACAGAAACAACAATATCGTCTATTACAAATGCGATGGCACGTCTTGGTATATTTGCTATCTGAAAAGGAAAAGTATTAGACATTTCCTGAGCCTAAAGCGCCTGATAAGCAATATCGCTTCGGCATTGTTTGCCCGCAAAATGCACCTGTCCTACAAGCATATAGGCACGTCTTTGGGCTTCTTTGATCGTGTCGCCTATCCCTATGCACACCAAAACCCTTCCGCCTGTCGCATAGAGTTTCCCGTCTTCTCCACGAGCTACTCCTGCAAATGAAATATGCGCATTTTCTTTTAACTCTTCATGATGAATCTCATCAATGATGATCTCGGCAGGTTCGGAATTTTTATAGGGGTAATCTTTGCTTGCCATTACAACGCCTACCGCATACTTATCGTGAAATTCAATGTTTGCACTTTTCAACTCTCCTACGGCTGCTTTGTAAAAAAGTTCGCTTGCCGGCGATTTGAGCAGCGGCATCAATTCTTCACATTCAGGATCACCGAAACGGACATTATATTCCAAAATCACAGGATCGCCTTTTACCACCATCACTCCCATAAAAAGAACTCCGGTAAAAGGCATCCCCTCTTCCTGCATTCCTTTTAATGTAGGCTTGATCACGCGTTCATCCAGCTTTGCATAGATTTCTTCATTCACAAGCGGTGTAGGCGCATATGCACCCATGCCGCCGGTATTTGGCCCCTTATCTCCGTTAAGCAGTCTTTTGTGATCTTGCGCGGCAGGAAGCACCACATAATCTTTTCCGTCGCACACGGCAAAAACAGAAAGCTCATACCCGTCTAAAAACTCTTCGATAACGATTGATGTCCCCGCATCTCCGAATGCATTGCCGCTCAGCATTTCCCCTGCTGCTTTTTTGGCTTCATCGCGGCTTTGGGCAATAATAACCCCTTTGCCTCCGCAAAGGCCGTCAGCTTTAACCACAATAGGGACTTCAAGAGAATTGATAAATTTATATGCTTCTTCCAACGAATTTGTTTGGATATATTTTGCAGTAGGAATATGATGGCGGGCTAAAAAATTTTTCATAAATATCTTGGATCCCTCCAGCTGTGCTGCTTTTTCCGTGGGTCCAAATATTGTCAGCCCTCTTTTTTTAAACACATCGACAATACCTTCTACCAATGGTACTTCCGGACCGACAATGGTTAAACCGATCCCTTGTGTTTGTGCAAAATCAGCCAATGCATCAAAATTATCAATGGCAATATTTTCTCCCAACGCATCCGTTGCCCCATTGCCTGGAGCAAAATAAATTTTTTCTACATTGTTGTCTTTTTTAAGCGCTAAACCAATAGAATATTCTCTGCCGCCCGAACCTATAATCAATATATCCATTTATCTCTCCAAAAAATTTTATTGCGGTTACTTTTGCTCTTGAATTGAAGCAGCTGTCCTATGATGCCCAAGAAATTTCATCAAAATTAAATACACTTTGCGTGCTTTTTAATCTTCAAAAAATCCCTTCTGTCTATCATCAACCCATTGTCCCCGGACAGCCGTTCTGTTTTAAGTCGGCCCTCATTAAGCCAACGTTGCAGGAGAGAGCATCTTTTTAGGGGGCAATTTCTCGCAGGCCTAAACCGTGCTCAAGCAAAACCGCCCGCACACCAATCTGCTACATATCCCGCCAAAGATATATGTTGGACCCCAAATACAGTTGTCGCACTATCCAGGTTAATTTAATTATAGCCTATTTGCAGTTAGAAGTAGATTTATTTCATATTTTGTTTTTGAAGCTCTTTTGCTTTTTTGATACAAGCATCTATCAACGGCTCATCAGCAATCGCATACTCCGCATTTGCAGGCAAATGTTTCAAGGTTGCTTCTCCGATCACTACGGCAGTATAGCTTGGATCCCATTCAAAATTCTCTAAAAAACACGCAATAGAAGACGGCGAGGTAAAAATAATAATGGCTTCTTTTGGCGGTGCTTCTTCTTCATGATATTTTCTACAAGAGGTTTCATAAATAATCTGCTCGCCAAGCGCTATCCCTTTTTGTTCCAAAAAACCTTTGCTGTCAAATGAAACAATTTTGGGACGAAGATAAAGGAGCTTTCTTTCTTTAAAAAAAACAGCAATATCTGCCGCAAGCACTTCGCCGTAAAAATTTTTCGGCTCAAAAATCACTTCACCGCCCAATGCTCTTATCTGTTTTGCCGTAGCCGGTCCCACTGCAATACAGGGATATTCTTTCCATTTTTTATCTATCTTGTCTGCGTAAACGACAGCCTGTTTTGAAGTAAAAATCAATGTATCATAGTTGGCAAAATCTATTTGACGGGCAGTCATCGAAAAAGTAATGATGGGCAATGCATTTACTCCTTCTTTGATACTCGGGGAAAGAAGATAGATTTCTCTCATACTTGCTTTGACTCCATCAGTGAACTGCCGTACAACAAAGCTTTGTTGACCTCTTCATCATCATAGGGATCAAAATGGGGAGTAATGATCCATTTTTTTTTCAAATCAAGTGCCATGATTTTCTCTTCTACTTGATCTGCGATGCGGTGAGCCTCAAGCAGCAGCATATTGGGGCGAAGCACCATGTGAAATTCTACAAAATTGGTAGTCCCGTCGGTACGCGTTCTTAGCCAATGATAACTGTTTATTTCAGAGTTGGTTGAAAGTATCTCTTCTATTTGGACCAATGTTTCGTTTTCAAGTGCACGATCCAACAATATATTGATCCCCTCGACAATGATCTCGTATACCGAATAAATGATATACAGACCTATCCCCAAACCAAACAATGCATCTATACTGTCAAATCCTGTTAAATAAACTAACCCCAGTGCCGTCAATACCGCCGCATTGCTCCAAAGATCCGTTTGATAATGCAGCGCATCCGCTTTGATAACCACACTGTCGGTTTGTTTGGCCACTTTCAATAAATAACGCACCAAAAAATAGGTTACCCCTATAGAAAAAAGCATTGCAATGATCGAAGGTGAGAGCAAAGTAGTCTCTGTTTGGTAGATCATTTTTTTGACCGCTTCATAAATAATATAAAGCCCCGAGACAGTAATCAGTGTCCCCTCTATCACCGCTGCGACAGCCTGAACTTTGCCTTTTCCGTACTGATACACTTCATCGGGATGTTCTTCGGATTTTTTGATTGCAAAGAAATTAAAAAGCGAAATGGCCGTATCCAAAAGAGAATCTATGGCAGAGGCCAAGACGGCCACAGAACCGCTGATGATTCCTATGGTTAGCTTAACCATCACTAAAACAACCGCCACACTTGTTGATATCACAGTTGCACGTTTTTGAGGCGATATGGTTTTTTTCAAAACGGTCCCTTCTTTTAAAAAGTACTATAAAATTAAATTCTAGCTAAAAAACACCTCGAAGGCAACATCGCTGTCCGGAGACGCTTTTCTGGACAGAACAACAAAAACAGGCTAAAGAGCCTTGCTTGCCAAATGCGCAACCCTTTGTGCAAATACGATTTTGTCTTTCAGCTCTAACCCCTCTGAGAGCTTTGCCGTATCAAGCAAAATCCATGCCGCATCCGAAAAGAGATTGTCATCTGTAAGCGCATCAAGCTTTTTAATCATCTCATGTTCGGGATTAATCTCCAAAATAAGAGGAATGTCAGGCATCTTTTGGCCCATCTGCACAAACATATGCGCCATGCTTGCCATCGGATCGCTGCTGTCTTTCACAACGCATGAAGCACTGGAAGTCAATCTTGTTGAAATCTTGACATCCTTCACTTCGCTGCCCAAAACCTCTTTGATTTTGTCCGTAAGCGCTTGATACTCTTTTGAAATTTCTTCTTTTTCCTCTTGGGTTTTACTCTCCGGCGCCTCTATAGCAGTAACATCGTTAAAACTCCACTCTTTATACATACCTATCATCGGTGTGACGATGCTGTCCACCTCCTCATCGTCCATAATAAGCACTTCAATATTGGCTTTTTTATATGCCTCAAGCAATGGCGAATTTCTTAGTACTTTCTCATCTTTACCTATAATATAATAAATTTCTTTCTTTTGGGAATCTCCGCGGGAGATATACTCATCCAAACCGATAAGCCCCTCTTGTACAGAACTTTTGTACCGTACGATCTCCAACAGTGTTTCTTTGTTTGTATAGTCTGTAAAAATGCCCTCTTTAATCACTCTGTTATATTGCTCAGTAAATATTTCTGCATCTTCTTTGTTGAGCTTTTTGATCTCTGTGAGAATTTTTTTCACAGAATTTTGTCTGATATTGGCAAGTATTTTATTTTCCTGAAGAATCTCCCTCGAGACATTAAGCGGCAAATCTTCACTGTCAATGACACCCTTTACAAAACGCAAATACGGAGGCAGCAGCTCTTTATCGTCATCCGTAATAAAGACACGTTTTACGTACAGTTTTACTCCGGGCTGGTAGTCTGCCCTATACAGATCAAAAGGGGCGCTCTTGGGGATATAGAAAAGTGTCGTAAATTCTTGGGCGCCTTCCACTTTGTTATGCATATACGCAAGAGGTTCGGCATCGCCATGCGAAATCGTTTTATAAAACTCTACATAATCTTCTTTTTTGAGTTCCGATTTGGGAAGTGTCCAAAGTGCAGATGCTGCATTGATCTGCTCTGATTTTTTTACTTTTTTTGTCTCTTTGTTTTCTCCCTCTCCCGTCGTTTCCTCTTCAGAAAAATGAAGCATGATCGGATATGCAATATGGTTAGAATACTTTTTGACTACCTCTTTTACCCGCCATTGATTTAAAAATTCTTTTTCGTCCTCTTTGAGCGTAATATAGACAATGGTTCCTTGCGACTCTTTTGTAACAGGGACGATCTCAAATTCTCCCGTTCCGTCTGTTGTAAATTTATACGCCTGCGTTTCGCCCGCTTTTTTAGTGATCACATCCACCTTTTGCGCAACCATAAATACAGAATAAAATCCGACCCCAAACTGTCCGATCAGATTCGAGTCTTTTTTTGCATCCCCGGTAAGCGACTCTATAAACGATTTGGTGCCGGATTTTGCGATAGTCCCAAGATGGCTTATAAGATCTGCCTCATTCATCCCTATTCCGTTGTCGCCTATGGTTAAAGACCCGTCCTCTTCGTCCACTCCGATAAAAATTTGGCCTTTCCATGCTTCATTTTTATATTTTTCATCCGTCAAAGAAAGATAATTAAATTTATCCAACGCATCGCTTGCATTGGATACCAGCTCTCGTATAAAGATCTCTTTGTTTGAATATAACGAATGCGTCATAAGCTTTAAGAGTTGGCCGATTTCAGTTTGAAATTGATGCTTTGCCATACATATCCTTTCGTTTCTTGCTGTTTTTTGGCGGATTATAATATATTTTCATTAAAATTTCAAGTTTTTTTGAAAGATAGTTTAGTCAAATACACTAAACTATTTTTGTCTATTTTGTGTTATAATTTTTTTATGAAAACGATTTATCTTATCAGACATGCCAAATCAGATTGGAGCGATATCGATGTCCATGATATGCAAAGGGGCCTCAGCAAACGAGGGAAAAAAGCGATCCCCATCATGGCAAAAGCAATGAGGGAAAAGGGGATTAGGCCTGATTTAGTTATCGCAAGTTCTGCCAAACGGACAAAACTGACAGCAAAAAAACTGCTTAAAGCGCTTGGGATTTCCCAAAAAATTATCTATAAAGACGAACTCTATCTTGCAGCACCGGATACAATGCTGTCTATCATTCATGCGCTGGATGATCAATATCAATCTATTTTTCTCATAGGCCATAATCCGGGTATCACAGAATTTGCCAATCTCATGACAGACGCAAAAATAGAAAACATCCCTACACTTGGGATTGCAGCCCTGTCATGCAACTCGAATTCATGGAAACATTGCACATATCACCATACTGCATTAAACTTTTTTATCTATCCGAAAATGTTCAAATAGCAAAAAAACTTATTTTTAATTGAAATAAATCGACGATAGGCTTGTTTTGTGCCGCCTTGAAAAACAAAGACGGCAGCAGAAAACTATAAAACTATTCCCATTCAATCGTTGCAGGAGGCTTGGAGCTTATATCGTAAACAACGCGGTTTATACCGTCTATCTCGTTGATAATACGGCGGCTTATCCCTTCAAGTATATCATGAGGAATATGCGCAAACGTTGCGGTCATGCCGTCCACGGATTCTACCATCCGCACGCAGACCGTGTTGTCGTATGTTCTGTTGTCTCCCATGACTCCGACGGATTTTACGTTAAGCAGCACCGTAAAAGCTTGCCATACTTTATCATAATATCCTGCAGCTTTTAGCTCTTCTTGCATAATCGCATCAGATTCTCTAAGCAATCTAAGCGCCTCTTCGTTGACTTCTCCCATGACACGTATCGCCAATCCGGGACCCGGAAACGGATGTCTGCCTACCATCTCTTTAGGCAGGCCCAGCTCAAGCCCAAGCTGCCTTACCTCATCTTTAAATATCTCTCTGAGCGGCTCCACCAGTTCAAACGTCATCCAATCAGGAAGCCCCCCTACGTTATGATGAGATTTGATCGTTTTTGACGGCCCTTTTACCGAAACAGACTCAATGACATCCGTATATAACGTGCCTTGCGCCAAAAAAGAAACATCGGTATGTTTTTTGGCCTCTTCGTCAAACACCTCGATAAAAGTTTCACCGATCACTTTGCGTTTGGTTTCAGGATCACTGATGCCTTCCAGTTTTTTCATGAAAATCTCTTTCGCATCAATACTGATAAGAGGAATATCCAGCATCTTAAACATATTTTGCACTTGTGCGGCTTCGTTTTTTCGAAGCAGCCCTTGATCAACAAACACACAGATAAGCTGTTCTTTTGGCAGTGCTTCATGCAGCATCGCAGCCACTACAGAGCTGTCTACTCCGCCGCTTACTCCGCAAAGTACTTTTTTGTTGCCTACTTGTGCTTTAATCTGCATAATTTTTTCTTTGGCAAAGCTCCCCATATTCCAGGTGCTTTCGCATCCGCAGATATGTTTGGCAAAATTTTTAAGCATTTTAACCCCTGCCGCAGAATGATGCACTTCCGGGTGAAACTGAAAAGCATAAATTTTTCTCTCTTCATTGGCAATCGCTGCAAAAGGAGAGTTTTCGCTTGTACCGATCACTTTAAATGTTTCGGGAATACGTTCGGCCCTATCGCCGTGGCTCATCCAGACAACCGAATCATTCTCAACGTCTTTAAAAACAGGAGAATCTGCTTTGATATGCAATTTGGCTTTTCCATACTCATGGTGATCTGCTGCCACCACTTCTCCGCCAAAGTGCTGTGTAATCAGCTGCATCCCATAACATACGCCTAAAATCGGCAATCCTAATTCCCAAATGCCATCCTCAGGCTTGTAGGCATCCTCTGCATACACAGAAGCCGGCCCTCCGGAGAGAATAATTCCTTTTGGTTTTCGCGCTTTAATATCGGCAATGTTTTCACGATAAGGCACAACCTCAGTATATACACCGCTCTCTCTAAGTTTTCTGGCAATCAGCTGCGTATATTGGGATCCGAAATCCAAAACAACAATAGGTACTTCTTTCATCTTTTTCCTTCTATTTTTATAGTTAAATTTTTCAAAAAAACTTAACTATAAAAACATCTTTTTCCTTGCTTTTTAAAAACATAAAACAAGAAAAAAGATAAAAATATTTCAATGAATCCCTAAGACATCAAACTGCACATACCATACTGCCAGCGACACAAAATATCCTGCAAGAACCGTCCAGGCATATTTCATGTGGGAAGAGAATGTATAGATACCGTGCAGTTTGCCCATGACTCCTACCCCGGCAGCGCTTCCAAAAGAGATCAGCGATCCTCCTATCCCGGCCGTCATCGTAACGAGCATCCATTGCGCTTGTGCATTTTCTCCCATGTTCGGATCGGCTTTAAGCACTGCCGACATGACAGGTACGTTATCAACAATAGCAGAAAGAAACCCCACACCGATATTGACAACAGTTGCGCCAAATTGGCTATACAATGTCGTAAAATACTCTAAAAAGCCTAAAAAATGCAGTCCGCCGACTGCGGCTAAAATCCCGAAGAAAAAAAGCAACGTATCGTTTTCAATTTTAGCGATAAATGAAAAAATATTCACGCGGGGACAAGCAGTACCGTCGCTTTCATACCTTACTTCTCTGTTCATTCTGTAAACATAAAGCTTCAAAATTGCCAACCCGAACATCATGCCCCACATGGCAGGCAGATGAAGCACCTGATGAGAGATAACCGCAGAGGCTATGGTCAATGCAAAAAGCCCTATTATCACTTTTCCGCCATATGCAATGTGCACCTCTTTTTCTCCCTGAATAAAAGGAGGATTTCCTTTTGGCACAAAACGGCTCAATAAAAAAGCAGTGACATACCATCCCAAAAATGAGGCAGGGAAAAGATACAGAAAATCTACAAACTCTCCCTTTTTATCCACCCACACCATCAGCGTCGTAATATCGCCAAACGGGCTCCATGCCCCGCCTGCGTTTGCTGCGACAACGATATTGATCGCCGCAGGCACGAGGAATGCTTTTGTTTCTTTATCAATGGTGATCAATACCGTCGAAAGGATCAACGCCGTGGTAAGATTATCCGCTACAGGCGAGATAAAAAATGCCAAAAGGCCCGTAATCCAAAAAAGTTTTTGATAACTGTATCCTTTTGAGACAAGCCTATAGCGAAGGGCAGAAAATACATTCCTGTCGATCATCGCTTCGATATAGGTCATTGCAACATACAAAAAGAAAAAAATTCCGGCAATCTCGTAGATAAGCAGTTCTATTTCATGATGCAAATGTTTGCCGTCTAAACCGTTAAGCGCATAATAGAATCCTATCAGCATAAAAATAAAAGTTCCTGCAAACAGTGCAGGCTTTGCCTTGTTGATATGATATTTGTCTTCCATGGCAATAAAATAATATCCCACCACAAATATAATCAACGAAGCGATCCCCACCCAACTCGTCGTTAAATTCAAATCGTGCATTTTAATCCTTATGATTCAATATAGTGTGAGCCAAGCGACTCTTTGCGTGCTAAAGCAGCATCTACAATTGCAGAAGCCGTATTGAGACGCAATTTCAACAATCGCCCTATCTCTTTATTTTTCATATCATAGATAAGATTCTTGGCTTCATGCAATCCTTTGGCAGTGCGAATGATACCGACATCATCCCACATCACTTGCCGCAGACGCTGTTTGTACATTTTGTCGTTTTCTTTGTGCAGAATATTACCGTAATCTTTATCAAACTTGGGTATTCTCCCTTCTTTCTTGCTTTTTGCCAGAAGATGCGCAGTTGCTCTTTTGGCAAAAACAACCCCCTCCAGCAAAGAGTTGGACGCGAGCCGATTGGCACCGTGAACGCCCGTCCTGGCTGCTTCTCCTATCACATATAAACCTTCCACTCCTTCTATACAGCCATGGGTGTCGCTTTTTATCCCGCCGTTGGCATAGTGAAAAGCCGGAGAGATGGGGACTCTGTCTTGAGGAAAGCGATAGCCAAGCGCACCGAACGTGCGTGTAATATTGGGGAATCTTTCCCTAAACCATGACTCTTCAAACATAGAAAAATCCAGATAGGCTTCTTCTCCTGTTTGGCGTTTATAATCAAAAATGCCTCTGGCTACAATGTCTCTGCCCGCCAATTCACCCCGCTCGTCATAATCAAACAAAAAACGCCTTCCCTCTTTATCTACCACATGCGCACCTTCGCCCCTCAGTGCTTCTGTAAGAAGCAGCTTTCTGGCAAAAGGCGTTTTGACAAAAACCGTAGGATGAAACTGCATAAATTCCATATCGGCCAGCTCTATGCCTTTTTCAACACAGATGCCGTGAATATCCGCACTGACGGTACGGGAATTGGTATTGTAGGCATACAGTGATCCGATCCCGCCCGATGCGATAATGACATCATCCGCATAAATAGCAGTAGGTTCATAATTGACAGTTGCTTTGACGCCGTAACATCTTCCATTTTCAATAAGCAGATCATATACCAATGTATTTTTCTGCAAATGATGCATGTTTTGCACCATCATAAAATAGTGGAGATATCGCCCGGTTGCATCCCCCCCCGCATGGATAATGCGTGCTACCGAATGTGCCGCCTCTTTGGTATAAAGAAGGTTGCCTTGGCTGTCTTTATCAAACTCCATGCCTCTTTGGATAATATCTGCCGTCGTTTCAAGCGAGGTACGCGAAAGAATCTCTACTGCTTCTTTATTGTTATGATAAGAACCTGCAGCCATCGTATCTTCCACATGCAAAGCGATATCTGCTTCATTCAAAGCCGTTACCATCCCCCCCTGTGCATAAAAGGTATTGCATTCCCACGGAATATCTTTGCATACGACTAAAACTTTTTTGCTTTTCGGCAGCTGCAAAGCAGCATATAATCCTGCAATCCCTGCGCCGATGATCAGTACGTCATATTTGTTCATTTGCTTGTCCTTTTGGCTGCATGGTGCTGTTTTGGTCAGACACATAAACAGGATCGGTTTTATATCCGCATCCCCCCATCATCATACAGCAAAGAAATGCTATAATATATTTATGAAAACTTCGCATGCTATTTTGTCTCATCTTACGCATCAGCCTCAATTTAGATTTTTAAAAAAACAGGGATGCTATCATAAATTCATTCAACTGTTGGGTGCAAAATACCAAAGTGCCATCGCTTTTGTTTACATTAAAAACGAAACGCTGTTTGTGGCGACAACCCATCCTGCTTTTAAAATGGAACTCAATTATAATAGAGATTTATTAAAAAGCGTATTAACGCAATTGCGTATCCACGATAGCGAATGCGCCTTTATGGACGCGCGCGAAGTGATTGTTTTTCACAGCAAATACTATCCGGTCGAAAACAATAAGCCGCTTATTTCTACTATTCCCTACTATCAAGAGCGCTCAACCTCCCGGTTTGTAATCCAAACAGACAATTTGGCACTCAAAGAAAAATTCGAACATATCAAAGAACTGATACAGTGCAATCGGTCATAAAAAATCTTCCTGTATCAGCAGGCATTTACCAGTACTTTGATGCTGCAGGAAAACTGCTCTATGTAGGAAAAGCAAAAAACCTCAAAAACAGAGTAAAAAGCTATTGGCGTTTTGCCCCGGAGTTTATGCCAAACCCCTCTCTTTCTACAAGAATTATCAAAATGCTGCATGAAGCGTATACTTTAGAATATATTGTCGTAGACAGTGAAGAGGATGCGCTTATTCTTGAAAACTCCCTCATTAAACAGCTCAAACCCAAATACAACATTCTTCTTCGCGATGACAAAACCTATCCTTACATCTATATAGACGAATCTCAAGACTATCCGCGTTTTGAAATCACTAGGAAAATCATCAAAGGCAAAAAAATTACTTACTACGGGCCCTTTCCCAGCGGGGGAAAAGCGTTGTTTGATGCACTTTACGAGATCTACCCCCTGGTACAGAAAAAATCTTGCCTCAAAGAGGGCAAGGCCTGCCTGTTTTACCAAATCAAAAAATGTTTGGCGCCCTGCGAAAATAAAATATCGCCTACAGAATACGCCCAAATCATTGAAGAGGCAAAATCTTCCCTGCGCAAACGAAGTAAACTGATTGCAGCGCTTGAAAAAAAAATGACACAACTCGCCCTGCAGGAGCGTTTTGAGGAGGCAGCAAAAATGCGGGATATGATCCAATCGATTGCCTCGCTCTCAACAGTCTCAGGCGTTGATCTTGCCAATTCTTTTGATGCGGATATTTTTGCGATACAAAACGGCCGGGAGCGGGGCGTTGCTGTCAAACTTTTTATACGAGAAGGAAAACTCATCTCGTCCTCTTATTCTTATTTTAGGCATACTCATATGTTTGATACCAATGAAGCCTATAAACAATCGCTTCTTGAATTTTATGCGCCGGATATCCCTCAGGTATGTAAAACTATTTTGACTGCGCACGATTTTGAAGACAGCAAGCAAGTGGCCCATACGCTGTCAGTGCAATTTGACAAAAAAATAGAAATCCTTTGCCCCAAACGCGGCCCAAAAGCCAAACTGGTTGCGCTCGCAATGCAAAATTGCGAAGAGCTGCTGCGCAAACAGGATAACGATACCGTGATGGAACAAAAAATTGCAGACCTTTGTGATTTAAATGCCGTACCGTACCGTATAGAAACATTTGACAACTCCCATATGATGGGCACAGCTGCCGTAGGCGGCATGGTTGTCTGGAACGAAGACGGCTGGGATAAGCAATCGTATAGGCGATACGAACTTCATGAGCGCGACGAATATAGCCAAATGAAAGAACTGCTTTCAAGACGCATCGCCGATTTTACGCAAAACCCTCCTCCCGATCTATGGATACTAGACGGGGGGCAGGCCAACCTTAACCTTGCCGTTGAACTTCTTAAAAAAAGCAAAACAAATCTTGATGTCATTGCTATCGCCAAAGAAAAACTTGATGCAAAAGCCCACCGTGCCAAAGGCGCCGCAAAAGATCTTATCTATACGCCCCATGGAACGATAGATCTCCAAAGCTCAGACAAGCGTCTTCAGTGGATTCAAAAACAAAGAGACGAGGCGCACCGCTATGCCCTTGCGTATCATCAAAACAAGAAAAGAAAAGAAGACACCCAAATTTCCCTGCTCAGCCAAAAAGGGATAGGCAAAGCCACCCTTAAAAAACTTATCGATTATTTCGGCACGTTTGAAGCCATCGAGAATGCATCTTCGGAGGAGCTAGAAAACGTCACAAATAAAAAAACTGCCCTGATCATAAAAAACTATCAACGTTAAAAATACAAAATCCAAATTTTATGCTTAATCTCTGTGTTTTGAACAGCGTATTGTGTTTAATATTCTCCATCTTCAATCAAAAACAATTTCTCTTTCATTATAGTTTTAGCTTATTTGTTATATGGTTTTATATAAACGTACCGCAATCCGATAGATACTCATAAACGATGCATTCAAAAAAGAAGTGCAGACAGGTTTATCTGTGGCCCTAAAAAGCAGGAGGGTTGAGGTGTTTTATAAGCTGCTTAAAACAATAAGAGGGAGTTGTTCGCATAATGTATTATATAGCTGATCCAGAAAATAGAACCGTTCTTGCTGCCGATGAAAATTTTTTGAGTGTGTTGGGGGTTAAAAACATCAGTGAACTTTATATAAAAATGGCAAATGAAGAAATTGCATGTTTGTATTTGTCAGACGAAAAGGTCATCATTGAAACCCCTTACAGCCAAAATAGCTACCCTATCAAAAAAACTGCTCTTTCAAGCTTGCTTGGCACGGTATATTTGGTTGAACTTGAAATATCCGGCGAGGAAACCGTCAAAGCCGGGAATATTCAAGAAGAAACACCCATTTTAAAAGAAGATTTCCTTCAAATTAAAGAACCAAACGTATCAGACAACTCAGCAGAAAGCGATATCTTTAATGCTGACAATCCTGAGCATGACGATCTTATTTCCATCAAAGAACCTATCGAACAAGATTTGCCCGCACCCGAAGCAAATGAAGAAAATGAACTGCTGCTGCTTCCGGCAGAAGAGTTTAGCCCTGCCGAATCTTTGCAAACAACATCCTTGAATGCAGAGCAACAAAACAATGACCTTTATGATCTTATCCTTCCCGGCGAAACGGACCATCATATCTCTGAAATTCAAACCCAAATACCGCCGCAGGCCGAGAATCAAACAAACAACATTCCCGATATCAGTCTTGATGCAGTAAAACTCAGCGAAAAAATAGGCGTTTCCGTCGAAGACTATAACCTCTTTTTAAATGAATACATTGATACGGCGCTCATGCTGGAAGAGGATCTTCAAAGTTCAGAGGCAGATAAACAAAAAAATGCGATCCAAACACTTATGCATCTTTCTAATGTACTGGGAATATCCGCAGCCTCCGATATCCTAGGACAAATTGATACTGCAGCCCAGAACGACAAAAAAATGCTTATAAAATCTTTTTATACGGCACTTTCCAAAATAACAACACATGTTCCTTCAAAAGAAGATCATGATCTTCTTTTGACTGCCGACGTAACACCGTATGACGATACGCAACCGGAAACACCGCTTCAGTCCGCACAAAGTTTCGGAAATATCAGTTTTGAAGAGGTCAAGCCTATTCACTTTGATTTTCAATTGAAACAAGCAGCAAATGATTTAAATCTGCCCCAAGAACTTGTCCAAGAATTTATGCTTGATTTTATCAAACAAGCGCATACCGAAACACAAAAGATGCTAGCAGCATACCAAAGAGGAGATTTGGCTGCTGTCCAAAAAATCGGGCATTTCCTTAAAGGGGTTGCAAGCAATCTGCGTATTGATCCGCTTGCTGATACACTTTATGATATACAGTTTTGTGAAGACAGCAGCCGTCTGGAAGATTTGATAAAACGCTATTGGGGACATTTTTTATCTTTTGAAAATCAAATGAATCTTACATCAAAATAACAGGAGCACCCGATGACCATACGCAATAAACTTAAATTGGCCGGATTGGTGCCTATCGTAATTCTTATTTTGCTTGCAGGTTCTTTTTTTGTTACCTCCTATTTGAATTTTGAAAATGCCAATGCACTCAAAACGACATTGAAAAACAATGCCAAACTTGCAGAGATGCTCTCTGAAGTCGGGAAAGAACGCGGATTGTCCGGGCTCTATATAGGAAACAGACAAAAGGAATTTTTCGATCTGCTGATAAATCAGCGAGAAGCCCTGGATGCCTCTTTTGAAGCACTAAAAAACGGCCTTGTCGTTGAAAATAAAATCTATTTTCCAGCCATCGTAAACTTTTTTAACAAAGAGAGACAGTTTGGCCAATCGGCATATCGAGCACTTCTTTTGGATATTGAACAAATTGCTCTCATCAGAAAAGAGGTTGACAGCCCCGATGCAGATTTTCAAAAAATCTTTTTTGACGAATTTACGGCAAAAATTTCTACTCCTGCCTTAAACACTCTTTTACATATTAACCATTATGCGCTAAACACCGAAATGGCTTCTTTGATTTCAACACTTTCGCAGCTTTATACGGCCAAAGAAAATGCCGGGCTTGAAAGAGGTTTTGTTTCGCACTACATGACAAAAAAATCTTCTATGTCCTTTGAAGAGATAACGCTCTGGAACCAACTCAAAACCAAAGCCAACCTCTTTGATCTCAGCCAGGTTAAAGATCCCATCTTGCGTTATCGGCTGGAAGAACTGTTTAATAGCCCTGAAGCTAAAGAAATACTTACAAACCTCGCTAAAACATCTGCTGCAATCCAAATGGATGTAGATGACGGAACATATACGCAAGATGTCATGGCTTGGTTTTCGCTGCAAACACAAAAAATTGCACTGCTTTCCAAAGCAGAACTTATCGTTTCGGGCAGATTGTGGGAAAAAAGCGAAAGCTTTCTTCGCCAACAGCTTTTGTTGCTGATCATCGGTGCGGCTATCTTGCTTTTTGGTTTGATTTTGGCGTATCTTGGCTATACCATCAGTAGAGATATTACCAAAAACATCCAAGAACTTGAGGATATACTCAATAAAGCCGTAAATGAGATGAAAGAAGGCGGCCAGCATCTGAACCCTGTTACTGCTGCCATTGAAAATATTGAACTAGATACCCATAAAGGGACAAAAGAAGCTTACAGATTCCTAGAAATGCTCGTAGAGACTGCCAAACGAGACAAACTTACCGCATTGCAAGCCAATGAAGCCAAATCGCTTTTCTTGGCAAACATGTCCCATGAAATCCGCACGCCTCTCAATGGCATTGTCGGTTTTACCGAGATATTAAAAGGCACAGAACTGACACCCGAACAAAAGGAATTTTTATCCATTATCGATAAGAGTTCTGAGAATCTGCTAAGCATCATTAACAATATTCTTGATCTTTCCAAAATAGAAAGCAATAAAATTGAAATAGAAAATATCGTGTTTGATGCGGCAGAAGAGTTTGAAAACGCTATAGAAACCTACACGGCGGGGGCTTCTGAAAAAAATATTGATCTTAACTTTTATATGGATCCTTCCATTTCTCCTAAACTCAAAGGTGATCCGACCAAAATCAAAGAAATCCTTATCAATCTGCTCAGCAATGCCATTAAATTCACCAATCACGGCGGCGAAATCAACCTAGAGATCAGAAAATTAGAATCAGAATCAAACGAGGCAAAAAATCCTATCAAATTTAGTATTCACGACAACGGCATCGGCATGACCAAAGAACAGCAGCTGCATATCTTTGATGCCTTTGCACAAGCAGATAATTCCGTAACCAGAAAGTACGGCGGCACAGGCCTTGGGCTTACCATATCCAGCCGGCTGGTTGAACTGATGGGAGGCAAACTTGAAGTGGAAAGCATAAAAGACGAAGGCACAACTTTTTATTTTACTTTGCCGATCGAAGAAATGACATTGCCGACGCTTCCAAGCTCCGAAAATGCATTCGCTGATATTATTGTCGGCAAATATCAGCAAAGTATTCCTACTAAACTTGATACTTATCTGGAAGAGTACTTCGAATATTTCGGTACACCGGTCAAACACTTTGACTCCCTAGAAAAATTCAAAGAACTCCATAGCCATCAAGCATGCAAATGCTATTGGATCGATATCGACAAAGCTGATGAGAACATTATAGATGCACTAAAAAACATCGACAAGTCCGGCATTATCATTATTGCAAATATATCCGGCCGAAAAAAACTGGAATCGCTAGGCATATCCAAAGAAAACACACTCTATAAACCTATTACTATTTCAAAATTAAAAGCTGCATTAAACAAAAGCATAGAAAAAAAATCAGATACAATCACCAAAGAAGAGGTTCTGCTTGCAACAAAATTTGATGCACACGTATTGGTAACCGAAGACAATATCATCAACCAAAAGCTCATTAAACGTGTTCTTGAGGATCACGGCATGACTGTCGATTTGGCGAATAACGGCCTTGAAGCATTTGAAAAACGCAAAAATAATAAATATGACCTTCTTTTTATGGACATTCAAATGCCGGTGATGGACGGGATAGAAGCCACCCATGAAATACTAAGCTATGAAAAAGATGAAAAAATTTCTCACATTCCGATCATTGCGCTTACGGCAAACGCCCTTAAAGGCGATAGAGAAAAATTTATAAGCGAAGGCATGGATGAATATATTACCAAACCTATCGAAGCAAGCGAACTGCTTTTTATCCTCAATAAATTTTTATCCCGCAACACAGTCCATACAACGCCAAATGAGCCGGTACAGGCAAAAAATGCTATCATGCAGGAAGAAGCAAACAACAATGAACCTAAAATGATTCTTATTGCAAAAAAATTCCCTTTAGAAAACAAAGTACTTGGAAAAATCATTGAAAATCTTGGGCTTGAGTATAAAATTCTAACTGATTTTGATCAACTTGAAAATGAGCTTTCTTCCGGCAAATTTAATCTGGTATTTACCGATGAAAGCACAATGATTTCAGATGAGGCAAAAAAAATGTATCCAAATATCTCCATTATTACCGAAAGTGTAACCAAAGAAGAGATAGAAAATTTAATTAAAAAATACAGAGGACAATAAAATGGCACTTAAGGTTTTGATTGTTGATGATGATTTTATCAATAGGAAATTATTGCAGACTCTTTTAAAAAAATATCCTAATGTCACAGATACTTTGGAAGCAGAAAACGGAGCAGATGCTTTAAAAACGATAAAAGAAAACTCAGACATTAGTCTTGTTTTGCTAGATTTGGTGATGCCTGTACTAGACGGCATCGAATTTTTAAAAATCTTTAGGTCGGATATGGCAACTACACATATTCCTGTTATTGTGCTTTCAACCGATGATACAAAAAAAACCGAAGCTCTCAATCATGGATCCAATGATTTTTTAACAAAACCCATCAAAGAAGAGAAGCTTTTTGAGAAAATTGCACAGTGGTGTTAATCCTTACCCCCCTTCCCAAATAAAGAAAAGATTTTCGTATCAATTTTATACGAAAACTTCTTTTAGCACCTCTTCTATGTTTGAAACCCCGATGATACTGACATGCTCTTTTACTTCTTCCGGGATATCCTCCAGATCTCTTTCATAATTTTTTTTCGGGATCAAGGCCGTTGTCACGCCTGCCTTATAAGCAGCTATCAGCTTTTCTTTAAGTCCTCCGATAGGCAGAACTTTGCCCGTTAGGGTGACTTCTCCGGTCATGGCTACTTTATTGTTTATTTTTTTGCCGCTTAAAATAGAAGCGATGACGCTGACCATTGCAATCCCCGCACTAGGACCGTCTTTTGGCGTTGCGCCTTCGGGAACATGAACATGCAGATCATAGCGCTTATACACTTCACTGGCATCTACTTTTAATTGTTCTTCCTTTTCTTTAAAAGTAAGAGGAATCACTTCTTGAGAAATTTCCAGTTTGCCTTCATCTATAAGTATCTTGACTACTGAATGGGCTATGCGCGCGGACTCTTTCATCACTTCCCCCAAGCTGCCGGTAAGCTGCAAAGCGCCTTTTCCTTTGATCTTGATGGCTTCTATGGTTAACACATCGCCCCCCACCGCAGTCCATGCCAATCCGTTAACCACGCCCATCTGCGGCTGGCCTTCCACCAAAGAGATTTCAAACACTTTTTTATCTACAAAGTTTTTCAAATTCTTTTTCGTGATATTCACTTGCTCGATACTTCTGTCTTCAAGAAGCGTGCGTGCCGCCTTTCGCATCAATCCGGCTATTTTTCGTCGCAGGTTTCTTACGCCGGCTTCTCTGGTATACTCATCGATCAGTATTTTCAATGCCTTGTCACTGATAAAAAACTCTCTGCGCTTGAGGGCATGTTTTTTAAGCTCCTGAGGGATCAAATAGCGTTTGCAAATCTCAAGTTTCTCTTTTGGCGTATACGAATTTAGTGCGATAAACTCCATTCTGTCTCTCAGCGGTGCAGGGATATTTCCTACATCGTTGGCAGTTGCGATAAAGACCGCTTTGCTAAGATCGATATTAAAGTTGAGATAATAGTCCCGGTATTTGCTGTTTTGCTCTGGATCAAGAATTTCAAGCAATACCGCCGTCGGATCGCCCCTCATGCTCCGCCCTACTTTATCGATCTCGTCAAGAACGATCACCGGATCCATGCTTTTTGCTTCGATAAGCCCCTGCACGATCCTTCCGGGCATCGCCCCCACATAAGTCCTTCGGTGCCCTCTTAGCTCGTTGACATCCTCCAGCCCGCCCAGTGCGATACGCACAAGCGGCCTTCCCAGCGCCGTGGCGATGGAGTTTGCCAAAGAGGTTTTCCCTACTCCCGGAGGGCCTGCAAAACACAAAATAGCGCTATCGGTCTCTTGCTGCTTAATGCCACGAAGCATCGCAAGCTCCCTTACAGAAAAAAACTCTACGATTCTCTCTTTCGGCTTCTGCAGGGCATAATGGTCTTTATCCAGTTCCGCCGAAACATCTGCAACGCTTAAGCTTTTTTTGCTCATCCGGCCAAAAGGCAATTCCAGCACCCACTCAAGATAGCCTTGCAGCACATTGGCGTCAGCGCTTTCGGGATGCATCCGCGCAAAACGCTCCAGCTGTTTGCTGATCTCCTTGTAGGCATTTTCGTCCAAATGCGGCTTGAGAGCTTCGACTTTTTCCCTAAAGCGCGCGATCTCTTCTTCTCTTTGGGTATCTACCCCAAGCTCCCGCTGTATCTCCTTGAGCTGCTCCTTCAAAAAGTATTCTTTGTTGGTCTGCTCTATCTTCGTATGGACTTTGGACCTGATCTCTCGCTGCACTTTGGCTGATTCTATCTCGGAAGTAACCACATCGATCAGCCCAAGCAGCCTTTTTTCTATGTTGGTTTCTATATAAAGCGCATAAGCCGTCTCTTTATCCAATTTCAGCATCGAAGAGACCAAATCTGCAATGCGGCTGGGTTCGTCATTTTCTTCGATCGTCCGGACAAGATCTGCCGGAAAACGGCTGCTAAGCGTGGATGCCTGTTTTACTTTATCACGCAGGATATCCATCAGGGCATCGACTTTTAGTTTCTCATACGCTTCTTGCTTTACGATATCGATAACCGCTCGGTTGAACGGCCCTTCTGCTTCTTGGAGGATTATTCCCCTAGCCAACCCCTGAAAAAGGATCTTGACTCTTCCGTCAGGGATGTGGACTTTTCGCATGATAGAACCGATAACCCCTACTTTATACATCGATTCAAAATCCCTGCTGCCTTCTTTGCCGGCAACCGAAGAGGTAACAAAAAGCAAAGAGTTATTTTCCATCGCGTCATCTGCCGCATCAATATCTTTTTGATGGGTTAAAAAAATCGGGCTGATCATAAAAGGATATAAAAAAAGGTCATCCTCTACGACAATAGGCAAAGTGGCAGGAAAAGCGCCGTAATTACTAAGCTGCATCTGTATAAACTCCTCACTCAATTGTATTTTTTGATAAAAAAACCAGAAATATCCGTTTTTCTTTTGCTATCTCAATATCGCCAATCTTCTCAGCGCCGCTGCAAAAAGGCAGCAGATCAATCAAAAATCTTGCCTACAATCCCTTTTTGTGGAGGCGTAATGTCGGTTGATTCTATGATGGAATTGCTGTTTTTGTCTCTGTAAATTTTTGCCGCATCTTCTTTTCCTATACGATCATACAACGCTGCAATGTTTTCATTAAGCAGATACTGGCTCATATGAAGTCGTATCAGCATATGATTGACCATAGGCATATAGGGAGAACCGGGATATCTGTAGCGGTATTTATTGGCTTTTTCGATGCTGTCCATAATCAGTTTTTGATCTTTATACACATCTTTGATGCCCATAAAAGATGCCTTCAGCTTGATAAAATCGATATATTCTCTATTTCCTTCTTCGCCGAAACGTTTCACGTACTCATCCAGATAATAATCTGCCAAGAGGTATTCTTCGTTTTGCATATGCGCATAGGCAAGCATCAAATTGGCCGTAGGCATCAAAGGGGAACGCATATGTTCGCTTTTGAGTGAAATATAATACGCATCGGCTTTATCGAGATTTCCGCTGGCGATACTGCCTCCGATCTTTTTATACCAGTACAGTGCGGGCTTGTTAAACTCTTTGACGGCTTCCGTTTCGCCGCACCCTGCAAGCCAAAACGCCGCAATCATACCCAGTAAAATTATTTTTTTTGCATTGAACATACTTATACCTCATTTTCTATCTCATTGCTTGTATCATAGCTCAAAGTACGTAAAAAACGTATTAGATCCTTACCAATCTTTCCCTTATCCATAAAAACATGATTTATGAATTTGGCTGATCAGCGATATAGGCATACCCTGTTTCTCTTTCAATAACAATGCTAAAAGGATCAAAGCTGTCATCATCAAAACTGAAAGTCAGAATACAGTCCGCATGCAGTACGGTCGAGTAATCCGGCAAATTTGAGCCTGTGATCCCGGTATGCGGCCGTCCCATATAGTCAAATGCGATATGTTGCGCTGCATTGGTACAGCCGCCGCTGTACGTGATACGCCCATCAGAGATACCGTATTTTTTAGTTATAAAAATGTCCGGCGATATGCCGGCTTGTGCATCCGAGGCACAGGGCTTAAAATTACTGCCCATCATCGGCATCCCGTTCAACGGATCAAAAGCAGCTTCTTGATTGGCCACGTCGATATTGCCTTGCTGGTCTTTATCCGATCCGATATAGTAAAATATCCCGTTATCGCTGCACCCTTCAAATCCTATACGCCAAAAAGAGCGCTGCCACTGCGCACTGGCGCTGTCGGATACATTGTCCATCAATGCCATATGCTGGGCATACCGAATAGCAGACAAAATACTATCGGCTGCTTCTTGCCTGATATCTCTCTCAAGCCTCGGAAGCGCCAACGCCGCCAATATACCCAATACCAAAATCACCATTACAAGCTCTATCATGGTAAATGCAGATTTTTTCATCCTTATCCTCTCTTTGGAGTCAATCTGCATAGTATAGCAAAAATAACAGCAAAGATAAAATATTGGTTTTTGATCCCAATTGATGCATTTTGAAGGCTTTAAGAAATTATAAAACATTAAAATTCTATAATAAATTGAAGATAGGGGAGTTATTTATAAATCAAGCAAATCTAAGATGAAAGCAAAAGGAAAAAAAATGAAAGCTATTCAAACAGTAGCACGATGGCTGGTTGCTTTTATTGCCATAATAAACATACAGGTGTACGGGGCTGATTTTCGGATAAATGATGTTTCCATTGCAGAAGGAGACAGCGGAACACGAAATCTTACCTTTACCGTTTCTATCGATGCATATTGCCGCAGCGGTGTTACCTATAGGGTAGATTATACCACCAATAACGGTTCTGCTGCGGCACCAAGCGATTATACCGCACAAAGCGGAACGATAATATATACTCATAGCGGCTCCCATCAGTCGTCCGGAACTTGTGCTACAAGAAACATCACGATAGCGGTTCAAGGCGATACCGATTTTGAAACGGATGAAAGTTTCACAATAAGACTTTCAAATGCCAGAAGCAGCAGCTCACGGTATAGGGCTTACATTGCAGACTCATCGGGGGTAGGAACCATTCTTAACGATGATGCCGATCCTTCTGCCGAAGGCCGTCCTTTCGAGATGCGCTTTTCTACCAATATCGGAGGAAACCTCAAAGTTATCGGCAACACTATTTTGGTAGGGAATCAAGCCAGCGACCTTACGAATGCGGATTTAAATTTGCTTTATGCCGATGTCGACGGCAATAGCGCTACCTTTAATTCTTCTAGCGCCACACTTGAAGACAGCGACATTGTCGATCCATCAAAAGCAAAAATAATTTGGGCAGGACTCTACTGGCAAAGCTACCTGCATAGATGGGACAACGGCTTTGGGGGCTCAGCCGACAACCCCTACCGCGATACGGGGTGGACCGTAGGAGAAATTGAAAACACCATCACCAATCAAACAATTTTATTTACGGTTCCAGATGGTACTGCCTCCACTATTGCACCTGATCAAACCGATATGATACAGGCGAGCACAACCAACTATCCAAATCGCGGCTATAGCTGTTTTGCCGATGTGACCCATCTTTTGCAAAACCAAAATCCGCTAGGACAGTATACTGTTGCCAATATCCCGGCACAAGAGGGGGATACAAGAGGCTATAACTATAACGACGGACTTGGAAACTATGGAGCATGGACGCTGGTTGTTGTCTATAACAATCCATCCGACCCTTACGGCAAAAACCGCAATATCTCCGTCTTTGACGGATATCAAAAACTTGAAGCGGCTTCAACTGCCAATATGTCTATCCCTCTTAGCGGGTTTTTAACCCCAAAAAGCGGCACGGTAGACTCGACCCTTTCGGTTTTTGCCGGTGAAGGGGATAGAAATATCGCCGGCGATTTCATGAGATTTACCAATGAATTAGGCACAACCTATACATTTCCTTCCACAACTTCAGGAATAAATTTTTTCAACTCTTCTGTAGCAAATGTGCCGACACGTAATCCAAATCTTGCCAACAATAACGGGATCGATATCCACACCAATCAAGTGGGGGATTCAAATGGCGGCCCGGGCATCCTTCTCAACAATCAAACTTCCGGAACAATCGAATTGGGGACAACGCAGGATACCTATTTCCCAAGCATGGTAGCCTTTGGCACAGAACTTTATAGACCGAATTTTTGTTATGATTACAGTGTTCAGCATAATGGTTTTACAGTGGATGCCAAAGATAGAAACATTGCCACCATAGGCGAAGGATCTCTTACTGTCAATCCTTCGATACGAAGCATGGAGGGGGATTTTGACCTGACGTCATCAAAACTGAAACTTCGACTGACCCCTTTAAGCTATGTGAACTTTACAGAGGCACGCTATTCGCCCAATACTGTCAATACACTTATACCGGCGATACATACTTCATCTTCCACTTCCCAATATCCTGAAATAGGGATTGGGTCCGGTGTAGGCGGATATCCGACAAACGGAGGTATCATTGGGACATTCGAACGCTATTTTGCTCAGTTCGAGTATCATTTATTATCTAGCACATTTAACGGACACTTTGAAATAGATCTTAATGCCAGTATTGATTTTGGGTCCGGGCCTGTTGCTTTCTTGTTTTCTACAGAAAACAACTCTCTTCCGCGATGCGAACAGTCTCCTGTTTATTCGCCTGAATGGGGTATATTCAATATCGAAAGAACCGATAGCGGTTCTTACAACCCTGTTACACAGCCTGATCAAAGATTTACACTATATACTCAAGTTGCAGGCAGGGACTTCGACTTCTCTGTCGTTGCCTATGACGGGAGCGATGTTACCCCTCCCTACAGTCAAGAAAAAAGTGTTGCCGATATTACGGTAGATATCGAATTGATTGATGCCTCGCCGTATGATGACAATGGATCTTTTTTCAAATGCAACAATACAGATCCAAATATTATCCAACAGTTGGCCAATGGAGAGACAAGCATATTCGCTACCTTCCCCTCATCAGAGGCTCCAAGGGTAAACCTGACAGAGAATGACGACCTTATAACAGATACCGCTCTAAAAAGCGCTGCATTCAGAATGTGGATACTTGTCGATCAAAATAACACTCTTATCCGCCATACTTGTGCAAAAAATGACGATGCTTGTTTTGAATCTGTTTATGCTTCTTACCTGCAAGCCGATGACATTGAAGGCCTTTGCACAAACTGCAGCAGTTATCCGGGCGGGTGTTATGCCTGTCTGCGAAATTATTTTGCAAAAGCTATCTGTTCAAGAGATAATTTTTCCATTAGACCCGCATCTTATCGCATAAGTATTTCTGACACCAATGAATCAAACGCATCAAACTCCCCTCAAGTGTTGCTAAAAACTAACAATGATGCACAAACCGCTGCCGTGCTTGCTGCTGAATACTTATATAAAATCGATGCTAACGCAACGCTGTTCAATTCGGATGATTTTGCCAAACTCTATAATAGATATTTTTACACTCCCTCTAACAGCGATCTGATCTCCCAATTTAAATTCCAAACCTCCGGCAGCAATTGTGCGGACACAAGCGATCGTGATATTGGGATACGCTTTGCAAACGGACAAATTGCGGGGACATTTAACGGCACCATCATTTCTCTTGACTCAAACAATCTTCAAAGCAATTCAAATGTCGGAAATTATCGTTATCACATTGAAGACAACAATTGGACGATCGTGGATCAACAAAGATATCCCTATAAAACATTTCAAAATATAAACGACTGTATTCCGGATGAGGCATCCGTTTCCCCTGAAAGCAACGTAAGGATAGGATGCAAAATTGATTCTGAACTTACTTATGGCTCACAGGTGCATAAAGATTTGCCTTTAAGATTTGAGCCCTACAGCTTTGATCTTTCAAGCATAATAATGAGTCTGCCTAATCCAAATACCAACATCGTTTATACCAACGATCTTAATACCTCAAACATATTAGACCGCACTATGGCGGTTCATTTTGCCGGCCAATTAATTGCCAAAGGGAAAAAGGGTGCAACTCTGGACAATTTTACAGCCAACTGTGCAGCAAAACCGGTTGTTTTTGATGTCAACAGAACAATGACAAGAAACAACAGCCCTATTGACGAACAGGACATACTAAGTATCGATTTGATTACCGCCAAGCCGAGCCAAAACATTTATTTGCAAAGATATGACAGTGAAACCGCAAACCCTGCTCTTCGACATAGCGTAACAAACAGCAATATCGATTCAAGCACGCAAATAACAATCGCTCCGGAACAGTTTCATGATGAGAACAACGGCTCTGCCAATGTCAATCTCGATTTCAATCTGCAAAGAATCAACGATCAGGTTATGAATCCCGTCAATATCACATTCATCGCACATGAAGCCAATTCTACGGCATCAAGCTCAAATGCGCATATGCTGCCCGACTATATACCGGAAGGAAACGCAACCATAGATCGAAATGTCTCATTTATATACGGCCGCATCGCGCCAAGCAGCGCAAGCCCTTATATTGTGCCTCCAAGCCAATCCAAGACAACCATTCCGATGTATATTGAAGCATATTGCGATGGTTTTGACCAAAATATGGCAGAAATGAATTGCAGCCTTTATACGTTAAATATCCCCAGCCTAAGAGACGACGGGATATGGTGGGTCAACACAAACCATAACTCAGACGAAGGAGACGGGCAGATTGCAAGCTTAGTAGATCCGCTGGGCGGAACCCTTATCAGCCCTGATAGCGATATCGACCTGGATAACCCTACCGATATCGATGTAACTATAGGCAATGTAGGCAGGCCGTACTCGACTGAGATTCAAATCACACCTAGTGTGCCTTGGCTTGGCTATAATCCATACGGTCTATTGAATCCCGTTGTTAAATTCTTAGGCGGCGGCGGCTGGGCAGGAAAAGGCAATACGGGAATGGTTGTTGACAGCAATGCTAGCTATGACAATATCAATAAACGAATAAACTGGTAAAAAAATGAAACATCACAAAAAGCCAAAAACAGGGCGGTCGGCGATTGCAATGGTGGAATTGATCTTTGCGATCGTCATAATGGGCATCATTCTTTTAAGTGCGCCTCTTGTGCTAAATCAAGCAATACGAAGTTCGACAATAGCCATGCAGCAAGAAGCAATTGCTGCAGCAGGTTCTCAAATAAGCTTGATACTTACGGCGCAATGGGATGAAATGGACAGTAACTCAACCACCGGATTTGGCATTTTAAATGTTGCAAATGGCGCAGCGCAGCTGGCCAACGGAGCAAGAGATCTCAATGCAACCTATACGACACGAAGATTTAATACGATAGCCGCTTATTCCCAGGCGACTGCCTCGGCAAATTTCGGGAGCGGGACAGAAGCAAGCGATTCCGGCGGCAAAGATGATATAGATGATTTTCACGGCGACACTCAACAGCTGATGCTTTATGCTTCAGAAACAGCGAGTTTGCTGCAAAATCAAGGCGAATACCTTGATACCGGTATCAGAATGGCCAATACGGTGATGTATGGTTCGGATACGGTCAATTATGGCACGAATCCGCTAGCCTACAATAATCCGTTTCTCAATACATCAAACGCCTCTACCAATATTAAACTTATTTCCGTCATTCTAACAACCGCTTCAGGCGAAGAGGAGCACAATAAAACTATCATGCTCAGCGCTTTTTCATGCAATATAGGAACACCCTCAATCCACTATGTTCCTTTTATGCCCTAAGGAGTTGAGATGATGCAAAACATACAAAAAAAAGCTTTTACGTTGCTCGAAGTTACGCTTGTGATCGTTATTTTGGGCATTGTTGCCTCTGTGGCATCCACCATTATTTCACAACTGTATGAAAATTATATGCTTCAAAGAGCGATGCATAATGTTTCGCTTAAAACAGAACTCGCCATCAATCAGATCATCAACCGATTAACATACCGCATTGAAAATTCAGTCATTGCCAGAAAATCAGACGGCACTTTCATTCCGCTGCAAGCCATCGAGTATGGGGTAACCAATACGGATAATGCCATCTTGGAATGGATCGGCTACGACAATGAGAGTTTTGAAGCGCGAAATACTCCGGGCTGGAGCGGATATTGTGACGTAACGGCTACTGCCGCACCAAACATTTCAACTCCGGGCTCAAATTTAAATTTTGCCTCGACGGTCATAGGCAATCTTTCAAATGGCAATCCAACGCTTGCATTGCTTTTTTCTCTTGGCGACCGGCGTGACGGAAATATCACCAGCCCCGATTCTCACTGCTTTGGCTATAACGGGGATACAAGCTGTATTCATCAGTCGGGTATCGTCAACAATACCACGCTAAGCACCAACAGGGAATCAGGCACAGCAAGCATCTCGGATCAATACAAATTGGCATGGAGTGCTTATGCTATTGTTCCCGTCAATGCAAATGCACTCTATAACGACGTTAGAGACGGCGCTATCGCAGCAGAGGGCATACCGCAATCTTTTGATCTTGAACTAAGATACAACTATCAACCTTGGGCAGGAAGCCAATATACCAATGCCCCTCGTTCAACTCTGATACGTAATGCTACTTCATTTAAGTTTTCAGAACAGGGAGGCACAATAAGAGTGAAGCTTTGTGCAACCGAAAAAACCGCTTTTGGCACTAATGTCTCTGTATGCAAAGAAAAGGTGGTCATCCGATGAGAAAAGCTTTTTCATTGTTTACGGCTATCGTCGTTTTGGTACTGATGGCAGGCGTTACGGCATTGGTTATGAATATTTCAGGCAAAGTCGTTAAAGAAACCACTGCCCAGTATCGAAAAGAGCAGGCGATGCTTCTGGCAAAAAGCTATACCGAGTTTGCTATCCTTGCCATCCAAGGGCACAATATGAAAACCAACGGCTGCCTAAGAACAATTAACGGCATCGTCAATTCTACCGTATTGAATCAAGCAAATCCTAACGGAGCAAACGAAGGAGAAGGATATCGGGTGACCGTTCGCATGCGGAGATACATTGGTTTACCTGCCGATCTTAACTGTACCGTTAATACTCCTTCAACCTCAGGAGATGCATCAGCATTAATCGATGTTAATGTGCGATACAAAGATCCCGACGCAACAGATATTTCAACTGCGCCTTGGATTAATTACAATCGCAGGACTCTTCAAAAATTATAACGGTTGTTTACCCTTTATTAAGCTTCTTAAGTTACAATTAAGTATGGATATCTGTTATCCATACATTATAGAATCTAAAGGATTTATCATGAATAAAAGCATTACTGGAAGACATTTTGATTTAACCGATCCTATCAAACAATATGCCCAAAATGCGCTTGACGGGCTCAAAAAATACAATCTTGATATCATATCGGCAAACACGATTATCTCTGCAAATGAAAAAGCCGGGAAAAAAGGTTTTGCTGTAGAATTCATCATAAATCTAAAAGATAAAAATACTATCGTTGTCACACAGCTCGACAAAGACGTGTATGCCGCGATCGATCTGGCCGTTGAGCGAATAAAAAAATCCCTAAGAAGACATGCCGACAAGATCAAAGATCATAAGGTCATGAGCTTTAAAGACCTTGGAGAAGGGGCTGAAGCAGTAGGAGAACTCACTGCCGAAGAAGTGGAAATTGTTCCCATGGATTTGGAACTTCACAAACCGCTTGAGTTTGATGAAGCGATCGATGCGCTGAGAACTGAAAAGAAAAGACAGTTTATCGTTTTCAATGACCTAGAAGGCAATATGCGCGTAATGTATAAAAGAGCCGACGGGAGATTTGGGCTTTATTAATCAGAGGCGTTCAGCGTTCAGCGCTGAGCGTTCAACCCAGAATAGAAAAATCCATTTCTGACTTTTAACTTCTAATTTCTAACTCTTAACTTTATCTTTTGCCAATCGATTTTTTGCCAGCTGTATACTCTCTTCATCCGATGCCAAATCCAGCCATCTGAATTTCTGTCCGCTCTGTATCGTTCCGTCAAGAATATCTCCGCTGCTGCGAAACTCCAAATCTAGTTTGGCAATTTCAAAACCGTTTGCAGTTTGCGCAAAACGCTCCAGTCTCACATTTTTTTCCGCATTGCTGTAAAGATAGCACCAGCTTTTAAGGCCGTTGCGCCCCACTCTTCCTCTGAGCTGATGCAATGTTGCAAGCCCCAGCCTCTCTGCCCCCACCACTACAACCAGCGTCAATCTAGGCAAAGAGATGCCGACCTCTACGACTGTAGTAGCCAAAAGGATATTTCCCTCCTCTCTAAAGCGCAGCAAAATCTCTTCTTTTTCCTTGTCTTTGCCGTGTGTCACATAGACATGGCTAAACCGCTCCTCCCAAAAGCCTCTTGCCTCTTCCAAAGACTGATACGGCACTTCGCTGCTTTGTTGGACCAAAGGATAAACGATAAGTACCTGATGGCGCTTTGCAATCTCTTCTTTGATGTGTCCTAGCAAATTTCCGATATCTTGCTTTTTGATGACGTGTGTTTCTATCTCTTTTTCAAAAGGAGTAGTAGCAATGAGGCTCATATCGATGAGTTCGGATTCCATCATCGCTTGCGTCCTTGGGATAGGCGTAGCAGAAAACTGAAGATAGTGAGGTTTTTTTTCTTCACGGCTTGCAAGCTGTTCCAAACGTTGGCGCTGCTTGCTTCCAAAACGGTGCTGCTCATCCACCATCACCAATGCAACTTGCGGTAAATCCTCCTTATAAAGCAGCGCATGGGTTCCTATGATCAGATCTGCTTTTTGATACTCCCCCTCCTCTTTTCCTTGCATCACTAAAGCAACAGCTATCTTTTTTGGCAAATACTTGCATGCCTCCTCATAAAGCTGCAATGCCAAAAGAGAAGTGGGCGCCATTAAAATGCTTTGATACGGATAGGCTATCATCGCACCGGCAAGCATTACCATCGTTTTCCCCGACCCCACATCTCCTACCACCATGCGTTTAGCGGCTTTGTCTTTTCTTGCCATATCTTTTTGTATCTGCTCGATTACGCTATATTGCTCGGAGGTTAAAGAAAAAGGAAGATTTTGTATAAAGGTGTCGATTTCTCCTTGCAATGCATGCAAAGCAGGAAAGTCCATGCGTTTTCCTCTGAGTTTTTTTAGATGATTATACGCTTCTATAAACTTGAGCCCCATAAGATCCTGCGCCAACAATCTCTCGTTGTGAAGTTTTTCTTCTTTGTTTTTTGGAAAATGCATACGCATCAAAATGGCTGCTTCAAGACTCTCAAGCCCTTCATCGCAAAGATTTTTCTCATTGAGATACCGTGCGGCCAATGATCGCATCTCATCTTCTTTTAGGACTGTTTTGTAAACGGGGATGATTTTCCCTGCCTCTTTGATCGATTTTGGCTGAGACATTTGCAAATATCCCTTATAGATCTCAAGACGTCCTTGGATGATATGGCAGCTGCCGATTGAAAATGTTTTATGGTGGTAAGGCGTGGCATGAAAAAACACGGAGGAAAGTTTCCTTCCCGTACGCAAAAGCTTAAAATGCACATGCAATTTTCCGCCGATATATTTGGCCTCTTCGACTTTGGCTTCAAGCGTATTGATCTTGCCTATTTCCAAATCAGCCGAAAGCGTAGTGTCTTTGTATGAAACAGGAACGATAAGCGCAAGATCAAGCAAAGTGCGGATTTTAAGTTTTTTAAAAAGCTCTCTTGCCTCTTGCATCCTTTTCTCCCTCTCAGCCAATCATCAAAAGCAACCCTCAACATTGCTTTATGCGAGACTTATTGTACCAATCTTTTCAAAAAAGCAAAAAAAGAATGTCAAATCGACATAAATATATGGCTATGCTCTTCAATTTTAGATTCTGGCAGCCTAATTTTTATTTTCTATCTCTTTGGTTACGATACTAAAACTAAGATCCGTAAGTTCTTTGTGCGCTTTGATAAAGTCGTTCATCTCTTCAAGGCTCACTTCTTCTATCTTTTTAAGCTGTTCTTTGCTAAACCCAAGAGGCCTTCCGTAATAAAATTCTTCAAAGGAACGATTGAGCCTTTGAGAAAGTGTTTCTGTGCGAAGCGGTTCGCTGCCCAGTAAAAATTTTTTCGTATCGTCAAGCTCTTTTTGGGTGATGCCTTCATTGACAAATGTGTTGATCACTTCCTGCACAAGTTCTTTGGCCTCATCTTGCGTACTGAGTTTGGTTTGCAGATAGCCGCTGAGATAAGATGCCGCTTTAGTACGGCGCAATGAGGCATATGCGCCATACGTCAGCCCGCGCTTGACGCGTATCTCTTCCATCAATCTCGATCCAAAACCTCCGCCTCCCAAAAGATATTCGGCTATTTTGACCTTATACTCATCGCTCCCGTTGTACTCATAAGCAAACGGCGCTCCAAAATGGATATAGGCTTGCTGCGTCTGTGCCTGTGCCAAGACGGTCTGTTTTTGGCTTGATGCCTTGATGTTATCAATGCGCGCAACGTTAGATTTAGGCAAAAGTGCAAGGATATCAGCCGCATACGCTTCTGATTCCTGTGATGATATGTCTCCGCCCACTACCACCGCAACATTGTCATAGCCTAGGCGAGATGCGATAAAATTTTGAACATCTTCAAGCGTGATACCCTCGATGCTCTGCACCGTCCCGTCATAGGGTTTGCCAAGCGGAGAATCTTTAAAAAGGATTTCTCTCAGTTTCATGGCTGCAAGATAGTCAAAATCGCTTTGTTTGTGCATCAGCCACCCTATTTTCTGTCGTTTTGCATGCTCTAATGTTTCTTGGGTGTAATTGGGATCGCTCAACAATGCTTTAGCACGATCTACCGCATAGGCAAACTCGCTTTTGAGTGCTGAGATTTCCACAACAAAATTTTCTCGGCCCACATGGGCTCCCAGCTCGATCGCATGCTCATCGAGTGTCGTTGCAAAGGCAACGCTTCCTTCTTTTTTTGTCCCTTCATTCAGCACTCTGGCGCTGATATCTGCAAGTCCGTCTTTTGGATTGCTCAAATGTCCGCTGTTTTGAAAAACAAGCTGCATTGAAACGATCGGGATATAGGTACTCTCCTCATATATCAAGGGAATTTTTGCATCCTTTATTTTGATCTCTTGGATACTTTGGGCCATGGCCACTCCTTGTAACACTGCTAGCAGTAAAAATAATTTCTTCATTTTAGTAAAATCTTTCCAAGATCTCATAGGCTGTATTGCGCTTTGCCGGCTTTTCGCCCGCATCTTTAATGAGTTCTATCATCTGCTGCTGGTTCATCTCATTCTTTGCACCCGCTGCCGAGACAACATTCTCTTCCATCATGGTAGAGCCAAGATCATTGGCGCCAAAAAGCAACGCCATTTGTCCGATATAGCTTCCTTGCGTTACCCATGAGCTTTGGATATTGGGCACATTGTCCAAAAACAGCCGCGCCACTGCCAGATAGCGCAGATAAAGATTTGAAGAGGTTTTTTCGATCGTAGGAAGTTCTCTTTTGAGCTGTGTGTTGTCACTTTGGTAGGACCACATGATAAACGCCCGAAATCCTCCCGTTTCTTCTTGCAGCTCTCTGATCAAATTCCAATGCTCCACGATCTCGCGTGTCGTCTCAACCGTTCCGTACATCATGGTAGCGGTGGATTTTATGCCAAGCTTGTGCGCTTCTTTGTGCACTTGCAGCCACGTATCCTTATCGAGTTTTTTGGGTGCGATGATATCGCGTACCCGATCGCTGAGTATTTCCGCCCCTGCGCCGGGGATCGAGCTGAGCCCTTTGGCTTTCAATCGCGCGAGAACTTCACGGATCGAAAGTCCCGAACGCCGGGCGATATAGTCGATCTCTATGGCCGAAAAACCGTGGATCGTCACTTGCGGATACTTTTGATGGATATGCTCTACAAGATCTTCATACCACTCGATCTCGAGCTTGGGATGCACACCCCCTTGAAAAAGGATCTGCGTACCGCCTATAGCTAAAAGTTCTTCTATTTTTTGATCAATCTCTTCAAACGTAAGGATATAAGCATCTTCTTTTTTTTCATGGGTATAAAATGCACAAAATTTACAATCCACCCAACAGATGTTGGTGTAGTTAATATTGCGATCGACTACAAAGGTTGTTATTCCCTCGGGATGCAGCTCTTTTTTGCGCGCATACGCCATTTTTCCCAAGGTTTTAAGGTCACCTGTTTCTATCAATTCGACAGCTTCATCTATCGTCATGCGCATGAAAAACTCCTCCTTTGAGAGTTTTTAGTAATGAGTGATGAGTGTCGGGTTGTATGAATGCATACATTAATTTTTCATTCCTCATTTTTCATTCCTCGTTTGTCATTGGAAAATTTTATTTTCCAATGGCATCAAGCACGCCGTTGATAAATTTTGGCGATTTCTCGTCTGCCAGCTCTTTTGCAAGCTCTACCGCTTCATTGATAATGATTGCCCTGTCTGTTTTGGCCACAAGTATTTCGTAAGCCCCCAGTCTCAAAATGGCTTTTTCTACCTTGCCTATATCTGTATAGTCCCAATCTTTCAGATGTTGTTGAATTTCCTCATCCAGCATCTCAAGATTTTCTATCGTACCTTGAAAGAGTGCTTGAGAAAAATCTTTCTGCTTATTTCTTATCTTTCCCTCTTCAAGAATCTCATCCGAAAAATGTGCGATATTCGTATTGCCCAGATCATAAGCATACAGCAGCCCCACCACCGCCATGCGCGCCTGATGTCTTGTCGCCATTATATAAGTTCCCCGTACAGGTTGATAAGCTCGATGAGGCTCACCATCGCTTCTGCGCCTTTGTTCCCGGCCTTTGTTCCTGCTCTTTCGATCGCCTGCTCGATGTTATCAACCGTCAAAACGCCAAAAGTGACAGGCTTTCCGTATTTGAGCGCCGTGTTGGCTACCCCTTTGGTTGCTTCTGCAGAAACATAATCAAAATGCGGCGTTGCCCCTCTTATCACCGCGCCCACACAACAGACGGCATCATATTTTCCTGAAGCCAATGCCCTGTCCAGAGCAAAAGGGATCTCAAATGCTCCTGGCACCAAAATCAGATCCAAAGCATCCGTATCCCCGCCGTGCCTTGCATAGGCATCTTTCGCGCCTTCAACCAGCCTGTCTGTGATAAAATGGTTAAACCTGGCATTGATAATCGCAACTTTCTTGCTTTTGTCTACCGATAAATTTCCTTCTACAATCTTCATTTGCTTCCTTTGATTAATTTCTTTACTGTAAATCTTGATAGATGCCTATTCTACTATCATTCTGATTGCATCGATCTGCTCTATGAGCTTGTCTAGTTTGCCAAGCTCAATCATATTGGGGCCGTCGCTTAAAGCGATGCGCGGATCAAAATGGGTTTCAAAAAAGAAACCGTCCACGCCGACCGCTGCGGCTGCCCTTGCCAAATACGGCACAAAAGAGCTGTCTCCCCCGCTGGTTGCACCGCCGCTTGCAGGCATCTGCACAGAGTGTGTTGCATCAAAAATGACAGGCGCAAACTCTCTCATAATGGGAAGCCCGCGCATATCAACTACCAAATTGCCATATCCGAATGTCGTACCCCTCTCTGTGAGCCATACTTTGTATTTTTTGGCATTTTCATAATTGACCCTGCCTTCACAGCCTCTGGTTTTAAGCACTTTGCCCACAGAATGCTCCATCGCGGCAGGTGCGAGAAACTGCCCTTTTTTGATATTGACTACCGCAGAGGTTTTTGCAGCAGCTACCAGCAGATCCGTTTGTCTGCACAAAAATGCAGGGATTTGAAGTACGTCCGCCACCTCAGCAGCAGCTGCAGGCTGTGTATAATCATGGACATCGGTTAAAATTTTATAGCCAAACTGATCTTTCACTTCTTGAAGCATTTTTAGCCCTTCATCCAGTCCGGGCCCCCTAAAGCTATCCAGGCTGGTTCTGTTTGCTTTATCGAAACTGGCTTTAAAGTAAAACTCTTTTGTACAATCATCATCATATTTTTTTAAAGATTCGGCAATCTTCATCACATTGTCTCTGCTTTCTAACACGCACGGTCCTGCGATCAATATCATAGTACTCCTTTATAGATCATGCCTGATCTTCTTTTTTAGGCCAAGCCGCAAGCAGCCCTGACAGTATGACGAAGATTATACCCAAAACTGTCAAAAAATCAGGTATGGGATCTCCTAGCATCATACCGATCAATAGCGCAAAAACGATATTGCTATAACTGATCGTGCCGACAATGCCCGCCTTGGTCAGCTCATAGGCTTTCGTCATAAACAGTTGGGAAACAGTAGCAAAAACTCCTATTGCCAATACATATACCCATAAGATTCCTTCAGGCATAACAAATTCTGAAAAAATCACATCAAACTCTTTGGGGGCACTGATGTAGGGCGTTGCCGCCATAAGAAAAAGGGGGGCGATCGTGCCTATCCCCATAAATGACATGACAATAGCCCTGGTATCATAGTATTTTCTAAGCTCCCGGATGGAGGTATAGGCAAGCGCTGCGCCGATGCCTGAAAAAATTCCGAGCATATCGTATTTGTCAAAAGAAAACCCTTCAGGCTTGGCAACCAGGACGATACCTGCAAAACCCAGCAAAACAGCAAATACGGCATGTTTGGAGAGCTTTTCCCCCAAAAGAAGATATGCAAAAATCGCTACAAAAATAGGGGAGGTTTTGTTATACGTGACCGCTTCGCCCAGAGGAATATAGGCCATGATATAAAAATACGCAAGCAGCGCAGCAAATCCTGCAGTCCCCCTAAACAAAAGCAAAACAAACCTGCCTCCTGTTTGTTTGAGCGGTGTTTTATAGATGGAAAACCCCACCAGCATCACCCCCAATACGTTTCTAAAAAAAGTCACTTCGATTGCCGGAAGCGTCTGGCTGACAATTTTTGCAAATCCCCCCATCACGGCAAAGCTCAACGAGGCAAGAAGCATAAACAGGATGCCCTTGTCCATCTTTTGAATTATTTTTTTCACTTTATGTGTCCCGATTTTTACACCAATATTGTATCGCATCGCGCCATTAAACAATAAAACAAAACAATATTTTTTTTTAAAAAGTTTTTGATCACACAGATAACATTCGTTCCTCTATAGCCGTCACCTCTCAAAAACTATTTTATCCTTTCTGCACAGATATCACCAAAAAAGATCACATCTTTGAGCACCGCCTTTTGTGTAATGCCGTCTTTTCCTACCGCAAGCATCAATTCCCCCTCCTTGCTTGAAAAGATTTTTTCATGGATAATCGCCGTTGCATACCAATCGGCCCCGCCGCCCAGTGTTTTTTTGTATCTTTCCAGCTCGGATGGACCGGGGATAACCAGCGACACTTTTCCGTCTTGGCGTTCTGCACCTATCGCTTGAAAAGTGTACCTATAAGGCGTTGTTTTGTCTTTGAGCAGCCCCTCCAGATTAAAATAAAGCGTCAGCAGGTCGTTTGCAGCATAAAAATCAAGGACGCTTTTTTTCTCAGCAATCAGTTTTCCGTTTTTGAATTTTTTATAGATCTTGGTTACTTTTTTATTTGTATGGTCAACAATATACTCTTTGTGTACCGCTTTGGAACTGTCTGTCCTGACAACTTTATACTGATCACTTACCATGATGCCGCCCACAATGTGCCCTTTTGAAATATGCCTTTCAGCCCGCCCCCTGCTCAATGTTTTTGCAACCCCTGTGGAATCAAGATGAATATCGATGGTATAGTCACTGCCGTTTTGGGTCAATTCGGCTTTGGCAATCCCAATCTGGCCAAACATCCCAAAACTTACTTTATACTCCGCTTTTACTATTTTTGCCTGTGCCAAAGAAGAAACCAATGCCGCCAATATAAAAACCGCAAAATATTTTTTGATCATTACACATTCCCTCCATCCCAGATTAATAAAAGTTTACTATAATTAAATTAATAAAGCACAAGGAATACCGATATGCCAACAAGCGATCTCAATGCCACAAAGAATCTCAACGTCATAGACAACCTTGACATGAATCTTCCCGCGACGATCCAAACATTCTTAACGCCGATTTATCAAAAATATCCTTTTTTGGCAGAAACACTGCTGAGTATTCCGTTTGCAAACCTTATAGCAGCTTTTTTTGTATTGTCACTCTTTTTGCTTTTAAGAAAATTTTTTACCTCCATTGTAATCGGTTTTTTTAAAAAATTAGCATCATATACCAAAACCCGATATGATGATGAAGTGATCTCGGCACTTATGGCTCCGATAAGTTTTGCTATCATACTGATCGGATTTCATCTTTTTTTTTGCATTGATCTTTAAAGACACACAGACAATTAAAAATATTTTAAACACTTTAATCGTTTACGATATTTTTTGGGCTATTTTTGCCGTCATCGACTCGCTTAAAGGTGTCATTTACCGTACGACCAGAAAATTCAATCCTGACCTTTCCAAAGAGATAGGCAATTTCATCTTAACCCTTCTTAAGATTCTTGCCGGAGGAATAGGACTGGGTGCCATGCTTCAAGTGTGGGGTATCAATGTCACTGCGCTTGTCGCTTCCCTCGGATTAGGAGGTCTTGCGTTTGCCTTAGCAGCCAAAGACACTGCTGCAAATCTTTTTGGTTCTTTTTCTTTGCTGATCGACAAAACCGTACGCATAGGTGAGTGGATCAAAGTCGACGGGATTGAAGGTACGGTTGAAGATATCGGTATAAGAACGACCAAAATCCGCTCTTTTGAAAAATCACTCATTACCGTTCCCAACCAAATTATTGCCAACCATCCTATAGAAAACTTTTCCAGAAGAGGGGTAAGACGCATCAAAATTTCTATAGGCCTTACCTATGATACAAACTCCATACAAATGAAAAATATTGTAAAAGAGATTAAAATCATGCTTCAACACCATAAAGATATAGCGCATGAAGAGCCTTTGCTTGTTAATTTTGAATCCTTTGGGGACAGCTCTCTCAGCATCTTCATCTATGCTTTTACAGCTACGGCTGATTGGGAATCCTATCTTCAAATACGAGAAGACATACATCTCAAAATCATGAAAATTGTTGAAAACAACCAAGCTTCCTTCGCCTTTCCGTCGCAATCTATTTATATAGAAAACTTTCCCCAGAGCAAGATCAGCAAGGGTATCGAGCCATAAAACTTGACGATGCAAAAAGGGGCTACAAAAAACCAATCAACATCTTTGCGTATTACGCTATAATTGCATGAACAATAAAGAAAGAAACAAAATATGAAAAAAGTAGCTATTTTAGGACGTCCAAACGTAGGGAAGAGTTCCCTTTTCAATCGCTTGGCAAGGCAAAGGGATGCCATTACCTCAGACATATCAGGCACCACAAGAGACATCAAAAAACGCATGGTGACCATTTCAGGAAACCGCGATTTTGAGATCATAGATACCGGAGGGATCGATTACAGCAGTGAACTTTTCAGCAAGGTAGCCGAGCTCTCTTTAAGGGCAGCCAAAGAGGCCGATGTGATCATCTATATGGTCGATGGCAAAAAACTGCCAGAAGAAGAAGACAGAACACTCTTTTATCAGCTTCAAAAACTAAACAAACCTCTTGCGTTGGTGGTCAACAAAATAGACAACGAAAAAGAAGAAGAGCGCTACTGGGAATTTTTGGAGTTTGGCGCAGATGTCACCTTCCCGCTCTCAGTAAGCCACAATCGTTATTTTAACGATTTTTATGCTTGGCTTGAAACCTATATCCCCGAGCGTGAAGAGATTAAAGAACCGGATCTTTCCGAAGAAGCAGATCCGGTTGAAGAGATTGTCAAAGATATCAACAAGACCAAAGAAGAGGCAGACAACCATATCAAGGTTGCGATCATCGGCAGAGTCAATACCGGCAAAAGCTCATTACTTAACGCCCTGCTCAAAGAGGAACGTACGATTGTCTCGGATGTAGCCGGAACCACCATTGATCCTGTGGATGAAACGATCGAATATGACGGATACCAAATTACCTTTATCGACACAGCCGGCATCAGACGAAGAAGCAAAATCGTCGGCATTGAAAAATATGCGCTTGGCCGAACCGAGGCGATGCTTGAAGAGGCCGATCTTGTTTTGCTTGTGATCGATGCCACAGTCGGCGTAACCGAGCTGGATGAAAGGGTTGCCGGACTGATTGAAAAATTCAAGCTCGCCTGTCTTATCGTGATCAATAAATGGGATATCAAAGAGGAGAAAACCTATGAAGCAGCGGTGCAAAATATCCGCGACGAACTCAAATTTCTGCATTATGCACCGCTGATTACGATCTCTGCAAAAACCGGCATGCGTGTACACAAGATCCTCGATCAGATCGTAGCGATTTACAAACGCTACAAACAGCGTATCCCAACCTCTGTACTCAATGACGTGATCCGAGAAGCGATCAGCCGCCATCATATCCCTTCGCACAACGGTGCTGTTGTCAAAATCAAATTTGCCACACAGTACGAAACCAAACCGCCTAAAATCGCACTGATCAGCAATCGCCCGGACGGATTGCATTTTAGCTACAAGCGTTATTTGGCCAATTTTCTTAGAAGCAAATTTGATTTTGAAGGAGTTCCGCTTGATATCGTTGCCAGAAAGCGCGGAGAGCGTATGGAGGATGAGTAAGCCATAATCTTTCATGCGCTATAATGTCGCAATTTTTTAGAAGGATAAATTGATGCGCGTACTTACAGGAATCCAGGCTTCCGGAAAACTTCATATAGGAAACTATTTTGGGGCGATGAAGCCGATGGTTGAACTTCAAGAAAAACATGAGCTTTTTACGTTTATCGCCAACTACCACTCCCTGACCTCTTCCAAAGACGCCCAGGCATTGAAGCAAAATACAATCGAAGCAGCCGTTGACTATCTTTCATTAGGGATCGATCCGAACAAAACTACTTTCTGGGTACAAAGCCATGTACCCGAAGTGCTGGAGCTCTATTGGATACTTTCCAAGTTTACTCCGATGGGGCTGCTTGAGCGCGCCCACAGCTATAAAGACAAAGTGGCCAAAGGGATCCCTGCCAGCCATGCGCTGTTTTCCTATCCCGTGCTGATGGCTGCGGATATTCTTCTGTTTGATACCCAAAAAGTGCCCGTAGGAAAAGACCAAATCCAGCATGTAGAGATCACAAGGGACATTGCCATCAAGTTTAACAACGAATACGGCGAAATTTTTGTCTTGCCTGAGCATCTCGTGCAAGAAGAATTGGCAACCATCCCGGGGATAGACGGACAAAAGATGAGCAAAAGCTACGACAATGCGATCGATTTGTTTATGGAAGAGAAAGAACTGCAAAAACGATGCAATAAAATCCTCAGCTCTTCAACCCCTCTGGGTGACCCCATTGACTATAAAACCTGCCACATCTATACTCTGGCTGCGCTTTTTTTAAGCGAAGAAGAGAGATCAGCCCTTCAGGAACGCTACAAAAGCGGCAAAGAAGGGTATGGACATTTCAAAAAATACCTCAAAGAACTGATCTGGAAAGAGCTGGCTCCTGCCAGGGAAAAAAGAGCATACTATTTAGCCCATATGGATGAAGTGCATGACATCCTCAACGAAGGGGCGAAAAAAGCCCGATCTCTTGCCTCGGCTAAAATGGAAAAAGTCAAAGAAGCAGTGGGCTTGCTCTAACTTACTTTTGATTGTCTATGTCGATCTTTTTAAGCGGTTCATGCTGCTTAATGATGTGATCGATCATCTGTGTTTGTATCTCTCCGGTCACATAAAGGAAGATGCGCAAAGGGCCTTCATTGATATGCCCTTTGGCTTCACTTTGGCAAAGCAGATGCTTTGCAATAGCACCTCCTGTTTCTATAAGCCGGACCTTATGGTGCATTATTTCTTCGATAAGCGGCCCTACAAGCGGATAATGGGTACACCCCAAAACGATGGTATCGACATGGTTTTGAAGCATCGGCTTCAGCCATGCATGCAGCATCTCTTTGGTCTTTGGGCTTTGGATATCCCCTCTTTCTATCTGCTCTACCAATCCCGGACATGCCTGCTCGAACAGGTTTATCTTTTCGTGGGCTTGAGCAGATAAGGCAGAAACCAGCTGCTGATATTTTTCCCCTTTGAGAGTTGCCGGGGTAGCCAAGACCCCGATATTTTTCGTTTTGGTACATTGTATCGCAGGCTTGATACCGGGTTCCGTACCAAGAATGATCAGCGACGGATAATGCTCTCTTAAGTGTTTAATGGCAGCCGATGTGGCTGTATTGCAGGCTACGATCAATGCCTCGATCCGATGCGTATCGATAAGATATTGCGTGATGTTTAGGCTGTATTGAATGATTTGTTCGGACGTTTTTTCTCCGTAAGGCGCATGTTTAGTGTCGGCTACATAATAAATATCTGCACCTTTTATCAGTGCGGCAAGTTCTTTGACGACAGTCAAACCGCCAAGGCCGGAGTCAAAAACGCCTATTTTCATTTAAAACCCTTCTTCTTGAAGTGCAGCAAAGCCACACTCCAATTCATCTCACTGAAGCTTCGGCTAGCGCCTCAGAACCTAAAACCCTTCTTCTTGAAGTGCAGCAAAGCCACACTCCAATTCATCTCACTGAAGCTTCGGCTAGCGCCTCAGAATAAAACTGCTTAAAAATTAAGCGCCTTCGTTCATCATAGAGAGGAACTCTTCGTTAGATTTTGTCTTGAGCATCTTGGAGAAAAGGAACTTCAACCCTTCGACCTCTTCCATATTTTGCATTGCATTTCTCAGTGCCCACACCTTTTGCAATGTTTCAGGATCTACCAGCAATTCCTCTTTTCTTGTTCCTGATTTGGTAACATCGATAGCCGGATACACGCGTCTTTCGGAAATATAGCGGCTTAGAACCACTTCCGAGTTGCCCGTACCTTTAAACTCTTCAAAAATGACCTCATCCATACGGCTTCCTGTTTCGATGAGCGCCGTTGCGATAATCGTAAGGCTGCCGCCCTCTTCGATGTTTCTTGCCGCACCGAAGAATCGTTTCGGCTTATGCAAAGCATTGGCATCCACCCCGCCTGAAAGCACTTTTCCCGAACTGGGCGTGACGGTATTGTAAGCCCTGGCAAGCCTTGTGATAGAATCAAGCAAAATCACGACGTCTTTGCCCATTTCTACGCGTCTTTTTGCCTTTTCGATCACCATTTCGGCCGTCCTGACGTGATTTTGCGCCGGCAAGTCAAAAGTAGAGCTGTACACTTCTCCCTTTACCGAACGCTGCATGTCGGTTACCTCTTCAGGCCTTTCATCCACCAACAGTACCATAAGCGATGCATCGGGATTATTATAGGCGATGCCGTGCGCCAGCTCTTTAAGCAATTCTGTTTTACCCGTACGCGGCGGAGCAACCACCAACGCTCTTTGGCCCTTTCCTATAGGAGTAAAAAGATCAAGCACTCTGCCTGTAAGCTTCATGGGATTGTATTCGAGTTTTAGTTTTTCGTTGGCATATAACGGAGTAAGGTTGTCAAAAAGCGGTCTTTGTTTGGATTTTTCTGGAGCAAGATAATTGATCGCTTCTATCTTAAGAAGCGCATAATACTTTTCTTGATCTTTAGGCGGACGCACCTGGCCTGTGACAATATCGCCGTTTCTTAAAGCAAAACGCTTTACCTGTGTACTGCTTACATAGGTATCGTTGCTTGAATTGGCAAAGTTTCCGTCGATAGAGCGAAGAAATCCGTAGCCGTCGTTCATGATTTCCAATATGCCGGTAAATAAGATAAACCCGCCCTGGCTTACTTGGGATTTCAAAATTTCAAAAATCAGGTCTTTTCGCTGGTACTCATTGGGGTTTTCAACCTCCATCTCTTTGGCAATCTCGATAAGTTCAATCAGCGGTTTTTGTTGAAGATCCTCTATTTTGTAGCCTTCAACCGGCACATGGGTTCTATTTTTTTTGACAGTGTTTGATTTTTTTTGGTCGCTCATGGATCCTCTTGAGTTTGTAATATAAATGGAGATATACTTCAGTGAATTGATACACTAAACAAGTATGTAGTAAAAGTATTATAATCCTTTTAAGCTAAAAAGTCACTTATACACTTAAAGCATAAAACAGCAAAAGAGGATAAACACATGCACCGATCAGAAAAAACCAAGAAGGCATCTCCCATCTTAACATCGCTGCCATCTCGTCAGAAATTTTTTTTTGGATAAAAATTTGCTTGATAAGTTCTATTTTATAAAAGATATCAAAGACCTTAAATGCAATGATAAAAATTATCGTTGCATTCAGCACATTGTAGTAAAGTGCCGCAAATAGAACAAAATAAAATCCAGGGTGCACCAAGAAAAAAAGAAAAATACTCTTTTCATAATATCGATAAAGTTTTTGAAGTACTCCGAATAATGTATCTGCACGCTGCAAAAATGCCTCAAAAAGCTCCAAACCGATCAATATAAAAATCCATACAAATACATTTTCCATGGGAGGGATTTTACTCATATTTAGATAAAATAAACCCATTGTATTTCAAAGGAAGCATTTTGGCAAAAATCCCATGTGCACATTGCAATCTTAAATTTGATGAGAAGATGATGATTACCGAACAAGACGGTGAGAAAACGCTTCATTTTTGCTGCAAAGGATGCCAAGGGGTTTATCATCTTCTCCAAAAGGAAGGGCTTGACAGCTTTTATGAAAAACTTGGGAGTACGGCTCTTCAGCCTGCTGAAAACCAGACCGATGATTTGGAAAAATTTGATTTGGAAGGTTTTGCAAAAAAATACATCACAATCCACGAAGACGGCATCAACGAGATTAACCTCATCATTGAAGGCATCCACTGCTCAGCATGCGTATGGCTCAATGAAAAAGTGCTGCATAAAACCGACGGCATTATCGAAGCTGTGATCAATTACAGCAACCATAAAGCCAAAATACTCTGGGATCCTGACATCATCAAACTTTCGCAGATCATCCATACGATTCGGTCCATCGGCTACAATGCCTATCCTTACGATCCCAAACTCCAAGAAGAGCGTGCAGTCAAAACACGCAAAGCATACTATTCGCGTATCCTTGTGGGCGTATTTAGCACGATGAATATCATGTGGATCGCCATTGCGCAGTATGCGGGATACTCTACGGGCATCGAACAAGGATTTAAAGATATTCTCAATTTTGCCGAATTTCTTTTGGCTACCCCCGTACTTTTCTACAGCGGATGGATCTTTTTTCGCGGAGCCTACTACGGCTATAAAAACAGAATGGTCAATATGGATGCCCTGGTCGCTTCAGGTGCTCTTTTGGCCTATATCTACTCTATCTATGCGATGACAACACGAACGGGGGAGGTCTATTTTGACTCTGTAGCCATGATCATTACGTTTGTGTTGGTCGGAAAATATCTGGAAGTATTGAGCAAAAAACAGGCCGTCGATACGCTTGATACGCTGATGGGGAGCACACCGACGGAAGTAACCTTGGTCAAAGAGGGCGTCAAAAGTCTTGTAAGTGTCGAAAATGTTGTTGCCGGGGATCTTATAGAGCTCAAGCCCGGAGAAAAAGTCGTCATAGACGGAGTCATCACATCCGGCCAAGCTTCTTTTGATGAAAGCTCCTTAAGCGGAGAAAGCGAACCTGTCTATAAAAAAGAAGGGGAGGATATCCTTAGCGGCTCTATCTGTTTGGATGCCGCATTGCGCTATGAGGCCACCAAGGACGCTTCTCACTCTTTGCTTCATTCTATCGTAAAACTTTTGGAAGAGTCCATCACCAAAAAACCGAAAATAGAACAGCTTGCCAATGAAATCTCAGGATATTTCTCCGGGGTCATTCTGTTGATCGCACTGGGTACGTTTGCAGGATGGTATCTGTATGGCGGCGAGTTTGAGCAAGCCCTTATCATCAGTATCTCTGTTATCGTCATCGCCTGCCCTTGCGCGTTAGGCCTGGCGACACCTATGTCCACGCTGGTAGGTATCTCTATGGCTGCCAAAAGAGGCATCCTTTTTAAAGAGGCAACCTTTTTGGAAACCATGGCAAAAAGCAATCTTCTTGCGCTTGACAAAACAGGCACCATCACCGAAGGCAAACCTTCCGTTGTCAATGCAGAAATGTTCGAAGGATTCGATCCCGATCTGCTCTACTCGCTCGTACGCACCTCGAACCATCCTATCAGCCAAGGCATCGCCGCTTACCTTGAGGCCTCCTGCGAGACGCTTCGCGAACTTCCGCTAGAGAAGATCAAAAGCATCGAAGCCAAGGGCATCCAGGCCCTTTATCAAGGCTCTATGCTCAGAGGAGGCAATCTGATGTTTATGCAGAATGTACAGATCAATGCAGCCTATGAAAGCAGGCATTCTCTTTTTTTCTTTGCCATCAATGATGTGCTTGTTGCACGGTTTGAACTGAGCGACACCATCAGGGAAAATGCCGCCAAAGCCATTGAACAGATCAAAGCAATGGGCATTAAAGTTGTTATGCTCACAGGCGACCATGAGCGAAGCGCAAGACATGTAGCCAAAGCAGTAGGGATAGACGAAATCTACGCCAAACTGCTGCCTACCGACAAAGCGGATTTGATTGATCTTTTTCATCAAAAAGGACATATCGTCGTGATGGCAGGAGACGGCATCAACGACACGCTCGCACTCAGCAAAGCGGATATCGCGATCGCGATGGGAAGCGGAGCGGATATCGCGATCGGGGTAAGCGATGTCGTGCTGATGGACGAAAAACCCCAAAGTATTTACGAAGCCTATGCCATCTCCAGGCGTACTTTCCGCGCAGTCAAAGAAAATCTTGCTTTTTCTTTGCTCTACAATGCAGTTGCCGTACCGCTTGCCGTGACGGGATTTGTCAATCCGCTTGTAGCAGCCCTCTCTATGAGTTTAAGCTCTTTAGTCGTTGTAGGAAACTCTGTGCGCATAAAAATGATGAAATTAAAGGGATTTTGATGTCTGAAAATATTATGATCTTGATGCTAAGCGTTTCTACATTTTTGGGCGCATTGGGCCTCATTGCGCTGCTTTGGGGTGTTAAAAGCGGCCAGTTTGACGACCATTCCAAATTTTTGGACGCTGCACGCTACGACAACGAAGAAGACCTGAGAGACGCGGCGATGATGGAGGAAAAAAAGAAAGCCCGCAAAAAACAAAAAAAAGAAAAAGGCATGCCGCCTGATTAGACTTTCTAACGAATCAAAGCAACACTGTGTTATCATTAAAACATTATTTAAAAACAAGGGGTCATTGATGCATATTAAAAAATTATTATTTCCCGTACTCTTCACAAGCGCTTTGGCGCTGGCAGAAAACAGCGTCGGTCTAAATATCAACAACGAAGATTTTGAGCTTTTGGCGTCTGTAAACCTCAATGTATTGGCCGATTATTCCAGCAGCACCACGTATATGATGCACGCAGGCTATCTCAATAGCGACGGCGACAGTCTAACCTCCTTTGGCGTAAGCGGAGAAAGCAGTTTACAGGGGATAGAAGGACTGACGGTAGGATTGGGAGCAAAATTGGTGTTTGCAGATGATTTTGCAGCGCTTCCTTTGATGGCAAAAGCAGCCTACAGGCTTCCGTTTAGCGATGCCATTCCTCCGACATCTCTCATGGCTAGTTTTGCCTATGCACCTTCCGTGCTGACTTTTTCAGACGGAGACAGCTACTCAGAGTTTAGAGGCGAAGCGGATATGGAAGTCATCCCAAAATTTCATGTGTTTGCAGGGTATAGAAACATCAAAACCGACTATGAGGACGTAGACAGGACTTTCAACAACAGCTTTTACGGCGGGATGAAACTGAGCTTTTAAGGTTGGCAAAATACACCTAAAATCAATAGGGATTGAGAAAATATCCCTTTGGTTATCTTACTATATTGTTTAAAAAAGAGGATTATTATATATAAAAATTCTTAGATTTCCAAAGAAATCTATTATAGTTCTATCAGTTTTCTATAGATTTCTTTATTAGCATTAAATGGAAAATATTTTTTCATTGATTTAAACTGACTATACGAATAATTATTTAATACTTTTTCATGTAATAAAATATCCATATCTAATATCTTGTCTTGTACGCCAAGTTCAATCAAATCATGAGTATAAACACCATTATCTCCACAATAATGTTCTAGAAGAATTTTATTGTTACAATTTTCATATGGAGTTATGTCAAACACAGGAATATGCCTGGCAGTTAAGAATATCCCGGCGGTTGAATAAAATGATAAACATGCTCTAAATTCTAAATCTAAATTCACAAGCGAATGACTATATTCCTTTACATTTGAAAACTTTTTTTGTATATCTATATATTCATATGTTTTTTTGTCTCGTGGATGATGCTTTACGAAAACATTAAAATTATTTTGGAAACAAAAAAATAAAATTTCTTCAAATTTTTCTAAAGCTGCTTTTCTTGCACACCCATATCTTTCATAATAATCACGTGTTAATAAAAGAATATTACGGGAACTACAATCAAAATATTGATTATCATTTTTAATTATTTTATCCAAAGCGGGTATACCAGATACAAAAAAATTATTATTATCTAAGGTTATTGGTGATATAGATGTATTATATAAATAAAGATTAAACTTGATGTTTTGTAAATTTCTAATACGTAGTTCATTCATTTTCCATATACCGATAGCATGTGGAAATATAATAACTTTTGCTTTTTTATTATGATGCAATATAGTCAATAATTCTTTTGGGCTTCCTAGTCCGAAATCTCTAAAAATAAAATCATATTTGTCATTTATATTTATTTTCGTCTTAATTTTTTTTACAAGATATAATCTACATTGGTCTATAAACTTATAAATTTTAGGAAACTTATTTAATCTTTTTTGTAATGATTTTATAAAACGCCAAAATATATTAATTAATTCATTTTTATAAAAAACATCACTCGCATTTAATAATATAATATTATCTTTATCAAGTGAATGATCCTTAATAAGTTGTTGAGTCAATATATTTTTTCTAAAGAAAATAGTGATCTTAAAGTTTCGCATATACTCTGAAGTCAAAAATGGAGAAATCCAATCCAGCTCTCCTAAAGACGTATCAATAAAAACAAATATCCTGTTCTTATCCATCAAAGCCGTCCTTTTTCATTTAAAAACATTTCAACTTTCTTCACATCATTTGGAACATCAACAGCAATAGAATCAACTTTTGTTTCACTCATTTTAATTTTATATCCTAGATCCAAAAATCTTAATAATTCTATATCTTCATATTGTTCATTAATAGTTTTCTTATGGTTTGAAAAAATAGAAAGTGCATCTTTTGTAAAACCGTATACAGGTATTTGCTGTCTAAATTGCTGCACTAATCCTGAATTTGAAAAAGGAACAGGAAATCTAGACATATACATCACTTCATCTTGTTCATTAACTATTACCTTAATGATAGTATGACTATTTACCTCATTCATAGTATCAATTATTTTATATAAATTGTATACCATATACTCGTTACCATATTGATGATAAATGTCAACAATTTGACTTATAGCATTTGGATCGATTACTGGTTCATCACCTTGTATATTAACATATAAATCAAAGTCCATCTTTTTTGATACTTCTGCTAGCCTATCAGTACCAGTAAGACAATTCTCAGAAGTTATAATTACTGGAATCCCTTCTGATTCACAATAAGTTAAGATTCTAGTATCATCCGTAGCAACAATCAACTCATCCAATAATTCAGATTTTTTAGCTTGATTATAGGTTCTCTTAATCATGGGTACCCCATTGATTAGAGTTAAAGGCTTTCCTTCAAATCTAGTTGATTTATATCTTGCAGGTATAACTCCTAAAATTCTGGTCTTCTTGTTTACCATGCACTCCATCCTCCATCTATATTTACAACTTCACCAGTAATATATCCTGACATATCAGATGCCAAAAATGCAATTGTATTAGATATATCTCTTGAGTCACCCCATTTCTTCATAGGTGTTCTATCAATCGTAAAATCATACAATTCTGCTTTCTCTTTAAATTTTTCAGCATAAGAAGTTTTACAAAAACCAGGTGCTACAACATTGACGTTGATGTTATATTTAGCCCACTCTACTGCAAGTGATTTTGTTAAACTAATAATCGCGCCTTTCGATGAACCATATCCTGCAAGTTCAGGTAAACCTAATGTACCGATAATAGATGCCATATTTATTATCTTGCCGTACTTCTGTTTGGCCATATATTTTCCAACTTCTTTGCAGAACAGAAACGTACTTCCAGCATTTACATTCATAACATTTTGCCACTCTTGATAATCTATTTCTAAGAATTCTTTTCTAAATCGCATGCCGGCATTATTGACCAAAATATCTATACAGCCAAATTTTTCATATACATTGGCTACAAACTCCTTGACAGTGTCCTCTAAAGAAACATCTCCCTCCATCCAATATAAATCTGATTCATCTGCCTGTAATTCATTTGAGAGACTTACTAAATCTTCTCGAGTTTTACTTATGAGTGCCAATTTGCACCCAAGCTGAGCGAACAAAATCGCTGTATCTCTTCCTATACCTTTACCTGCACCTGTAATAATGCATACTTTATTTTCTAGTTTCATTAATTTAGTCTTCTATAACATATTTAAATGCTTCTTGTATGAGTTCAAACGGAACATCATTATAGACTTTAGCAGAACCAATTTCATCTGACAAAACAAGTCTAATATTATTATCAAGTCTTTTTTTATCTTTTTTGACATTATCAAAACATTTATGTAGTAATGTTTCTCTGTCAAAACCCAATTTAAATGCACTAATTTTGGTCGGAAGACCATAATCATTGAATATATTTTCATATCTTTCAAAAATTGATTTTGATATATTCAAGTATTGTGTTGCTATATATGCAACTGCAACAATACCTATAGAAACACCTTCACCATGTCTTAATTGTTCATGCCCATTTTTTTCAGTTGAGATCTCGATAGCATGTCCTAATGTATGCCCATAATTCAATAAAAGTCTCTTACCTCCCTCACGGAGATCACCATTCACATGGTCTATTTTTATTGTTATTGCTTTTATAATCAGCTCTATTAACACCTCATGATTTTTTTTCAATACTATATCTTTATTTTTTTCCAAGTATTCAAAAAACCCTTTATCATTGATAATTGCACACTTTATAACTTCTGCTAAACCCGACAAATAATCCCGATTAGACAATGTATCAATAAATGTTAGATCCATAATATTGCCCATTGGGTGGTAATAGTTACCGATAGCATTTATTGTTTGCCTATAGTTAATTGCAACTTTACCTCCCACACTACTATCAACCATAGCCATGAGTGTTGTAGGAATATGTATAAGATTCATCCCTCTTAACCATGTACTTGCAACAAAACCGGCTAAGTCGCCGATCACACCACCACCAACAGCAATCAGTACAGAATCCCTAGCAAGATTGTTTTCTTCCAAAATACCAAATATTTTTAAAACTTCATTGATAGACTTGTTTCCTTTTCCTGCATCCATGTAGTAAGTATATATTTCAAATTTCTCAGAGAGTTTGTTTTCAATTGAAGCACAAATACCATTTTGAAAAAACTTGTCTCCAACGATAATGATTTTCGAATTTTTAGTATGTTTCTCTATTAATTCTAATATATAGTCTATAACATTTTCTCCAATTAATATTGGGTACTCCACATTATCTAATTTCGCATCAATAATTTTATATTTTTGCATATTCAACCTTTGGATACATACCTGAATTCACAATTAATTCAGCTATCTCAAAATCTTCATCACTTTCCACTTCCAACCCTTCAAAATGATTAATATTTTTAATATAAGGGGTATTGCCTATTCTTTTATTATTAATAGAGAATGATTTTCTATTAAATACATATAGTGATGACTGTTCTATAATCACAGGTTCTAAACTTTTTAAGTTAGGAGTCTCTTCATTCAATGAATAATTTAAAGGCTTATTTTCAAACCAAGCAAGCTTTTGAAAACTATAAGCTGTAAATGAAGAATCAAACTTACCTGAAATTACTTGTTGTAGACAATCTGATATAGTTTCTGAACTTAAAAAAGGACTGTTTGGATGTAATAAAACTATTATATCAGAATCATTTATTTCCAAAAAAGATTTTATTATCATATCAATTGAAACATCTGTAGCATCTAAACATTTATCACGCTTGATAAATTTATACTTTAACTTTTTATCAATATAAGTATGTATAGACTCATCTGAACAAAATACAATAACATCATTTATCTCTTGTACTGAGTTTAACAAATTAATACTATAATTAATTAAATATTTACCGCCCAGTTTTTTTAAATTTTTGTGTTTTCCCGAGCCATCAACTTGATAATCCAACCAATACGGAATAAAAGCACATACTTTCATTTTACCCCTTTATGTATTATATTATAAAGAAAAATAAATCCTTTATATCAATCACCTTAAAATATAAAATAATTTCATTCTTTCTATGATATTAGTTTTTATTAATCATATCGAACCTCCAATGAGAGACATATTAAAAAATCTCATCCTACCTATTTTTAAATAGATATCGTGATATTGTAAACAATGGTAATATAAAATTTAATACAAAAAATATTTTTAATCGCCAATTCTAATCGTTAATGCAA
>DHHF01000011.1 GCA_002403155.1 Sulfurovum sp. UBA4779
AAATGAACGATAAAGAACTTTTAGACTACCTCAAGTCCACTTTCGAGGAGTCAAAGACTCTTACGGAAGGATCGAGAAAAGAGGGCCGGGATGCGTATGAGTATATGAGGGGAAACCAGCTTCCGGCTGATGTGATCGAGGCGCTTGAGGACAGGGGGCAGCCGTTGATGGATGGTTTCGGACTGATCGCTTTTGCATCCGTTTTTCCTATGATTACGGTTATGGGGTATAGTATATTGTTGGATAAAAAGTAAAAGAATAGTTTTCGACAAAAAAAGACCAAACTGAAACATAACATTATTGACTTATTTGGCAAATTTTTATGTGGAATGGTTGCAACAGGAAATATCCCTGCTGCAAAAGACAGATATACAAGAAAACAAATCAATAAATAGGGAATTATTTATCGTATTTGTGATAAAGATATTCTGCCAATCCGCTTGATTCGCTATCCGTCATGGCACCCTTGAGCGATGGCATAAGGCCGAACTTTTTAATGGCTTTTCCGCCGTAAAGCGATTTTCTTTTGTCAGGTTCATTGATATAATCTTTGATAAAATCGACAAACGCCTCTTTTGTTTTTGTCTCGGTTTTTAACTTATCGATCACATCTTTGGCATACGGTGCGCCGTAGATGTTTGTCACTTTGCCTCCGGCCTCGTTGACGCCCAGTATGGTAGCGTGGCAGCCTGCGCAATGTTTGTTAAAAAGTGCTTCGTTTGCTTTTTCTTGGGCTGATTGTTCCTCTTTTGTAGGGCTAACGGCTTCTTCTGTTATTTGCGGCTTTTTGCCGTATTCGCTGTAAAGATACTCTGCCAGTACGCTTGATTCGCTATCCGTCATGGCACCCTTGAGCGATGGCATAAGGCCGAACTTTTTAATGGCTTTTCCGCCGTAAAGCGATTTTCTTTTGTCAGGTTCATTGATATAATCTTTGATAAAACCGACAAACGCCTCTTTTGTTTTGGTTTCGGTTTTTAACTTATCGATCACATCTTTGGCATACGGTGCGCCGTAGATGTTTGTCACTTTGCCTCCGGCCTCGTTGACGCCCAGTATGGTAGCGTGGCAGCCTGCGCAATGTTTGTTAAAAAGTGCTTCTGCTGTTTGTGACAACAGTGTAGATGTGGTTAATAATGTATAAAGTGCAATGCTTTTCATTTTCATCTGGTGTATCCTTTCTTTAATTAACTTATGATAATTATAACATGTAATAATATTAAAATACAGATAAAAAACTTGACGGTAAGCTCAAAAAAGCAAAAAACAGCAAAAACACAAACGGCAATGGTTATTCTTTGCTCTAAAAAGCCCATCTTAACATAAGATAAATTTAACATGGTAAAATACATTTATATTACGATAAAGGATAGTTATGTCAGTAAGATGTGCATTTTTATTTCCGGGACAGGGGTCTCAGGCTGTCGGGATGGGACAGGATTTTTTTAACAATTCAGAAGTTGCAAAGCAGATGATCTTTGATGCAAGCCAAAGAACAGGTATCAACTTCGAAGAGCTGCTTTTTACCGAAAACGACAAACTCGCTCAAACCGAATACACGCAGCCTGCGATCTTGCTTGTCAGTGCGATCGCACATAAACTTTTTACCGACGCAACAGGCATCAAGCCGGTATTGGCTTTGGGGCATTCATTGGGCGAGTTTTCGGCATTGGTAGCTGCAGAGGCATTGGATGCGATCGACGCAGTAGCGCTTGTGAACCTGCGCGGAAAACTGATGGCGCAAGCTTGCGAGGGACAAGATGTAGGCATGCTCGTGAGCCTTGGACTGGATGATGCAACGGTTGAAGCAATTACTGCATGCCAAAGAGAAGCCGGAAAGAAGGTTTGGGCCGTAAATTACAATGCCGAGGGGCAGATCGTGATCGCCGGGATCAAAAAGGATCTGGAAGCGCTTGTCGATGTGCTCAAAGAGGCAAAAGCAAAAAGGGCGATGCTGCTCAATATGTCGGTTGCGAGCCACTGTCCGTTGCTTGAGAGTGCCGGTGCGCCGCTTGAAGCCAAACTCAAAGAGATGCTCAAAGAGAGTTTTATCGCTCCGGTCATCTCCAATGTCACCGCAAAGCCTTACAGTACCAAAGAAGAAGCGCTTGCATTGCTTCCTAAACAGTTGGTAAAGCCGGTACTGTATAAACAAAGCATTGCCAATATCGATACCCAAGTGGACTGCTATATTGAGTTTGGCCAAGGCAATGTGCTCAAAGGGTTAAACAAAAATGCGACTTCCAAGCCCCATTTCAATGTTTCGGATATGGCTTCGCTTAAAGCAACGATCGAAGCAATCAAAGAGCTCTAATGGGAAAAATCGCCATCATGGGCGCCATGCCCGAAGAGATAGAGCCGCTTTTAGCCAGACTTGAGAATGTCAAAGAACATGTGTATGGCGCGAATGTATATTATGAGGGGCAATACGGCAAAAAAAAGGTGGTCGTCGCTTATTCAAAAATAGGAAAAGTGTTTGCCGCTTTGACTGCAACGATATTGATTGAAAAATTCGGTTGTGAAAAATTGCTTTTTTCCGGTGTGGCCGGGGCAATCAGCGATGATCTGAAAATCGGTGATTTGGTGATCGCTGACGGATTGTGTCAGCACGATCTGGATATCACGGCATTTGGACATCCTTACGGGTATGTGCCCGAAGGCGAAGTGTGCATTCCTACGGATGTCAATCTTAGAAATATTGCCAAGCAGGTTGCACAAGAGAAGGCCATAACGCTCAAAGAGGGCGTGATCGCTACGGGCGATCAGTTTGTGGCCAGTTTTGAGCGTAAAGAATGGGTGGGAAGAACTTTTGACGCCAGTGCTTTGGAAATGGAAGGTGCAAGTGTCGCCGTGGTCTGCAACGCTTTGAACGTGCCGTTTTTTATCTTAAGGGCGATCAGCGACAGTGCAGATATGGATGCGGGATTTGATTTTGATGCATTTTTGGAGAGTTCGGCTAAAGTAAGTGCAGAATTTATTTTGGAAATGGTGGACAGGATTGAAGAATAACACAAGCGATAAAAATATTGTCATAAGCAAAAAGCTTCTTAAGCTCATCGGAAAAACGAATGCGCAGTTTAGGCTGATCAAGGAGGGCGATAAAGTATTGGTAGGATTAAGCGGAGGCAAAGATTCTTTAGCTTTGGTGCACGCACTTAAGCATATGCAGCGTCATGCGCCGTTTGATTTTGAGTTTGAAGCCTGCACGGTAAAGTACGGAATGCCTGATGAACATTATGCTTATTTGGAGGCGCACTGCAAGGCGCATGGCATCAAACATACGGTTTTTGATACCAATATCTTTGAGGTTTCGCAAAATACGATCCGGGAGAACAGCTCCTACTGCAGCTATTTTTCCCGTATGAGACGCGGTGCGCTTTATACGTTTGCCGAGCAGGGCGGATTTAACAAAGTGGCTTTAGGGCATCATTTTGACGATATGGTTGAGAGCTTTTTTATGAATATGTTCTATAACGGCACGATGCGCGCTTTGGCGCCGATCTATAAAGCGCAAAGAGGATTTCATCTTATCCGGCCTCTGATACAAGTCAGGGAAACGCAGTTAAGGGCATTTGCAGACGAGAACAGCTTGCAAACGATCGGCAATGAAGCATGCCCGGCGATGCTTAAAGATGTCAAGATGCCTTATGCCAGAGCGCAAACCAAAGAGTGGCTCTCAGGAATGGAAAAAGAGAACAAAGAGCTTTTTAAGCGCATACAGGCTTCTTTCAAACATATACACGATGAGACCTTTCTTGATCCGGAGCGTTGGGATAGGGATGACATTGGGTGAGCAGCGAGCAGTGAGCAGCAAACAATTAACCGTACAACAAAAAGACCGACTTGACAAGGTGCTGGCAACCCAATTGGATATCAGCCGCAACCAGGTAGAAAAGCTTATCAAAGAGGGGCTTGTCAGTGTCAACGGCAAAACGGTAACCAAGGCCAGCTTCAAAGTCGAAGCAGGGGATGAGGTAGCCTACACGTTTAAAGAGGCTCAAAAAAAAGAAGCGCCCATGATAGACTTTGATGTGGAGATCCTCTATGAAGACGAGCACCTCATGGTCATCAACAAACCTGCAGGGCTTGTTGTGCATCCTGCGCCTTCGGTCAAAGAGCCTACGCTGGTGGACTGGCTCGTGCATCAAGGCATTTCGCTCTCTACCGTCAGCGGCGAAGAACGCCACGGCATCGTGCACCGCATCGACAAGGAAACCACCGGGGCGCTGGTGATCGCCAAGACCAACCAGGCGCATGAAAAACTCAGCCTTCAGCTGCAGGATAAGAGTATGGGGCGGTATTATCTGGCGCTTATCGACTATCCGCTCAAAGAAAACATTGTCGTGGATAAACCTATCGGCCGCAATCCAAAAAACAGGCTCAAAATGGATGTCGTGCCTACCGGGAAAAGTGCCAAGACAGCCTTTGTCAAACTTGCCGCTGCCTCTTGCGGGACCGAACTTATCGCGGCGAAACTGTTTACAGGCAGAACGCATCAGATAAGGGTCCATTTAAGTACCCTCGGAAGGCATATACTCGGAGATGATTTATACGGCTTTAAGAGCAAAAGAGATAAAATATTACGAGTTAATTTACATGCATATTTACTATATCTCACACATCCTGTCAGTGGAGAGAAGATGGAATTTATAGCTCCGCTGTTTGAGGATATGCAATTATTTCTGTCTAAAAATTTTGAGCAAGGTGACATCAATGAAAAAATCAACCCCATTGCTTTGGGCGCTCGGTTTGCTGGCGTTTAGCGGGTGCGGAAGTGTTCAGGGATTGATGATTTATGAGAAGGATGCTTCGTTAAACACAATAACGCAGGTCAAAGCGCTTCCCGCGATGAATACTGTCGGATTTGAATGGCAAAAAATAGAAGATGCCGAAGTGCGGGGAGTCAATATTTACAGGGGCACCCCTCAAGAGGGAGCACAAAAATTCAAACAAATCGGAAGCATCAACAATCGATATGCAACACACTTTGTAGATACCCGGGTATCTCCTGATACAGAATATGTTTATACGTTTACGACGTTTGCACTGGGCAAAGAATCCGAATATGGCAAAGTGCTTCATGTGAAAACACATCCTACTTTTAGTGCCGTTTCTTTTGTGAAGGCTTATAAAGTTGCATCCGAAGCCGTAAAAGTACTTTGGAAACCGCATGCGGACCCAAGGATCAATGCCTATATTATCCAAAGAGCCGTAGACGGCGGAGAGTGGCAATATGTTGCGCTGGCCAAAGGACAGCTGATGGCCGAGTATATCGATATCTATGTTAGAAAACATCATACCTATCAGTATCGTATCATTGCAAAAAGCTATGATGGGATTGAAGCCAAAGCCAGCCGGGCAGCCAGTATTTCACTATAAAATAAAGAAGAAGAGAAGATGCCACATTTAAAAATAGCTCCATTTGATACCTCACTGATAGAACAAAAAATGTACGGTGATGCCATGTTTCTTTTTCATGCGGTTGCTCTCAACGAAAAAGAAGAGATTTTGGGAATAAGATATAAAAATGAAGAGTTTTTGCTTCAGCTCAAACCGGGCGAAAAATCCTATCTGCTCAAATACGACAAAGTTACAAGGCCGCTAAAGGTCAATCTTCTCAAAGAAGCACTGCATGAAGTGTCTGTTCGTTTGGATGCGGATGTTTTGAGTTCAAATATCACGATACATCACAAAAAACCGCCTCTTTCATCGAGGTATTTTAAAAAAATAGACGAGTTTGAAAACATTGTTTACCCCAAAGAAAAAATATCAGTGGAGGTTGGGTTTGGCAGCGGGCGCCATTTGCTGTATCAGGCTAAAAAGCACCCCGACACCCTTTTTATAGGCATAGAGATCCATACACCTTCGGCCCAGCAGGTGCTTAAACAGATAGAATTGCAGAATTTGCATAATATTTGGGTGGTGAATTATGACGCCAGGCTTTTTTTGGAGATGCTCCCCTCCAATGTCTGTGAACAGATTTTTGTGCATTTTCCGGTACCTTGGGATAAAAAACCGCACAGAAGAGTGATCGGCAAGGGGTTTTTAGATGAATCTATGCGTGTGCTTAGAAAAGGGGGCCGATTGGAGCTGCGGACGGACAGTGACACCTATTTCTGGTATGCGCTGGAAACTTTTTTTTCAGTACCGCAAACGAAAGTCGAAGTACAAAAAAATCAGCTTCTTGAGGTGACGAGCAAATATGAGGCAAGATGGAGAAAACAAGAAAAAGATATCTATGATGTGTATGTAACCTGTATGCAGCAAAGCGAATCCAAAGTGCATCAGATCGATTTTGATTTTCATGGAATAAAATATGTACAAGGATTAGAAGAGCGTTTAGCGACGGATGCGATAGTGTTTGAAGATTATTTTGTGCATTTTGAGCGCATCTACAAGGTAGGCAACGAAGGACTTTTGATACGGTGTGCGTTTGGAAGTTTTGACAGGCCGGAGCACAAATACCTCCTGCTCGATACAAAAGGCTGTCGCTATTTTGCATCCTCTCCGGTCAAAACCACGGTTAACTTTAACGCACATCAAAAAATAGCGGAGTATTTGAATCATGTCTAATGTCATCAGCGCTTCCCATCTTACCTTGGCTTATGATAGGGGCAAAAAAGAGATTATCAAAGATGCAACTTTCAATATCAAAAAAGGCGATTTTGTTTTTATTACCGGCCCGAGCGGTTCTGGAAAATCAACACTTTTAAAAGCGCTGTATGGGCAGATTAAGCCCATTGAAGGAAATTTGGTGGTGGGAGGGCTTGATCTTACAACTGCACGTCAGAGAAAATTGCAGGATTTGCGGACGCATATGGGGATCATTTTTCAAGATTATAAGCTGATCAATGAATGGACCGTAGCTAAAAACGTCGTTTTGCCTTTGATGATCGCAGGTTATTCGCTGGATGTGCAGCAGACACAAGCACACAGGCTTCTTAAACATGTCAAGCTTTCCGAGCATGCCGATAAATATCCGATGGAACTCAGCGGAGGGGAGCAGCAGAGAGTGGGAGTCGCAAGAGCATTATCCAAAAATCCTGTAGTCATATTGGCGGATGAACCAACAGGGAATCTTGACGAGTATTCGTCCAACGTGATTTGGGATCTTATGGAAAATGCCTGCCAACAGCTTGAAACGACCGTCTTGGTAGTGACACATAAGATTCCGTCCATCTTTTCTTTACCGTATAGGCATTTTATTATTGAAAGCAAGGGTGTGTATGAAGTTCATTAAAAATCATCTGATGTTTATTTTGCCGCTGATGGCAATTTTGTTGGGCATAGAGTTTTTTCTTGTATTTGACAGAACAACCGATTCGTATGAAAGAGGGCTTAAAGAGGGGTATTCGATGCTGGTGGTTGCAAAAAAAACAATGACCCTGGAAGAACTTAAGCAGCTGAATGAACATATCGATAGCAGTGAAAACATCAAAAGAGAAAATATTGTCGATCAGATCGCCAAAGGCATCAGCAAAAGCAGTGCACAGGAGATATTGCAGGCATTGCCTTATTTTTATTCGGTCAGGCTTGACAGTTATGTAAGCACTTCTGAGTTGGAAAAAATAAAAAAAGATCTTGAAAAAAATAAAAATATCAGAAATGTAGAAACTTTCGGAAGCAGTTATAGCTCAAACTATAGACTCTTTTCTTTTATCAAATTTACACTGAGGATATTCATTGTTTTTATGGGTGTTATCAGTTTGTTTTTGATCATTAAACAAATGGAAGTCTGGAAATATGCCCATAAAGAACGTATGCAAATTATGGAAATATTCGGTGCGCCTTTGATGCTTAGAAGCGGAGTGCTTTTTAAGATCGCACTTTTGGATGCTTTGGTTGCAACGATTATCACGGGTGCGTTTTTTTTATATTTGAAATTTTATTGGGCAGGAAAGAGCGGCATAGATATCATGATGCAAAATCAAGAAGCACTCTTTAGGATGACCGACATTGCTATCTTGTTGGCTTCGGCGATCGCGATCGTTGTTTTTGCTGTTTATACGGTCGTATTTTCTTCGGCAGGAGGACAAGAGTGAAATATCTTTTGGCGTATCTTTTCACTGTTTTTATATCGGTTTACGGTGCTTCAACTGTAACTAAAATAAAAGATTCCCAAAAAAACCTCGATGCCGCAATTTCTGCCAAACAACAGGCGGGCAGACAACTTGATAAAATAGCGCAGGATATTAAAAAAGCCGAACAGGAAAGTGTGTATTTAGAGAAAAAAATAGATGAGCTCGGCCGCGAAAAAAAGGATACAGAGAAAGAGTTTCAGTCTCTTAAAAGTGTTTTGGGCATATCTGAGCAAACATTAAAAAAAATAATTACGGAGCTGGAAGAAAAGCATAAAGCTTTCATTGCGCTGCTCTCAGAGCAGTTTTCCGTCATTTTTGCCATGAAACAGTTTCATACCCCTACCCAACATTCGATTATTGCTTATGAAGTGTATGAAGCCTATAAAGCATATAATGCAAAAGAACTCGAAAAGCTTAGATCGGACATTTCGTCACTAAAAACAAAAAAAGAAAATATTCTCTCCGAGCAGCAAAAAACCAAAAAAGAGCTGGAAAAGATTGTCAAAAAGAGAGAAGAGTTTGCGCAAAGAAAGCTGGAAAAGAAACGGCTGCTGGAAAGATTATCTCAAGATGAAAAAAAATACAACAAGGAGCTGGAGCAAATAGAGGAAAAACAAAATTCCCTTCGGTCAACTTTGGCAAAACTCAATATTTTGAGAGCACAAGAAGTAGAAGAAGCGCGAAAGCGCGCTGCTGCCAGAAAAGAAGCCATCCGTCTTGAAGCACTGCGAAAAAAAGAGCTGCGCGAACGGCAAACAGCAAGAAGGTCAGTCAAAGGAGAGGCGGATATTCAATCTCAAAGCCAAACAGAAAGTGCGCAGGTAAGAAACCTTAATGCATCCTATCGTGCTTCCTCGGTTTATGCATATAGCGGACAAAAAACGATCTCACCGATTTCGGGCGGCAGGGTGATCAAAAAATTCGGCACCTATATGGATCCCGTCTACAAAATAAAAATTTTTAATGAATCTATCACGCTTCAAGCACCCTCTTCGGATACAAAAGTGCAAAATATTTTGAACGGAAAAGTGGTGTTTGCCGGAGAAAGCAGTATGTTGGGAAAAGTAGTGGTTGTGGCGCACGGAGACAGAATGCATACCGTTTATGCCGGCCTTTCTAAAATTGCTCCCAATATCACAGTGGGCCGCAAGATCATCAAAGGATATGTGTTGGGCAAAGTAAAAAGTAAATTGGTTTTTCAGGCGACAAAAGATTCGAAGCATATTGATCCGCTTAAACTAATCCAAATTTAGTTTAAATTCCTCCTAAACCTCTTTTGGATATAATCGCGAAAATAAAAGGGGTGCATCTGTGGTAAAACGTGTATTGGTAAAATTTTCTGGGGAAGCATTGGCCGGAGAAGACGGGTATGGCATCGATACTAAAATCTTAAAATATATTGCGGGTGAAATCAAAGAACTTGTCGAGAATGGCGTAGAAGTAGGCATTGTGGTAGGCGGAGGAAACATTATCCGCGGCGTAAGTGCTGCAGCTGACGGCATTATCAAAAGAACATCCGGCGACTATATGGGAATGCTTGCTACGGTGATCAACGGAGTGGCAATTCAGGAAGCATTGGAACACATAGGGCTGGAAGCAAGACTTCAAACCGCGATAGATATGCAGGAGATAGGCGAAGCTTTTATTGTCCGCCGTGCCAGACGGCATTTGGAAAAGGGGCGCGTAGTGATTTTTGCAGGCGGAACGGGAAATCCGTATTTTACGACCGATACCGCTGCAACGCTCAGGGCTTCAGAGATTGAAGCAGAGCTGCTTATTAAGGCGACTAAAGTTGACGGCGTGTATGACAAAGATCCCAATAAATTTAGCGATGCGGTCAAGCTCAATACGCTTACTTATGATCAGGCAATGAGCGACAATATCAAAGTAATGGATGATACGGCTATTGCTTTGGCAAAAGATAACGCATTGCCTATCGTCGTGTGCAATATGTTTGAGAAAGGCAATCTGCTTGCTATTATCAAAGGTGATATGAGCCTTTGCTCGATTGTCAAATAATTTAAAAAAGGATCACAAGAATGAGAACAGAACAACTTACAGCAAAAGCTTTAGAAAAAGTAGATTTTGACAAATACCTTTTGGCAACTGCCGTAGGCAAAAGAGCCGAAGAAATCTCAAAAGGTGCCAAACCGCTTGTCGAAGCGGATACTTCTGTGATGAAATTTACTGACATTGCACTTCAGGAAATAGCAGAAGGCAAAATTACAGTAACGCTAGAGGGCTGATTATTTTGGACGCTTTTCTCTCTAGAGCGAAAGAGATAGAGACGATAGAGGAGGCGAAGACTCTTTTATTTGAACAAATTCCTTCCCCTTCGGCTACCACGATCAAAGCATTGGAATTCGCCTTACATGCACACGAAGGGCAAAAACGCAAAAGCGGCCAGCCTTATATTGTGCATCCTATTTTGGTTGCGGCGATTACGGCACTGGTCAGCGGCGATGAGACAATGGTGCAGGCGGCATTGCTGCACGATGTCATAGAGGACACCAGCTACACGATTGAAGACTTGCAGAAAGAATTCAGTCTGGACGTTATCCATATGGTCGAAGGTTTGACAAAAATCGTTGAAATCAGAGATGAAAAACTCATTCCTTCCGGATCAGATGAGCGCCTGATAAGTTCTGCGCTGACCTTCCGCAAAATGCTTATTGCGTCCGTTAAAGACGTTCGTGTCTTGGTTATCAAGCTGTGCGACAGGCTGCACAATATGCTTACCCTCGATGCGTTACGGCCGGAAAAACAAAGACGTATTTCCGAAGAGACCCTTGTAGTCTATGCACCAATTGCACATCGGTTGGGTATTGCACGGATGAAAAACTATTTGGAAGATTTGAGTTTTTATTATATCTATCCCGAAGATTACAAAGTGATAGATGAGTATATCAAATCCAACGCACAAAATTTGCAATTTAAATTGAATGCATTTGTGCAAAAAGTAAAAAATTTGCTCCAAAAAGACGGATTTTTGCCTGATGAATTTGAAGTATTCGGCAGGGTAAAGCATTACTATTCTATCTATCTTAAGATGCATCGCAAGGGAGTAAGCATCGATGAGGTCTTGGACCTTTTGGCGATTCGTATCATTGTAAAAGAACCGATAGAGTGTTATCGCGTATTGGGTTTGCTTCATCTAACCTACACGCCGCTTATTTCTCGCTTTAAAGATTATATCGCCGTACCCAAAGAGAATGGCTACAAAACCATACACACTACTCTTTTTGACGAGGAAGGTATCGTAGAGGCACAGATTCGCACGGCTCAAATGCACAAGCTTGCCGAATTTGGCGTTGCAGCGCACTGGAAATACAAAGAGGGTGTAGATAAAGTCAATGTAGAGTGGCTTGAAAGCCTCAATTATCAAAGCGACTCGATCGAAGAATTTTACGAATTGGCAAAAAGCGATCTTTTTTCTGAAGATATAACGGTTTTTTCACCCAAAGGAGACTATTATACCTTGCCTAAAGGATCGGTGGCATTGGATTTTGCCTATGCTATCCATTCCCAAATCGGCCTTCATGCAAAAGAGGCATTGATCAACAAGCATCCTTCTTCTCTTTTAACCACATTGAAAAACGGAGATATCGTAAAAATTATCGGCGATGACAGGCCGCATTTGCATTGCTCTTGGATGGATACGGTGAAAACCTCCAAAGCACAAGAGGGGATACGGACGCATTGCAGGGCCAGGATAAAAGAATCTGATACGTTGAGTGCTTATAATATTTTGGCAACCTTGTTTCAGCAGGAGAATCACGCCATTAAAGAGATGGCAGAAGCAGTGGGGATGAAAGAAACATTGCACAAATTGCCCAACCAGCTTGACTATTTTAAAGAGGCGATCCGCAAAACAGCAGATTATATGGGAGCCAGGGAAGTGCGTTTTTGGGAGCTTCTGAAAAAAGGATATAAAAAACCTGTCAAAAAAGAGATAGATCATTTTATATTTTTTACCAACAAAGCATTGGACGGTGTAGAGTTTGACTATTGCTGCCACCCAAAAATGGGCGATCAGATTGTAGCCTTTTATAAGAATGGAAAAGCGATTGTTCATCACAAGTTATGCAAAAAAGCGTATGAAAAAATTGCTGCGCAAGAGCCTATGCTTTTTATCAAATGGCGCAGTTCAAAACTTTCACGCTACAGACTGACAATCGGATTGCAAAACCAAAAAGGCGTTTTGGCGGACCTTTTGACTAAATTGACAAAAATGGATTTAAATGTCATTAGCATCGAGCTGGGGATACAAAGCAGCGAGAGTGCAGAGTATTGCCAGATAGAAGTTGAAAGCAGCGAACCCAAAAAAAGCGTATTGGCAGAACAAATTTCTCAAAAATTTAAACTCATAGAGATTATCAATCTGGATGATGCATACAATAACAAATAATAGACAGGAAGGGCCAATGATAGAAAAGGCGTTAGAAGAGATACAAAGAGGAACGGCTGAAATTATAGATATGGAGCGTATCGAAGCGTTGGTACGAAGATACTACGATGAAGGCGTTATCTATACGGTTAAAGCAGGTTTTGACCCTACGGGGGCAGATTTGCATTTGGGGCATACGGTATTGCTTCAAAAGCTGAGAGTATTTCAAAACCATGGCGCAAGGGTTCAGCTGCTCATAGGAGATTTTACGGCAACTATCGGGGATCCCACAGGCAAAAGCGAAACACGAAAAATATTGGATAAAGAAACCATTACGGCAAATGCAAAGACCTATCAAGATCAGGTATTTAACGTGCTTGACGCCTCAAAAACCGATGTGGTATTTAACTCCGAATGGCTTGATACTTTAGGGGCCGCCGGATTGGTCGGATTGGCAACGCTGTTTAATGTTGCCAGAATGCTGGAACGTGATGATTTTGAAAAGCGCTACAGGGGAGGGCAGAGCATCTCTATCGCTGAATTTTTATATCCTCTTCTTCAGGGGTATGACAGTGTTGAGCTTAAAAGCGATATCGAAATCGGCGGAACGGACCAAAAGTTTAATCTGTTGATGGGAAGGCATTTGCAGCGCGCTTATGGAGTAGGAAAAGAGCAGGCGGTTTTGATGATGCCGATTCTTGAAGGGCTTGACGGGGTGCAAAAGATGAGCAAGTCGTTGGGCAACTACATCGGAATCGCCGAAGATCCTAAAGATATTTATGCCAAAACTCTTTCGATTTCAGATGAGCTGATGTGGCGCTATTATGAGCTTTTGAGCGCTAAATCCCTTCAAGAAATCAAGCAGATGAAAGAAGATGTCCAAAAAGGCACGCTTCATCCCAAAGCAGCCAAAGAAGCATTGGCATTGGAGCTTACGGAAAGATTTTATAATGCAGATGCCGCACAAGAAGCCAAAGAAGCTTTTGACAATGTATTTAAAGCCAATCTGCTGCCTGAAGATATCCAAGAGGTTGCAGTAGAGAATAATATTTGGATATGCAAAGCCCTTGTGGATGCCGGCATAGAGCCTTCTACTTCTCAGGCAAGAAGAGATATTAAGCAAGGAGCTGTTAGAATAAACCAAGAAAAAGTAAGTGATGAGCAGCTGGTGTTGAGTAGCGGTGAGTATGTACTGCAGGTAGGGAAAAGAAAATTTGCAAAAGTGAAGGTAGACTAATGGCATTTAAACCATTAAAAATAGGAAAATACACGATCGATATCCCTATCATACAGGGCGGTATGGGTGTTGGTATCTCATGGGATCAGCTTGCCGGTTCCGTTTCAAAAGAGGGCGGGCTGGGTGTCGTCAGCGCCATAGGAACGGGAGTGTATAAAAACAGAATGTATGCGGACAAGCTGGTAGCAGATGCCAGGCCGGTCGGCACGGCTAATTTCTATTCGTCCAAAGCATTGCATGCGATATTTGAAAATGCAAGAAAAATTTGCGGCGACAAACCTTTGGCCGCCAATGTGCTTTATGCAATCAATGATTACAAAAGGGTGGTGATCGATTCTTGCAAGGCAGGTGCCAATATCATCATTACGGGTGCCGGATTGCCGTTGAGCTTGCCGGAGTGTACGAAAGAGTTTCCTGATGTTGCGTTGGTGCCTATCGTTTCAACGGCAAAAGCACTCAAGATATTGTGCAAAAGATGGCAAAAAATGCACAATCGTCTTCCAGATGCCGTCATCGTTGAAGGTCCTTTAAGCGGAGGCCATCAGGGGTTCAAATACGAGGAGTGTTTTTTGCCCGAAAACCAGCTTGAAGCAATTTTGCCTCCCGTTGTAGAAGAGGCAAAAAATTGGGGCGATTTCCCTGTGATTGCAGCAGGCGGTATCTGGGATCATAACGATATCGTAAGGATGATGGATCTGGGAGCGAGCGGAGTACAGATGGGTACGCGTTTTATCGGCACGGAAGAGTGTGATGCGCATCAAAACTTTAAAGAGACTATCGTTGCTGCAACACAGGAAGATATTCAACTGTTTAAATCTCCGGTAGGATATCCGGCGCGCGGCGTAAAAACCAATCTTCACAAAATGATAGAAGAAAAAACAGCCCCGAAAATAGTCTGTATTTCTGATTGTGTAGCACCGTGCCGTCATGGAGAAGAGGCTAAAATCGTAGGGTACTGTATCGCAGACCGGCTCAGCGATGCATATGACGGCGATCTTGAAAAAGGGCTTTTCTTTACCGGAACGAACGGGTATAAACTCAAAGAGATTATCCCGGTCAAAGAGCTGATGCGCAAACTGGTTGAGGGAGAAGACAGCTAAAGTGAAGTTTTTAAAAATTTTTCTTCTCTTGATGGCAGGAACAAGCTGGCTTGTCGGTTCGGTTAATATACTGGAAGATATAGAAATACAAAAAAATGAACTTCGTTTGCATTTTAATCATGCGTTTAGCAAAACCAATGTGCATCATTTTTCACTTGAAAAACCTTATAGAAAAGTATTTGATATTCGAAATGCACGTCTTTCTTCAAAAAACCTTCAGCAAAATCTGAAGGGCCTTCAGAATGCAAACGTGAGAGTTTCCCAGTATCAAAAAAACATAGTACGGCTTGTTATAGAGTGTGGAAAGCCATATGTATGCACCGCCTATCAGCCGATGCTCTCAAATAAATCCTACTATATCCCTTTGCCAAAAGGCACATTCGGCCCTGCACAGAAAGAAACAAGGACGATATCGCAAAAAACAGTGTATCGTCCCAAAAGTACTCCCATTGAAAAAGACGAAAGAAGTATTTTTGGTTCTCTTTTTGAAAAGAAAAGTGCTGCAGGCTCTTCAAAACATGAAGTTGTTGTGATCGATGCCGGGCACGGAGGGCATGATCCCGGTGCTGTTGGCGGAGGAAAAAAAGAAAAAGATTTGGTTTTGCAAATCTCCAAAAAATTGGCCAAAGAGCTTAAAAAGCTTGGATATACGGTCTATCTAACTCGAAGCGATGATCGTTTTTTGAAACTGCAGCAAAGAACCAAGATCGCGGATATCAAAAACGCAAAGGTGTTTGTTTCGATCCATGCAAATGCAGCGCCCAATAAAAGATCCCAAAACAAAATGCACGGGGTTGAAACCTTTTTTTTGCAAAATACCAGAGACGAAAGGTCGCAGCGGGTTGCCGCAAGAGAAAACGAAGCGGTTTTGCAAGGGACGGACAATCTAAGCAAAAATGTTATCTTGGAATCAGTGCTTTCGGGGCCAAAAATCGTCCAATCGCATAAACTTGCCATCGATGTCCAAAAAAAGATGCTCCAAAACGTCCGAAGCCGTTTCGGGGGTGTAAAAGACGGAGGAGTCAGAAGCGCGCCGTTTTGGGTTCTTGTGGGTGCAAGCAGGCCTTCGATACTTGTAGAGGTCGGGTATATCTCCCATCCGGTCGAGCGCAAACAGCTCTTTGCCGCACGCTACCAGGATCTGATCGCAAAAGGTATCGCAGAAGGGATCGACCGGTATCTGTATAACCGCAAACGAGAGATCGATCTTTAGCAAACAAAAACAGCTTTTTTATACTCATCCTTTACACTCATCAAAAATATTTTTTTCTAAAGAGTTGACGACACAGTCAACTCTTTGTTATCACATCTTCTGAGCCGAATTTCAGCCAGAAAATAAGGTTTATTTAATAATAGATTAAGATTATTTGCACTAAAGTGATGTTATACAACAAAATAGAGGAGGAACCAATAAAAAAAGATCCAAATGTTGTAAAAAGATTCAAAGAGATCGTAGGGAAAGGTATCCTATTGGGCTGCATGGCACTGATGGCGCAGAGTGCATCGGCGGCGGTTTTGAAGCCTGCATTGTTGGCAAAAGCAGCACCCGATGAGTGCTTTAATGGGGTGGGGGCAGAGTATCTGCCGCTTAACCCCAACAGTCCGACATATGAACAGGATGTCCAAAATTGCATGGATGCCGGCTATCAGCCCAAAGTCAATCAGGCCTATGTGTGGGGGCTTGCCAATACAGATGCGTATGTGTGGTTCGGCACCGCGCCCAATACGCTGTGTCTGGTAAACGGCACCTATCACGGGCAGACAGAGCCGACGCTGAATGAATCGTGGGTATGCGAACTCAGCGAAAGCCAATATCCTATATATATGAAAAATCTCACAGGACAAAATTCTTATTTGGCATTAGGAGCAATGGGTCTGGGCGACTGGCGTGTACCAAAGATTTACCGGTACAACAAAGCGACGGGGGAGAATGAAGATATTACGCCTACACTTCAACAAGATCCCAGCGGAAGAATCATGTCGACATTAGGGATACGATCTGCCGGAACGCATAACGGTGTGGTATTTTTTGCCGGGCCCGGATTTGGAGGCGGAGGTTTGAGTGTCAATATGTTTGCCTTTAAGGATGATGCAAACCATACCTATCTGGGTTCGCATTCGTTTGCTGATTATAGCAATATCAGAAAGTGGATTGTCGTAGGTGATGACCTCTATACGGCAGTAGGCGATCAAGACGATGCAGGAAGAGTGTTGAAATGGGTAGGAGATGAAAATGATCCGTTTGAATTTGTAGAAGTGGGGAGACTGCCTGGTTCAGGCGCGGAGCTGGCGTACCATGAAGGCAGGCTGTTTGTGACAACGTGGCCCGGTTCTGAGCTGCCCGGCGGCTCTTCGGTGGCAGGGGTTTATATGAGCCCGCTTGTCGGCGAGGGCTTGAGCGAATCAAACGCGACGTGGCAGGAGATATGGAATGCTGCTGAGTATGAACCCGATCCTGTAGTGGCAGCAACATACGGAGGCGGAGCGATCGCGTCGTTTGACGGGCAGCTCTACTGGGGGACCATGCATGTGCCGATGGTAGCAACAATGGCTGCAGTAAGAGTTTATGATATCAATACAAGCGATGATGAAGCCATGCAGGATGCAATGCTCGGCACGCACCGGGCGATATCTATCTTCCGTGCGAGCAATATCACCGAGGACGGCAATGCTTCCATTGAGCTGCTGTACGGAGAGACAATGCTTCCTCGATATATTCCGGGCCAAGGTTTTGTTGATGTGCCAAACAATATGGGAACCGCGCCGCTCTGGGGAGAATCCGGCTTTGGCAACACGTTTAACAACTACACATGGACGATGGAAGTGTTTAAAGAGAGGCTCTATATCGGAACGATGGATTGGAGCTATTTGATGACTGAAATGCTAGATGGATTTGAGTTGCCTGAGGGAATGGCATTTTTACTGTCATATGAGGTAAATAACGGTGCCGATCTATGGCGGATCGATAGCGGCAATACAAAAGCGGTAGCCGAAGATATAACCGGTGTCGGAAACTATGGAAGCTACGGTATCCGAACGATGGCAAGCGATGCGGATCATTTCTATCTTGGTATGGCCAACCCGATGAACCTGATGACGGATTTGACCGATGACAAACCCGAAGGCGGATGGGAGCTGATCCAGATGGATGAAAAAGTAAGCACCGGCGGAGGCGGCGGATGTACCTACAATCCAAACATTGAGAAGTTTGATATGATGTTCTTTGTCTTGTTGGCGTTGTCGGTGCTCTATCCGTGGAGACGCAAACTGATCAAATAGAACGCTGATGCGATCACTGCACATACAATACGGAGCAGCACTTGCAGCTGCTCCTGTGTTTTGTTTGATTTACGCGGGTGTGGTGGAGAAGCAGAGAGTTGATATTTTTTGGCTTCTGTTTGATCTTAAAGCCCTTTTTTTTCTTCTCTTTTTTTATCCTGTGGCAGAAGAGCTGCTCTTTAGAGGTATCATTCAGGAGTATTTGCATACAAAAACAAAACAGCTTCCCTGCTTCTTTTCTTTTTCGATCGCCAATATCCTTACCTCTGTAGTTTTTGCGATCATGCATCTGGTGCACCATGCGCCGCTTTTTGCACTGTTGACTTTCGTGCCTTCGTTGTTGTTTGGATATTTTAAAGACCGGTATAACCATGTTTTGTATAGTATTTTTTTGCACATGTTTTACAATGCATGTTATTTTTCTCTTGTCGCATAGGGTACATAGTCAAAACATAACAATAAAACAGGCGGTATAGTTCTAACTATAGATTTTTAAATCGTCGTTGTTTGATGCAGAAGCGAAGGTAAAACCTTCGCTTTAAAAATTATTTGTAGTTTTTAATCGCTTTGTCAAGAATGGCTTGTGCTTCTGCTTTGTTTTTAAATCCGGATACTTTGACCCATTTGTTCGGCTCGAGCATTTTGTATGTTTCAAAGAAATTTTTGATGCGGTTAAGCGTGTGTTTTGGCAGATCTTCAAGATCATTGATATTGGCGTACGTCGGGTCGATCTTTTCTGCCGGGACGGCTAAAAGTTTTTCATCTCCCCCCTTTTTCATCTTCAGTCATCAATACTCCTACCAGTTTGCATTTGATGACCGCACCGGCTTGAAGCGGATAATCACAAAGCACCAATACATCGGCAGGATCACCGTCATCCGAAAGCGTATTGGGTACAAACCCGTAGTTTGCAGGATAATGCATTGCAGAGTACAATACTCTGTCCACTTCTACGGTACCGGACTCTTTGTCGATTTCATATTTGATATTTGAGTTAAGCGGTACTTCGATGATCGCTTTGACTGCGTTAGGGCATTCATCAAAAGAAGGCTTAAAAAGTTCAATAGTGTCAAAAGAAACTTTGAACTCCATCTCAAAGAGTGTGAGTTCCGTTGGAGAAAATCCAATAAAACCATATATAATTAAATCAAATCTAAAGAAAGGACTTTGATAGTCTATAACCTAATATTTTTTATTAACTTTTAACTTTTTTCTCCTTCCCCCATTATGATATACTATTCAGTATAAGAATTCAAGTAAGAGAAAAAAGAATGAAAAAATTACTACTCATCACGGTGCTATTGGCATCATATATTTCACAAATAGCGGCGCAAGAGGGGCTTACCCAAGCACATTTGATTTCAGTTTCACCTGAAGCTTCATCTACAGGAATATCAGAGAATACTGTTGTCGAGATAGTTTTCGACACAGCTATCATCGAAGATTCAGTAAATCAAGATACCATCGCACTAACCAATGTGGAGGGTACTACTACATTGGCAGAAGACAAAACACTGCGCTTTACACCAAATGAGCCGTTACCGGGTGGTGACTATACGGTAAATATTAATCCGGTAGAACTCGATATAAAAGATGCGGATGTTACAGCTTATCAACCCAAAACAGTTTTTCAGAAGTTTATCTACTGGATATGTTCACTCATTTATGCAAATCCTACTGAGTGTACTTTGTGTAAAAAGGTATGTGCAAACAGCAGTGGCGCAGAGACATATGTCAAAACAGAAAAAATCAGTTATGACTTTAGTGTAGAGAGTCCACCAAAAGTGGTATCTGTAGCACTTGAGATTGCTGAACACAGCATAGGTGAAGGGAATAGCACTACATTAAGTGTGAGTGCAACATTGGATAATAACACAACACTGGATGTAACAAATGAAGTAGAGTGGATACTTTCAAATAGCGATTTGGTAAGCATCACAAACAGTATACTTCAGGCAAATCAAGAGGGTACTGCCACCATAGAGGCAAAATATAAGAACGTTACATCTGAAGCTGTAAATTTTGTAGTCTATAAAGAGATCAATGGATATAAACTGCCGCCTGAACCTGATGAAACTCTCAATAACTCTACGTTGCTTGGAATAGATAGTAATGATAATGGAGTAAGGGATGATGTAGAAAGATATATTATAAAAAAATACGCATCTGATCCAAAATATCCTAAAACAAAAACAGCGATAGCTTTACAATATGCATGGGCAAGTCAAAAAGTTTTAGAGCATCCTACGATTGAGAGTAAAAAGTATATAGATGATGCTTTGGATTGCGAATCTTATTGGGCTTGGAAAGAGATGCAAAAGAATACACAAGGACAATCTAATTTTGAAAGAGGTTTATATTATTCCAATCTAGCATCTTTGACAGATACTGAATTAAGGGATCATATTTATAATACTCGAGAAAGAATAGAAAGAAAGTTTTCTTTTAATGCGGCTTTAAGTGGCAATATCTTTGAAGGACGTGAAGAAAGTATAGAGAATTGTCAAGTTGATATCAATGTATTTGGAGAGTAATTGTGAAAAAATTATTACTCTTGATTGTCTTGATAATAGGCTTATCTGTAGTTTCTAATGCTGAAAACATCAATGAGTGTAAAACAGACGTTTATTACGGAAATGGTGTTTGGAATGAATATGAAGATGCTGCGAAAAGTCAATTAAGATTACAAAAACGTATTATTGATATAGAAATTGTTAATGGTGATCCACTATTAAAAGCAAAATATGGAAAAGTAAGACTGGTCTATAATTGGGGGCAAGGATATATTTTAGATGTTTTGGAAGTCTATTATCAGCTTCGTGAAGCCGGTCAGCTAGATGGCATAGGGTTTTATATAGCTATTGCCGCGTTAACTGTTGAAAATCCGGAGATTATGTTAGGTGCTATAGCCACTCAAACTTTAATGGAACCATATACTAAAGACTGGGAAGTGGGTAATGTAGATGAAATGTGGCAAAAATACTATGATGAAAGCTTTGAACTTGGACACAGGGTTTTATTAGTGTCACATTCACAGGGAAATTTATTTGCAAATCGTATTTATGAGACGATCAGTCCCGTAGAATATCAAAATTATTTTGCAAATCTTCAAGTTGCATCACCTGCAAATGAAGTGGAAGCGACTAAAGGTGATCATGTCACGCTATATGGTGATCCAATTATCAATCCAATACCGGGAAGTATGGAAGGAAATGCCAACGGAAATCCGGGGCATGCATTTGTAAATGCATATTTGGACCAAGAAGATCCTTATACGAAAATAGTTACAAAAATGAAGCAACTCTTAGAAACACTTGATAGTGAAGGTTCTCAATGGGGAACAGATCAAGAGTTTGAAAGAAATACTTGTGCCTATAAAATCACGGTAAAACATCGTTTTGATGATGAGATTATTATGGATGAAGAGGTCTATCCGTTTGCTCCATCTAAAAAACTTTATAAAGTAGGTAACAAATGGGTCAAGGCTACTTGTGGCGGTCAAAATATTTTAGATGAATGGGAAGGGAAACAAGCTAGTGAATGTTGGATGATAGATAATCTGGAAGAGGAGAAGATCAAAAAGGAGTCAACAGTTATTTATAGAGATGGTGGAATTTTACTTATTGTAGGATATGCTGGTTCTTCATATTATGGTAGTACATATGCATCATATATAGATAGTGATGACTTTTTTAATAAATCAATTAGTACAATTTTCACTTCTTTTGGTAAACATGACGTAGAAGGTTCTGGTGTACTTGGTTTGGCAGAAGCACAATTTAGTATAGGAAAACAATACGCATTAAACATGTTTACAGAATATTTAGAAAATTTGAAAATACAATTTCCTAACTATATGATTGATTTTAATACTGAAGTCGTTTATGATGAAGGATGTAATTTGCAATACTACTCTGAAGGTATAGCACGTGCCTCTTGTGTTCAGGAAATATATGGTGAAGTAAAAGTATATGAATAGAAAAAAATAAAGACAGAATATACGAGGTAGAGATATGTGGGTTAATAAAACCCACATAATAGTTTATTTGTAGTTTTTGATGGCTTTGTCAAGAATGGCTTCTGCTTCTGCTTTGTTTTTAAATCCGGATACTTTGACCCATTTGTTCGGCTCGAGCATTTTGTATGTTTCAAAGAAATTTTTGATGCGGTTAAGCGTGTGTTTTGGCAGATCTTCAAGATCATTGATATTGGCATACGTCGGGTCGATCTTTTCTGCAGGGACAGCTAAAAGTTTTTCATCTCCCCCTTTTTCATCTTCGGTCATCAATACTCCTACCAGTTTGCATTTGATGACCGCACCGGCTTGAAGCGGATAATCACAAAGCACCAATATATCGGCAGGATCACCGTCATCTGAAAGCGTATTGGGTACAAACCCGTAGTTTGCAGGATAATGCATTGCAGAGTACAATACTCTGTCAACTTCTACGGTACCGGACTCTTTGTCGATTTCATATTTGATATTTGAGTTAAGCGGTACTTCGATGATCGCTTTGACTGCGTTAGGGTTTTCGCCATGACCGATTTTTGAAATATCCATAGTTTGTTTCTCCGTAATAAAATTTTTACAATACTACCATAAATATGATAAATACCTCACAATGAAGCGGGCCGACAGCGCTTAAACAAGAAAAAAATATCTACAAATATCGCTTTTTAAACCAAAGGTAGTACATTGCAGCAAAGATAAATCCGCATCCTAAGATTAATGTGATCCCCTCAAGCGAAAGGCCCCATTTGGCGCTGTATCCTATGAAAAGTGCAGTCAGTACGTTTGAGAGCATAAAAAACATATCATTGTAAGAGATGATACGGCCCAAAAAAGCTTTGTCTGTCTCTTCTTGGATAAGAAGATAGGTATAAGACCAAAGCGTAGTGGTAAAAAACCCGGTGACAAACATCGCTGCCAGGCTCAGATAAAAGTTAAATTCAAACAGCGCCCAAAGCATAATACCCAATGCCTGCAAAAGAAAAAAATAATGCAGTGTGTCTTTGCTGATCCATTTTCCGATAAAAAAAGGTCCGATGATGAGCGCAGCGGCCCTTGTGGCATTGATCCATCCTATGGCTAAAGGAACTGCGATCATCTCTTTGTATCTTAGATCGGCAAGCAGTGTGACAAGCGCGTCAAAACTGGTTAGGCCCAAAGAGGCATGCAGCAAAATGAGATGAAGAATTTTTTTTTGGGTGATGAGGTAACGAACTCCTTTTTTAAACATCATCCAGTTTGAATCCGTATGGTCTATATGTGTCGAAGATAATTGTAAGCCTATGAGCAAAATGACAGCAATACAGTAGAGTGCAGCATCTATCACAAATGCCGTATCGTGGCCCATGCGATGCGTGATCAGGCCTCCTGCGGCCATACCGGAAGCATAGCAAAAAGACCAGATAATCGAATGGATTTCATTCGTATTTTTAAGCATTTTGCCTTCAAGGATTCTGGAAAAAAGGGTCATCTCTGCAGAAAAAAGCATGGCAGCAGCAGCCGAACGGGTAAAGATCAGTAGCATTAAAATCCAAACATATTCCAGTGAATTGATCGTGATAAAACAAAGTGTCATGCCTATTTCTGTCATTAAAAGCAAAAACATGAGTTTTTTAAACGCTATCCTATCGATGATGATGCCTGTAAGCGGAGCGAGGATCACTGCCGGAAGCATGCTTGCGGCCGCTGTCAGGGCAATAGTGATCTCGTCTGCGCCAAATCCTACCAGCATAGAAAAGATGGCAACCTGTGAAAACCAGGTGCCGAAATAGGAGATCAATTGGATGAAAGAGAGCCTGCCGACAATAGGGTGTTTGAGTGTCTCTTTGTAGTTCATCTGTCAGGGCTGATGGGGTTCATCGTGTAAACCGTAAGGGATCTTTTTCTTATCAAGCGTTTGCGTAAACATTGCAAATGCTTTTTGTGCCAGCATGTCATCGCGGGAAGCCACGGAAATGCAAACACGCGGCCCGTCATCATAGAGTTTCGGCAAAGAAGAAAATTCTACGCCTTGCGGCATTTTCTCCATCACCTCGATCAGTTCGTTTTCTCTGCACAGAGCAGTAAGCGTATAGCGATGATAGGTCTGTTTTTCGGGGAGAAGTTTGGAGAGTATCTCCTCTGCCATGGGGTGGCTCATTTGCGGAAATCCCGGCATAAAAAAATAGCGGTCATCGAGTGAAAAACCGGGCATTTTATTGATCGGGTTCTCAAGCAGTTTTGCACCGCTTGGAAGTTCTGCCATACGGATAGGATAGGGGTAGGCTCTCTCTCCCAACGTCGTTTCGATGATTTTTTTGGCCTCTTCATGGACTGAAATCAAGCCGTCTTTGAGTGCAGCAGCGGCACATTTTCTTGTATGATCATCCGGCGTCGAACCGATGCCTCCAAAACTAAAAAGTATGCTGTTGGGACAAGATGCAATAAACTTAATGGTTTGTGTGATAAGCCGGGGATCATCTTCGATAATAAAAGAACCCGAAAGCTTTTCTCCTCTTTTGGCCAAAGCATTTACGATAAAATCAAAGTGTTTGTCCACTCTTCTTTGGTTCAATATCTCTGTGCCTATGATCAGGGCAAAAAAACGAGGACGATCCACCGTTTACTCTTCGATATAATTTTTTAGTTTTCTGCCCACTTTGGGATGTTTGAGTTTTTTGATCGCTGAAGATTCGATCTGGCGTACACGTTCGCGCGTCACATTGAGCTCTTTGCCTATCTCTTCGAGTGTTCTGTCGCTTTCGTCTTCAAGCAATCCAAAGCGCATACGGATAACCGCTTTTTCTCTTTCGTTAAGCTGGTCAAGCACATCATCTATTTGAGAATTCAGATCATCCTTGAGTACAACGTCGGTTGGGCTGAGTGTGGTTTTGTCCTCTATGAAATCTCCAAATCTTCCGTCATCCTCATCGCCCACCGGTGTTTCAAGGCTTACGGGCTCTTTGGTGATTTTGATGACATTCTTGACTTTGTCCACAGAAAGCCCCACTTCTTTAGCGATCGTGTCAAGATCGGGCTCTTTTCCTGTTTCTTGAAGATACTTTCGGATAATTTTATTGATACGGTTGATGGTTTCTATCATATGGATAGGGATACGGATCGTCCGAGCCTGGTCTGCGATGGCACGGCTGATTGCTTGGCGGATCCACCATGTTGCATAGGTGGAAAATTTGTACCCTTTTTCGTATTCGAATTTATCTACCGCTTTCATGAGCCCGATATTGCCTTCCTGGATAAGATCAAGAAAAGGAAGGCCGCGGTTTGTATAGCGTTTGGCGATAGAGACAACCAAGCGAAGGTTGGACTTTGCCATACGTGTTTTGGCTTTTTCGCTGATGGCTTTGCCTTGGCGGATTTGATTGAGAATTTCTTGCAGTTTTTCCTCGCTCAAATCAAACCCGCCTTTGCTTGCTTCTCTGGTTTCAAACAGTTTTTTGATCTCAACGTATGTGCTTACCATCGTGGTTTCCGGGACTGCATTGATAATATCGTCTTTATCCATATTGACGATATTGCTTAAGATTTTTTGATGGTTTTTTCTGAGCGCATCGTTAAAAAGAGGAAGCTTATATTCAAGACGTTTGAGTTCTTTATCAAAACTGTCATCGGAGGTCAGTGCTGTTTCCATCGCCTTAACAAGCTCATTGATGAGTTTGCTTGTAGGGCCGAGATTGAGCAGTGCTGCTTTAAGCTGTTCTTTTTTAAATGCCACCTTGAGACGTTCATGCAAAATAAGATCTTCATCCGTTTGCGTATCCAATACCTTTAAGAGCTCATCGCGTGATTTCATCCATTCTTTTTTGGCTTTTTCCAATTGCTTGAAGCTGTCAATTACCTGCTTGACTCTTTTGTCGTTTTTTGGCGAAGTTTCTTCTGCCTCTTCTGATGCCTCATCTTCGTCCTCTTCTGTATCCTCATCTTCATCAGAATCGCCTTTTTCGTCTTCAAAGCTCTTAAAGAGTTCTTTGACGCGTCTTTCTCGATTTAAAAGAGGTTCTTTGTAGTTTAAGATGTATTGGATGAGATAAGGCACTGAACAAATTGCATCGATGATGATCTCTTCACCTTCTTCTATGCGTATGCTCAAATCGATCTCTTCATCTTTTGTGAGCAGAGGAATTTTTCCCATTTCACGCAGATACATTCTTACGGGACTGTCAGATCGGCTCCATTCGAGAAGCTCTTTTTCTTTGTGGAGATCAAATTCGTCTTCGGCATCAGCCTGGGAAATTTTTTTTCTCTCTTCAATTTTCTTTTGTGCTTCTCTGGCAGTAATATATTTGGCATGTTCTGAAGCCGAAATAATTTCTACTTTTGCGTCGGCTGCAAGTTTTTGGATTTTTTTTGCTTGGGCCAGTGTAATTTGTTTGTTAAATTCTTTTGCAATGTTTTCAAGCGTGATAACATCGCCTTTTTTCTTGGAACTAAATAATGCTTCTATGTTTTTCATACCGTCTTTTGTTGACATGAGGGTCCTTGCTTGGATGGAGTTGTTTTTGAGACTAAGAATAATTTAAGGTGGATTATACCCAAATTTTATTAAAAAAGTAAGTCAAATTTGATAAATTTTATTTTTTCGGCTATAATCGCAAAAATTTTTACTCTTTTGAGTGCAAAACGCAGAGTTTTTGTCTTTATCATAAATACGGGGATGAAGCTTTGGCATTTTGCAAACAGGTTTAAGGCCTTGTTCTTAACGAAAGAGAAAATAGAATGCTCCCAAAATCAAACAAAAAGGAATAGTTTTGCAAGGTAGAGTTTGGAAATTTGGCGATAATATTGATACGGATCTGATCATTGCGGCAAGATATCTCAATACAAGCGAGCCAAGTGCATTGGCAAAACATGTAATGGAAGATGCAGATCCGGAATTTGTTTCCAAAATGAAAGAAGGGGACATGATCGTTGCGGGCGAAAATTTTGGCTGCGGCTCAAGTCGCGAACATGCGCCCATAGCGCTTAAAGCAGCAGGGGTAAGTGCCGTGATTGCACCGACATTTGCACGTATTTTTTATAGAAATGCATTCAATATGGGGCTGCCTATATTTGAACTCAAAGAAGCAGGCGAGATTAACGAAGGAGATGTTGTAAGGATCGATATGAATGCAGGTGAAATCATCAACGTCACCCAAGCAAAAACATACAAATTTTCTTCGATCCCTGATTTTATGCAGGAACTTGTGAATGCGGGCGGATTGATAGAATTTGCAAAAAAAGAGATTAAAAAAGCAAAGGCTTAGCGAATGAAAAGTTATAAAATAGGTATTATTAAAGGTGACGGCATAGGTCCTGAAATCATAGATGAAGCAATCAAAGTGCTTGATGCCGTGTCGGTTTCACAGGGATTTAACCTTAAATATGAAGAGATGCTGTTAGGCGGCGCGGCGATAGATGCGACAGGCGTGCCGCTTCCGGATGAAACCATTCAGGGAGTTAAAAAATGTGACGCTGTGCTTTTTGGCGCGATCGGCGGCCCAAAATGGGACAAGCTTGAAAGACATTTGCGTCCGGAAACAGGCCTTTTGGCGCTTCGCAAAGAGATGGGAACATTTGCAAATCTTCGTCCTGCAATCGTTTATGATGAGCTGGTCAATGCTTCAAGTTTAAAACCTTCTGTGATCAAGGGTGTAGATATTATGGTCGTACGCGAACTGACCGGAGGCATCTATTTTGGCCAGCCAAGAGAAATCCATGAAAATGAAGCATTTAATACAATGCGATATACAAGAGAAGAGGTAAAACGCATCGCGGTTGTAGCCTTTGATATCGCGATGAAACGCCGCAAGCGTATCTGTTCAGTGGATAAAGCCAATGTACTTGAGGTAAGCCAATTTTGGAGAGAGATCGTCGAAGAGGTAGCTAAAGACTATCCTGAAGTGGAGCTTTCCCATATGTATGTTGACAATGCCGCGATGCAGCTGATCCGTGATCCTAAGCAGTTTGATGTGATTTTAACAGGCAATATCTTTGGCGATATCCTTTCGGACGCAGCGAGTATGCTCAGCGGTTCCATCGGCCTTTTGCCTAGCGCAAGTATCGGTAAGGGCGTGGGGCTTTTTGAGCCGATCCACGGTTCAGCGCCGGACATTGCCGGACAGGGGATTGCCAATCCGCTTGCAACGATCTCTAGTGCCAGCATGATGCTTCGATATGCGCTTGATGAAAATAAAGCTGCCGATAAAATAGACGAAGCGATCAAAAAAGCATTGAGCGAGGGATACAGAACCGCCGATATCGGGGATTATGATGCCAAAGAGATCTGCACATGCAGTGAAATGGGCGATATTATCGCTGATTATGCTTCAAAATAAAACCTTTGCTCAAGCAGATCCTGTACGGTTCTATTTAAACAAAGAAGAATCTATAGCGTTTTTTCTTTAAGGATCCGCGTTGGCAGCAAAAATCTTATATGGCTGCAGCCGGAAAAACAAAAAAGGAGGGCATTGATGTCTGCTGCGATGTCCTTTTCAGATTTTTTCTCTCAAACCCCTCCTGATACGGTTCGATACATCCAAACAGTTGTTGATTATCTGACAAATCACTGCCATGCCAAATGTTATATTGTCGGCGGCGCCGTACGCGACAGGCTGTTAGGACGTCGTTGTCAAGACTATGATATTGAATGTTTTGATATCTCCGTTGATGCGTTTGAAAAAGCGATGATGCATTTGGGGGCGGAGGGGGTCGGCAAAAGTTTTTTTGTCTACAAGTTTCATCATCTGGATATCTCCTTGCCTAGAAAAGAGACCAAAGTGGACAAAGGCCATAAAGGCTTTCGCGTGATGCTGGCAGGCAGCGAAAAAGAAGCATCGAAGCGAAGAGATTTTACGATCAATGCGTTGATGTATGATATAAAAAAAGAACAAATTCTTGATTTTTGGAACGGTTTGGCGGATTTGCGCCAAAAGCTGCTTCGGGTTGTTGACGAAAAGAGTTTTGCCGAAGACAGCTTAAGGGTGCTGCGTGCCATGCAGTTTGCAGCGCGTTTAGGTTTTAAGGTAGAAAAAACCAGCTGCAGGCTGTGCCAAAACATTTCTTTGGACGATCTTCCCAAAGAGCGTATCTTTTTGGAATTTGAAAAAATGTTTAAAGGGGCTCATTTGCATTATGGGCTTTATTATCTTTATGCATTGGGGATAGCAAAAAAACTTTTTAATGAAACGTTAGACAGAAAAACTTTTATCGCGTGGAGCAAAGAACTTCAAAGGGCGCAGCCGTATTTTCAAGATGCTTTGCGGCCCTACTATTTTCTTTTTATTGCCAGAAGCTATTTAAAAACCGATATAGGCAAGATGCTGGAACTGATAGGTGCGCCAAAACATTATCATAGGCAGATAAGCCGAAAGCCTCTTTTGCCCTCTAAAGCAGACGTGAAATTTATCTTGCATACGGCATTGAAAGACGGGATTATCAATTATCCGGGCAATTATAACCCCTGCATTATTTCTTTGGCTAAAAAACTGAAGGTATGGAAAAAGCCTTTTAGTCCCAAAATAACGGCAAATATGTTGCTAGAAGAAGGTTTTAGCGGCAAGGAACTCGGAGAAGAGTTGGCGAAGCGGATAGAAAGGGAGATTGCTTTTTATGCCAAAAAGGGGATATAATTTTTCAAGAGTATTGAAGCTTTAAAAATAAAAAAGAGTTGAAAAATGGATAAAAAAATATTGCTGGACATTGCTTTAGAGGCAATCAAAGAAGAGTTTTCAGATCGAAAAAAACGCATCGATAAAGACAAATGGATCGTGCAGTATCCTTGGCTAAAGGAGCGGGGTGCGGTTTTTGTCACGCTGAATGAAAATCAAAGGCTCAGGGGATGTATCGGTTCTATCGCTGCCAATCGCCCCTTGATTGACGATGTGATCTCCAATGCCAAGGCTGCGGCATTTGGGGATCCTAGATTTTTGCCTTTGCGTGCAAATGAGCTTGATAAAATCGAGATAGAGATCTCTATTCTTACTGTTCCTAAAGAGGTGTTGTATGCCGATAAAGAATCTTTGCGCCAAATGATTCGGCCGGGAATAGACGGCATTATTTTAAAGCAAGGAAATTATCAGGCAACCTATCTGCCTTCGGTATGGGAACAGCTGCCCCGTTTTGATGATTTTTTTGCTTCGCTTTGCCAAAAAGCAGGTTTGTTTGGGGATTGTCTTGACGGGCATCCTGACATTTACCGTTATCAAGCCGAAAAGATCACAAAAAATCTCTAATGCAATAAAGGATATAAAAATGCAGATCGCGCTTAGTTTGAGCGGAGGCGGCCTTAGGGCAGCAGCACAAGTAGGTGCCTTAAAATTTTTAGAAGAAGAAGGAGTGAAGATTCGTGCAGTGGCGGGGAGCAGTGCAGGCGCAATGTTGGCAGTGATGATTGCCTCCGGAAAGGATGCTGAGCAAATTTATGCCTTTTTAAAAAAAATTGTCAACAAGGATCTTTTTAGGCTAAGCAAAAAACCGGGACTTTTTTCTTTGAAAAATCTTGAAAAAAAGCTCTCTGAAGAGCTGGGCATGGAACGTTATGACCAAATGTCCATCCCGCTTTATGCCTGTGTTACGGATATCAATACGGGGGAAAGCCATTATCTAAATTTTGGACATCCCATCACAAACGTGATCGCCTCCGCGTCGCTTACTCCGATATTTGAAGCCAAAGAAGTCGAAGGAAAATGGTACGCAGACGGCGGTTTTAGCGACAATCTGCCGGTTAAACCTCTCAAAGCATTAGGATATAAAGTGTTAGCCATCGATGTCAATCCTATCGTAGGCAGTACCCCCAGAAACTTTAAATCATTGCTTGTGCGCTCTTTGCTCATCATGCTGCAAGCCAATGTCAAACCTTCAAAAGAAATGGCAGATGCTTATCTTGATATTAAAGGTGTGGCACGGATGCATCTGTTTGATTTTAAAAAGATTGACACTGCCTATGAAGCGGGGTATCGCGAGATCAAAGCCCGATGGAGTGACCTTAGAGAAAAATTGGTATAATGCCGCAATTTTAAATACGAGAGTTCAGAATGGAAAAAAAAGCCAGGGTTCTAATCGATTGCCGTGATGAAAAAGGGCTGGTTTACAAGATAAGCAAAGTCTTTTATGATCGAAATCTCAATATCGACAATAACCAAGAATTCGTCGACAAAGAGATAGAAAAATTTTTTATGCGTTCGGTGGTAAGCGGGATGTTTGATGCGCAAGAGTTGAACGCGGCGTTAAAAGAGGTTATCCCTGAAGATGCACACGTAAGGGTGATAGAACCTAAACCAAAAAAAATCATACTGATGGTTACCAAAGAGTCCCATGCGTTGGGGGATATCCTTATTAAATATGCAGACGGGGAGCTGGATGCGGAAATAGAGTGCGTGATTTCAAACTATGACATTCTTGAAGAATTGGTAAGAAGGTTCGATATCCCTTTTTTTCATGTGCCTGCAGAGGGGCTTGAAAGAGAAGAACATGAAAAACGTGTGATGAAGCTTGTGAGTGAATTTGAATTTGACTATATCGTCCTTGCAAAATATATGAGAATCTTAACGCCTTTGTTTGTAGAGGCATATAAACAAAAAATTATCAACATCCACCACTCTTTTTTGCCTGCATTTATCGGTGCCAATCCTTATAAACAGGCATTTGAAAGAGGCGTAAAGATCATTGGTGCAACGGCGCATTACGTGACAAACGATCTGGACGAAGGCCCCATTATCGCCCAAGACGTGATTGCCGTAAGCCACCGGTTTGAATGGAGAGATATGCAGCGTGCAGGACGGGATGTGGAAAAAATTGTTCTTTCGCGTGCTCTTTCTTTGGTCTTAAGCGACAGAGTGTTTGTCAACGGCAATAAAACGGTGGTTTTTTAAATGTTCAATATTGTCCTTGTAGAACCCCAAATCCCTCCCAATACAGGGACGATAGGCCGGCTTTGTGTCAATCTGGGTGCAACGCTGCATTTGGTAAAACCTCTTGGTTTTGATATTGATGATAAGGCGGTCAAAAGAGCAGGGTTGGACTATTGGGATAAATTGGATCTGGTGGTATGGGAGTCTTTTGCTGACTTTCTTGCCGCGCACCCGGTGGATAAACATACGCATTTGGCCACAACCAAAACAGACAATCTTTATTTTAATGCAACATACAAAAAGGGAGATTTTCTTCTTTTTGGATCCGAAACCAAAGGAATCGAAGAAAAGGTATTGCTCGAAAACCCCAAGCAGTGTATTACCATTCCCATGGGAGGCGCAGGAAGAAGTTTGAATCTTGGCATCAGTGTAGGGATCGTCACCTATGAAGCCTTGCGTCAAAACTATGAAGGTTTCGAAAAGATCACTATTGCGAACAGCTTAAAGGAGAAATGATGTCGTTTGGAGATATAGTGTACATCGTTGCAATCATTGTTTTTGTATTTATTACGTTTGGTATCGTGAAAAACTACTATAAAAGCAAATTTGATGACGAGGGAAGAAGAATAGACATGTCGGATGATACCAAAGAGAAAGATTAACCCCCTCTTTACTAACTCTTAGATAAAATAATGCCTATTTAAACTTTCATTAGGATTGTCCAAAATGACACAACCGTTACTTATAGAAATCGGTGTAGAAGAATTGCCCGCTATACCGCTGCTTAAAATTGTTTCAAATATTGAAAATTCTTGGAAAACGATACTTCAAGAATATAAACTAGATTGTGATTTTGAATTTATCTATACTCCCAGAAGATTGGTGTTAAAACATAAAGCAATAGCCCTCAAGCAAGAAGACAGCATAATCGAGCTTATGGGTCCTCCTTTTGCAGCCGCTTTTAAAGAAGGCAAGCCCACAAACGCAGCAGAAGGGTTTGCACGCAAATGCGGTGTGAGTGTCTCTGAGCTGGAACAGATAGAAAATAACGGCAGGGAAGTGTTATATTTTAAAAAAGAGGAAAAAGGCATCGCGACGGCTTTGCTTCTTGAAGAGATGATAAAACAATGGATCTTTTCGATGGCATTTGGAAAAATGATGCGATGGGGAAGCAGAAGCGATGAGTTTATCCGCCCCATCAGGTGGCTTCAAGTGAGACTTGCAAACGAGTCGGTGCCTATTGAGCTTTTTGGTGTACAATCAGACACCAAAACATTTGTGCACCGGATGGTTGATCAGGGGGCAGTTGAGGTGTCCAATATAGACGAATATGAAGAGATCCTTGCTCGCGGGGGAGTTGTGCTTTATCCGCAAGATAGAAAAGAGAGAATATTTGAACAGTTGGATGCAATCGAATCGGAGCATCAAGTCTTTATAGAGCGGGATGAGGCGTTATTGGACGAAGTGGTTGCCATCACGGAAAATCCAAAAGCATTATTGGGCACATTTGATAAGCTTTTTTTAGAGCTTCCCGCCGAAGTGATCATTACCTCTATGAAAGAGCATCAGCGCTATTTCCCGGTTTTTGAGCATGGAAAAATTACGAACAAGTTTGTTGTAGTAAGCAATGCCTATACGGATGATTACAGCAAAGTGATAGCAGGAAATGAGCGTGTGCTCAAGCCAAGACTTTCTGACGGGCTTTTCTTTTATAAAAATGATCTTAAAAGAGGCCTTAGTACAGCCGGACTAGAGAAGGTGCAGTTTATAGACGGACTGGGGACCCTGAAAGACAAGATCGCAAGAGAAAAACATATTGCGATGCGTTTGCTGGGGCTTTATATGGAAAAAGTGGAAGAGCAGACGGAAAAAAACAATATTGTGCTTGAAAAAGAGATGGACAAAGCCATTAATTTGGCCAAAGCAGATCTTATGAGCGAAATGGTATATGAATTTACCGAGCTTCAGGGGTTGATGGGATACTATTATGCAAAAGCACTCGGAGAGAATGAACTGGTCTATATGGCAATCAAGGAGCAGTATATGCCCGTAGGAGAAGGCGCAGAACTTCCATCTTCTATTTTTTCGGCTATTGTAGCGATGTCTATCAAACTTGACACGTTGTTTGGACTCTTCAGTATCGGAAAAATTCCGACAGGATCTAAGGATCCTTTTGCACTGCGTCGTGCGGTGAACGGCATCGTAAGAATTGTTACGGCTTTTGATTTGAGTTTTCATATCGAGGATATTATTACATTGATCAAAAACGAATACGCGGATTTCGATACGAAACTGCTAAGCGATTTTATCATCGAGCGTATCAATAAATCATTTGATGCCAATCCTTCGGTGATCGCCGCCGTACTGGCATCCGGCGAAAGAGATATCAATGAGATAGCTAAGAAGGTCGCTGCACTCAATCTCATTGTTTCTAGCGAATTTTTCAAAGAACAGTTTAGCACTTTTAAACGTGTTGCAAATATTTCCAAAGAATTAAACTTGGAGGATGATTTGAGCGTGGATGTTGCACTTTTCAAAGAAGAGGCGGAGGTGTCGCTTTACAATGCCTATGAGAAAGTGCTCAACGGCACATTCAGCGGATATTCCCAGCGTTTGGATACGCTTTTTGGCTTGAAAAGAGAACTTGACGCTTATTTTGACGATGTGATGGTCAATACCGAAGATCCTGCACTTAGAACAAACAGACAGCATATGATAGGTTCTATCTATAAGGCATTTAGAGAAATTGCAGATATCAAAGAGATTACGATCTGATAGCACATCTGCCGATCTTGCAAAATAAAATAAACACTATAAATGTTGGGTTTGTTCCCAATCGGGTACTTGCTTGATATCCGGAAATCCGTCAAGTATCTGCTGGGGCTGAAAGTTCGGTTTATAAGCAAACGCCTTGCATCCTTCCACCCAGTATCCCAGATAAATCCACGGCAGATCAAGAATCTTTGCCAGTTTGATTTGGTAAAGAAGCGAATAGGTTCCCAAAGAGAGATTTGCATAATCGGGGTCATAATAAAAATAAATAGCGCTGATCCCGTCATCTAGAATATCGATGAGATCTACGCCGATGAGTTTTCCGTCTTTGATGTAAAGCACTTCTTTGCCAAAATCATGGGCGCCTTCCACAAAATTTTCATAGTATTCTCGTTGGGCAATGTCTCGATGCTTCCAACCGTCTTTGTCGTGCTTGAATCTGTGGTATTTGTTGTATAGCGTGATATGAGATGGCGTTAAGGTCGGTTTTTGGACAATGATTTGTGTTTCTTCATTGCGTTTGATCGCTTTTTTTTGAGACTTGCTGTAGCAAAAATCAGCCACATTGATACGTATGCTTTTGCAGGCATTGCAGCTATGGCAAATGGGGTGAAAATAATAGTTTCCAAAACGTCTCCATCCTCTTTGGATCACTGCGGTTGCAAACGTTTTATTGGGACGGGGAACATACTTGTAGTTCATGCGCACCGCATTTCCCGGGATATAGGCACACTCATAATCAAGCATCGAAAAATCAGTAGACAGCGGATAGAGTAGATCTAATTTTTCATTCATAATTGCGATTATACTCAAATTAGTGTAAAATTCGCTATTTAATTTTGGCTGATGTTCTTGCAGGCATTTCATGGCAGGTTTTGAGGCCAAAACAAGCAAATTTGATAAGCGTAAAGGTTTTTTGTTTGTTTCTTTATCAGCCAAGCAGCGGTTATTGCTATAACAGTGATTCGATCTTTTTGTATGATTTTATCTCTATGTTCTCTCCTAAGGGCACACTACTGGATGTGGGGTGCGGGGTAGGAATTATTTCGCTGCTTCTTAGCCGTGATTTTGCGGTAAAAGCAAGCATGATCGATAAGCAAGAAAAAATGCTGCTGTATGCCAAGCACAACTCTCTTGTAAATCATATGAACGTAAAGGTATACCGGGGCGATTTTGCTCTCTTCCCCTTTGATGAAAAATTTGATTTTATCATCTCCAATCCCCCTTTTTATGACAGCCGGGTGACACAGAGCAATGATATGCATCTCAATACGGCGCGCTATGCGCACCACTTGCCTTTGCATGATTTTGTGGCGAAAGTAAAAAAACAGCTCAAACCCAGAGGATGGTTTATTTTCTGTTATGATGCAAAACAGATCGATTTGCTCTTGCATCATTTAAAAATAAATGGTATAAACCCAGAGAAGATACGGTTTGTCCATTCAAAGATAGACCGTGAATCCAAATTGGTGATGATTGCTGCGCGAACAAATTCAAAAGCGATGACCCAAGTGATGGCGCCCTTAATTGTTTTTGATGAAAAAAACAACTATACAGCTGAAGCGGCTAGAGCGTTTGAGCGGGCAAACACACATAGCATCAAGGGCAGTTTTGAATAAAAAGTATCAAAATAAAGAGGATGGCATTTTGGATTTGGTTGAAAAGGAAGGGTATCGCTACAAATTTGCACCGAGCGCATGCGAAACATGCGGCGGACGCTGCTGTACAGGGGAGAGCGGCTATATTTGGATGAATTATGATGAGATAGCAAATATGGCAGCATTTTTAAAGCTTGACATTGAAAAGTTTGCAGCATTCTATTTGCGGAAGGTAAAGCATCGCTATTCGCTTGTAGAAAAACAGCTTGCACAAGACAACTTTGCTTGTATCTTTTTTGACGAATCCAAAAACCGCTGTTTAGTCTATGAAGTACGGCCTTTGCAGTGTCGTACGTTTCCGTTTTGGGAACAATTTAAAAATAATGAAGATGAGGTAAAAAAAGAGTGTCCAGGCATCGTATAATATCTGTTTTTATTGCTGTTTTTGCCTTGTTCGTCGGAACCGCTCAGGCAAAAGAGCTTATGGTGCTCAGCGAAGATGAGATGATCATCAGAGGACTTTTTTACGAAGAGATCGGTGCCTTTGAACAAAGCAGGGCAATCTATGGAAAGCTTTTTGATACCACGGGAGATGAAGTGTATCTTTTTAAAGAAGTAGCCTCGTCCTTGCTTGGCAAAACCAATATCCCTCAAAGCATCACAAGATTGAAATCTTGGGATAAAAAGCATCCGGAGACATTAGAAGTAAAGCGTCTTTTAATTCCTTTATATCTTGTGAATAATAATATTAAAGAGGCAAAAAAAGAAGCAGAATATCTTTTGGAAAGATCCGATACGCCGATTGATATGGAATTGGCATCCAATCCGTTTTTATATACCGGCGAATTTAAACGGGCATTGGAGATTTTAAGCAAAGTGTATGAAAAAACAGCCAATGAAGAGATCCTTTTGCGTATGTCAGTCATCATGGACGAATACACCAATGAACAGAAAAAAGCCATACAGCTTTTAGAAATGCATCGCCGTATGCACCATGATTCAAGCAATGAGGTCTATCTTCACCTGTTATCGCTTTATGTGAAGCAAAACGATATTGACGGTATCTTGGAAACCTATAAAGCGCTGTATGCAAAAGATCCCAAAAAGGAGTTTTTGGCCAAAATTATTGATGCGTATGCCTACAAGAAAGACATAGACGGTGCAATAGAATTTTTGGAGGCCAACAATGAAGGCAAAGATATACTTTATGTGCTTTACAAAGAAAAAAAAGAGTTCAAAAAAGCCATAACGCTTGCCGATCAATTTTATGAAAATGAAAAAGATGCAAGATGGCTTGCCGAAAAAGGGATACTTCTTTTTGAAGAGGCAAAAGACAAAAATAACAAAGAAATGATACAAGAAGTTATCTCCTGTTTAGAAAAAGCGATAGCGATGGGTGTTGACGACAGTGTGTATCTTAATTATTACGGCTATACGCTGATCGACAAAGAGATAGATATTAAAAAAGGAATCAAGATCATTGAAGATGCCTTGGTTCAGCAGCCCAATAACCCTTATTATCTTGATTCGTTGGCGTGGGGATATTATAAAACGCATCAATGCAAAAAAGCCTATGAAATGATGAAGAAAGTGGTGGAGCAAGAAGGGCTTGAAGAGCCTGAAATTGCAGAGCATTGGGAAAAAATCCAAAAGTGCAAATAGTTTGCTTTTGGATATAATGCGAAAAACTAATTTGGAGTAAGGTAAAGAAATGGCGCAAATATTGGATGAGATTATTAAGCAGACCAAAGAAGATCTGGAAAAAAGAAAGAGAGAGTATCCTTTAGAGTGGCTGGGACGCTCTCTTTCGTTTAATCCTTTTGTTCCCAAGGATGTGCAGTCTGCTTTGCGCTCCACGGAAGAAAACCCTTATCGTATCATTGCTGAAATTAAAAAAGCAAGTCCAAGCAAAGGCGTGATTCGAAAAGATTTTGATCCGGTACTGATCGCCCAGCAGTACCAGAAGGGTGGTGCGGATGCCCTTTCTATCCTAACAGAGCCGCATTTTTTTCAAGGAAATACCGAATATTTGGGCATGGTGCGCCGCTATGTCAATCTGCCTTTGCTGAGAAAAGATTTTATCATCGATAAATATCAGATCGTTGAGGCATTGGTGTATGGGGCGGATTTTATTTTGCTGATTGCAAAAGCGCTTTCCCGCAAAGAACTTAAAGAGCTCTATGAGTACGCGCTCCATGTAGGGCTTGAGGTACTTGTTGAGGTGCATGATAAGGCTGATTTGATTAAGGCAATGTTTGCAGGTGCTACGATTATCGGCATCAATCATAGAAATTTGGAAACGTTTGAGATGGACATGGGTTTGAGCGAAAAACTGATACCGCTTATTCCTAACGGCAAAATTATCGTTGCTGAAAGCGGTATCAATGATCATGAGACGGTCGTTGAATTGTCCAAAATCGGAGCCGATGCTTTTTTGGTAGGCGAACATTTTATGAGACAGGATGATGTGACTGCAGCAATAAGGGAATTAAAGTACGGAAAATAAGGCTATTTGCATAAAAAAAGATTTTTAAGCAGGAAACAAGCCGAGAAACCGGCTCGCATCATGTAAGATTAGGCGAGCAGTTTTTTTGCTGTTTGGTTGATGCGGCTACCGTCTGCGCGGCTTCCTATCACTGCTTTTGCCGCCCCCATCACCTTGCCTATATCCGCCATACTCGAAGCACCCGACGAAGCAATAATTTCTTTGAGGATATTCTCAAGTTCGATATCGGTGAGAGGTTCCGGTAAATAGCTTTTTACCAGCATAAGCTCTGCTTCTTCTTTGGCAACAAGGTCATCGCGCCCGGCTTCTTTGAATTGGGCCAGAGCATCTTCTCTTTGTTTGGCGTATTTTAAGAGAATTTTTTCTATCTCTTCGTCGTTTAATTCTCTGCGCTCATCTACTTCGATTTGTTTGATAGCTGCTTGAATATTTCTTAATGTATCTCTTTTTGCATTCTCTTTGGCTCTCATAGCCTCTTTCATATCATTTTTGATCTGTTCTTTTAAACTCATTCTCTCTCCTTTTGGCTGATTGTATGAACCGCTTCTCGTATCTTTCTGTGAAACAATTTTGATTTTTTATCGTAAGGCGTTTATACCGATAGGAAAATTATACTATAATCCTCTTATGATCATTACCATAGAAAACAAACAGTTCAAGATATCAGACATTACGCAGCTTTATCCTGCGGCCATTGTTAAAACAGGATATGAAGAAGAAACGACCCAAGTGAGTTTGGAATGGCTGGAGGTTGAAGCCAAAGATAAAGTAGAAGTCGTAGGATTTGGGATTTTTGTGCATTTGGGCGAAGAGGAAAAACATACCTTTGTTTTTAAAACAAAAGAGGAGATGGATGAAGCCGTAGGCCGTATCGCTGCTCAGCTAAAAAATTAAAATTTAAAAAATAATGATGCAAACATTTCTTTGGATTTAAGTTGGATTATCCTATGATTTGTTATCGAAAAGGGAGTTTTTATGACTATGTTTCAACTTTTACTGCTGGCGGTCGCAGGGGTAGTTTTTTATCTTTTTTTTAAACAGATTTTGTCGGGAACCCATCCCAAAAGAGGCGTAGATTTTGAGGCAAAAACAGCAGACGAGCAGATAGGAGGCATCTCGCGCCCCGATAAAATATTTTCTGCCTCCGACAAAGAACAGTCTACACGCATTGAGACTTTGCTGCAGATGGCAGATGATGCGGTAGTCAAAGGAGATATGCTTGAAGCGCTCAAAGCCTTGCAAAGCGCTTTGATTGTAGAAAAAGAAAATGTTGAAGTGCTGCAAAAAATCGGCTATGTGTATCTTCAGATAAAAGAATATGACAAAGCAAAAGAGGCTTATGAAAAAATACTTTTATCTGACAAAGAAAACGATTCGGCCTATGCCGGCTTAGCCAATGCGCTTCGTAAGGCAGGGCAGGCAGAAGAGGCGCTAGTGCAGTATGAGCGCGCTATTGCACTCGATAGCGACTATGCGCCTTACTATTTTAACTATGCCAATACGCTTCATGACCTTGGCCGCAAAAGCTTGGCATTGGAGGCATATCAAAAAGCGTACGAGCTTGACAGTACCTTGGATGAGGCCAAAAAGATGATTGATCAGCTTTCGGGAGAGCTAAATGGATAGTAGTCCGTGTTTTATAAAAGAAAATGCAACCAAAGAGATTCTTTTGCGTGTTACAAATGTTTGCGGCGAGTGTTATGGTGATTTGCATATAGGGGATGAAATCTACTATGATATACGACATTGCCGCTATCTTTGCCAAGCCTGCCAAGAAGCCCTCAGCAAACGCATGAATGATCGATGCGAAACGAAGGAAGAAGAGAATAAAGTACTTTTTTAATGTTCAAGAATATAATCAACGGCATTGATGTAGCTTAGAGCGTTAAGGGGTTCGTTTCTGTAGGCAATATCAAAGGCGGTACCGTGATCAACCGAGGTTCGAAGGATCGGCAGATTGAGTGAGACATTGATGCCTTCGTCAAAATAGAGTGCCTTAAGAGGCGCCAACCCCTGGTCATGATACATCGCGATATAATAGGTATAATTTTTTCTGACCCTGGGAGTAAAGGCAACATCCGGCACCAGAGGAGAAGTAAATATTTGCCGGCCGATATGCCGATGGGCATTTTCAATTGCCTGTGCAATGACAGACTCCTCATCTCCCAAAACGCCTTCATCGCCTGCATGAGGATTCAGCCCTAATACCGCAACGGCTGCAGTCGGCTTTATGGCGCGGTAAAAGTCGATGAAAAAACGTGTCAGCTCTTTTTCTTTGATATGTCCGGCCACCTCTTTAAGCGGAATATGCTCCGTATAGAGCGCTACGTACATTTTCGGACACCCCAGCATCATGATCGCATCGTATCCGAAAATATCCCGCAGTGCGTCAGTGTGGCCTTTGTATTTGATGCCTGCAAGCTCCCAGGCTTTTTTGTGGATCGGAAGAGTGGTGATGGCATCTACGCTTTTTGTTTTTGCAAGCTCAACGGCTTTGATAAACGAAGCATAGGCGTATGCACCGCTATGTTTAGAGATTATGCCGGGCTGTATGTCAAAAGAGGGTGCGATGTTTTCGACAGTTTGGAAATCTAACGGTACCCGAATTTGGAGTTTATCTGCTGCTTGTTTGAGCATCACCGGATCGATGCAATATATCGGAGAGACTTTTTGGGAGATTGTCTCATGGTTGCGCAAGGCAAGCTCGATGCCTATCCCGTTTAAATCCCCAATACTGACGGCTACTTTTTTTTGCATCATCGTGCCAGCAGCGTTTTCATATCAAGTATGGCTTGCTCAAGCCCGGTAAATACGGAACGTGCAATAATGCTTTGGCCGATATTGAGCTCTTCGATCGCCTCTATGGCAACGACCGGTTTTACGTTTTGATAATTCAGCCCGTGTCCGGCGGCGACTTTTAACCCCATTTTGGCTGCTTCGCCGCTTAATTGCGCTAGAGTCTCCAACTCTTTTTTAAGCATCCGGTTTAACGTTTTTCTTGGGAGTTCAAATTCTGGAATGCTATGGTGCGTTTTGGACAGATTGCCATAGAGCATCGCATAGAGATTGGCATATTTTCCGGTATGAAATTCGATCCATTCCGCACCTAACGCTTTGGCTTTTTTTACCGTATCAAAATCAGGATCGATAAAAAGAGAAACCTCTATTTCATTTTGCTGCAGTTTTTTGACCGCTTCTAAAAACAGAGGCTGTGTATCCAGTATTGCAAGCCCTCCTTCGGTTGTCACCTCTTCGCGTTTTTCGGGCACAAGCGTAACCCGATGGGGTTTAAGGGTGCAGGCAATATCGATCATCTCAGGTGCAATGGCACATTCCAAATTCACCGGTAAAAAAGAGTGCTTCATGATATGTATCGCATCGCTGTCTTGGATGTGGCGTCTGTCCTCGCGCAAATGTATCGTTATCTGATTTGCTCCGGCACGTTTGCAGATCCCCAGCGCATCCAACGGATCAGGATCTCCGCTTTTTCTCGCCTCTCTCAGTACGGCAATGTGATCGATATTGACACCCAGATGCATAAAAAACTCCTTGAAAATGTAAATAAGCATTATAATGAAAGTTCTTTAATGCAAGGGCTTTTTCGCAAAGGCATACAATATGGATTTAACGAAGATTGTGATAAAATCGCACCAAATTACACAGTTATAAAAGGCTTATATATGGCAAAAAGAAATATCAAAAAAGCGGTATTGGCATATAGCGGAGGACTTGACACAAGTATTATCCTCAAATGGCTACAAGATGAGTATGGTTGCGAGGTTGTGACTTTCACAGCCGACCTTGGACAAGGCGAAGAGGTAGAGCCTGCACGCCAAAAGGCGCTTGCACTGGGTATCAAACCGGAAAATATTTTTATTCTTGATCTGCGTGAAGAGTTTGTGAAAGACTTTGTTTTCCCGATGTTTAGAGCCAATGCGATCTATGAAGGGGAGTATCTGCTCGGTACTTCTATCGCCAGGCCGCTCATTGCTAAAAAGCAGATTGAGATTGCTCAAATGACCGGTGCGGATGCGGTCAGCCACGGTGCAACCGGAAAAGGAAACGACCAGGTACGCTTTGAGCTTGGGTATCTTAGTTTAAACCCCGATATTGCGGTGATTGCGCCATGGAGGGAGTGGAGCCTAAACTCACGTGAGAAGCTTCTTGCCTATGCTAAAGAGCACGGTATCGAAATTTCGCAAAAACATTTGGATGAGAACGGCAACCCTAAAGTTAGCCCCTACTCAATGGATGCAAACTTGCTTCATATCTCTTATGAAGGGCTTCATCTGGAAAATCCTGCAGCCGAGCCTGAAGAAGATATGTGGCTATGGACGACTGCCCCGGAAAAGGCACCCGATCAGCCTGAATATATCACGATCTCCTACAGAAAAGGCGATCCTATAGCGATTAACGGCGAAGAGATGAGTCCTGCAGCACTGCTTAAAACATTGAATGAATACGGAAACAAACATGGAATCGGACGCGTGGATATCGTTGAAAACCGCTATGTGGGGATGAAAGCCAGAGGATGCTATGAAACGCCGGGCGGAACTATCATGCTCAAAGCGCACAGAGCGATCGAATCCATTACGCTTGATCGAGAAGAGGCGCACCTCAAAGATGAATTGATGCCGCGCTATGCATCGTTGATCTATAACGGGTACTGGTGGTCTCCGGAGAGAAAAATGCTTCAAGCCGCAATCGATGCAACGCAAGAAAACGTAGAGGGTGAAGTAAAACTTAAACTATACAAAGGGAATGTTGCCGTTGTAGGAAGAAAATCGGATAAATCGCTCTACAGCGAAGCACACTCCACATTTGAAGAAGATGAGGTATACAACCAAGGGGATGCAGAAGGGTTTATCCGGTTAAATGCATTGAGATTCATTATCGAAGGGAAAAAACAGCCTGAGCGAATCGCTTCTTTGGCAAACAAGACAAAATAGCCTTTGTTTCCGGCCGTCAAAAGGCCATACTAACAAAAAGGGGCTCAAGCCCCTATTTGATAAAGCTTTATAAGGCTTGCTACATCGGGTTTTCTTCCCAGCCATTCTTCATAGAGACGGCTCATCTCTTGCGAGCCTCCTTTGGATAAGATATGCTCTTTATATCCTCTGGCTTGAAGTTTATTGAAGCCTTCTTCTTCATCAAGGCACTCAAAAAAAGCATCCGCACTGAGCACTTCAGCCCATTTGTAGCTGTAGTATCCTGCAGCATATCCTCCGGCAAAGATATGAGAAAAGCCGTGTTGAAATTTATTGTAGCTTGGCGGTTTAAGCAGGGCGGTTGTTTTTCTTATCGTATCAAGCAGCTCTTGAATTTCATCTTTTTGATGCAGTTTTTGATGCAGTTTAAAATCAAAAAGTGCAAACTCTATCTGTCTGAGCATGCCCAAGGCCGCTTGGAAATTTTTAGTCTCTTTGATCTTATTTAAAAGGACATCCTCAATAGGCTGACGGTTTTCGTAGTGGTACGCAAAACGTTTGAGTATCGTACCTTCGTATGCAAAATTTTCTAAAAACTGAGAAGGAAATTCTACCGCGTCCCATGCAACAGCATTGATACCAGAAACGGAGCGTTCTTTGCTTTTGCCAAAAAGATGGTGAATCGCATGGCCCATTTCATGAAAAAAGGTAACCACGTCGTCATGACGCAGCAAAGAAGGAGTATTTTCAGAAGAGGGTGAAAAATTGCATACGATAAAAGCGGAAGGAAGATGTTTCTTGCCTTGCGCATCGATATAATACGTCTCCCAATCATTCATCCATGCGCCCCCCTGTTTTCCCTTGCGGGCCTCAAGGTCAAAATAGATACGCCCTGCAAGCATATCATTTTCATAAATATCAAAACATTTGACACACGGATGCCATACCGGCACATCAACTTGTTTAAAGACAACATCAAACAGTTCCGTTACAATCTTAAGAAGCCCATTAAGCACATTTGTTTGTTCAAAATAGGGTTTGAGCATCATATCGTCAAAATCAAATTTTTCTTTTTTCAGCTTTTCGCTATAGTAGGCCACGTCATAGCTTTCAAGCGTTTCGATGCCGTCTGTTTTTTTTGCAAAGGCAGCAAGCTCTTCAATCTCTTTTTTTGCTTGGGGAAGCGACTGCAAAGCCAAAGCTTCCAAAAAAGCAATGACGCTTTCTTGCGTGGGGGCATCCCGTTTTTCCAGCGCGTATTGGGCATAATTTTCAAAACCGAGCAGTTGCGCTTTTTCGTTTTTAAGTTTGAGTATCCGGTCTATCACTTCAGCATTTTCCGGCGCGCGGGTATTGTATGCCCTGTAAAGCATTTCTCTGTATTTTCGGTTTGGCCCGTAGGTCATGTAGGCCAGGTAGCTGGGGATTTGCAATGTAAATTTATAGACAGTCTTTTCCTCTGTTATCTCTTTGGCAGCATCAATATCGTTTTTGGGAAGCCCCGCTATATCTTTTTCGTCTTCTATGATAAGTTCATAAGCATTGGTCGCATTGAGAAGGTTTTGTGAAAATTGGTTGCCCAGTTCGCTCAGCTGCAAAACGATCTCTTCCATTCTTTTTTTGCTTTCTTCCGAAAGATTGATACCCGAGAGGACAAAGTCTCTTCTTTCGTGTTCCAGTACCCTTTGGGCTTCTTCGTCATCTGTTTGGATTTGTTCGATTTTTTTAAATAACGCAACGTTTTGCGCCATTTGGGAAGAAAACTTTGAAAGCAGCGGGATGCACGCTTCATAGGCTTTTTGAGTTTGCGGCGAATTCATGACAGAATTCAGATGCGCCAGAGGCGTAAAAAAAAGTTCCAATTCTTCATCCAAATCTTGCAGCGGCTTGAGAACTTTTTCATAGCTGTTTTCGTTGCTTTTTGTAATAGTATTGATGATTTCTCTATGTGCATTGAGCATTGCCTCAAGCTGTTGAGGAAATGTTTCTAAGTCGTTGATGGCAAATGTTTGAAACATGGCTTGATATCCGTATTAATTTTTTACCGATTGTAGCATAAAAACTTTAGAGATGTTTTTGCACAGGGTTCCAAATCTCTTCTCATCCAATCCCTAGCAAAAATTCGATAGAATATCGGTTAATTCTATCTGTCAAAGGAAATCATTATGAAAGTATTGCTCATAAAAGATGTAAAAACACTTGGCAAAGCCGGTGAAATCAAAGAGGTAAAGGATGGATACGGACAAAATTTTCTTATCTCAAAAGGTTTGGCAAAGTTGGCAACGCCTCAAGTGATAGAACAATGGAAAATAGAGCAGGCAAATGCAGCCCTCAAGTTTAAAGAGGAGCTGGCCAGGCTTGAAGCTGAAAAAATTGCGCTTCAAGCACAAACCGTCAAAATAGAAAAACATTTGGCTCCCGTGGGCATACAAGGTTCGGTTGGCAACGGCGATATCGCCCAAGCGGTTCAAGAGCAATTTAATATCACGCTTGACAAAAAAAATATCGGCCTTAAAAAAACCATCAAGTCTACGGGCATTCATGAGGTGGATGCAAAATTGGGGCATGGCATTCATGCAATGCTCAAAGTAGAAGTAGTGGGTGTATAATGTTTGAAGCAACCACGATATTGGGCTATCGGAGTGACGGAAAAGCGGTGATCGGCGGTGACGGGCAGGTTACGTTCGGGAGCACCGTACTCAAAAGCAACGCTACAAAAATCCGTACACTGCACGAAGGCAAAATTCTGGCAGGGTTTGCAGGGAGTACGGCGGATGCGTTTAATCTTTTTGATATGTTTGAGAGCATCCTTGCAGAAAAAAAAGGCGATCTTTTTAAGTCTGTGATCGCTTTTTCCAAAATGTGGAGAAAAGACAAACAATTGCGCCAGCTTGAAGCGATGATGATCGTTCTTAACAAAGAGCATATTTTTATACTCAGCGGCACGGGGGACGTGGTCGAGCCTCAAGACGGGAAAATCGCCGCCATAGGCAGCGGCGGAAACTATGCCATTTCGGCTGCAAGGGCATTAGAAAAACATGCCAATCTCGATCCAAAGGCGTTGGTGCAAGAATCGCTAGAGATAGCAGGCGAACTTTGTATCTATACCAATAAAAATATTAAAATTCTTGAACTATAGTTTTCTGCAGTAAAAAACAGCACAAATATCGATAAAAAGAAAGGAATAATTTGGAGAATTTAACACCTAAAGAGATCGTTGCCTATCTTGATAAATATGTCATAGGGCAAAATGATGCCAAAAAGACGATTGCCGTGGCATTGAGGAATCGTTATAGAAGAATGCAGCTTGATCCTCAGATGCAGCATGACGTGGTGCCTAAAAATATTCTGATGATAGGCAGTACCGGCGTAGGGAAAACAGAAATCGCCAGAAGGCTTGCAAAAATGATGAACCTGCCTTTCATCAAAGTAGAAGCAAGCAAATATACGGAAGTCGGGTTTGTGGGACGCGATGTAGAGTCGATGATACGGGATTTGGTTTCTGTATCGATGGGTATTGTGCGTGAGAGCGAGAATGAGAAAAATAAAGAGAAGATAGAGAACTACATCGAAAATAAAATTATAGAAAAGCTTTTGCCGCCTCTTCCTGCCGGTGCCAGCGAACAAAAAAAACAAGAATACGATGCTTCTTTTTTAAAAATGCAGGATAAATTTGCAAAAGGCGAACTTGACCATCTCAAGATCAAAATAGAAATGCCAAAAACCCCCGGCTTTTCCGAAGAGGGGCTTCCTCCGCAGATGATCCAGGTGCAAGAATCTATTGTGAAAGTATTGGGCAGTTACGGTAAAAAAGGCCCCGAAAAAGAGGTCACCGTAAAAGAAGCAAAAAAAATACTTGAATCAGAAGCAAGCGAAGTGCTTTTGGATGAGGAGCAGCTGAAAGCATTGGCGCTTGAAAAGGTAGAAAAGGGAGGGATCGTCTTTCTTGATGAAATAGACAAAATAGCCGTTTCTTCCGGATCACAAAGCAGACAAGATCCAAGCAAAGAAGGCGTACAGAGGGATTTGCTTCCTATTGTGGAAGGGTCTTCGGTGCATACAAAAGTGGGGATGGTAAAAACAGACCATATTTTGTTTATTGCAGCAGGGGCATTTCATCTTTCCAAGCCCAGCGATCTCATTCCTGAGCTTCAAGGGCGTTTTCCTTTGCGCGTAGAGCTCAGCAGTTTGGATGAAGAGACGCTTTATCGTATTTTAACCGAGCCGAAAAATTCTCTCATAAAGCAATATAAAGCGTTGATGGCTGTGGAAAATGTCGATTTGGATTTTGAAGAGGAAGCATTGCGGGCCATTGCGCATTATGCATTGGTTGCTAATGAAAAAACAGAAGACATAGGCGCAAGAAGACTGCATACGGTGATGGAAAAAATTCTCGAAGAGATAAGTTTCAGCGCCGATGCGCATGCAGGCGAAAAAATCACCATAAATAAGGCGCTTGTCGCAGAGAAAATAGGTAAAGTAGTAGAAGATGTTGATGCCACAAGATATATATTATAAAGAGATAGCCGATGTTTGATGAACAAAAAGATACGAAAGCAGGGTTTGTTGCGGTAGTAGGACGCCCTAATGCAGGCAAAAGTACCCTGCTAAACTATGTGGCAGGCGAAAAACTTGCAATGGTTTCCAAAAAAGCCCAAGCAACAAGAAAGCGGATGAATATCATCGTAATGCATGAGAATGCGCAAATAATTTTTGTAGATACGCCCGGTATCCATCAAAAAGAGAAGCTGCTTAACCAATTTATGCTGGAAGAAGCGCTAAAAGCGATGGGCGATAGCGATCTGATTGTCTTTTTGGCTCCTGTGACGGACAAGCTTGCAGAGTATGAGAAATTTTTAACGCTTGTGCAGGCAAAAGGAGTCAAGCATATCGTCGTATTGACAAAAATCGATCATGTGAAACAGGAGGATATTCTTGGAAAATTGAAAGAATACCAAAAATATCAGGATCGTTTTGAAGCCATTATTCCTTTTTCTGTCAATAAAAAAGTGGGAAAAAAACAGCTGCTTGACGAGATTGCAAAACATTTGCCTTTTTCTCCTTTTTTGTATGATACGGAAATACTCACGACAGACAATATTCGAGATATTTACAAAGAGCTTATCCGCGAATCTATTTTTGAAAATCTGAGCGATGAGATACCTTATGAGAGCGATGTGATGATCGACCGCATCCAAGAGAGCGATGAGATGGACAGGGTTTTTGCGACGATTATAGTAGAAAAAGAGACGCAAAAAGGGATGATCGTGGGGCAGAGGGGAGAAGGTATCAGGCGCGTAGGCAAATGTGCACGCGAACAAATGGAACTTTTTTCTGGTAAAAAAATATTTTTGGATTTGCACGTTGTCGTTAAAAAAGGATGGAGTAAAAACAAAGAGAGACTTGAAGAGTTCGGATATATCCTATAGCTTGCAACATAAGAGATAATAAAAATTTAAAAAGAATATTTTTTTAAGAACGCTTCATTTTTATAAGATAATATTAATATTATAACATATATAATTGGAGAGCAAGGAAGGGGGGCTGAGATGTTTTTTAAAAAAAGTTCATCAAAACCGGATATTAAAAATATTGTTACACTCAATGCGTATAGAGATAAAGCTTATCTTTTTAAAAATGATAAGTTTCAGCCTTTAAGCAAATTGACTTACGATACATCAAACTTCATTACCTCTTATTTAAGCAATAAAGATGTTGTGAGCACAACCGTACGTTTAAGCCGCAGTATTCCTCAAGAAGATATTGCCGATATTCTTGATATCAAAGCGTATGAAGAGCTGGGTCTGGATCAGGCAAATCGATATATTGTAAGTTATTTTGAAGCAGAAACCACAGGAGAAGAGCGTTTATTTCATGTGTTTGTCGCCGAGCCTGAAGTCTTGGAACGGCTTTATGCTTCTGCAAAACAGCAGATAAAATATATTGATCTTATCGTGCCGGCTCCTCTTTTGTATCAAGTGTTATATGAAAAAGAGATTTTGCAGCCAAACGATACCCACGCTTTTATCTATTTTACCCGCAATGATGCATTTGTGACACTATATAAAGACGGACAATATGTTTATTCGAAATCTATAGAGTTTTCGTTGGAACAGATTTATGAAAAATATTGTGAAATTATCGGTGAAAAAGCGGATGAAAAAAAATTTTACAGCGTGTTGGAGCTTGAGGGGCTCAAAACAGCTGATACCCAATATCAAAAAGCATTGATGAAAATATTCGGAGAAATATTTATTCATGTGAACGATATTCTTATCTATGCCAAAAGGGCCTTTGAACTGGATGTCGTAGAGCATATGTATATTGGCAGCGAAAACGGGCCGATTATAGGATTGGACGAATACAGCCAAAATTATTTGGGATTATCCTCTTCAGTGTTTAATTTTAATTATAGAGTCAATAATGACGAATGGTATATTGATCAGCTGCAATATCTGATGCTTCTTAATTCATTGAGCTATATTAAAGCAGAGGCGTCGGTTGTCAACCTGACAATGTTCCCTAGGCCCCCTTCATTTCTCAATCGTGCAAGCGGCCAATTTATTGTTTCTACTGCTGCAGCTATCTCTTTGGGCATGGCTTATCCTTTGATGTATCTGGTAAACTCCTATATCAATGATGCCAAAATTTATGCGCTGACAATTGAAAACGACAAATTAACCGCAGAATCCAACAAATACAAACAGATTCTGGGCGAAAAGAAAAAAGAAATTGCGGCACTGGATGAAAATATTGTCCAATTAAAAGAAAAATATTATGCAAAAACCACAACGCTTACTTCAATCTATGACAAAAAAGTCAACTATCGCTTGAAGTCCGGTTTATTTCACATGATTGCCGAAGAATTGAGTTTATATGATGTCCATATAGAGAAATTACAATCAAAAGATAATGTTTTATGGCTCTCTTTGGTAAGTTCTGAAGATAGAAAGCTTACTGAACTGATTCAATATATTTCGGAAAAGCATTTTAGTGAAATAAATCAAATCGATATTGAATTAATTGAAAAAGACCCTAAGAGCGATTATTATAAAGGTCTGCTAAAGGTGGATTTAAGATGAAGTATATAGAAGATAAACTAGAAGCGATGGATGAATATTTTGCTCCCAAAAAAGCGAGTGAAAAATGGATGGTCATTTTAGGGGTGGCCGGGGTTATCAGCTATTTAGCCTATGCGTATTTGCTGCCATATACAGAAAAAATGTATCAAAAAAGCGAAGCAAATAAAAAAAGCATACAAAAAAGCATCGTTGAAAATACGACCTATCTTGATTCGATTACTGTAAATGGGGATCGTAACTATTATGTCAAAAAATTCGAACAGGATATTGTCGACAAAAAACAAACTATTGCCGATTTAAATTATAAAATAAAATTTATTGACAGCAATCTTGACAAGCTTTCGGATATGTTGTTTAATCAAAAAAGCTGGTCAAAGTTTTTAAATTCTATCACAGATAAAGCAGAAGTACAAAATGTTGACATCAGATATATTGCCAACCGCTATATAAACAACAATGGAAATTTCGGGTATGTTTTGGAAGTAGGCGTCGGCTGCAGGGGCGAATACAAAGGTATCGTAAAGTTTATGAATGAAATCGAACAAAACGTGTTGGTAACCGATATCTACGGCACCAATCTTTCTTTGGATGCCAATTCATCAAAAGTCAATGCCGATATCAATATCTCAGTATGGGGGATTAATCATTGATGAAAAAAATTATTTTTATATTTTCCGGCATCATAGTATGTGCTTCTGCTGATCTTTCTGTCAAGCAGATTGAAGAGATGGTTGCTCAAATTCATCAAAAAAGAGAAGGGGTGAAGCTTGAAACCCTAGAAAAAACAAAAGAGCCTTTTGTTGTCCTTTCCAATGAGGACAATAGAACCGCTTTTATGACTCCCGAAGCAGAAAAAGAAGCAAAAATGTCTTTGCACGGGATTATGAACGGCAAAGCATATATCAATGATGCTTGGTTTAGTGTTGGCGACAAAGTGATGGGGTATACGTTAAAATATGTTGGCAAAAACGGTGTAGTGTTGAGAAATGCCAATCAGATCAAAAAATTATTTCTTCATAAAAAAAGAAATGATCTTATCATGGTAGAAGGAAGGTAAAATGAAACAGATTCAAAAGAAAGGGATAGGCTTTTTTATTGCGTTTGGTTTGTTGTTGGGAATATTTAGTTCTTTAAATGCAGGAGAATGTTCCACAAAACTGTTTAGCGTTACAGTTGACAGCAAACTAAGCATCAGCGATGTGATTGAAAATCTTGCAGATACATGCGGCTTGTCGGTCATTGTAAAAGATGATGCGGCAAAAATGAGAATGAATAAGAAGCTTTATTATGTAAAATTGAAAAATACCACATTAAACGGCTTTTTAAATACGATTCTTCAAGACAATGACCTTCATTATATATTGAGCGGCAATAAGCTGGAAATTTCCTATCTGATCACCCGCACGTTCCGTATTCATTACATCTCAGGCAAAAGGACAGGAAAAAGCAATGCGCATGTCACCATTGCCAATGCAAGCAATGCGGTCAGTTCAAACGGAGGATCGACTCAGGATGCGGGAATAGGCGCAACAAGCAGGACAGGTATCTCTATTGAAAGCAATGATGAATTTGTGTTTTGGCAAACGGTTGAAAAAGAAGTTCAGCGCATTCTCATAGGTGCCGGAGACGGAAGTACGCATTATACCAAAACAGGCCAAGGATGGACGGGCCCTGACGGCCAGATGTGGGAGTATAATCCTTTGGCTCCGATTATCAACCCAGAAGCGGGGATGGTGACGGTGACAGGGACCAATAGACAAATCAACAGGGTTGCACACTATATAGGAACGCTTTCTGAGCAGATTAAGTCGCAAGTACTGATCGATGTGCGCATTTTAACCGTCACTTTTGATGACAGTAAAACAACCGGCGTAGATTGGTCTCAGCTTTACGGGCTGCAGAATGTTACGGTCAACTCTTTGGCAATGGCACAAAAAAATATAAGTTCCTATACCTGGGATACAGAAGACGGTATCACAGAAGCAGAATTTATGCCGGGTACGCAGCCGCGCAATGCGCAGCTGATAAGTGTCACGGGGCAAACAGATGTTTCGGACGTGATCAAATTTTTAGGGACACAAGGGGATGTAAAATCCATCTCAAGCCCAAGAGTGATGACACTGAATAATCAGCCCGCACTGATCAGTGTCGGGAAAGAGTTGTTCTATAAGATAAAATCAGCCACCACCACTACAAGCGGAGGAGGCACAAGTGCGGCCGAAGGCGAGCTTGTCGATTCTGTGTTTGCGGGAATCTTGCTTGATATTACACCGGAGATTGATTCAAATGGTATCATTACATTAAAAATCAACCCTTCCATTTCTGATACGGTAGAGGCGGTACAAAGCGATACGGGTGTGAGAACGATCCCGCCGGATCTTATCAGAAGACAGATTGCCTCAGTGATTAAGGTCAAAGACGGCGAACATGCAATATTGGGCGGATTGATTTCTTCTAAATCCGGTATCCAAATCAATAAAGTGCCGTTGTTGGGCGATTTGCCGCTGTTAGAGTATGCATTCAAAAATGAAAAGAAGATCAATACGATCGAAGAGTTGGTCTTGATCATTACGCCTCATGTGGTAAAAAATTCTAAATCCGTCTCTTTAAAAGACTTGGGTTATTCAAAAGTTAATGAAAAGTAGATATGAAATCGCTAAAAATGTATTCATCGATTCGATTGATATCGATGACTACATAGAACTTGATTCTGCCGGCTCTGCACTGGGAAGGCTGGAGCAGAGTTTGGATAAGCCATTGAAAATGATCTTGCTTTTTGGCAAACCGGGAACAGGCAAGAGCATACTCCTCAACCGTATTTTTACAAAATTAAAACACCGAAAAGAGATATATTATTTTGATACGCCTTCAATTACCGAAAAAGAGTTTTTTCATAAATTGTTTAAGGTTTTAACCAAGCAGGATTTGCCGCGCAATACCGAAGTCAATTTTTCTGCATTGGTGAATTTTTGCAAAGATTTAAGAGGCAAAAGAGAGATTGTTATCCTTCTGGATGAAGCTCAAATGTACGGTCCTCAGATCATGGAGAAGATCAGGCTTCTCTCAGACAGCAGAAGTGTAAAATTTGTTGTTTCTTTGCATAAAACGGAAGATGAAGATCTTATTGCAAAAGAGCATTTTCAGTCTCGTATCTGGGAGGTTATCGAGCTAAAAAATGCAACGAAAGAAGACTTAACAGCCTATATTCATAAAAAATTGCTTAAAAGAAATCTTTATGAAATTGCAAACAGCATCAAAGAAAAAGAGATGAGGCTTATTCATACTTTTACAAAAGGAAATTACAGAGAATGCAATAAGCTGATTTTTACAATTTTTGAAATTTGCGAATATTATGATAAAAATGAACCGATCAAAATCAATTATGAAAAAATACAAAAACGTATTATTGAAATGGCAGCAATCAAATTAGGATATATCCATGTATGACATCAAGCATTTGGAAGAAGAATGGAAGAGATATAAAAAGAAAAAAAGAAGGCCGTGGTATCTTTTTATATCGGCTTTATTGATTATTGCAGGATCAATGGCGGGTTTGGTAGTTTATAAAGATGATCTTTGGCAGCTTTTAAAAGAAAAGAGCACAAAAAAAGCCAATCTGCAAGTCCAACTTCAAATTCCGCTCCAACCCGAAATCGGAAACGAAACCAACCAAAGTGCTAAAATTAAAAATGAATCCAACCAAAGCGCCATTCTCATTAACGAACCAATAAGTGCCTTGGAAATTTATCCCCCGAAAGAAAAACAAGATACAGTGACTGCACCTGAAACGTATCTTGAAGAAAATCCTTACGATAGCGCCAAAGAAGTGCCTGTTTTTGAAGAAGAAGCAACCCCGCAAGCATCGATCGATCAGCCTATTCCTAAGCAAGAAATACAAAAACAAAAAATACATTTAAATATTGTTGAAACAACAAGTATCTCGGCCTATCAAGAAGTTGAAAAACGTTTTTATGAGTCACGTGATGTGGAAGATGCTCTTTTTTTGGCAAGAAACTATTTTAATCAAAATAAATATCAAAAAGCAGAATATTGGGCTTTGCAGGCCAATAAAATCAATAATAATATTGAGGAGTCTTGGATGATATTTATAAAATCCAAACTAAAGCTTGGCAGAAAAAACGAAGCAATGCACACTTTGACGGCGTATATACAAAGAACAGATTCAAAACAAGCAAAAAAATTACTGGAGCAGATTAAAAATGGTTCTTTGTAGAAAAAAATTATTTTTTTATTGTGATCTATACTATAATTGTAGAGGTATAAAAAGGAGCGGCTAAATGGTAAAAATCATTGAAATGATGCTTGCTGAAAATATGATTACAAAAGATGCCATCTCTGAGTTGGTAAAAAGCAGGCCTCCTAAAAAAATTTCTATTGCTAACTTAATCAATGAAAAAATGATTGATTTGCATAGTGTAGAAATATTTTTGGTTAAAAAAATAAGACAGGGTGCTGTTACATTGTCTCAACTAGAAATGATTGACGGTATCGATATTGATCCGATTATCAAAGAGGTTGCAAATGTTTTGCATGTTGAATATATTGACTTGGATGAAATTGAAATAGATATGCATCTTTTTTCAAAATTGCCTTACAGGCAGTTGTTGAAGTTTCACGCAATCCCTATAGAAGAAGGCGAATTGAGCGTATTGGTCGTCTTTGACGATCCGTTGGATATGGCTGCACAAGATGCAATACAGCGGCTTTTCCCAAGGAAACCCTTGCGTATTGCTATTGCGAAGCCTCAAGCGATACAAAAACATTTGCAGCGCCTGGAGATCAATGAAAGCATTAAAGGATTGGTGGCCGATATTCGTAAAGATTTAAACCAAGAGGAAAATGAAGATGAGGGAGACGAATCCCCTGCGGTACTCAAATTGATTGATATTATTCTCAAGTCGGCCATTTATATCGGCGCAAGCGATATCCATCTTGAAGCAAGCGAAAAAAACTGTATCATCAGAGAGCGTGTAGACGGATTGTTGCGTCAAAGTTTTACGTTTGATAAAGATATTTTCAGTCCGCTTGCTTCACGTATGAAATTGCTTTCAAATTTGGATATTGCAGAAAAAAGAAAGCCTCAAGACGGAAGATTCTCAGCTACGATTGCCAAAAAAGAGTTTGACTTTAGGGTGTCGAGTTTGCCCACCATTTATGGCGAATCAATTGTTTTGAGAATTTTGGACAAATCCAAAGCGATGATACGTTTGGAAGAAGCCGGGATGAGTAAATTCTGCTATGACAGGTTTTCTCAATCAATCAAAGTCCCTTATGGGATTATCTTGGTAACAGGACCGACAGGATCAGGTAAGACGACAACGCTTTACGGTGCACTCAATGCCATTAAAGACATCAAAGATAAAATTATCACCGTTGAAGACCCGGTAGAATATCAGCTGAGCGGGCTTCAGCAAGTTCAAGTGCATGCCGCCATCGGACTAACGTTTGCCAATGTTTTACGATCGATACTCAGGCAAGACCCCGACAAGATCATGATCGGGGAGATTCGAGACCAGGAAACCTTGCGTATTGCCATACAGGCTGCTTTGACGGGACATTTGGTTCTTTCTACTTTGCATACGAATGATGCGTTATCAGCGGTGATTAGAATTTTGGATATGGGGATAGAGTCCTACCTCGTAAGCGGCGCGCTGATTGCCATACAGGCACAAAGGCTTGTAAGAAAAATATGCAAACACTGCAAAGAAGAGACGGTATTGCCCGAATCCCTTTTGAAAAATATTCGGGACTATCTTCCTGAAAATCCTGTTTTTTACAAAGGTGTAGGATGCAAAGAGTGCGGACACAGCGGTTATGCCGGACGGGAGATGATTTCGGAAGTATTGACGATCAGTGAAACTTTTTCCAGGATGATTGCAGCTGGGGCATCAAAAGAGGATATGACGCAGCAAGCCGTCAAAGAAGGATTTGTAACGATGTTTGAAGACGGTATTCATAAAGCGCTGGAAGGGAAAACAACAGTAGAAGAAATATATAGGGTGGCAAGGCTGTGATGAAATATTTTAATGTAACGATGATGGATAAAGGCAAAAAGCGCCGGGAGCTTATCAGGGCGAAAGACAAGATGTCTGCAGTCAAATTGGCAAAGCAAAAATTTCCGCAAACTCTGATAGTAAAATCTGAAGAGACATCCGCACCTGCAGGAGAAACTTTAGGAAATATTTTCCAAGGATTTAGAAAAACGTTTAAAACCAAAGTCCCGATCGATGATAAAATCTCAACCATACGGCAAATAGCGGTAATGACCAATGCGGGTATCGCGATTACCGATACGCTGCAGGATGTTGCGGAAAATACTCAAAATATACAGCTTAAAGAGATTTATACCGATATTTACAACAATATCAATGCCGGGAAGAGCATGTCAGAGTCCATGGAGCTTTACCGCAATGAGTTTGGGCATGTGGCGCTTGCTATGACAAAACTGGGAGAGAGGACAGGAAAGGTTTCAGACTCTTATTATAAGTTAGCTTCTATTTTAGAAAATATACGAAACAATACGGCCAAATTTAAAAAAGCCATCAGAACCCCTTTGATTACACTGGCAGCGATGGCCATCGCATTTACGATACTTATCATGGTGGTTGTCCCGAAATTTAAAGATATATTTGCAAAATTTAAAGCAGAACTGCCGGTTCCTACACAAATCCTGTTGATGCTGGAGCATGCTTTTAGCAATTACGGGCTGTATCTGCTTGCGGGTTTAATTGCAATCATCGTGGCTTTAAAATATTTTTATACCAACAATGAGGATTTTAAATACAAAATAGACAAAATGATGATTCATCCGTATTTTTATCTTATCAATAAAGCCATTTTTCTTTCCACGATGCATAAATACAATCTTGTGTTTAGTGAGCTGGTAAAGGCAGGGATCCCTGTTTCTGAAGCGCTCAATACCGCTGTAGGCATGGTGGACAATTTGGCGATTAAAGAGCAATTGCTCAGCGTCAATGCCAATATAGGCCGGGGGATGAATCTTGCAGAAGCATTTGAAATAACAGGCCTTTATGAAAATATGCTGCTGCAGATGATCAGGGCAGGAGAGGCGGGCGGACAGCTTGATTCGATGCTTGAGAAGGTAACGGAATATTACGATATGCAATTTCAAGATCTGATCGATAACCTTGCAACCTATATCGAGCCGATAATGCTCTTTTTTATCGCAGGATTGGTATTGCTGATGGCATTGGGAATCTTTATGCCGATGTGGGATCTTGGCAAAGCGGTCAAGGGCCACTAAGATTTGCTGAATTTTTTAGCAAATAAAGGCCTCTGTTGATTAGAGCCGATGGTATTTAACGGCTCTTTCCAGATCTTCGGGGGTATCGATACCAAAGCTTTGCGTTTCTACTTCCGTCATGGCTATCTTGTAGCCGTGGTAAAGCGCACGAAGCTGTTCTAATTTTTCTATATGCTCAAGAGGGGCAGCGCTGAGAGAGCAAAACATCTGCAGCGACTTGACCGTAAACCCGTAAATGCCTAGATGTCCTTTGTAGCGGTCGAAATGATGGTCCCTGGGGTAGGGTATTTTGGCTCTGGAAAAATAAAGGGCAATATCATCTTTATCGGTAACGACTTTGACAAGATTAGGATCGTCGGCTTCCGGGTTTGTGATGTTTTTATAGCATGAATTCATCATAATCTCTGTTTCGTCTTTATTTTTTTTTGTCAAATGGTAGACTGCTTCTACAACATTGGTTTCGATAAATGGTTCATCTCCTTGCACATTGATAATAATTTCATGCTCAGGCAGCCCAAGTTTCTGTACAGCTTCATAGATGCGGTCCGTGCCGCTTTGATGGTGATCGGATGTCATTACTGCTTTGATGCCGTGCTTATGGGCTATCGCCATCACTTCTTGCGAATCCGTGGCAATCACAACTTTATCAATGTCGCCAACCGCCATCGCAGTACGCACTACCATAGGAATACCCCCGATCTCTGCCAATACTTTATTTGGGAAGCGGCTGGAACCGATGCGGGCCGGAATAATAATCATAATATCCCCTTTTATTTTAATGTGTTATTATACCATTAGATTTTATAAGGACGGCTAGATGAGACAGGCGCTTTTTCTTTTAAATATGGGAGGCCCAAACACGATATCCGAAGTCAAGCTTTTTTTGCAAAATATGTTTTCGGATAAAAATATTCTCCCTGTAAATCCTCTTGTTCGTAAATTAATTCGAACGATTATTGTCAAAAAAAGATTGCACGAAGCGCAGGAAAATTATGAAGCATTGGGAGGCAAATCTCCCTTGCCCGATTTGACCATGAGGCTGATTAAAAAGTTGCAAACGAAATTGGATATGCCGATTTATCCGGCGATGCGATATGTACCGCCATTTGCAGACGATGCACTCAAGCAGTGTCGTCAGGATGGCGTGGAAGAGTTGATACTCTTTCCGATGTATCCCCAGTATTCTACGACAACCACACTCTCTTCTGTAGAAGATATTGAAGCGCGCTGCAAGGCTTTAGGATACAACCCTAAAATTACCGTGATCGATCCGTATTATGACAAATACGGCTATATCAAAGCAAGTGTTGAGCAAATCATGCAAGCAGCCGAAGGGATTGATACAAAAGAGTATGATCTGCTTCTTTCTGCGCATGGATTGCCCATCAGTATCATCAAGGCGGGTGATCCGTATCAAAGACAAGTCGAAGCCAATGTTTCTGTCATCAAAATCTATCTGCATGAACACGGTATCAAATTTCATGACATTAAACTGGTTTATCAGTCCAAAGTGGGCCCTTCGGCCTGGCTGGAGCCTAGCTTGGCCGATACCTTGCGCAATCCGACCAATAAAAAAGTAGTGATTTATCCTTTGGCCTTTACGATAGATAATTCCGAGACTGCATTTGAACTGGATATAGAGCACCGTGAGATTGCCGAAAAGATCAGGTACGAAGATTATATTGTTGCAAAGTGCATGAATGACAGTGACAGTTTTGTGCAGTTTATTGCAGATCAGGTCAATCTTTTAAGATAAGTATGCAAACCATCAAAAGAGTAGCGGCTTGTGCCACGGAAGTGAACCGTTCGAAGTTTCTCTCCTTTCTGGTTCCGATCTGTGAATTTAGCGGATTTCACGAAAAACTCAAAACCCAACACCCCAAAGCCAATCATATCGTTTATGCACTGCGCACGCTCAATGAATATGGCCAGACTGTAGAAAACAGCAGCGATGACGGAGAGCCCAAAGGATGTGCGGGCATTCCTGTACTCAATGTGTTAAGAGGCGAGGAGATGATAGAGTGCGCAGTGCTGATCGTGCGCTATTTTGGCGGCATTAAGCTTGGCACGGGCGGAATGGCAAGGGCCTATGCGCAGGCGGCAAAAGATGTGTTGGCAGCAGCCGATATCGTACCGTATGAAAAACAAATGATTCATGCGTTTAAGACAAGCTATGGCGATATCAATAAGACAGTGTATCGGCTAAAAAAGGCTGATATTTGTGAGTTTGAACGTGAGTTTTTGGCAGATTGTGTGAAGTGGAAAGTTACAGGAAGCAAAGAGCATATCGACCGGTTTTTAGACCAAACTTAATGTGATCAAGAATGATAAAAAGCCGGGCAGCACCTTACAGTGCTTCTTCGTCCTCTTCATCGGTTCTGATGCGAATCACTTTGGAGATATCGCTGACAAAGATTTTCCCGTCACCGATTTTGCCTGTTTTGGCATTCTCTTTGATCGCATTAAGCGCTAAATTGAGATAATACTCATTGCTGACTACGATCTCTATTTTAACCTTAGGGATAAACTCGACGATATACTCCGCACCCCTGTAGAGTTCAGAGTGCCCCTGCTGCCTTCCGTATCCTTTGACCTCCGAAACCGTCATTCCTTCGATGCCTGCTGCTACCAGTGCATCTTTGACGTCTTCTAGTTTAAAGGGTTTGATAATCGCTTCAATTTTTTTCATAATTTACCTTTCAAATACTGCGTTTGAATTCCGGATATGCATCCATTCCGCATTGACTGTCGTCAAGACCTTCCAATTGCTCTTCGTTGTCTGCACGAAGCCTGATGATTTTATTGATGACATAAATAGTGACAAATGATACCACAAAAACAAATAAACCTACGACAACAATCCCTTTTATTTGTGCTGCAAGCGGTTTGTCTGTGAAGATGCCCACAGCAAGCGTACCCCAAATACCGTTTATCAAATGAACCGAAAGCGCACCCACAGGATCATCCAGTTCTAATTTGTCAAAGATGGGTACGGCAAATACGACCAGTGCGCCGCCGATGCCGCCGATAAGAATAGGAGTGTAAATTCCATAAAGATTTGGCCCTGCGGTGATGGCAACAAGCCCTCCGAGCGCACCGTTGAGAATCATAGTAATATCGAATTTTTTATAGCGGACATACATCAATGCCCATGAGATGATTGCGCCTGAAAGTCCTGCGGTATTGGTGTTCATTATCGTAAGCGCTACGGCATCTGCACTCTCTTTGCTTGAAATGGCTCCTACGCTCCCGCCGTTAAATCCGAACCATCCTATCCACAAAAGAAGGCCGCCCAGGGTTACAAGGGGGATGTTGGAAGCGGGAATCACTTGAATTTTTCCGTTTCTGTATTTTCCTCTTCTTGCCCCCATGATTAAAATCGCTGCCAACAGCGCCCATCCTCCTGTTGAATGAATGACCGTGGAGCCTGCCAAATCATACATGCGTGAAATATCCAAAACGGTACCCTCAAGAAAGTTGGCTCCCCATGTAAGATTGACAATCGTCGGATAAATCAAAGCGGCCATAATAACGGTAAAAAGCATCAGGGGCAAGATGCGTGAACGTTCGCTAACCCCTCCGCTCATGATATTGATCGTTTTTCCTACAAATGCCATTTGGAACATGAAAAAATCCCATTTGCTCATATCTTCTTGAAACTCCCAGCCTCCAAAAGCATAGGCGTATCCTATAAGCAAAAAAGCCATCGAGGCAATTGCATAGATCATTACATTGACCGTGAGTACGGCTGTTACGTTTTTTGTCCTGATGAGTCCTGCTTCCAGCATTGCAAAACCCGGTACCATAAAGACGATAAGCGTCATTGCAAAAAGCGTAAAAAGGGTATCGATAACATATTGTATTTCCATGATGAAAACCTTGAAGGTATATTTTTAAAAGTGTAGCAGATCGGTAAAAAATATATGAATCATTGATTGCTTCATATTTAATCATTTAATGAGGTAAAAAATCATAAATGTTTCAACTATTGCCTAATATATCATCAGTTAGTCTCTTTGTTCATGCGGGCAAAGGCCATTTCTTGCCCGCAGCACCTTACAGTGCTTCTTCGTCCTCTTCATCGGTTCTGATGCGAATCACTTTGGAGATATCGCTGACAAAGATTTTCCCGTCACCGATTTTGCCTGTTTTGGCATTCTCTTTGATCGCATTAAGCGCTAAATTGAGATAATACTCATTGCTGACTACGATCTCTATTTTAACCTTAGGGATAAACTCGACGATATACTCCGCACCCCTGTAGAGTTCAGAATGCCCCTGCTGCCTTCCGTATCCTTTGACCTCCGAAACCGTCATTCCTTCGATGCCTGCTGCTACCAGTGCATCTTTGACGTCTTCTAGTTTAAAGGGTTTGATAATCGCTTCAATTTTTTTCATAGAACAACTCCTTTCTCTTGGTTTTTATAAAGTTTAACCGATGCGATCTTGCAGATGTATCGGCATTGCCGGGGATACGGTTATGCATTGGTGACTCTTTCGCCGTGGATGCTTTCATCCAAGCCGATCTCTTCTGTTTGGGCATCGACACGCGCTCCGCCGGTGACCGCTGAAGCAATTAAATAAACAATGACGGTACCCGCAAGGGTGAAACAGCCTACTATAACCACCGATTCAAACTGCACAAAGAGCTGGCCGATCCTGTCGCCGCTCTCTTTAAGCGGGCCGTCCCACAAGAGGCCTTTGTCATCCAAAGCAAGAAGTCCCGTTGCGACAGCGCCCCATAGGCCGGCAAGAAAGTGGATACCAAAAGCATCAAGACTGTCGTCATAGCCGAGTTTTTTCTTTAGCGATACTACGCCGAAGAATCCGACGGCTGCTCCTATGATACCGATAAGAAATGCGCTGCCTGCATTGACAAAACCGGCAGCCGGAGTGATGGCCACAAGGCCTGAAACGATACCTGATGCAATGCCAAGCAAAGTCGGTTTTTTGAACGTCATCCATTCAAGCAGCATCCAGACAACGCCTGCAGCCGCTGCAGCAACGGTGGTAGTCAAGAATGCCAAACCGGCGATGGCGTTTGCGCCGAATGCAGATCCGCCGTTAAATCCATACCATCCAAACCAGAGCAGCGCAGCCCCTGTAGAGGTTAAAAGAATGCTATAGGGTTTCATCGGCGTTTTCGGATATCCAGCACGTTTGCCAACCAAGAGCGCAAGAACAAGTCCGGCCAAACCGCCGTTCATGTGCACAACCGTACCGCCTGCAAAATCAAGGGCACCGGCATCAAAAAGCAATGCACCCTTTCCGCCCCATACCATATGCGCAATAGGCGCATAGACAATCAGCCCCCAAAGGGCCACAAAGACCAGCCATGAAGAGAATTTCATACGGCCGATCACCGATCCTGATGCGATTGCAACCGTGATAGCTGCAAATGTTCCTTGAAATATGACAAATACATATTTAGGGTATGTACCGCTCAAATCAGTCCACTTGATACCGTCAAGCATCACGTTGCCAAAACCGCCCATGACATTTTGGAGCAATGCGCTTTCGTTGGCGCCAAATGCGATGGAATATCCCGCAGCGACCCAAACGATCATAGCCACTACGAATGCACCCATAACCATTGCAAACGTGTTGAGTGTGTTTTTGCTTCTTGTCATGCCGCTGTAAAACAGAGCCAAACCTGCAGGCGTCATGAGAAGAACAAGTGCTGTAGAGATCATCATCCATGCGGTATCTCCGGAATTTAATGTCTCTTCCGCATTTGCAGCGATAGGTAAAAATGTTGCCAAAACAGAGAAATATTTGAATCTCATGTGTTATCCTTTGAAGTGTTTTACTTCATCATGATAGCATAGGCATAAGATATTTTTGTGCAGGTATTGATTAATTTTTAATCAATATGTGATTAAATTTTAATTAAACGGTAATGTCAAGGGACAAAAAGCAGGCTATTGAATGAGGGGTATGTCAAGTCTGATACTGTGTTCTTTAAAAGAATATGCGATATGGGTAGTGTCGATAAGGGCAATGATCTCTTCATCTGTATCGCTACAGCGGGTGTCTGCATCTATTTTTAGCTGCACGATAGGCTCTTTTTTGTTGCCTATGACGATATGTTCGCCGATTAAAAGTTTCAGTTCGATAAAAACGGAATGTGAGTGCACAAAAGTATCCAGTATTTTTCTTAGAAGTTTTGAAAAACTGTTTTGGTCTATTTTGAAAGAAGGGATCTCTTGATCGGTCAGCAATTCAAGACGGTTGTTGTTTTTTATTTTAAACAGCGCGATATTGGCTTCAAGCAAAATATTGATATCGGTAGCCATCAATTTTTCTTTTTGAAGGGGAATATTTTGTTTAATGCGCGGTTTGTTATAAAGCCGTATGGCAATCTGCTCTTCGTTTTCATATCCTACGGTGACCGCATAAAAACTAAATGCATCAAAATTCAAGTCAATTGCCGTGGTCTTATATCCGAAACTTTGAGGCGCGTATAAAAGCGCAATGTTGTAGATTTCTTTGGGAGTTGCATGTCCAAACAGCAATTCTGCGGCATTATTGAGATAGAGAATTTTGCCATGATTGTTAAACAGAACAAAAGGGCTATTGTCCCACTCGACAAAAGCTTTAAAATCAATCGATGCGGTATTCATATATCTTTTTCCTTAAGGTATTTCTGTTGATACCTAAAACTTGCGAAAGCTGAAGTTGTGATCCGAATTTTTGCAATCCTGCCTTAATAAGAGGTTTTTCATAAAGTGCAAGATACTCTTTGTAGGCATTGTTTCCTTGCAGATGTTCTAAAAGGTAAGCATACAACACCTTTTCAATTTCTTCGGATTTCATACTGTGATAGACTACCTGTTCATAAATAGATTTTTTAAGGCTTTGGGCATTAGAGGTAAGATCCATGGCAAGCGCATCAAGCTTCAGCGAATCTTCTTTGGCCGTAAGCGTAGTGCAGGCTTCATGAAAAAAAAGAGATTTTAAATAATAGGCATCTTCGATCCTGTCTTTGAGAGGAGGCATCGTATAGATAAATGCAAAAAGTTTGTCGATGATTTGTTGATTTCCTATGTGATTTGCTGTGGCGATAATACGTTTATTGTCAAACTTAAGCCCGTTTTGATGCGTTAGTTTTTCAAAATCCGTGATAATCAGTTCATTGTGGTCTTCGAGCGCTCTTTTTACTTCTTTGAGGTTGCTTCCGGAAACAACCGGCGTATCGGGAAAAAGAGTGCGGACCAATGTTTTTTTTCCTGTATGCGCTTCGCCCAGGATAATAGAAGAAACAAAAAGCGTCTTTGTAAGGCTAAGCCCTTTGATGATATTTTGAACTTGTTCAGATTTGGTATAAAATTGTTCCATTATTTTCTTTTTGTTGTTTAATTATTAATCATATAGCAATTTAGCTAAAAGTATGTTAAAATTATTTCAGTATCGATTTAAACAAAGCAAAGGGATTTCATCAAGACTTCATTTCAAACATTTCACCGGTTTTTTAATCATCTTTCTGTCGAGCAGGCATTGGAATATTTTTCGATTTTAGGCGGCATAGAAGAGAATGTTGCCTTGGATTATTTTGATGACATCTTTTCGATGGTACATGCCAACTTTGTAGAAAATTTTCATCTGTTTGAATCCCTTGTAAGGCCAAGCTATCTTTTGGAAAGTCCCTATAGGGAGATTTTGATAGCAGTTGCCAGAGGAGACGGCAAATTTTACAGTGTGCTAAGAAAAGCCAAAATAGGGGAAAGTGCAGGCGAAAAGATCATAGAAGAGTTGATCGCATTGGATATCCTCAGACTTGAAAAATCCAGAGAAAAACCGCTTCGCGAGTACTCGAAACATAAAATCAAGAAAGAATTAAGGGCTTACCGCGTACAAGACAAGCTTCGATTTGTGCAGCCTTTTATGCGTTTTTGGTTTGGGTTTGTAGAGCATTACAGGCAAGAACTTGTTTGCGGCAAAGGCGAACGTTTTATGGAAAATTTTCAAAACCACTATGAGCGTTTGCGTTCTTTGGTGTATGAGCAGCTTTGCAATGCACTTTTAGTGCAGTATTGTGAAGCGCGCATACCGCTTAAAAGCAGCGGAAGCTATTGGAACAGACATAGCGAATTTGATATATTGGCAGTAACGGGCGATGAAAAACTGATTCTTGGGGAGTGCAAATACAAAGACAGAAAGGTATGCAAAAGCGAACTGACCAAACTGAAAGCCAAAGCGCTTCAGTCGGGGTTGGATGTGGATACATATGCACTTTTTTCTAAAGATGGTTTTTCCAACGAGCTGATTCAGTATAAGGATGAAAGATTGCTGTTGTTTGATCTGGATGATTTGAAACATTTGCTTTGATGGGTATGGTTTGTCTACCGCTTTGTGTTTTCAATATTTTTTCTGTGCTCTGTAAATGTTTCTGTAAAATCATGAGTGCCTTGCGCATTTTTCATAAAATAAAGATAGTCCGTTTGCGCCGGTTTGATGGCGGCTTTGATAGCCTCTATGCTCACCGCGCCGATAGGGGAATCGGGCAAGCCTTTGTATTTGTAGGTATTAAAAGAGGTTTCATCGCTGCGGATGCGTTCGGGGGTAACTTTCATGTGTGAAAATTCTCCATAGTTGAGCGTTCCGTCCATTTGCAGCCGCATTCCTTTTTTGATCCGATTGCGGATCACGGATGAGACAAGCGGCATCTCTTCATTGTTTGCAGCTTCTTTTTGAATGATCGATGCAACGGTTAGTATCTGTTTCCATTGTTTTTTGTCATAATCGCCATAAATTTTTTCTGAAAACATTTTATATTTTTTTTCAGATTCTCTGACAAGAAATTCCATCAGCTGCTTCTCTTTGATACCTAAGGGAACATGATAGGTGTCTGCATAAATTCCGGCTTCAGGATAGCTTGAAAATTCATGATAGTACTTAAAAAGCGCTTCTTTGTTTAAATGAAGTTTTTCGGCCAAATCATGGAAAAAAATAGCGCTGGTTTCTCCCGGGATCAGCGTAATTTTTTCGATGCGTGCTTTTGCACTGGTGAGTTTGTATAAAAAATCAATACGGTTAAGACGGGTACTGCCCACATAAATCCATCCGCTTTGAGGTTTGCCCAGAGCGGCTAGGATATATTTGTCTATCGGAGTGAGCGCGTAGCCTTTTTTAGTCAGCTGTGATATAATATGATCAATAGAGCCTTGCGGCACAAAAAGCGTTTGTGCCGATTGGATGGGCAGCGTAGTATAAAAGGCAAAAGAGATGATCAAAAGCAGTACTATAGATTCTGTCCATGCTATCCATGCAGCAGTACGGAATAGTTTGATTCTTTTGATTGTCATGGCAACGGCCCTTTTTTTTTGGCTTCAATCCGGCATTCGGGTTGATGAACTGGCTTTTGGAGAATACAAGGTCAAGAAATTATACATCAAACTCGATAAAAAAGTTACGCTGAAAGCCGAAGAGTTGATTGTGCCTCTAAGCAGAGAGAAACCTCCGTTGGAAAATATCGATAAAAAACTAAACGATATCCGGTTTCTTTTTACTTTTTTTGAATATTTGGAGCTTGACAAAGTTCGTCTTGCAAACAATACGCTCAAGATCGCTTTTGCAAATGATATTCTTTATATTGCTACGGATGAGTATGAGATAGTCGGCAGTGTCTACAAAGAAGGATATCAGGTGATTGCGGATATCGCTTCGCTTTATGTCAAAAAAAACCAGGCTTTTGTTGCAGGAAAGCTTATTTACGATTTTAAAAAAGACAGGATAAAAGCCAAGGGAAATTTTGATGCCTACCATATCAAAGGCGCATTTGCAGCAAGCAAAGAAGAGGACCGGCTGCAATTTTCTCTTCACAGCGATCCTTTCGGAGATCTTAAAACCTTCATTGATACGCTGACATTCAGCGAAGCGATTAAAAGCTGGATCGTTGAAAAAGTGGAAGCAAAAACGTACCAATTGCTTTCGTTGGAAGGAAAAGCAAAAATAGAAAAAAACGGCGGATTGAAGATAGATTTTGATGCGCTGAAGGGAGAAATGCTGTTTGGGGACGTAAAGGTTCACTACAAGCAGGAACTGCCTCCCGTAATCGCTGAAAGTTTTTTGCTGAGCTACAAAAAAGGCGCATTGCATTTTGATTTTAAAGAGCCTTTTTATGAGCAAAGAAGCTTGAAAGGAAGTACGGTAGATATTGTCCATTTGACCGAAAAAAAGCCAAAGGTGCTTCATTTGGACCTTCATTTAAATACCCCGTTTGACGGTGTGGTTCATCGCATACTTCAAGCCTATCATCTTCATATACCGATCATGCAAAAAAGCGGAAATACAGAGGCAAGATTGCAGATGAGTATAAACCTTACGGAAAAAAAGCAGGATTTTATTTTGGATGCCGGGCTGCAAAAAGGAGAAGTTGAGGTTTCAAATCTTGTGCTGCCTGTTGAAAAAGGAAAAGTACACTATGAAAAAAACACGGTGACCCTCAAAGAGGTATACCTGAAAGATTCTTCGTACGAAGGAAGGATTGAGGGAAAAATCAAACCTAAAGAACAAACAGCTTCCCTTAAATTTGATGCCAAGCAGATCAAAATAGGCAAAGACAAAGAGCCTTTTTTGGTCATCAAAAAAAAGTCATTGCCCCTTGAGCTTGAGTTTGGCGATCAACCAAAAGCCAATATCCCAACATTGGGAATAACAATTCAAAGGCGTACAAAAAATACGCTGATCACGTTGAAGGATCTTAAAAAGATTAAACCGTTTGTTACGGACAAACGCCTCATTGAGCAGGGCGGGAGTATGGAAATTTGGAGCGAGGATTTTAAAAATTTTCAATTTAAAGGGGTGCTGCTCAGAGAGGGCTGCTTTTTTTATGACAAAGAGAATGTATGTCATGTAAGGGTACCGTGCAGCGGACAGATAGGAAAAGGCGGGATGGATTTTTACGCATTTGATAAGCGCCTGCATTGGGATTTGGACACTTCTCGCATCCATTTATCAAATCTCAATGTTGATCTTGAAAAATTTTTAAACGCCAATCGTCAACAAGGCAAAGAGATGACGAAAAAAATGGTCATTTTGGGCAAGCAGAGCAATTTTAGATACGGAAAATATACCCTGGTGATGGACAATTACGATATCGAAGTAATGCCTAACGGTATGATCAAAGCAACCGGAAGTTCGAATGGCGATATCATAAAATTTCATAAAAAAGGAAAAGAGATTGTTTTGCAGGCTTTGCGGATCAAAGATCGGGTACTTCATCCGCTGATCCATTTTGACGGCCTAAAGGAAGGGAGATATACTTTAAAGCAATGGGGTGATTCTGATAAAGAAATGAAAGGGCAGATGATCATCGAAGGAGGGGTCCTGGGTGATTTTAAAGCCTACAATAATGTTTTGGCTTTTTTGAATACTGTTCCTGCGTTGGCAACACTCAATAAACCGGGTTTTTCAAAAAAAGGCTTTCTGATTGAAAAAGGCATTATCGAGTATCGCGTCATAGGCGATATAATCATTTTTGATTCTATCTTGATCCAGGGCAAATCTGCAACAATCGCCGGAAAAGGATCGGTCAATATAAAACAAAAAACCATCCGCATAGATCTTGCGATCCAGACAGCCAGAGAACTTGGAAAATTTCTCGGCAGCGTTCCGATATTGGGCTATATTATGATGGGCAAAGACAAAAGCATGACAGTAGGTTTAAAAATTTTAGGAACCCTTGATGAGCCAGAGATACGCACAACCGCGGCAAAAGATATTCTTATGATGCCTATCGATTTTGTGACCCGTATGATCAACATCCCGGAGATCATGCTGGAAGAGTAGTGTTACTCGTTTCTGAGCACCGTCAATGGGTTGGTTTGCGAAGCTTTTTTTGCAGGGTAAAGAGAAGAGAGCAAAATAATAACGGCAGTGCCCAGCAAAATCAAGCCAAAATCGCTTAAAGCCAGGTCAACAGGGAGCCTTCTGGTGCCGTACACATCCTCGGGCATCGCGATAATGTCAAAGGTGGTAAGAATCCAAATGCCAAATCCGCCCAGCAATGTGCCGGCAATAATGCCTGCACTCCCGATGATGATCCCCAGCCTAAAAAAGATAGCGCGTATCTCTTTTTTGGTTGCTCCCAGAGTGCGCATCAGGGCAATTTCGCTGCGTCGGCTCATCACCGTCATCAAAAGCGAAGAGATGATATTTAAAGAGGCAACAAGGATAATCAGCAGCAGTACCAAGAAAAGTGCTTTTTTCTCCATGGCCATTGCTGCAAAAAAATTGCCGTTTTGTTCCCACCATCCTTCGATGACAACGTTGCTTGGCAGAACTTCTTTAATTTTTTCTATCTCTTTGAGCGGGTTTTCCGTAAAGAGATGCAAGCCGTCATAGAACCCCTTTTCTCTATCAAGGAGTGCTTCAAAAGCTTCCAGGGTGGTATAGATAATCGCCTTATCATAGGCTTTGAGCCCCGAATCAAAAACCCCATCCACTTCGAAACGTTTCTGCAGCGGCATTGTGGCGAAACCGGCAGCTTGCTGCTCTGAAAAATAGAGAGTGACCTTTTCGCCTTTGGGTGCATTCATTTCAAAGGAGAGTGCATCTCCCATTACTACTCTAAAGGGGCTTGTGCCTTCTCCTTCTGCCTCGGCAAAAACCGGATTGAGGGTGCGCTCTTGCTGATAATCTACACCATACAAAAGGCTTCCTTGCACCATACCTTCGTTTTTGGTGATTACCTGGGTGGTGTAGTAGGGGCTGAATTTAAGGTGAGGAAATTGTTGTTTGAGCGTTTGGATGAGTTTATCATCAACACTTTTTTCCTCAAGAGGAAGTATCGTAAGAGGGTAGTTCATGACAAAAAGACGTTTGGTAAACTCTTTTTGTGTTCCATTCATGATCCCCATGGCGATCATCAGTACCATCACGCCGGCTGTAATTCCCAAAAAAGCAAGCATGGCAGAGATGAAAATAAAAGGATTCTCTTTATCGTATTTTAGATAATGCCTGATAATGCTACGGATAAAAAGTCCGTTGGATGCAATGGCCATTAGGCTAAAAGTCCTTTTTTGGGCCCGCTTTGTCCGCAGCAGTTTTTGTATTTTTTCCCTGAACCGCAAGGGCAAGGATCGTTTCTTTTTGGTTTTTTGGTTTCCAAAGAAGCGATACGGCCCAAATCGTCAGTGATGGCGCCCTCTTCGTAGGATTGATTGAAAGAGATATCGGCCACTTCATTTTCAAGCTCTTCTTTGATGTTCTCTATCGTCTCTTGTTCTTCGCGGAAGGATTTGAAATCAAATTGCACCAGCTGCAACACTTTGACCGCTTCGTATTTGATGCGCTGTATGAGGTCCGTAAAGAGTTTAAAGCTGTCTTGTTTGTATTCAGTCAGCGGATCTTTTTGGTTGTATCCTCTCAGTCCGATCCCTGTTTTAAGCACATCCATTTCATAAAGATGGTCTCTCCATTGCGGATCCAGCACCTGAAGATAGAGGATGCGTTCAACTTCCTGTCTTTGTTCAGGGTTGATTTGTGACATTTTGGCTTCATAGAGATCGGTCATTTCGTTGTAGATCATCTCTGCGATTTCGTGTGCCGATTTTGCATGCAGTACTTCAGATGACAGATCGATACGGACCTCCTCTTTGAGAAGCAAAACAAGTTTTTCCAAATTGTAGTCTTCCTGCGATGCGCCTTCTATGATCTCGCATTCATCCAAAAGATGGTCCACAAATTCAACCCTGTTTTCTTGGATTTTTGCAGCGATATCAAATTTTGGGTCTAAAAGCTGGTTTCTAAAGGTATAGATCACTTTTCTTTGCTGGTTGGCAACATCATCGTATTCAAGAATATGCTTTCTTGATTCGTAATGCATGTTTTCTACTTTTTTCTGTGCTTTTTCTACACTTTTTGTAACGATTTTTGAGTCGATATACTCTCCTTCTTCTACGCCAAGCTTGTTCATGATATTTCTTATTTTTTCACCGCCGAAAATGCGCAGCAGATTGTCATCTAAACTCAGATAAAATTGGCTTTCGCCCGGATCTCCCTGACGTCCGGAACGGCCTCTGAGCTGATTGTCGATACGGCGGCTTTCGTGTCGTTCCGTACCAAGGATAAGCAGGCCGCCCAGATCTCTTATTTCATCGTTTATTTTGATATCGACCCCTCGGCCGGCCATATTGGTAGCAACGGTTACCGCGCCTTTTTGCCCTGCATTGATAATGATCTGTGCTTCCTGCTCATGGTTTTTGGCGTTAAGTACATTGTGGGGGATTTTTTCTTTTTTGAGCTTTTCATGAATCATTTCCGATTTCTCGATCGATGCCGTCCCGATAAGGATAGGCTGTCCTTTGGCATGCACCTCTTTGATTCTTTTGATGACGGCATTGAGCTTTTCTCTTTCCGTGTTATAGATAAGATCGTTTTTGTCTATTCTGGCAATCGGGACATTGGTCGGAATGGTGATAACGTCAAGATTGTAAATTTGGGCAAACTCCGTTGCTTCGGTTTGGGCCGTACCGGTCATACCTGCAAGTTTCTCATAGAGTCTAAAGTAGTTTTGGTAGGTGATTTCTGCCAGGGTTTGGGACTCTTCTTGTATTTGCACGCCCTCTTTGGCTTCCAACGCCTGATGCAGCCCTTCGCTGTAGCGTCTTCCTTCGCTTAGCCTGCCGGTAAATTCGTCTACGATAACAATTTCATCATTTTTTACCACGTAATCAACATCTTTTGCAAAAAGATAATGGGCTTTGAGAGACTGGTCAAGGTAGTGAGAGAGTGCCGCATTTTCCAAACTATAAAGGTTTTCCACTCCAAAAAGTTCTTGAGCCTTTTCAAGTCCCTGTTCGGTCATCACGATGACCCTGTTTTTTTCATCAACGATAAAATCTCCCGTCGTCTCTTCAGGTTCGCCCGGTTTGGTTTCTTTTTTTTCGCCTCTGAGCATCTGTCTTGCGATAGCGTCCGCCTTGATATAGTGGTTTTGGCCCCTTTGTGTAGGCCCGGAGATGATCAGCGGCGTACGCGCTTCATCGATAAGGATAGAGTCCACTTCATCCACGATGGCAAAAGAGTGTTCTCTTTGTACTTTCTCTTCGAGCCTTACTTTCATATTATCGCGCAGATAGTCAAATCCGTATTCGTTATTGGTACCGTAAACAATGTCCGCAGCATATTGTGCTTTCCTGCTTTGTTCGTTGTAAACATCAGCAGTAATGCAGCCCACCGTATAGCCTAAAAATCGATAGAGCATACCCATCTGCTCGGAGTCTCTTCGGGCCAGATAGTCGTTGACGGTAACGACATGCACGCCTCTGCCGCTCATTGCATTGAGGATGACCGCAAGGGTAGCGACCAGGGTTTTTCCTTCTCCCGTTTTCATCTCGGCGATATTGCCATCGTGCAGGACCATTCCCCCGACCATCTGAACATCAAAATGCCTCATGCCCAAAACACGCTTGGATGCTTCTCTGGTGATCGCAAAAGAATCATCAAGCACGTCGTTTAAACTTGCTTTTCCGCTTTGCACTTCTTGCTTGAGTGCCATAAAAGCAGATTGCAGTGCTTCATCGCTGAGGGCTTCATATTTGCTCTCAAGCGCATTGATGGATTTGACTTTTTTTAGATAGCTTTTAACGATTTTTTCGTTTTTTGTTCCAAATAGTTTCAGTACGGTTTTTATCATGATTGCTTATGCCTAGTTAAGAAAATTCGAATAATTTTATCCAAAAAAAATGTAAAGATGGTTAAACCCGGCAGAAATTGCTTTTAAGCACGGTTTGGCTTTTTCTTTTTTTCATTTTTCTTCCACAATTTTATGACAAAATGGCAAGATGTTAGCCCGAAACAAGCCGATTTTGGGTATATTTTGACGAATAAAAGGAAACACATGAAATTGGTATTGCTATTATTGATAATGAGCATAACGGTGTTTGCGCAGATACACGTGCCCGAAAATTTTCAAGCAGAGTTTGTCCAAACGATCACCAATCCTAAGAAAAAAGTGATCACCTATAGCGGAAAAGTCTATTTTTCAAACAAAAATCGCCTCAAATGGGAGTATCTCTCCCCCACAAAAAAAGAGGTGTGTACCGACGGGGCGGAAGTACTGGTTGTTGATCATGATCTTGAACAGGTTTCAAATTATTTGATCAACAAAGGGTTTGACCTTGCAGAAATTTTAAAAAAAGCAGCCCCCTACAAAGATAAAAAAAGCGTATTTATCGCAAAGTATGAAGACAAAGAGTACACCATACAGGTAGATGCAAAAGGACAGCTTGCGCGTGTGGCTTATTATGACGACCTGGACAACACGGTACTGATTGTTTTTAAGCACATGAAGTATGGCAAAGGGGATTTGCCTTTGGACCATATCAGATGCGACTATCCTAGAGATTATGACCTTATAGAGGGGTAAAATGCAAAATTGGATTGAAAAATTTCAACATGATTCTACTTTTTTGTTCATTGTGAGCATTGCGTTGGTAGTGCTGCTGGTGATCGTTTTGATCGTTGTGATCTATTCGACCAAAAGCAAAACGTTGGCTCAAAAGGTAGCCGAGCTCCAAGAGAGCCTTTTTGAAAAAGAAAGAAAAATAGAAAAACTCGAACAGGAATTGACGGCGCTTAATATCAAAAATGCAAGCAATGAACAAGAGCTGCAGCAATTCGCAGAGACAAAAGGGATCTTGGGATCCAAAGAAGAGCTGTTGGCAAGCATTCAGGCAAAATACAATGAGTTGGAAAAACTGCAAAGCCAAACCAAAATAAAACTTGAAAACATAGAAGATCTCTATGAAAAACTCTCCGGAGAGCATAAGATTTTGCAAGAACGCAACGAAATCTTGCTTGAAGATAACAATAAATACCGCACCAACAATGCCAGACTCCTTACAAAACTCGAATCTGATACAAGGCATACGGCGGCAAAACTTGAGATGATGCAGTCAAACAAAGAACAGCTCAAAGAGGAGTTTGAGGCCTTGGCCAGAAAAGTATTTGAAGGCAATTCGCAAAAGTTTGCAGAGTTTTCCAAGCAAAATATAGACAATATGATCAAACCGCTTCAAGTACAGATCTCAGAATTTAAAAAACAGGTGGCACAAACCTATGATGCCGAAAACCAAGAGAGGGCGGTGCTTAAAAATGAGATCCGTTCCCTCAAAGAGCTGAACCAAAAAATAAGCCAAGATGCTATCAACCTTACCAATGCACTCAAAGGCAAAAACAAGCAGCAGGGGATATGGGGGGAAATGGTGCTTGAACATGTACTTGAAGCTTCCGGCTTGCGCAAAGGGTTTGAGTTTGAAAGAGAAGTAAGCCTCCGCAGCGAAGAGGGTGAAACCTTGCGCCCCGATGTCATTGTGCATCTTCCCGACAAGAGGGATGTGATCATTGATGCTAAAACTTCACTGGTGGCGTATGAGCGTTATATCAATGCGCACGAAGAGGAAAAATCCTATCACTTGTCCATACATTTGGATTCCATCAGGTCCCACATCGATACGCTTTCTAAAAAAAACTATGAGCGCCTCAAAGAGGTCAATACTTTGGATTTTATCTTTATGTTTATGCCGATTGAAGGGGCTTTGGCAGTTGCGTTAGAGCATGACAGCAGTATTTATGACAATGCGTTCAAAAAGAAGATACTTCTGGTGGGGCCCACGACGCTGCTGGTGGCGATGCGCGCGGTAGAAAACATATGGAAGTATGAACGCCAAAACCAAAATGTCAAAGAGATTGCCAGACGGGCAGGGGCGATGTATGACAAATTTGTTGCTTTTTCGGAGGACCTCATGAAGATATCCAAACAGATAGACAATATTCAAAACAGTTTTCATGCCGCAAAAAATAAACTAAGCGACGGAAGGGGCAATCTGGTAAGGCAGGTGCAGCAGCTCAAAGAGCTTGGTGCACAGACAAGCAAAGAGATCCCCGCCGAATTGAACAAGGAGGGAAGAGCATGAGTTTTCAAAAAACAGCCTACGCATCCAACTTGCCTGAATATACGGTAAAGCACTCTAAAGTCTTTAAAGGCAACGGCAAAATGGAAAGCGAATTTTACGAAGAAGAGGCTCTAAAGCTTCAGTATGAGCTTGTCAAGCTGCAAAAATGGATTATTGATCAGAACAAGCGTCTGCTTGTTGTTGTGGAAGGGATGGACGGTGCGGGAAAAAGCTCGACCATTAAAGAGTTCAGCCGGTTTCTTAATCCCAGGGAAGCACGTATCGTTGCACTCCCAAAACCCAACTCAAAAGAGGTGGGGCAGTGGTATTTTCAGCGATATTTCAAGCAGCTTCCCAACACGGGGGAGATGGTTTTTTTTGACAGAAGCTGGTACAATCGTGCCGGAATCGAGCATATTTTCGGTTTTTGCACCCCCGAGCAGCACCGGCATTTTTACAGACAGGTGAACGAGGTAGAAGAGATGCTGGTGGATGACGGTATTTTGTTTTTTAAATTTTATCTGACAATTTCCAAAGAAACGCAAGCCAATCGGCTTAAAGACCGAGAAAAAGATCCGCTTAAAAATTGGAAAATAACCCCGTTAGACTACAAGTCTCACGAAGCATATGATGAGTATGCAGTATTGAGGGATAAAATGTTTGCCAAAACGGGAACATGCTACGCACCGTGGTGCGAACTCGATGCCAACGATAAAAAAAGAGCCAAACTCAATGCCGTAAGATATCTGCTTTTAAATATCGCGTATGAAGGCAAAGATGAAAACGTCATTATCGGCACAGATGAAAAAATTGTTTCCCTGCACAATAAGGGCCGCTCTGCTGAAGATAAAACCGCCTGATCAGCCGTTGCGCGGCAGAGACTCTCAAAAACCACAGAAGCGCATACAAGTATTCTTTTGAGTAGTTTCAGTACATTATGCTAAAATTCCATCAAATTTTATGTTACGACATTATCTAGAGTATAAAAGGAGAGAATGTGCTAAGCACGGTAAATCTTACACAGCGTTACGGAAAGCGGGTGCTTTTTGACAAAATCAACATCACATTGGATGCAGGGAAAAGATACGGCCTTATCGGAGCGAACGGTGCGGGAAAATCGACTTTTTTGAAAATTCTCTCAGGGGAAATTGAGCCAAGCGAAGGGGAAGTGCATCTTCAGCCGGGGTTAAAAATGGGTGTGCTTGGGCAAAACCAGTATGCTTTTGAGAATTTTACGCTCAAAGACGCCGTCCTTTACGGCAATAAAAAGCTTTATGATGCCCAAAAAGAGAAAGAAAAGCTCTATATGGAGGGCGATTTTGAAAATGACGAGGTGAACAACCGCCTGGCCGAACTTGAAATGATCTGTGCCGATGAAGACCCGACGTACGAAAGCGAAGTGAAGATTGAAAAACTTTTGGAGTCTTTAGGGTTTCCTGCAAAAGAGCACGACCAGCTCATGAGTTCGCTTACGGGAGGAGACAAGTTTAAGATTTTGCTGGCGCAAGTGCTTTTTTTGAAACCGGACGTATTGCTGCTTGATGAGCCTACCAACAACCTTGACATGGAGACCATTACATGGCTTGAGAATGAACTGAAACGTCACGAGGGAACCATGGTGGTCATCTCTCACGACCGCCATTTTCTTAACGGCGTGGTGACGCATATTTTGGATCTTGATTTTCAAAATATCCGTGAATTTACAGGCAATTATGATGATTGGTATATCGCAGCCAATCTTCTATCCAAGCAAGCCGAGGCAGACAGAAGCAAAGCGCTTAAAGAGAAAGAAGAACTTGAAAAATTTATCGCAAGATTTTCTGCCAATGCTTCCAAAGCAAAACAGGCAACAAGCCGGCAAAAACAGCTGGAGAAACTTGATATCGGCGAGATCAAACTTTCCAGCAGAAGAGATCCCTCTATCATGTTCAAACCGCATCGGGAAATCGGAAACGAAGTGCTTGAAGTGAAAGATATTTGCAAAAGTTACGGTGAGGAAAAGGTATTGGAACATATCTCTTTTACCCTCAACCGCGGCGATAAAGTGGCATTGATCGGCTCTAACGGCGCGGGCAAAACAACACTCCTTGAGATTTTGATGGAAAAAATCAAGCCCGATAGCGGTACGTATAAATGGGGCCAGACGATCACGACGAGCTATTTTCCACAAAATACAACCGACATCGTCACAGGAGATGAAGAGCTTCCGCAATGGCTGCAATCACATGACCCCAAATGGCACATTGATGATCTCCGCAAATGTTTGGGGCGTATGCTTTTTAGCGGGGAAGAGCAGAAGAAAAAAGTCTCAAGCTGCTCGGGAGGGGAAAAACACCGTATTATGCTTAGCAAGATGATGATGGACAGCGCCAATTTTCTTGTGCTTGACGAGCCCAACAACCATCTTGACCTTGAAGCGATCGTGGCACTGGGCGAAGCACTCCACAATTACCAGGGCGGAGTGATCTGTGTTTCTCACGATAGAGAACTGATCGATGCCTTTGCAAACAGGATCATCAAATTATGCGAAGACGGCAGTATGATTGATTTTGAAGGAGATTATGAAGCTTTTGTGGAGGCTTACGGAAACCACTGTTAAGCCGCAGGTATGCTCCCTTTCTTCTTGAGAAAAAAGAAAGGGACAGCAGGATTATTCGATATTGGTATAAACGGTTTGCACATCCTCATCGTCTTCAAGTTTGTCGATGAGTGCTTCTATCTCTCCAACCTGTTTGTCCTCTAATTCGATAGGGGTGTTGGCAATGCGCTGGATTTGTGCTTTGGTGATCTCTATGCCTCTTTCCTCAAGCGCTTTAGTAAGTTCCCCAAAAGCAGTAAATGCACCGTAAATTCTTACGATCTCTTTATCTTCGCCGTTTTCTTGGGGCTCTTTGGCCTCCTCTATCTCTTCTAGCCCAAAGTCTATCAGGTCAAGTTCAAGCTCTTCGATATCCATACCTTCTTTTTTGTCAAATTCAAAAACAGATTTGCGCGTGAACATAAAATCCAAAGAACCGCTGGTAAGCATCTCGGCTTTGTTTCGGTTGAGTATCGCTTTTACGTTGGCAACCGTTCTGGTATGATTATCCGTAGCACACTCGATAAAGAGCAATACACCGTGAGAAGCTTTGGCTTCATAGCTGATCTCTTTGATATCGGCCGCATCTTTGCCTACAGCCCTTTTGATTGCCGCTTCGATGTTGTCTTTAGGCATGTTTTGTGCTTTGGCATTGAGAATAGCGGTACGAAGTTTAGGGTTCATATCAGGGTCCGTGCCGCCTTCTTTGGCTGCCATCGTGATGATTTTTCCTAATTTCGGAAAAACTTTAGACATGGTACCCCATCGTTTTAGTTTTGCTGCTTTTCGGTATTCAAACGCTCTACCCATCTTGTCTGTCCTTGCTTTGTATAGTTTGACGGCATTATACCCCGCATTGACTTAAGGCTTTTCAAAGCGCTCCTATGGGGCCGGACCGATACGCCAAAAGGGCAAAAAAGAAGCAAAATTTGCCAAAATGATAAACAGCTGCGAGGGAGATTGGCTATAATAGCACAAGAAAAAGAATGATATTTCAAGAAACAAAGGGTAAAAATGAGTCTAGTGGAGCTTCAAGAGCGCATCAAAACACAAACGGGCCTGCTGCTTTATTTTTCAGGCGAACAATGCAATGTCTGCCATGCACTCCGCCCAAAGATAAAAGAGGTATTTGATGTGCATTTTCCGCTGATTGAGCAGATCTATCTTGATGCGCATGAAAATCCTGAGATTGCTGCGCATTTTCATGTGTTTTCCGTACCGACGATGATCGTTTTTTTGGAAGGAAAAGAGTTTGCCAAAGAAGGCAGAGCGGTGAGTTTGCATCAGCTGGTGCAAAAACTGCAAAGGCCCTATGCCCTTCTGACACAATAGCAAACCGCTAAGCGGTGCGGAGGAGCGAGAGGATTATTTTTTAGTGACGATAGAGATATTTTCAAACCCTTTGGATTTAAGAATATCGATAATGTCTACAAATTTTTGAAACTGCGCATCTTTGTCCGTATGCAAAGAGATCAGGTCTTTTTTGGGATCGAGCGCGAGAAGCTTTTCTTTGAGCGCTTCAAAGGGAAGTATCTCTTTTTCATAAAAATATTCCCCTTCTTTGTTGATGGCAATCTGAATATTTTTTTTCTCTTCTTTTACTTTGGAGCTGGCGCTGGGCAGCTCTACTTTTATCGTTTGGTTGATCACAAAAGTAGCCGTTGCCAATACGATCACCAGCAGCACCAGCACAATGTCGATAAACGGTACGACATTCATCTTGTCAAAGCGTTCGCGTCTCATGCGTGCGCGCTGCCTTGCTGCTCTTGGCGGATCTCCCAACGCGCCAAAATGGTATCCGTTTTGGCAAGCAGGGCATTGTAGATGACGGTAGCGGGGATGGCTACAAACAACCCCGCAGCGGTCGCTTTAAGCGCTAAAGCAAGGTGTTTCATGATTTCGCCGGGATTGATTGTCTCTTGCTGCTCTCCGACGATATAAAAAGTAAGGATAATCGCCAAAACCGTTCCCAAAAGGCCGATATAAGGAGCATTGGAACCTATGGAAGCGATTGTGGCCAAATGTTTGGAAAGATCAAGTTCCAAAGCGGTTTTGTTATGATAGTTTGAAAGGTTGACAGAGCGATAATAAAGCACCCTTTCGATCGCAAAGGCAAAAGTAACAAAGCTAAGTACGCCGAGCAAACCGATAATTCCATAATCAATAATATTTTTTATCTCTTCAATGGGCATTGTTTATCCTGTATTTTTATATAGAAGCAGTATTATAGGCGAACTATGTTAAAAATGTGTTAAATCTCTGTTGCAGCCGCAAGTGACGCCGTTTGGCTCTCTTTTTAAGTAGTTTCAGTCCAACTCTAAGCTATAATAATCCAATTTTTTTGCAAAGTATAAGGAAGTCTAATGAGTGATTTGTTTGAAGATCGAAACAATATTGAAGAGGTACTGATAGAAGACAGTATCAAGTCAAGTTACCTTGACTATTCGATGAGCGTTATTATCGGTAGAGCATTGCCTGATGCCAGGGACGGGCTCAAGCCGGTACACCGCAGAATACTCTATGCGATGAATGAGCTCAATCTCTCACACAGAAGTCCCTATAAAAAATCTGCCCGTATTGTCGGGGATGTCATCGGTAAGTACCATCCGCACGGCGATACGGCAGTGTATGATGCGCTTGTGCGTATGGCACAGGATTTTTCGATGCAGGCACCGCTGATCGACGGGCAAGGAAACTTTGGTTCGGTTGACGGGGACAGTGCGGCGGCGATGAGATATACCGAAGCGCGTATGACAAGGATTGCAGAAGATCTTTTAATCGACCTTGAAAAAGAAACGGTAGATTTTGTGCCCAATTACGATGACTCCTTGAGCGAGCCCGATGTATTGCCTACCCGCGTACCCAATTTGCTTCTTAACGGAAGTTCGGGTATTGCCGTCGGTATGGCAACCAATATTCCCCCTCACCGGCTGGATGAGTTGATCGGGGCGCTGATTTTGCGTATCGATGATCCTCGATCAACCGTTGAGGATATGATGGGCAAAGTGCAGGGGCCCGACTTTCCGACCGGCGGCATTATATTCGGGCGCAAAGGGATTACGGATGCCTATGAGACGGGGCGGGGACGCATCAAAGTGCGTGCAAAGACACACATCGAAGAGAAAGGGAGCCGGGAGATCATCGTCATTGACGAGCTTCCCTATCAGGTCAACAAAGCAAGGCTGATTGAAAACATCGCGCAATTGGTCCGTGAGAAGCATATCGAAGGCATTTCCGAGATCAGGGATGAGTCTGACCGCGAAGGTATCCGCGTGGTGATGGAGCTTAAGCGCGATGCGATGAGCGATATCGTGCTCAACAACCTTTTCAAAAGCACACAGATGCAAGTAACCTTTGGCATTATCATGCTTGCCATCGTCAACAAAGAACCCAAAGTATTCAACCTGCTTGAACTTTTTGACCTTTTCTTGAAACATAGAAAAACCATTGTAATCCGCAGAACGATATTTGACCTGGAAAAAGCAAGAGCAAGGGCGCATATCTTAGAAGGCCTTAAGATCGCCGTGGACAATATCGATGAAGTGATCAAGATCATCCGCGCCAGCAATGACGACAATGAAGCCAAAACCAGCCTGATGGAGCGTTTTGCGCTTTCGGAGATCCAGGCCAAAGCGATCTTGGAGATGAGGCTTAGACGTCTGACCGGCCTTGAGATAGAGAAGATTGAAAACGAGCTTGCCGAGTTGAGAAAATTGATCGAAGAGCTTGAAAGCATCTTAAAAAGCGAAGAAAAGATCAACGAGGTGATCAAAGCAGAACTCCTAGAGATCAAAGAGAAATACTCTACGCCGCGACGTACGGAGATTATCGATGACTATGATGATATCGATATTGAAGATCTGATCGCCGATGAGCCGATGGTTGTGACGATTACGCACCGAGGATACATCAAACGCGTACCGGTCAAATCATACGAAAAACAGCATCGCGGAGGCAAAGGAAAAATTGCCGTTACGACCCATGAAGATGACTTTATCGAGCGTTTCTTTATCTCCAACACCCATGATACATTGATGTTTGTCACCGACAAAGGGCAGCTTTACTGGCTCAAAGTGTACCGCATCCCTGAGGGAAGCCGTACGGCCAAAGGCAAAGCGGTGGTCAACCTGATCAACCTTGAACAGGATGAAAAGATCATGGCGATCATTCCGACAACCGATTTTAATGCAGACAAAAGCTTGGTATTCTTCACGAAAAACGGCATCGTCAAGCGAACGAACCTTTCAGAGTATGCCAATATTCGAAGCAACGGTGTCAGAGCGATCAATCTTGACGAAGATGACGGGCTTGTAGAGGCCAAGATCGTTACGCCTCAGACAAAATGGCTCTTTGTTGCGACCAAAAAAGGCCTTTGCATCCGATTTAAAGTCGAAGAAGCAAGAGAGATCGGCAGGGTGGCAAGAGGGGTCACGGCGATCAAGTTTAAAATCGCAGGCGATTATGTATGCGGCGCGACGACAATCGAAAACGAAGAGGATGAACTGCTGATGATCAGCGAAAAAGGCCTCGGAAAACGTACAACCGCCAGCGAATACCGTGAGCAAAGCCGCGCAGGAAAAGGGGTGATCTCTATGAAGCTGACTCCTAAAACCGGAGACGTGGTAGGCGTTGTTTTTGTAGAAGAGGATAAAGATTTGATGTGTCTGACCAGTGTGGGCAAAATGATCCGCGTCGATATGGAAACGATCCGCAAAGCCGGAAGAAACACCTCAGGGGTCAAGATCGTCAACGTAGAAAAAGAAGACAAAGTCGTAAGTATCGCCAAATGTCCCAAAGAAGAAGAACCCGGCGATGAGGGCAGCGAAGAGAATACAAATCAAACATTAGGATTGCTAGAATGAAAAAATACAATATTGCTGTAGTAGGCGCCTCCGGTGCGGTGGGCGAAGAGATTTTTAGAGTACTAGAAGAGATGAAGTTTCCGATCAATTCTATTTTGCCGCTGGCAAGCGCAAGAAGTGCAGGCGAAGAGATAGAGTGCCAAGGCGAGGCTTACAAAATAGAAGAGCTCACGCCCGAAGTGTTTGAAGGCAGAGATATCGATATCGCTTTTTTTTCCGCAGGCGGGAGCATCTCGGCACAATATGCCCAGTATGCCGTGGAAGCCGGAGCGGTCGTCATCGACAATACTTCACACTTTAGGATGGATCCGAAAGTGCCGCTCGTGGTACCTGAGGTGAATCCCGAAGATATCAAGCGTTGGGAAGAGACGGGAATCATTGCAAACCCTAACTGTTCTACCATCCAGATGGTGCATCTGCTCAAGCCCCTCCATGATCTTTACGGGATCAAAAGGGTTGACGTGAGCACCTACCAAGCCGTCAGCGGTGCAGGGAAAAAAGGGATGGAGGAGTTGGTGATGCAGATGCAGGCATTTTTCAACTTCTCCCTGGATCAAGCCAAAGTGGAAGCGTTTGCCCATAGAATTGCACTCAATGTCATTCCGCATATTGATACGCCCCAGCCCAACGGCTACACAAAAGAAGAGATGAAGATGGTCAATGAGACCAATAAAATCATGCACGCTTCCATCGCGGTATCGGCTACCTGTGTGCGCGTGCCTGTACTCAGAAGCCACAGCGAATCCATCACGATCACGTTCGAAGACAGTGTCGATGTCGATGTGCAAAAAGTAAAAGAGGCGCTCGGGGCGTATGAAAATGTAGTGATCATGGACGATCTTGAAAACAAACAATACCCTATGCCTTCCATAGCAACCGATACCGATTTTACTTACGTAGGGCGTATCAGAAAAGATCTTTTTGCAAAAAATATGCTGCATCTTTGGGGAGTAGCCGACCAAGTACGCGTCGGCGCAGCAACCAATGCGGTGAGAATTGCACAAAAATGGATCGCAATGGAGCATGAATGAAATTGATAGAGCGCTTTTTTGAAAATATTCTTTGGAATTCGCGGTTTTTTGTGTTGCTGGCCGTGATTTTCAGTATGCTTGGGGGCATGGCGCTTTTTATCGTTGCCAGTATGGATATCTGGGGTGTCGTAACCCACGTTGCCGGTGTCTATATCAACCATTTGCATCCTGAGGATTTTCATGAAGAGGTGGTGGGCGGACTGATCGGGGCGATTGATTTGTATTTGATGGCCATCGTGATGTTTATCTTCGGTTTTGGTTTGTATGAGCTGTTTATCTCCGATATCGATATCGCCAAAGAAAGCGCTTCCTCAAGAATCCTTGAGATCCATTCGCTTGATGAGCTCAAAGACAAACTGGCAAAAGTGATCGTGATGGTACTGATCGTCAGTTTTTTTCAAAGAGTCCTGCATACAGATTATAGCGGCGCTTTGGAGATGCTCTACTTTTCTGTCTCCATTTTGGGGCTTTCGGTAGGACTATATTTTTTACATAAAGGCGGTAATCATTGATGGGTAAAATATTTGTAGATGCCTGTTTGGGCAAAGAGACCCCGTACACTCCGGTTTGGATGATGCGGCAGGCAGGACGCTACCTTCCTGAATACAGAGAAGTCAGAGCGCAAGCGGGGAATTTTTTGAACCTGTGCCATGATCCTCAAAAAGCGTGCGAGGTTACCTTGCAGCCGGTGGATATCCTGGATGTGGATGCGGCGATTTTGTTCTCCGATATCCTTGTCGTTCCCAACGAGATGGGTATGAAGCTTGATTTCGTGGTGGGAGAAGGCCCCGTATTTGAAAGCCCTATCAAAACACAAGCAGACCTGGATGCGCTGGCAGGCGGTGAGGAAGCGGCCGGCAAGCTTACGTATGTCTATGAGACGATCAAGCTCATCAAAGCGCAGCTTGCGCAGGACAAAGCGCTCATAGGATTTACCGGTGCACCCTGGACGCTGGCGACTTATATGATCGAAGGGCAGGGGACAAAAACCTACAACATATGCAAAAAGATGATGTACTCTCAGCCGGAGCTTTTGCACCGCATCTTGGCAAAAGTCACCGAAGTGGTGAAGCTGTATATGGAAAAACAGATCCAGGCAGGAGTGGATGTCGTGCAGATCTTTGACAGCTGGGCCGCAGCGATCGAGCCGGCAAAGTATGATGAGTTCTCCTGGCAGTATATGGTACAGATCGCCGATTATCTGAAAGCAAAATACCCGCATATCCCCATCATCATGTTCCCCAAAGGCATCCCTGCCTTTTTGGACAACGTATACGGAAACTTTGACGTGTTCGGGGTAGACTGGTCAACACCGATGGCGCTTGCCAAAGAAAAACTGGGAAAAAGATATGTCCTTCAGGGCAATATGGAACCGTGCCGTCTCTATTCGCAAGAGGCAACCAAAGAGTGTGTCGCATCTTTGGCAAATACGATGAAAGAGGGAAGACACATCTTCAATCTGGGCCACGGCATCCTGCCTGATGTTCCGGTGAAAAATGCAAAATATTTTGTAAAACTCTGCCAAGAACTTTCCAAAAGAGCCTAAGCCAAAACAGGACAAAAGCACCGCTTTTGTCCGGGGCGCAATAAATGGCGTCATTTTTATATTTTGTCCTAAAAACCCTTGACTTTTAAAAAGTTTTTTATTATAATCTCACCCACGAAACAAGCACCTTAGCTTTTTCTTAACCTTAACAACCATTCCGGATTAGCTCAGCGGTAGAGTAGGTGACTGTTAATCACTTGGTCACTGGTTCGAATCCAGTATCCGGAGCCACTTCTCTTAAAAATCATCTGAAAATTATACCAAAAAGCAAAAACTTAAAAATCTGGCTCTAGCTTATTTTTTGTACATTTCATATTCTTTTTTCGCCAATTCAAACAATGAACCCTGAAAGCACGATACCATATTTCCACTTTATTGAAGAAAGGACGGAAGCAAAAAGAGATCGCAGAATCGATCGGAGTACATCCTTCTACGATAAGTAGAGAGATACGACGCAATAGTGATACACTAACTAAAAAATACAGTTATGAGTTTGCTCATTCTGTTACGCTTAAAATGTCGCAAACAGATTTTAAAGCGCCGGCAGAAGCCCGGTGCTTTGATACTGCAGTAAATTATCTTGTCTCATCGTCCAGATAGCCGATCCCTGCACCCACCGCCGTGCCTACGGCTGCACCGGTGAGTACATTATGCCCGGTGACACCTGAGACGACAGCCCCGGTACCCGCGCCTATGAGGGCACCTTTTTTGGTGCTGGGACCTACTTGCGCGCATCCGCTTGCCAATACTGCTGCAATACCCGCAGCCAGCAAAGTTTTTATAGTTATCCTTTTCATCGCGATGTCTCCTTTTTTATTTTATCATTTGATATTATCATAGCATAAAAATGGGTATTTTGTATCCAAGGAAAGAGGGCTAGATTAAAGATTTGTTTGACTATAATTTCCCAATTTTATATGAGGATAGCAGATGTCTTGCAAAATCGCGGTTATTGGTTTGGGTTATGTGGGGTTGCCGTTGGCGGCAGCGTTTGCAGAAAAGTATCCTATCGTCGGATTTGATATCCAGCAGGCGCGGATTGATGAATTGTCTCAAGCCCATGACCGGACGCTGGAACTCAGCGGCGAACAGCTTCAGCGGGCAATCGACGGCGGAATGCAGTTTACGACAAAACTGGATGATATCTCTGATTGTAATATCTATATCGTCACGGTTCCCACGCCGATCGACAAACACAAAAAACCGGACCTTACCCCATTGATAAAAGCAAGTGAATCGATCGGAAAAGTACTCAAAAAAGATGATATCGTTATTTATGAAAGCACCGTATATCCGGGATGTACCGAAGAAGAGTGTGTACCTGTACTCGAAAAGTTCAGCGGATTGAAGTTTAACGTTGATTTCTTCTGCGGTTACAGCCCTGAACGGATCAATCCCGGTGATAAAGAGCACACAGTGACTAAAATCAAAAAGGTTACCAGCGGCAGCACCCCGCAGATCGGGCAAAAAGTCGATGCACTTTATGCCAGCATTATTACCGCGGGAACCCATCTTGTTCCGACGATCAAAGTGGCCGAAGCGGCAAAAGTTATCGAAAATTCCCAGCGCGATATCAACATCGCGTTTGTGAATGAACTGGCGGTGATCTTTAACAAGCTTGACATCGATACCGAAGCGGTACTGGAAGCTGCCGGGACCAAATGGAACTTTCTGCCGTTTCGTCCGGGACTCGTCGGGGGGCACTGCATTGGCGTCGATCCTTATTACCTCACCTACAAAGCACAAGAGATCGGCTATAACCCTGAGATCATCCTTGCAGGACGACGGCTCAATGACAACATGGGGATCTATGTGGCCAACCAGGTGATCAAACTGATGATCAAAAAAGGGCATAAAATCGAAGGATCAAAAGTGCTGGTTTTGGGGATCACCTTTAAAGAAAACTGCCCCGATATCCGAAACAGCCGCGTCATCGATGTGATCCATGAACTTCAGGAGTTTGGCGTCAATGTTGACGTGTATGATCCATGGGCGGACAAAGCCGAAGTTAAACATGAGTACGGTATTGATATGGCCGAGTCCTTTGAATATGGCAACTATGAGGCAATGGTTTTAGCCGTTGCGCACCATCAGTTTAAATCCTTTGATTTGCACAAGACGGACAAGTGTGTACTGTTTGATATCAAATCATTTATTGATCGCAAAAAAGTGGACGGAAGACTGTAAATGAAAGCATTTGAACAATTACTGGAACGATTCAAAACTGAGCAGAAAACATGGCTTGTTACCGGAAATGCAGGGTTCATCGGCTCAAATCTGGCCGAATTTCTCCTCAAGCACAATCAAAAAGTCATCGGTCTGGATAATTTTTCGACGGGTTATCAGCACAATATCGATGACGTCCTTTCCTCGGCCGGAGCAGACGCTGCCAAAAATTTCACCTTTATCCATGGGGACATCGCTGATTTCGAGACATGTCAAAAAGCCTGCAAAGGGGTCGATATCGTCTTGCATCAGGCGGCTCTGGGGTCTGTTCCCCGTTCCATCGCTGATCCCGTCACTTCCAACCGCTCCAACATCACCGGCTTTCTGAACATGCTTACAGCAGCAAAAGATGCGGGGATCAAACGTTTTGTCTATGCGAGTTCCAGTTCGGTTTATGGCGATTCGGCTGAATTGCCCAAAGTCGAAGAGCGCACGGGCAATCTTCTCTCTCCTTATGCGGTCATGAAAATGACCAACGAACTCTATGCGGGGGTTTTTGCCCGCACTTACGGTATTGAGACGATCGGCTTGCGTTATTTCAATGTTTTTGGCCGACGCCAGGACCCCAACGGCGCCTATGCCGCGGTGATCCCCAAATGGGTCAGTTCACTCCTCTCGGATGAAGAGGTCTATATCAACGGTGACGGCGAAACCAGCCGCGATTTTACCTATATCGACAATGTCATCCAGATGAACCTTCTCGCAGGGACGACCGATAATCCGGCTGCGTTTGGCGAAGCGTTCAATGTCGCTGTCGGGGGACGGAATACGCTTAATGAGCTTTACGGGATCATCAATCAAGAGCTTGCGCAGTATATTGAAGGTTTTAAAGTTCGCCCGGCGATTTATCGCGATTTTCGTGCGGGTGATATCCGCCATTCCAATGCCAATATTGCCAAGGCGCAAACCCTTGTCGGCTATGCTCCCACCCATACGATCGAGCAGGGAATGAAAGAAGCAATTGCGTGGTATGTAAAAAATATATAACGAACAAATACAGCACACTGTGTTAACAAAATTTGCATCCCTGGTGGGAATCAACACGCTAACGGCTCTGATGAGTTTTTTTTCGACCTGGCTTATCGTCAATACGTCAGGTCTGGAATTGATCGGGCTTTTTGCCTATTGGAACGCTTTTGTTGCGATGATTTCGCTGATTGTTTATCTCCTGCCGCCCAATTTTTCAATCATTTATCTGCAGGAGAAAGAAAATAATCATTTTAATCAGATGCTGTTCTCTCATTATGTTTATATCTCACTTATTTTTGTATTCTTGGCTTTGATAGGTTTTTATTTTTCTTTATTGTATTTTCTTGTTGTTTTTTTTGCTTTATGTGCTATTTGGCTGAATTATATTGATATCGTTTCTCAGGCAAATAACCGGTTGCACTCGTATTTTGGTTTAAAATTATTTTCTGCATCGGGTATTGCGATCGTGTTATTGTTGTTTGAAAAACTGACAATAGAAACACTCTTTTTGATCTATATCGCCTCAAATTTTTTTACCATTTCAATGTATTTTATAGTTCATCGCTCTTTTGCAAACAGGAAGATTGTTTCGCTATCGCACTATATATCCTACATGAAAGCGCACTATCAGACATTTAAGGGTTATTATTTGGATATTATTGCCAAACGTTTTAAGGATTCGGGATTGATTTTGATGATCGGTGCATTGGTTGCGCCAAGTGTTTTGGGTATTTTTTCAATTTTTCAAAAATGTGCCTCGTTTGTGGTGGGAAATATTCGTATTTTGGAGTCTCTGCTGCTATCCAAAGCAAATTTTTTACAGTACAAAACGCTTTTTGGAAACATACCTTTATTGTTGGGTATGATAGGTTTTGCCGGTATTTTTTCCCTGTCTGTAATGTTTCTTTACAGTTCAAACCATCAGATACCGTGGGTTGAGCTGCTTGTTTACTCCCTTTTTGTCTTCCCGATATCCAGGGTTATTTTTATTCGCAGCAGCCTATTGATGCATTATCAAACCGGCGTCCTCAACCGATATACTATTTGGTTTATATCGGTTTTTGTTGCGGTATTTATGCTGACGCTAAACTATGATCCGTTGTTGGCAATTTGTTTGGCGTACACCCTTAGTGAAACTATAGGATATTTCTATCTAAAAAAGTATCAGGAGCGTTTTAATGCGTAAAGTTTTACTTGCTTTCTTGTCGTATTTAAAATACAGAAATAAAAAATTTGCCCATATCGGATCAAATTGTTTTTTTAAATCCATACATTCCCAGTTTAAAAATACAGAAAATATTACGATAGGCAACAATGTTTATATCGGCAAAAATGCAAATTTTGATGCCGCAGGGGGTATTGAGATGGGAGACGGTGTTGTGATCGCTCCCCATGTGACATTCTATACGCGCACCCATTATTACGATGGCCCGTCGCTGGAAGCGTTGCCCTTTGACAATAAAATGGTTTGTTTGCCGATTGTCATCGGGGATTATGTATGGATCGCTTCAGATGTGATCATTTTGCCCGGCGTGACGATCGGAAGGGGTGCCGTTGTGGGAGCAGGGGCCGTAGTTTCAAAAGATATTCCCGATTATGCCGTGGCGGTTGGAAATCCTGCAAAAGTGGTTAAATTTCGCGACAGAGAACGTTTTGAAACTCTTCTTCAGGAACAAGAACCCTTCGTATATAACAAATTCGGACACAAAAAGGCAAAGATAGTACAATGAAGAAACTGATCTATATCCTCAACCATTATGCTTCAAACCAAGCCAGCCATTTTTATCATATCTTGCATTTGCTCGAAGAGATTGCTTCTAACGGTGTGGAGATTGCACTGGTTATAGAAAAAGCCGATGAGCTGCCCTGCCTCAATCATGACAGAATCCAAATCATCGCCCAAAAAGAAATCCATCCTCTTAAACGAATGGTTGAACTGTTTGGCATACTGAAGCGATTAAATGCCCGGGGCTTCAAAAAAATTTTTATCCGTATTTCCCAAAATGCCGCATTACCGGCAATTGCAGTTTCAAGGCTGTACGGCAGCGAAGTGTATTATTGGCAGAGCGGTACCACCCATCTGCTCAACGATACCAAAATAAGAAGCCTGCATGATCTGAAAAGATTTTTGAAGTCCGATCTGCCTTTTTATCTGACTAAAACGTTTGTTGACCATTTTGTTACCGGGCCTGAAAGCATGGCAGAGTATTACCGTGATATCGTGAAGGTTGCTCCAAAGCGGCTTATGGTGCTATACAACGATATAGATCTTGGCCGTTTTGCCGAAATCTCCGAGGAGGAAAGAAAAACCCTTCGCAAAGAGCTGGATATCGAGGATGACAAAAAAATCATTTTATTCGTGCATCGCTTGTCTCCTGTACGAAAGAGCCTTTATTACATGCCGTTTGTTATCGAAGCCGGCGCAGAGATGTTGAGGAAAAACGGGTATCGATGTATCGTTATCGGCGGGGGGTCGGAAAAAGAGGTATTGGAAAATGAGGTCAAAGCAAAAAAACTTGATGACATCATAAGCATCATGGGAGAAAAACCCAATGCTCTTATCCAGAAGTATTACCAAATTGCAGAGATTTTTATCAACCCCACCTTTACGGAAGGGTTCCCGCGGGTTCTGATCGAGGCGATGGCTTCAGGCCTTCCTGTTGTCACAACCAATGCCGGCGGGATCAAGGATATCCTCGGAGCCAAACAGCTGGAGTATATGGTAGATATCCATGACCGCGACGGCTTTGCCGATAAACTGCAGCAGCTTATGTCCAATCCCGAGGCGCGCCATGCGCTCAAAGAAGAAAATCTTCATCATGTGAAGCGTTACTCGACTGAAAATGTTGCGAAAATGTATATACAAAAGATTTTTCATGGCTAAACTATTGCATATCAGTGCCAATACCTACCCTCCGTTAGGCAGCAGGCATCATCACACCAAAAACATATGGAGAGAGCTGGCCGAGGGGTTTGAGGAGTATCATATCCTCGCAAGAAGCGAAAACAATGCCTACAGCTATTCCAATGAAGGCAACATCCACCTCCATCTGGTGCCAAGACTCACCCAGCGGTCCAAAATCTTTTTTTTAACATCTTTTTGGATGTTTTGGCTGATTAAAAAATACAAAATTACCCATCTTTTGACTCAGTGTCCGATCGTAGGAGGGTTTACGGCCGCTTTGGCAAGCAAATTTTTTCATATCCCGTTGATGGTTGAAATACACGGCGAAGAGTATTTTAGACTGTTCCAAAGCAAATCTTTTTTTGCGAGGATCAGTACTTCCTTGATGAGATACACCTTTAAGCATGCCCGTAAAATCCGTTCTCTCAATGAAGCCATGACGCAAAAGCTGATCCAAAACAAGATCACTGAAAACATCGTGCTTATCCCCAACCGCGTCAATCTCGCCATTTTCAATCAACAAAAAAATGATTTTGCATTAAAAGGCCCGCTTAAAATCATTTCAGTCGGACGGTTTGTTTGGGAGAAAAATTATTTGAACCTGATCAAATGCCTTCATGCCAATCTTGCCGATTTTCATTTGACCCTGGTGGGCGGAGGAAAACTAAAACATGAGTATGAGCGCTATATTCATGAAAACAACTTGGATCAAAAAGTATGTCTGATAGAGTGGATGGAGCAAAACGATCTGGTGGATCTTATCGTCTCTTCAGACCTCTATGTCCAGTATTCGCTCAGTGAAGGAATGCCAAGAACCATCATAGAAGCGATGGCATTGCAAATGCCTATCATTTCGACCGATGTCGGCTCCATCCTGGGAGTATTGGCGCACCGTTCCAATGCGATCGTGATCGATTCAGAGTCCTGCGATGCGCTTATTCATGCGATAAAGGCATTGACGCAGGATGCTCTTTTGAGAGAAAGCATTGCCAAGCAGGCGTATAGGGATGTTGTCGAAAAATACGAATGGAACAGTGTATTTGAAATGTACAGAAATGAAATTGTGAGCATGCGCTATGAACATTCTTAGGATCTATACGAAACTCCCGCCGCTAAAGGGAGGCATGGAAAAGCATATTTTTCATTTGTCCCGCGAACAGATCGGGCAGGGCCATCGTGTGAAGGTGATTTTTAATGACGGAGAAAAAATTACCCCCGCCGATGAAAAAATAGGATATTTCAAACTGTACAAACTCCGTCCGCAGGCAGTGGGGGTGATTTTGTTTTACGGTTTGATCGGTATCAAATTTCTGTTTGACAGGCAGTCTTATGATGTGGTGCATATCCACGGAGACTGGAGCGCTCTTCTTTTTGCAACCATGATCAAAAAGCTTGTTTCGGCAAAATGTGTTGTTTTCTCGATCCACGGCGGGATCACGCAAAGTTTTGTCCATCAGAACTTGTTGCCAAAACTTTTGAGGCAGGCAGATCTTATCTTTTCAACAGGATACGATACCGCACAAGAGATCACAAAGCTGACCGGCAGGGAAGTGTATGTGCAGCCCAGCGGCATCAGCGATGTTTTTTTTGAACCGTTTGATAAAAAATTTGATTTTCAGCGTTTTACGGTTGTAACGGTGGCCAATCTGTTTGCCGTAAAAAACATAGAACTGGTGTTTGAGATTGCCAAGAGGCTCAAAGAGTGCGATTTCGTGATCATCGGCGACGGCCCAGAAAAAAAACGTTTGCAGGATCTGTTGGCAAAAGAGAAGATAAACAATGTTACGTTGGCAGGATTTAAAACGACACCGGAGGTAAAGGAGTATTATCAAAAAAGCGATTGTTACCTGCTTACTTCGTTTGCTGAAGGGACGCCCACCTCCGCACTTGAAGCCATGGCATGCGGATTGCCGATCGTAAGCTCAAACGCCGGCGGGATAGGGCATATCGTCAAAGCGTATCAAAACGGGTTTGTGTTGGATGATTTTGATCCAAACAGATATGCAGATAAAATCAAGTCTTTAAAAGACGATCCCAAGATGCGAAAAGATATTTTTAACAACAATAGCCTGCTGGCCCGGGCGTACAAATGGAAAAACGTAGCCGGCCGCATTACCGCGATGATGAGGGATAAACTGAATGAAGCGCATTAACATTTTGCAGCTTGTGACCGGGCTGGGTATGGGCGGGGCCGAAAAAGTGGTATTGGATTTGGCCCGATATACGGACAAATCCCGATTTGACACCTTTGTGTTAGCCATGTCCGAAAGGGATGAGCTTTTGAATGAATTTTTGGAAAACGAGATCCCTACTGTGATTTTGCGAAAGTCCAACACGTTGTTTGACTTTATAAAGATCATCATATCCGTCAGCGGGTTTGTAAAAAAAAATAAGATAGATATCATTCACGCCCATATGACCCATGCCGTCATCGTAGCTTCGATGATCAAGCTGTTGCATCCCTCGGTCAAAATCGTATTTACTTCGCACAGTTTCAATATAGGTTCCAAGATGAGAGAGTTTATTTTATGGTCGCTTAAACCATTGAGGGATATCGATATCATTTTTTCCAAGGAAATTTGGAAATATTTTTATAAAAAAAATTATCAGGTGATCCCGAACGGCGTAAAGCTTGAAACGTACGATGTGAGAGCCGCAAAAAATCCAAGATTTACCTTTATCGCCATCGGGCGGCTTGAAAGGGTTAAAAATCACCGATTTTTGATCGAAATCGCAAAGAGGCTGAAAGACGAATTTGACTTTGAACTCCAGATCGTCGGCGAGGGGTATTTGAGAAACGATTTGCAGGAGATGATCCAAAAGTATAAACTCCAAGACACCGTAAAGCTGCTGGGCCTTCGCAATGATATTCCTCTGCTGCTGAACCGGTCGCACTGCCTGCTTATGCCGTCATTGTGGGAGGGGCTGCCTATCGTGATACTCGAAGGCGCCGCGAGCAAAATCCCCATTATTTCTACACCCGTGGGAAGCATTCCGTCTTTGTTGAGTGAAGAAAATGCCTATTTGGCAGGACTTGAAGCGTTTGAAGAGAAGATGAAAACGGTATTGAGAGAGTACGCCGATGCCCAAAAAAAAGCCCAAAAACTTTTTGAGAAAATCAAAAGGGAGTATTCGATTGAGGTGATCGTCAAAGCGCATGAAAACATCTATCAGAACTTGGCGCAAAAAGTTCAAATTATTGATGACAAATGATAAGATAATGGCTACAATGTCATCGCATGTTACGGGGTGTTGTCTTTTACAATGTATATGATTTTTAAAAGGGTTTGATTGGCATGAAAAATAAGGTCAAAATATTGATCTGCGTCGCTCTGTGTGTCGGGCTGCCTGTCTTTTTTTTCTTCAACCTGGGGAAATATCTTGATGTGACACAGCAGCCCCTCAAGGCTGATATCATCGTTTGTTTGGGCGGAGGATCTTTGGAGAGGATTCAAAAGGCCGGCTTGCTTTACGAAGAAGGATATGCAGCAAAGGATACATTGCTTTTGGTGGGAGACGCCGAAGCCAATATAGAGTATATGCGCACATACAAACCTGAACTTCGCTTTGTTGTTGATCTTGAACCGGAAAATACAGGTGAAGAGATCTATGCCGTAAAGCGTTATATGAAAGCACACGGTTACAAACAGGCACTGATCGTCACCCATCCGTCGCATTCAAGAAGGGTCAGCCTTTTGACCTCTTTGATATCCGTTGAAGGAGATGAGGAAATGCGTTTCCGTATCGTAGACAGCGGTGTGGCATGGTGGGATGAGGAAAGGTATTATCAAAATGAGATCGGCAGGCATGCCGCGATGAGCGAAGCACTCAAGTTGGTTTATAACTTTATCGGGTATGGGATCCTGGATAAAGCGGGATTGCTGGATGAGGTGAAAAGCTGGGTTGTGAACTATAGAGCCGCACATGAGGAAGAAAAATAAGTGAAAAAAAAACAGACGGTTGCCATCGTATTGAACACATCGTGGAATATTTACAATTTTCGTTTGGGCCTGCTCAAGGCTTTGGAAAAAGAAGGCTACAGGATCGTCACGATCGCTCCGCGGGATGAGTATTCGCAGAAGCTTGAAGCGTTGGGCTATGAATACCGCGAGATCAAGATCAATAACAGCGGAACCAATCCGATAGAAGAGATCAGGCTGATCCATGATTTCGTCAAGCTGTACAAAGAGGTTAAACCCGATATCCTGCTGCACTATACGATCAAACCCAATGTCTACGGAAGCATAGCAGCCGATATACTGGATATCCCTGTTATCACCAATATTTCAGGCTTGGGGACGGTATTTCTCAACAACAGTTTCCCTTCAAAGATCGCCAAATTTCTTTATAAGGTTGCCATGCGCATACCCAAAAAAGTCTTTTTTCAAAACAGTGACGACCGCGAACTGTTTATCGCCAAAAAACTTATCAACCCCAAAATAACAGCGCTTCTGGCAGGATCGGGGATCGATACGGAAAAATTTGCCCCTGCAAAAGATGTCAGTCCGAGCGGCGGGCCGCTGCAGTTTTTGTTTATCGCACGTCTGGTCAAAGACAAAGGGATCGTCGAATATGTCGATGCGGCCAGAATACTCAAAGAAAAATATCCCGATGTCGAGTTTGCGATTTTGGGAGCATTTTACCCCGGCAATCCCACAGCGATCCGCCAAGAGGAGCTGCACCGGTGGGTGAAAGAAGGGGTGGTGCGCTATCTGGGGGTCCGCGATGATGTCAGAAGCGTGATCGCCTCTGCGGCCTGTGTGGTATTGCCCTCTTACCGCGAGGGGCTTTCACGGGTTCTTTTGGAAGCCGCCAGCATGGCAAAACCGATCGTCACGACCAATGTCCCCGGATGCAAAGATGTCGTTGAAGATGGGATCAACGGCTTTTTGTGTCGGGCCAAAGATGTGAAGGATCTGGCCAATACAATGGAAAAGATGATACTATTGTCTGAAAGCAAAAGAGAAGAGATGGGCAAGCATGGACGCGAGAAAGCTGTGGGGGAGTTTGATGAAAAGATCGTGATCAGCCACTACATCGATGCCATCAAAGCACAGATCGGAACAAATCTCTAAAAAAATAAATCCCCTCCGGATGGGATCTTTTGAACCAAAGATTCTTTGGATATAATAATGTTCTATCCGGCAAGCCAAAGAAATTAAAGTCAAAGGAATGCAACTTACCCATGAATATACTGATAACAGGCGGCGCAGGATATATAGGCAGCCATGTGGCCAAGCAGCTTCTGGAAAATACAGAGCATCACATTTTCATACTCGACAATCTCAGCACGGGAAGCAGCAAAACGCTTGAAACGCTGCGAAAGATCAGGGCGTTTACGTTTGTAAAATTGGATCTCAACGCATTTGAGCAAGTCGACGAGACGATCAAAACGAACCGTATCGATACGATACTGCACTTTGCAGCCTCCATCGTCGTGCCCGAATCGGTAAGCGACCCGCTCAAGTACTATATGAATAACACCGTCAACACGACAAACCTGATCAAATGCGCTGTTGAAAACGGTGTGCGTAGATTTATATTCAGCAGTACGGCAGCCGTGTACGGCGAACCCGAAAAACTTCCTTTTGAGGGCATTGACGAAACCTATGCGACATATCCCATCAACCCCTACGGCATGAGCAAACTGATGAGCGAAAGCGTGCTTCAGGATGCGGCAAATGCCCACAAAGGGTTTAAGTATGTGATCTTTCGGTATTTCAACGTTGCCGGCGCGGATATCCACTACGAAAACGCCGCGCTCTCGCCAAGGATCGGCCAATCCTTCCCCAACGCAACCCATCTGATCAAAATCGCTTCCGAGTGCGCCGCGCACAAAAGAGCAATGATGTCCATTTTCGGGGAGGATTTTGACACGGCTGACGGTACGGGCGTGAGGGATTATATCCATGTGGACGATCTGGCCGATGCGCACATCAAAGCGATAGAGTATCTGCAAACACACGAAAGCGATCTCTTCAATGTCGGATACGGCAAAGGGTATTCGGTCAAAGAGGTGATCGATACGATGAAAAAAACAACCGGAGCTGATTTTGAAGTGCACACCGCCCCGCGAAGGGCAGGCGATCCGGCCATGCTTATCTCGGATAACCGCAAGATCAAAACCAAAATGCACTGGGTGCCGTGCTATGAGGATTTGGCGCTGATCTGCCAAAGCGCTTTTGAGTGGGAGAGAAAATTATCATGAGCGCCTCCATCTACAGAGAGTACGACATCAGGGGAATTTTCGGCGAAGAGCTTGACGAAAACAGGGTGAAGAAGATCGGGCTGCACCTGGCAAAAGCATTGCTTCAAAAAGACAAAGAGGCGCGCTATATCGCGGTGGGGTATGATGCCAGGACGCATTCGCCCCTTTTGAAAGAGTGGCTTGCTTCGGGCATCCGTGCGGCGGGGTTGGAGGTGCTTGATATGGGGATGGTGCCCACCCCGGTGAACTATTTTGCCAATTATATCGATTTTGACGGGATGCAGCCTGACGGCTCCGTGATGATCACCGGTTCGCACAACCCGCCTCAGTACAACGGATTTAAGATCACCCTCAAGAGAGATCCTTTTTTCGGCGAGGAGATCTATGCGCTGGGCAAAAAGATCGCAGCCGACAGCACCGAGATCCCCGACGACACCGCCACGATCAAGATCGAGGCAAAAGAGCGGTATATCGACTATATCATCCAAGCGTTTTCCCATCTGAAGCTTGAAGGCAGACGTTTTGTGTTCGACTGCGGCAACGGCGTAGCCGGCGTGGTTTTGAGAGATATCCTTGAGGGGCTTGGCATCAAGTACGAAATCCTTTTTGAAACGCCTGACGGCACCTTCCCCAATCACCATCCCGACCCAAGCGACGAGCATAACCTCGAAGAGATCAAAGCGGCGCTTTTGAAAGGCGGGTTTGATTTCGGGTTTGCCTATGACGGCGATGCAGACCGTATCGCGCTGCTTTCGCCAAAGTACAACTTCAAAGGCGACGTGTTGGCGATATTTTTCTCCGGGTTTATGGACCGTCCTGTCGTGATCGGCGAAGTGAAATGTTCGCAGGTGATGTACGATACGATCAACACCTACGGCAAAGCCGTGATGTACAAAACAGGCCATTCCAACCTCAAAGTCAAGATCAAAGAGATGAATGCCGACTTTGCAGCCGAAGTGTCGGGGCATCTGTTTTTTAACGACAGGTATTTCGGGTACGATGATGCGATCTATGCGACGCTAAGAGCGCTGGAGCTGATCGATAGGGGGTTTGACTTCGACGCGGCATACGAAGCGCTGCCGCACGTCTATGTGACGCCCGAGATCAACCTCACCGTCACCGAAGAGGGCAAATTTGCAACGATAGACGCCCTCAAGGCCGCTTTGCGCCATCCGCCCTCCTTTATGCCGCCCATCAAAGAGATCATCACCGTAGACGGCGTGAGGATCGTGTTTGAAAAAGGGTGGGGCTTGGTGCGTGCAAGCAACACCACGCCGAAACTGGTCACGCGGTTTGAAGCAGATACGGCGGAAAACGCAAAATGCTATCAGGATGCATTGATGCGATTGCTCAAGGAGGTCAAGCCATGATAAAAAAATGTTTATTTCCTGCCGCGGGGTACGGGACGCGGTTTTTGCCCGCGACCAAAGCGATCCCCAAAGAGATGCTGCCCATTCTGACCAAACCTCTGATGCAGTACGGGGTTGAAGAGGCATATGAAGCGGGCATAGGGACGATGGCGATCGTCACAGGCCGCGGCAAGCGTGCGATTGAAGATCATTTTGATGTCTCCTATGAGCTGGAACATCAGATCAGAGGAGGGGCTAAGGAAGTGCTTCTTGATGAGATCCGGTCCTTGATCTCCCGCTGTACCTTTTCTTATACGCGGCAAGTCGAGATGAAAGGGCTGGGCCATGCGATCCTTACAGGCGAGACGCTGATCGGCCATGAGCCCTTTGCGGTGATCCTTGCGGACGATCTGTGTGACAATGAAGGGGATGAGGGGGGCGTATTGTCTCAAATGGTTGCGCTCTATGAGCGGTACGGCTGTTCGATCGTCGCGATCGAAGAGGTTTCGAAAGAAGAGACAAACAAATACGGCATCATTGCAGGCGATGAGATAGAGCCGGGGGTTTTCCGGATCAGCCACATGGTCGAAAAACCCGACCCCAAAGAGGCTCCCTCAAACCTTGCCATCATCGGAAGGTATATCCTCACCCCGGACATCTTCGATATCCTCAGGGAAACCAAACCGGGCAAAGGCGGAGAGATCCAGATCACCGATGCGCTTTTGACGCAGGCTCAAAACAGCAAAGTGCTGGGGGTTAGATTTAAGGGGAAACGGTTTGACTGCGGAAGCGTGGAGGGGTTTGTCAAGGCCACCAACTATTTTTACCAAAAGCAGGCAAGCAGCGATGAAGTACGCTAAAAATTTTTACCAGATCAGATCCAATGACGAGATATTTGAAAAAATCGTACAGGAAAAAGAGAGCATAGGCTACTATGCCCTTCCTTTTTGCGATACCGCACCCATCAAGGCGTTTGCCAAAACCGTCAAGCAAAAAGATATCGTCATCGTAGGGATCGGGGGAAGTTCGCTGGGGACTTATGCGATCCACCGGTTTTTGATGGACAAAGAAAACAGCAAAAAGCTCCACTTTTTAGAATCGACCGATCCCATCGAGCTGCAGCGAAAGATCAAAAAGATCGATCTTGAGCATGCGCTCTTTGTGGTCATCAGCAAATCGGGAACCACGATAGAGACGATCGCGATCCTCAAATACCTCCACTCCCTTATCGAGATCGACGCCGCCAATACGATCTGCATCACCGAAGAGGAGAGCAAACTGCATGCGTTTGCGCAAACCAAAGCGATCCGGACGTTTGCGATACCCAAAAACGTCGGCGGGAGATTTTCAGCCTTCTCCAACGTCGGCCTGATCCCCCTTGCGATCGTGGGGCTGGATATCGATAGGCTGCTGGAGGGGTGCCGGGAGGTATATGAGAGCTTTTTTGACAAAGAGGCCTATTTTGATATCCTGATGGAAAAAGCACGGTTTTTGGTCGAAAACAAAAACCGCTTCAACATCAATGTGGTCTTTTCATACTCCTCTTTGCTTGAAGGGTTCAACAAATGGTACATCCAGCTGTGGGGCGAGAGCCTTGGCAAGCCCAACATCAACGGCACCAGACAGGCGCTCACCCCCGTAGGGCTCATAGGCCCCATCGACCAGCACTCTTTTTTGCAGCTCATCATCGAAGGAAAAAGGGACAAAACCGTAACCTTTATCAAGATAGAGGATTTTCAAGACGAGATGAGCGTGCCGGATATCTCGCTTCCTTCTTTGGAGGAGCTGGACTATCTCAATAGATTCAAATTTAAAGATCTCATCAACCGTCAGGCCGATGCGACGATAAAGGCCATCGACGATCTTAAGGACATCCCTTATGATGTCATCACCATAGAGTCCCAGGACGAATACAACATGGGAAAACTGATGTACGCCTATGAGCTGCTTACCTCGATCGTCGGAAGTTTCGTACAGATCGACACTTACAATCAGCCCGGAGTAGAAGCGGGCAAAGCCATCTTCAAAGAAAGCCTTACAACACGCCCCTAAGCAAGGCCGGTTTGGCGAAAATGACGATTTTTACGCTGCTTTTTCTCTTGTGCTTGCACTCTCTGTGAGAAAGCAGTTTGACTTTGCTTAACGCTTTTCATCTCCGCAGGAATGACGGGAGGGGGCAGGAAAGAGAAATTTAAAATATATAAAACAGTCTTTACAACAATGACTAAATAGTATATAATTGTCCTTATTAAAAAGGATAAAAATGAAAGAATTGTTCCAAAGAATCATTACGGATTT
>DHHF01000008.1 GCA_002403155.1 Sulfurovum sp. UBA4779
GGATTGAATCAAGGGATCGAACAAATGGCTTTCCATACATTGGTAGGCGGAACGGTATCTATGATCAGCGGAGGAAAGTTTGCCAATGGTGCGGTGAGTTCGGCTGTAGTTTATTTGTTTAATGATATGATGCGTTTCAATGGAAAAGAATTAGAGCATTATGATGATAATGGAAAATTATTGAATACGTACAAAGCAACATCTGGAAGGCCTGGAACTACTTCAAAAGATCAAAATGCTGAAGATACAGGTCCAATTCCTGAAGGTAAATACACTATTTATCCCGAAGAGACATCTGAAGTTCAAGGTTGGAGTTATTATAAAAGATTATTAAGCGGGTCATTTCAAAATTTCTTTTTAGCCGACTGGGGTAATTATAGAGTCGTTCTTCATCCTATGAATGGAACCGAAACATACGGAAGAGATAACTTCTTTTTACATGGAGGTTTATGGCCTGGCAGTGCAGGATGTATTGATGTAGGTATATATGATGCCATGATATTTAGAGGACAAAATGGCATTATGTGGCAAACTAATCCAATTCAAGTTACGGTAGATTATCAATGAATTATGTTTATAAAATATTATTTTTTTTGTTATCATCTTTTGTGATCATATTTACAATTGATTTGATTTATTTTTATGTTACTTTAGGAGAAATGAGTCAAAATTCTATTTTAGGAATTTTTGTTTTTTTTATCGAAATTTTTTTATTGACGCTGACAAGAAAATACTTTATGATAATCAATCTTTTCTTTTATATTTTATTAATAACCATAATCGAAATAGTTGTGAAACAATATTTAATGACTGAATTATTGCATTACAATACAGGCAATGCTAGCTCATTTTTTGATTTATTTAAAATGTTTATAGAAAACCCATCTTTTATAAATGGGGAGTATTTGTTTCTCTATTTTTTATATATCATGTTAATAATTTCTATTTTTTATTTTTTGAGCCATTTTATTTTAAAAAATATAAAAATATAAAAAAATATGGGCTATGTCATTGTCACTGACCCCTTTGACCTTTGACCATCTTTAAGGCTGATTGTTGTCTTTTTGGTTTGTGCAGCATTGATGAGGCTATGTAGAGAATAAGCGTGATAAGCCAAGAAGCAAGCATCGTTATAACCGTATGACTGAGATAGTGATCTCCTATGAGCATCTTATATAGTCCCATGCTCCAGCCAATTATAAGTGCGCCAAATACGGTTCTATGCTTATTTTTTTTGGTTTTGAAAAGAAAAAAAAGTGATAAAAGTGCAAAACCGCCGCTTGCATGACCGGCAGGAAAGCATTTAAATTTTTTAGTAATCTCCTTTGGCATGGACTCAAGAACCTTTTTATAAGGGTACTTTCCTCCATAATGCTTCGTATGGCAAGGGCAGGGAGTGTTTGTGGTGGCTTTGAGAGTGCCTATTGTCAGCGGGATGATGATCAAGGCAGACCACACTATAAAAAGTCCTTTTCTGTACTCTTTTAAAATCAAGCCTTTTGGCGAATTTTTAAAAGAGTAGATGTATAAAAAAAGTATGGCTAAGCCGAAGATAATAATTGCTACTTTAATACCCGTGTAAAAAAGTATATCCAGCAAGCTGTTTTTTTTATGGACCAATATCCATGAAGCGGCTGTCTTATCATAAAAGAGATCTTGGACAGCAATGTCCAAATTGCTGTACTCAAACAGCAAAAATACAGCTGCAAGCAAAAAGATTGTGATTGTAAGCTGTTTTTTAATTGTCATATCTGTCTAATCTTTTTTTGTGAAGAGTGCTAGCCCCCTGATAGTAAGATATTGCCTCAAGTTTTGTATGTTGGTCTGTGGATGTTTTTTTGTACTGTGTGTTAAAGACATCGTTTTTTAGAACTTTGTAGCTCTCTATCTTTTTCCCCGGTGATAAAATCGTCAGTATATTGTCTTTGTAGAGACCGAGCTTTTGATATGTTCCTACAAAAGCTCTCTCTTCAAAGGAATTATCCAGTATGTCTTTGCCGTAAAACTTGCTTTCATACGACCAGTTAAGTATTCCAAAAAGTGTAGGCATGATATCTATTTGGCTTGCAATTTTGCTTATAACTTGAGGTTTTATGATTTGCGGAGCGTATATTATCATCGGTATATGGTATTTATCAAGCGGAAGTTCTGACTTGCCCGCACTTGACGCACAGTGGTCAGCTACTATGACAAAGATAGTGTTTTTGAACCACGGCTTCTTTTTGGCTTTTGCTAAAAAATCGCCAATTGCGTAGTCTGTATATTTTACCGCGCCGTCCCTGCCTGTATGTGAAGGTATGTCTATTTTCCCATCCGGATAGTCGTAGGGGCGGTGGTTGGATGTCGTCATGATGAAGTTCATGAACGGTTTGTGTGCCTTGTACGAGGCGTCGGCCTCTTTGAGTGTTTTGTTCAGCAGATCTTCGTCGCATACTCCCCATACGGTATGGAAGGTGTCCTCTTCGTCGGTAAAATCGGTTCTGTCCACTATATCAAAGCCGTTGTTTGAGAAAAACTCGTTCATATTGTCGAAGTAGCCGTGGCCGCCGTAGATGAACTTGGTCTCATACCCTTTGTTCTTGAATATGAAGCCGCTTGAGAACATGCCGTGGTTGTCGGGCCTTTTTACGATGGAGCGGCCCGGAGTCGGAGGAATTGAGAGCGTTACGGCTTCCATCCCTCTCACAGTTCGAGTTCCTGTTGCATAAAAATTACTGAAAAAAAGGCTCTTTTTTGCAATTGCGTCAAGGTTTGGAGTTAGGCCTTTTTGTCCGTTTAAAGACTCAAGAAATTTTCCGCTGAGACTCTCAACCATAAGAATCATGACATTATAGTCCTTCTCCTCGCCTTTATTTGCTATCTGGCGGACGATATCGTTATCTTTTGGATGGACAAATACGCTGTTTTTAGTGCTCAAAGTGTCCTTAAGGTTTGAAAAAATCTCTTTTTCGTCTTCTTTTGCATAAAAACTGTCATAGTCAAGGGAGTTGTTTCTAAAAGCGGCAAAAAGTGAATAAAGCCCTGATTTGCCCAGCTCGTTGATATATTGGTTTTGCGAGATATTTATGAGATCTTGAGAGACACCTATTGAGAATATAGTCGGAAGCATCATGTAAAATACTGCCGGCTTTAGTCGCAGCCTAAAGCCTTTTTCGTCTTTTAAGATGTTGTCAATATATCCAAGTTTGTAGATAACGTAAAAAAACACGGCTGCTATAATGGCTATAATACTGATAAGTATACCTATAGGAAATGATTCTTTTATATTGCCAATTACTTCGGTTGTATATACAAGATAGTCAACGGCGATAAAATTAAATCTTACGCCAAACTCATCCCAGAAAAACCACTCACTGAATGAGTAAAATACCAATGCAAAAAGCAAAAGATAGAGAAATGTAAATGTTATGTATTTATGAATGATATGCCCAAAGAACTTTTGTGGTATAAGAAGCAGATAGATAATAAAAGGTATCACAAGGTAGCTTGCGGCGGCAAAATCAAAAAAGGCACCTACGAGATAAATTTGTATCAATTCTATTGGCGATATATCGAGCATATCGATTGATTTTATCAAAAGAATCGTTCGTGTTACCGCAGAGAGTATCAAAAAGAGGGAGAAGACCAGTAAAATAAAGTCGAATCTGCCATGTAAGTTTTTTCGCATTTAATATCCTTGAAGAATAATATTGTCCAAGAATATTAAAGTAGAGAGATGAAAATCCTATGAATTAATTATTAATTTTTGTTCATCAATCTTTGGTATTTTGATTAGTACTTTTGTCCCAATGCCAAAAGTACTTTGTATCTCGATATCATAGTGATGGATGTCTAATATCATCTTCACAATGGCAAGGCCGAGCCCAGTTCCGGATTCCGAGGCTTTGCGCGAACGGGCTTTGTCAGCTCTGTAAAAACGATCGAACACGAAAGGGAGGTCTTCTTTGGCTATGCCGCAGCCGTGGTCCTCTATGATAAGCAGGTATTTGTTGTCTGAGTCACTCATACCTATCTCTACCTCTGCACCATGTGCGCTGTATATTACCGAGTTTCTGAGTATGTTCTCGATAGCTATCCTTAAGAGAGTCTCGTTGGCGTAGATAGTGGAGGGGATGATGTTTTTTATATTTACATGTACGGATCTTCTTGATGCGAACCTGTTTATTTGCGATACTATATCCGGGATCAGCTCGTCGAGATAGAGCTCCGTGAAGTTCTTGCTGAGTTCGGCGGTGTCTTTTTTGGTAAGCAAGAAAAGCTGGTCTATCGTCTCTTGTACGCGAATCGTCTCTACAAGCACGTCTTCTAGCACGTTTTTATACTCCTGCGGCGATCTCTCCTGCCTCAGGCATACCTCTACTTCGCCCCTGATGACCGTAAGCGGCGTCTTTAGCTCGTGCGAGGCGTCGCTGCTGAAAGAGGATATCCTTTTAAACGACTCTTCAAGGTTGTCCAAAAGCCTATTAAAGGTTTCTACAAGTTCATTTATCTCGGTAGGTATCTTCTTTGCGTCGATGCGTTTGCAAAGGTTGTTGGCCGAGATGGAGTTGACCGACCTGATGACATCTTTGACCGGCTGGAGCGTTCTGTTGATGAGTGTGTTGGCAATGAACAAAAAGATGATGAGAATGACGGGGTTGGCTATCGCAAGACTTATCAGCAAGCCTTTTAGGTATGGCGAGTTCGTACTTTTTTCCATGGCAAGCTGGAAAAATATCTTTGTATCGTCTTCATCGAACAAAAGCATGGAGCTTACGCGATAGCTCTCTTTGTCGAAGTAATATATGCTCCGTAGATGCCCCATTTCATTGAGAGGTATGTCAAAAAGCTCTGCATGTTTTAAAGATGATACGCTCTCTTTGTCTATTTTGTTTGTTTTTTTATTGTAATGGACAATTTTGATATACAGCGGCGCTATCCCGAACTCATCGTAGAGTTCATCCGCGACCTCTTTTGCATGAAGCTCTTTTTTCTCTTTAAAATCGGGGATAACATCCATGCTTATTATCTTGAGCATTGTATTTAGATTGTCGGAGAGCCCCTTTTTTGCGGTCATGTATATGAATACGCTAAAACCAGAGAGCACGATGATGTTTGCTATCATGAAAAAGAAGAGCAGTTTTAGTTTTAGGCTTTTAAACATGTTCATCGCTTAGCATGTATCCCGAACCGCGCACGGTATGGATAAGTTTTGTGTCGTGGGATTTGTCTATCTTGTTGCGCAGTCTGTAGATATACACGCTTATAATGTTGCTCATCATATCTTGTGCCATATCGCTTATGCTGTCCTTTATGACGGTTTCGCTCAAAAGCCTTTTTTTGTTTCTGGCCAACAGCTCCAAAAGAGCGTACTCTTTGCTTGTAAGCGTTATCTTTTGGCCCGCGCGAGTGACCTCACGGCGGTTTAGGTCTATTTTGAGGTCAGCTATCTCAATCACTACCGATGAGGTCGAGTTGTTCCGTAGCTGTACACGTATGCGGGCAAGTAGTTCTTCAAAAGCAAAAGGTTTTGTAAGATAGTCGTTTGCGCCTCTGTCAAGTCCGTCGATCTTGTCTTCAAGCCTGTTTCTGGCAGTGAGCATGATGATGGGGGTAGTGATGTTTTTGTCTCTGATTTTTTTGCATACTTCCATTCCGTCCGAACCTGGAAGCATGATGTCAAGTATGATGATGTCGTATTTGTTGATCTGTGCAAGATATATCGCTTCATCACCATGGTAGGTCACATCCACACTGTAAGACTCCTCTTGCAGTCCCTGTCTGATAAAAGAGGCGATTTTTATATCGTCTTCTACAACCAGTATGCGCATCGGTGTTATAAAATATCTGTAAGTATTATTGTCCATGTCAGGGCGAACATGACAATGCTTAAAAAAACGATCGCACTCCCGGCATCTTTGGCGCGTCCTGCCATATGGTGATGCTCCAGTGTAACCAGATCAACAGTTCGTTCGATGGCGCTGTTTACAGCTTCTGCTATGAGCATTCCCATCAGCGACATAAACATCAAAGCTTTGTGTATGTAAGTGGTGTCGATGAAGATTATAACGGGGAAAAGCACCGCCGCTGTCAAAAGCTCCAGCCTAAACGATGATTCGGTACGTACTAGGTCATTCAATCCTTTTAAGGCATAAGAGGTGTTTCTAAAAATGCTGTATTTCGGCTGATTTCTCAATTGACACTCCGCTGATCTTTGTAAAAAAGTCATTGCTTTTAGGTATTATAATAAAATATAAAGATTAAGACAATATGAATAGAGTATGAATTTTTATTCATAATAAAGCAGTGCAGAGCTGTTTGTTGAAAGTGTATTTTCTATTGTATTTGATTCATTCTGTTGTATTTTTTATGAACAAGAAACGTTTAAATCATTACCAAAAATTTTTATGGCATTATGATAAAATTGAAATTATGGCAAAATAAGACAAAAAGGAGAAAATGATGGCAAGTGTATTGGTTCCTTTGGCGGAAGGATTTGAAGAGGTTGAAGCGGTATCGCTCATCGATGTGATGCGAAGAGGCGGGATAGAGGTTTGTGTAGCACATCTGGGCGATCAAGCAGCAACCGATTTGGTGACCGGAGCAAACGGCATTACCATCAAAGCCGATAATTCTATTTACAATGTGATAGTTGATGATTTTGATATGATAGTACTTCCTGGAGGATGGGGAGGGACGCATCAGCTGGCAGAAAACGAAAAAGTGCAGAATCTGCTGAGGGAATTTAAAGCCAAAGACAAACGGATAGGCGCTATCTGTGCGGCACCCTATGCGCTAAAACAAGCAGGAGTTCTCGGGAAGCACTATACGTGCTATCCCGGTTCAAAAGATGAAGTCAACCATCCGGGTTATAGAGACGATTTGCAGGTTGTGGAGGACGGCAAGATCCTTACTTCAAGAGGGCCGGGAACGGCACTCTGTTTTGGCCTTGAAATTGTAAAACGTCTGGTCGGCGCTGAGAGTTACCATGCGATCAAAGAGGGGATGCTGCTTGATTTTTGCAATTAAAAAACAAAATTGAATGATTTGGGAGTTGATTGCCCAAAAGGGATGTCTTTCGGTTAGGAAGCTTTTTTGGCTTTTTAATCGAAAATTTGCTATATTATAAATCTTAAACAAGTTGTTTGTTGTAAAGTCTTCTATTAAAACAAAAGATTACAAAATATATCAATTCTACACCCAATAAAAAGGCAGCAAATGTCCCAACCCCACTTTACCCATCTTCATCTTCATACAGAATATTCATTACTTGACGGTGCAAATAAAATCAAAAAGCTTGCAAAAAAAGTTAAAGCGCTGGGTATGAACTCTATAGCCATGACAGATCATGGGAATATGTTTGGGGCCATAGAGTTTTACAATGCGATGCGCAGCGAAGGCCTTAAGCCTATTATCGGTATGGAAGCCTATCTGCACAACCAAGAGGATATCGGCGATAAAAATATACGTCAGCGCTTCCACCTTTGTTTGTATGCGAAAAACGATACAGGATACAAAAATTTAATGTATCTAAGTTCTCAGGCATATCTGAACGGTTTTTATTATTATCCGCGTATCAATAAAAAAATCCTCGAAGAACATAGTGAGGGGCTTATCTGTTCGTCTGCATGTTTGCAAGGAGAGATCAATTGGCATCTTAACCTTTCAGATAGAAATGTGAAGTTTGGCGCCAAAGGGTATGAGGAGGCGAAAAGGGTCGCTTTGGAGTATCGAGAGATATTCGGCGATGATTTTTATTTGGAACTGATGCGTCACGGCATTGGCGATCAGCACAAAATAGATAAGCAGATTATCCGGCTCTCCCAAGAAACGGGTATTAAAATCATTGCAACCAATGATACTCACTATACAGAACAAAAAGATGCCGATGCCCATGAGGCGTTTATGTGTATTGCCATGAACAAACTCTATGATGACCCCAATCGATTGCGTCATTCGGTGCATGAATTTTATGTAAAATCTCCCGAGCAAATGGCTCAGCTTTTTGCAGACATACCCGAGGCACTGGAAAATACGCAAGAGATTGTAGATAAATGCAATTTGGAGATCAAATTGGGAAATCCCACACCCCCCAATTTTAAATTCAGTCGGCAAAAGGCAAAAGAAGAGGGGCTGTCACTGCCTGAACTTGACAAAGAGTATTCGCTTGAGAATGATAAAGTGCTTTTTAGCCATGCTTCAAGAAAAGGGCTTGAAGAACGACTGAAAAATGTGCCTATAGAAAAACATCAAGAGTATAAAGAGAGGCTGGAGAGAGAAATAGAGATCATCAACTCCATGAAATTTCCGGGCTACATGCTTATCGTTTGGGATTTTGTCGGTGCAGCAAAAAAAATGGGTATTCCCGTAGGCCCCGGACGGGGATCGGCTGCAGGTTCTTTGGTGGCATATGCTTTAAAGATCACCGATATCGATCCGATGCCCTACGGGCTGCTTTTCGAGCGTTTCTTAAACCCGGAACGTGTCAGCATGCCCGATATCGATATGGATTTTTGCCAAGCCAGAAGGCAGGAAATACTTGATTATGTGGTGGAAAAATACGGACGGGTGAATGTGGCGCAAATCATTACTTTTGGCAAATTGCTTGCCAAAGGGGTCATCCGAGATGTTGCAAGGGTGCTTGATATGCCTTATGCCAGGGCAGATGCCATGGCTAAGCTGATTCCTGATGAGCTGGGGATAGATCTTAAAACATCTTATGAAAAAGAGCCCAAGATTAAAGCGCTTTTAGAGAAAGACCCTTTAGCGAAGCGAACATGGGATTATGCTTTGGCGCTTGAAGGGTTGAACCGCAATGCCGGAACACACGCAGCGGGCGTGGTGATTTCAAATGAGCCTTTGTGGCAAAAAACCCCGCTTTTTAAACCGGCAGGACAAGAGGTTCTTGCGACTCAATATAGCGGAAAATATGTAGAAGATGTCGATCTGATCAAATTTGACTTTTTGGGGCTGAAGACATTGACGGTGATCGAAGAAGCAAACCAATTGGTTGAAAAACGCCATGGCAAGCGTATTAATTTCGTAGAAGAGGATATCAACGATAAAGGGGTTTATGAATATATCAGCACCGGCGAGACCTTGGGGCTTTTTCAGATTGAATCTTCAGGAATGCAGGATCTGGCCAAAAAACTTAAGCCAAGCGGCTTTGAAGATGTTATCGCGATGCTTGCACTTTATCGTCCCGGCCCGATGGAGTCGGGCATGCTTGATGATTTTGTGGAACGAAAACACGGACGTGCGCAGATTACCTATATGTTTCCGGAGTTGGAGCCTATACTGAAGCCAACGTATGGAGTCATTGTGTATCAAGAGCAGGTTATGCAAATTGTTCAAACCATCGGCGGATTTAGTCTGGGCGGGGCTGATTTGGTCCGTAGGGCAATGGGAAAAAAGATCAAAGAGGAGATGGACAAACTTAAAGAAGAGTTTGCCCAAGGAGCAGCCAGGAACGGGTTTGATAGGGCAAAAGCCGCAGAACTTTTTGATCTGATTGTAAAATTTGCAGGATACGGGTTTAACAAATCACACTCAGCTGCCTATGCGATGGTTACTTTTTACACCTCTTTTTTAAAACGCTACTATCCGACTGAATTTATGGCAGCGATTTTGACGCTTGAAAAAAACAATACCGACAAAGTAGTCAAATATGTCGATGAACTTAAGCGTATGAACATCAAGCTGCTTCCCCCAGATATTAACCGTTCGGACTTGGTTTTTGTTGCAGACAATATCGAAGGCGAAGAGGCGGTTATGTTTGGACTGGGTGCGATCAAAGGGGCAGGGGATATTGCAATCAATTCGATATTGAAAGCCAGAGAAGCCGGAGAGTTTAAGGATTTGAGTGATTTTGTTTCTCGCATCGACTCATCCAAGGTCAATAAAAAAGTCGTCGAATCTCTGATCAAAGCAGGTGTGTTTGATAGTTTCGGATATTCGCGCCATGCACTGCTGGAACAGATCGAGGAAATCATCCAAGCCGCACAACAGGCAGCCCAAGCAAAAAAAATGGCCGTAGGTTCGCTTTTTGGAGAAGAGGACGAAATGGTGGCGATTTCATTTGAAATCTCACATTTGGATGAATTTGAGCCGATGCAAATTTTAGAATTTGAAAAAGAATCTTTGGGATTTTATGTTTCAGGGCATCCGTTGGATAAATATCGCGAAACGCTTGAAGAGATCAATTATACATTAAGTTCGCAAATAGATGATCTTGCGGACGGTTCGCAGGCATTGATTATAGGAAAAATTGAAAAAATTACTGAAAAAATAAGTAAAAAAGGGACCAAGTTCGGTATTGCTACGGTGATGGATTTGCATGGAAATATCGAATTGACACTTTTTGAGAATCGGCTCAAAGAGCTTGAGGAAGATTTTGATATCACCAAACCTATTGCTTTCAAAGTCAAGGTAACCAAAGACGGTGATTTTACGCGGCTTAATATCTTGAAGATCGAGTCGATGAAAGATGCAAAAAAAGAAAAGATCAAAATAACAAAAGAAGAAAGATTTATACAAGAGCCGGATGCTCCGCCGCTTATTTTGGCGATCAATTTGATGTCTGATCCGAAAATAGCTCAAGAACTGATGTGTCTGACACAAAAATATCCGGGAAAACGGCCGCTTGAGCTTCATATCAAATCAAAACTTGCGGATGTGATTATAGAGTCAAAAATAAAAGTGAATGAAAACATTATTCAAGAAGCAAAAGGGATAGGCGCTTATATAGAGGAAAGATTGGTGACTGAAGAATAATTTTCTTTTAGGCATCAAAAATACTTTAAGCTATATTTTCTATTTGACAATAGTGATTTTGGAAAAAGAATTTTGTGGCATTGAAACACTTATCAAAGAATTTAATAATTTTTTGATTGAGCGGTATGGTTTTTTGATAAATATATGTGTAATATAGAAACAAATAAAAAATATAATTTTTTGATAACGACTTGTTTCACTCTTAAAATGCCTAAAGCATGTTACACTATGCACATTAAAAAACCTAAGGAATTCAAATGTCAAAATTACCAAACATTATCTGGACAAAAATTGATGAAGCGCCGGCTTTGGCTACCTACTCATTGTTACCAATCGTAAACGCTTTTACGAAAGCAGCAGGTATCGAAGTCAAAGAAAGCGATATTTCATTGGCAGGCAGAGTGATCGCTACCTTCCCTGAATATCTTGCAGATGCGCAGAAGATCAATGATGAATTGGCAAAAATGGGCGAACTTGTAAAACAGCCGGACGGAAATATTATCAAGCTTCCGAATATCTCTGCATCCATTCCTCAGCTTAAAGAGTGTATTGCCGAGCTTCAAAGCCAAGGGTATAATCTTCCTGATTTTCCTGAAGATCCAAAAACGGATGAAGAAAAAGCGATCAGAGAAAAATATGCAACATGTCTCGGCTCAGCCGTTAACCCTGTATTGAGAGAGGGTAACTCTGACAGACGCGCAGCTGCCGCCGTGAAGAACTTTGCAAAGAAAAACCCGCATAAACTAAGAGCCTTTGATGCAAACTCCAAAACATGCGTTGTGCATATGACAAGCGGTGATTTCTATGAAAACGAACAGTCTGTCATTAAAGAGGGCGCAGGCAAAGTAACTATTTCATTGAACGGAAAATGCCTCAAAGAGATCGATGCCAAAGATAAAGAGATTCTTGACGGTACATTTATGTCTGCAAAAGCATTGAGAGCTTTCTTGGCACAAACCATTGTCGAAGCGAAAGAAAAAGATATCCTTTGGTCTCTTCACCTTAAGGCAACGATGATGAAAGTGTCAGATCCGATCATGTTCGGCCATGCAGTTTCTGTCTTCTTCAAAGAAGTGTTTGAAAAACATGCACCTGAATTTGCCCAGATCGGCGTAAATTCAAACCTTGGCCTTGGCGATTTGTATAAAAAACTAGAGAAGTTGCCGGCAGACAAAAAAGCTGCAATCGAAGCAGATATCATGGCCACATATGACGGGCAGCCAAGAATGGCGATGGTTGATTCGGACAAGGGTATTACCAATCTTCATTTTTCAAATGATATCATCATCGATGCGTCTATGCCGGTAGTGGTGAGAGACGGCGGTAAAATGTGGAATAGAGACGGAAAGACAGAAGATTGTATGTCTGTAATCCCTGACAGAGCGTATGGAACAATGTACAAAGAGATCGTAGATGACTGCGTTGCCAACGGCCAGTTTGATGTGACAACGATGGGCAATGTTGCCAATGTCGGTTTGATGGCAGAAAAAGCAGAAGAGTATGGTTCTCATCCGACAACATTTGAAATTTCTGAAGACGGTGTCGTTGAGGTAACCGATGCTAACGGTACTGTGTTGATGTCATTCAATGTTGAGAAAGGTGACATTTGGAGAATGTCAAGAACGAAAGATATCCCGGTAAAAGACTGGGTAAGATTGGCACATGAAAGAGGCAGGTTGACCGGTTCGCCTGTGGTGTTCTGGCTGGATACATTCAGACCGCATGATGCAAATGTTATTAAGAAAATTATGGAATACCTACCGGCTTATTTGGAAGAGTGCCCGATCGAATATGAGATTTTGGCACCGCAGCAAGCGATGAGATATACGCTCAGAAGAGTAAGAGCAGGCCTTGATACGATTTCGGCAACCGGTAACGTTTTAAGAGATTACCTTACGGATCTTTTCCCGATCCTTGAGCTTGGCACATCGGCCAAAATGCTTTCAATCGTACCTTTGATTGCCGGAGGCGGATTGTTTGAAACCGGAGCAGGCGGTTCTGCGCCAAAACATGTTGACCAGTTCTTGGAAGAGGGCCATTTAAGATGGGATTCGCTTGGTGAATTTTTGGCATTGGCTGAATCTTTGAGAATGATCGGACAAAAAAGCGGTGATGAAAAAGTTGCTGTGCTGACTGCTGCGCTTGATATTGCAAACCAAGCGTATCTTGACAACAACAAGGCACCGGGCAGAAAAGCCGGCGAGCCGGACAACAAAGCATCGCATTTCTTCTTGGCACAGTACTGGGCAGAAGCGCTGGCAAACCAAACAGAGGATGCAGCGCTGGCTGCAAAATTTGCTCCGGTGGCAAAAACATTAAGAGAGAATGAGGCAAAAATCATGGAAGAGTTGATGGCCGTAGAAGGCAAAGCGCAGGATATCGGAGGATACTACCATCCAAATGAAAGCAAGGCTTCAGCGGCGATGAGACCGTCTCAAACATTAAACGGCATTATTGATGCTATCTAAGTTTTAACGCTATATAATTATGCAGGGTTTTAAAACTCTGCATATAGAGCGGGTCGATGAAGACGATTCGATACTTCCAAATAGGGCATAATGTTTCTTATAGCATTGCAGAATATGATTGATAATGAAAAGACGTTATGACTTATGTTTTGCTAAGAGGCTGCCCTATAATTCTAAAATAAAGGATTGTAATGAAAAAAGGTAAAAAAGTAACAATTATGGGTGCAGGAAATGTGGGGGCAACGGTAGCCTATATTCTCGCCATGAACGGGGTGTGCCACAGTGTTGTGCTTCGAGACAGAAATTCGGAAATTGCAAAAGGGAAAGCTTTGGATATGTCGCAAGCAGCCAACGCAGCCAGAACCCATACGATTGTTTCGGTAGCAGAAACAGCCGAAGGGATAGCCGATTCGGATATCGTAGTGATTACGGCGGGAAGTCCAAGATTGCCTGGTATGAGCAGAGATGATTTGCTGATGGTGAATGCCGAGATTACAAAAGAGGTGGTACAAGAAGTTAAAATGTATGCCCCGGAAGCAATTATAGTCATGGTTTCCAATCCGCTGGATGTTATGACTTATGTAGCTTTAAAAGAATCAGGTTTTCCCAAAGAGCGTGTAGTTGGAATGGCCGGTGTTTTAGACAGTGCGCGTATGGCGCATTTTATCTATGAAAAAATCGGATATGGTGCCGGACAAATCCGTGCTTCCGTAATGGGGGGGCATGGGGATGATATGGTGCCGCTTCCGAAATTTTCAACAGTAGCCGGCGTGCCTCTTTCAGATATTTTAACAGAAGAAGAGATTGTTGAGGTTGTAGAGCGTACAAAACACGGAGGTGCTGAAATTGTCGGGTATTTAAAAACCGGGTCGGCATACTATGCTCCTGCAAAATCAACTGCCATTATGGTTGAGGCAATGCTGAAAGACACCAAACAAATTCATCCGTGTGCAGTGTATCTGGACGGCCATTACGGATATACTGATGTAGTTTCGGGCGTGCCGGTAGCATTGGGTGCAGGCGGCGTAGAAAAACTTTTTGAAATGACGCTCAACCAAGATCAAAAGAAACGATTTGCTAAAAGCGTAAAATCCGTAAAAACAATGATCCAAGTACTAAAAGATAAAAAGTTTTTTGATCAAAAAACAAACTCAAAATAGTAGAAATACAAATAAACAGCATTGTATTTCAAAAAATAAAAAATAAAAAGTGAGCGAGGAAGGGAAAGATGGATTTTAGGATAGAAAAAGATACCATGGGCGAAATAAAGGTTCCTATAGATAAATATTGGGCTGCGCAAACTCAACGCTCAGTTCAAAATTTTGAAATAGGCAATGAAAAAATGCCTATGGAGATCATATACGGTTTTGCCAATCTAAAAAAAGCATGCGCTTTGGTCAATCATGAGCTTGGCCGTTTGAATGAGAGTAAAACAAATGCAATCGTGCAAGCATGCGACAGGGTATTGGCAGGCGAACTTGATGATAATTTTCCTTTGGTGGTGTGGCAGACAGGATCTGGAACCCAGTCAAATATGAACGTCAATGAAGTGATTGCGAACAAGGCAATTGAAATTTTGGGCGGAGATTTTATCAAAGAAAAGCTGGTGCATCCCAATGATGACGTTAACAAAGGACAAAGCTCCAACGATACGTATCCAACTGCGATGCGTATCGCAGAAGTGGTTGCCGTAACAGAGAATCTTATCCCTGCGTTGAATCAACTGAAAAGTACACTTGAAAACAAATCCAATGCTTTCTCTAGTATTGTAAAGATAGGCAGAACCCATCTTCAGGATGCCACGCCGCTTACTTTGGGGCAAGAATTGAGCGGATATGTAGCCATGTTGGAAACAAATCTTCAGCAAATCAATGATGCACTGGTTTATTGCCGTCAATTGGCCATTGGAGGAACAGCAGTCGGTACAGGGTTGAATTCTCACCCGGAATTTTCACAAAAAGTAGCAGCCAAGCTTAACAGTTTTATGGAAAAAAATTATGCATTTGTTTCTCAGCCCAATAAATTTCATGCACTCACCGGGCATGATGCAGAAGTAGTGCTAAGCGGGGCACTTAAAGCGCTTGCAAGCAATTTGATGAAGATCGCCAATGATATCAGATGGTTGGCATCGGGACCTCGATGCGGAATCGGTGAAATTTCTATCCCGGAAAATGAACCGGGTTCTTCCATCATGCCCGGAAAAGTGAATCCGACACAATCTGAAGCCATGACAATGGTGGCTGTTCAGGTGATGGGCAATGATACTGCAGTAGGGATCGCAGCATCTCAGGGCAATTTTGAATTAAACGTATTTAAGCCGGTTATTGCGTATAATATTTTACAATCCACTAGACTTTTGGCAGACGTTATGAGAAGTTTTGATACAAATTGTGCGATAGGTATCGAACCGATAAAAGAAAATATTGATAGGTTTTTAAAAGATTCGTTAATGTTGGTAACAGCGCTTAACCCTCATATCGGCTATGAAAAGGCAGCAAAAATAGCCAAAACAGCCCATGCTAACGGAACAACTCTTAAAGAAGAAGCGATCAGTCTTGGATTTTTGAGTGCCGAAGAGTTCGATCGATATGTACGCCCGGAAGACATGGTTTCCCCCAAAGCGTAGTATAGAGGGGGAACTTTTTGGATAAAATGCAAAAATCACCACAGAGAAAGTGATCTTTGCTTTCTTCTTTCCCTTAAATTCTCATCAAACTGTGTAAATATTAAACACTTTTTAAAATCATCTTTCATAATAGTCAAATTAATATAATATTATTTCAGTTAAATGTATAATATGTTAACTTATCGTAATTTTAAAAGGAGTGCATGTGAATATTCATGAGTATCAGGCAAAACAAATATTCCAAAAATACGGCGTACCTACACCAAGAGGTATTGTAGCAAATACCCCCCAGGAGGCTGTAGCGAACGCAACGCAATTGGGAGGCAATATTTGGGTAGTAAAAGCGCAGATTCATGCTGGAGGCCGCGGATTGGGCGGGGGCGTAAAGCTTGCCAGATCAATAGAAGAGGTGGAACAGCTTGCCGATGAAATTTTAGGAATGACATTGGTCACACACCAGACGGGCCCGGAAGGAAAATTGGTCCAAAAAGTATATATTGAAGAGGGCGCTGATATCAAAGATGAACTCTATTTGGGGGTAGTGCTTGACCGCGCCAAAGAGATGCCTGTGATCATGGCTTCAACAGAAGGGGGAATGGAGATTGAAAAAGTAGCCGAAGAGGCTCCTGAAAAGATTATTAAGGTAGCAGTTGACCCTTCAATCGGATTTCAAGGTTTTCATGGCAGAGAATTAGTTTTTGGTTTGGGAATTACGGATAAAAACGAACAGAAAAAATTTATTGATTTTGCTTCAAAGCTTTTCAAACTCTATATGGAAAACGATGCAGAGCTGATTGAAATTAATCCTCTCATCAAAACAGGTTCCGGTGATTTTCTTGCACTGGACGGAAAAATGGGGTTTGACGACTCTGCGCTTTACAGACATTCCGATATTGAAGAGATGAGGGATCTTTCAGAAGAAGATCCCGATGAAAGAGAAGCGGGCCGATACGGACTTTCTTATATTGCGCTTGACGGTGAAATCGGATGTATGGTGAACGGTGCAGGCCTTGCGATGGGGACCATGGATACGATTAATTATATGGGCGGAACACCTGCAAATTTTCTTGATGTCGGAGGAAAAGCGAACGCTGAAACGGTAGCAAAAGGGTTTGAAATTATCTTGAAAAATCCAAACGTAAAAGCGATCTTTGTCAATATCTTTGGCGGCATTGTAAGATGCGATAGAATCGCAAACGGTATTTTGGAAGCAACTAAAATGGTAGATGTGCATGTGCCGGTTGTCGTAAGGCTTGATGGAACAAACGCAGCAGAAGCGGCTGAAATTTTAAAAAATGCAAATATAGCAAATGTCATTGCAGCAACAGATTTGGCAGACGGTGCGGCGAAGGCCGTAGCGGCAGCAAAAGGAGAGTAAGAGATGTCAATATTGGTAAATAAAGATACAAAAGTTATCGTGCAGGGCTTTACAGGCTCGGAAGGTACGTTTCATGCAGAACAATGTATGGCTTACGGAACACAGATTGTCGGAGGCGTAACTCCCGGCAAAGGCGGAGAAATTCATTTGGGCAAGCCTGTTTTCAATACGGTAAAAGAAGCGCTGGCAGCGACGGGCGCAACGGTTTCGATGGTATTTGTACCGCCTGCATTTGTCGCAGATGCGGTCATGGAAGCTGCTGATGCGGGCGCAGAGCTCGCCGTGATTATCACTGAAGGCGCACCGGTAAAAGACATGCAGGCTGCCAAGGCATATGCAGTAAAACACGGCATGAAAACGATCGGACCGAACTGTCCGGGGATTATTACTGCTGAAGAGTGCAAGATAGGGATTATGCCCGGCATGATATTTAAAAAAGGAAATGTCGGATTGATTTCTAAATCAGGTACGCTGACCTATGAGGGGGCAAATCAGGTTTGCAAAGAAGGTTTTGGTATCTCTACGGCAGTAGGTATCGGCGGAGATCCGATCATCGGACTTTCTTACAAACAGCTTCTTCCGATGTTTGAAGCAGACCCTGAAACTGAAGCGATTGTGATGATCGGTGAAATCGGCGGAGATCTTGAAATCCAAGCAGCCAAATACATTAAAGACCATATTACAAAGCCGGTGGTTGCTTTTATTGCCGGGCAAACAGCTCCTAAAGGAAAGAGAATGGGGCATGCCGGTGCGATCGTAAGCGGAAGTGCAGGTACCGCAAAAGAGAAAATGGATGCGCTTGAAGCAGCAGGCGTGAAAGTGGTTGTTTCTCCTGCTGAGATTGGTAAAGCAGTCAAAGAAGTTTTAGCTAAATAAATTATCTTCAAGGACAAGGTTTTCCTTGTCCTGTATACTTATTCGTTTCATTTCCATACATATTTTTAAAGTTACAGAAAAATTCTTTTTATTGTTTGCTTCAAAAGGTAACAACATTTTTTATAGCAAAAAATAATTCAATCCTATTTATAATGCCCTTAACAAAACTAGGCTATTCTATCTTTAGTGAATAGTAAATCTCACGTAATAATCATAAAAATAAAAAGGGGAAACCATGGCAGTAATGAAAGCTCCAGAAAATACTCCGGTTTGGGTAAATACGGCTAGATGCAAAGCGTGTGATATCTGCGTAGATGTATGTCCGGCCGGCGTACTTTCTATGAAAGCAGATGCAGAGTCAACACTGGGTGCAATAATAGATGTTATCGCGCCGGATTCTTGTATAGGATGTAATGAATGCGAACTTTCATGTCCGGATTTTGCAATTTATGTTGCAGACAAAAAAGAGTTTAAATTTGCAAAATTGACTGAAAGCGCAAAAGCAAGACGAGAGGCGATCGTAAACAATAATTTTAGACTGCCTGCAGACTATAAGGAGGTTAACTAATGTCAACAAGAGAAATAATATCAAGCGGTAATGATTTGGCTGCACTTGCAGCAGTAGATTCGGGGTGTCAGTTTTTTTCAGGATATCCCATCACTCCGTCAAGTGAAATAATGCATACTATTTCTGATTTGCTTCCGGAAGCCGGAGGAACTGCCATTCAAATGGAAGACGAGATAGCAGGTGTTGCTGCTGCTATCGGCGCTTCAATGTCCGGTGTACGTGCGATGACTGCGACTTCAGGGCCGGGCATCTCGCTTAAGGCTGAAAATCTTGGTTTGGCACAGATGGCAGAAGTTCCTTTGGTGGTGGTGAATGTGATGAGGGGCGGCCCTTCTACCGGCCTTCCGACACGTGTCTCCCAAGGTGACGTTGCCCAAGCAAAAAACCCGTCTCACGGTGACTATAAATCGATCACGCTGTGTGCGGGCAATTTGGCCGAGTGCTATACCGAAACCGTTAGAGCATTTAACTTGGCGGATAGATTTATGCAGCCTGTGTTTGTACTTCTGGATGAAACCCTAGGGCATATGCATGCCAAAGCTAATATTCCAACTGTTGAAGAAGTAAAAGCCGGTATCAAGCCGAGAAAAACATTTGACGGTCCTGCAAAAGAGTATTTCCCTTACGGTGTAGCTCAGGATGAAGCGGCAGTTCTTAATCCGATGTTTCAAGGGTACAGATATCATTTTACAGGGCTTCACCACGATAAAAACGGTTTCCCGACCGAAGAGATTGAAACATGCAGAAAATTGATTGACCGATTGTTTAGAAAAGTTGATGAACATAAAGATGAACTTGAATCCAATGAAGAGTATATGCTGGAAGATGCTGAAATTCTTTTGATCGGGTACGGATCAGCATCATTGGCTATCAAAGAGGCAGTCAACGTACTTCGGGAAGAGGGCATTAAGGCAGGAATGTTTAGGCCGATTACCCTATGGCCAAGTCCCGAGAAAAGATTGCATGAATTTGGACAGAAGTTTGATAAAGTGTTGACAGTTGAGCTGAACATGGGCCAATATCTCGAAGAGGTGCAAAGATGTATGGGAAGATTGGATATTGAGAAATTAATCAAAGTAAACGGCCGCCCGTTCTCGCCGGCAGATATTATTAGCAAAGTAAAGGAGCTGTAAAATGGCATTTAATTATGATAGTTACTTGAGAATGGAAAAGATGCCGACACTATGGTGTTGGGGATGCGGGGATGGAGTAATTCTTAAATCCTTTATTCGTGCTATCGATACACTCGGATGGAGTAAAGACGATGTGTGCGTCGTGTCCGGAATCGGATGTTCGGGAAGATTCTCCTCTTATGTTGATTTCAATACGGTACATACGACACACGGCAGAACCATCGCTTTTGCAACCGGCATTAAATTGGCAAATCCCGATAAGCATGTTGTATGTGTCGCCGGTGACGGGGATGCTTTGGCAATCGGCGGTAACCATACTATCCACGGATGCAGAAGAAATATCGATATTACACTTATCGTGATTCAAAACTTTATTTATGGTTTGACAAATTCACAGACATCTCCGACTACTCCCAGAGGTATGTGGACTGTTTCGCAAAAAGCAGGAAATATTGATCCGACCTTTGACGGCTGTAAGCTGGCAATAGCGGCCGGGGCTTCTTTTGTGGGAAGAGAGACTGTAACAGCGCCTAAAAAACTTGAAAAACTCCTGGTGGAAGCGATGAGCCATAAAGGCTTTTCCTACGTAGAGGCATTGTCAAATTGCCATATCAATCTTGGCAGAAAAAACAAAATGACTTCCGCTATGGAAAATCTTGATTGGATTGACAGCATTACTGTTTCAAAATCAAAATATGATAAATTAAGTCCCGAAGAGCAGCTTAATGTGTTGCCAACCGGTATCTTGAAACAAGACACAGAAGCTCCTGAATATTGTGATATGTATCAAGAGATTAGAAATGCACATCAAGGCAAAAGAGGCCTTATTACGCAAGATGATTTTAAAAAGAAAATATAAGGAGTATGACCATGAGTAGAATTGTAATGCGATTTACAGGCGTTGGTGGTCAAGGAGTACTGCTGGCAGGTGAGATTTTTGCCGAAGCAAAGATCAACCTTGGCGGTTATGGCGTAAAAACGGCAACCTATACCTCTCAAGTAAGAGGCGGGCCTACGGTAGTTGATATCCAGCTTGATGACAAAGAGATATTCTATCCGTATGCGATAGACGGGCAAATTGATTTTATGCTTTCTGTTGCCAATGTAAGTTACAATTTGTTTAAAAACGGTGTAGCAGAGGGCGGAACGATTGTTGTAGATCAAAATTTGGTGCATCCTACCGATGAGGATAGAAAAAAATGGAACATTGTAGAAATTCCAATCATTACGATTGCGAAAGAAGAAGTAGGGAATGTTATTACGCAATCGGTTGTTGCTTTGGCGATAGCCAATAATTTTACAAATGCAATTGACAAAGAAGTACTAAAAGAAGTTATGCTTTCAAAAGTGCCTAAAAAAGTACATGAGGCCAACATAAAGGCTTATGAGCTTGGCTACAAATATTCTGAGGAAGCAAAACAGAAGTAAACGTTTGTGTTGCCTTTAAATATTTTTGACAAATGGAAATAAATTCCATTTGTCTTTTCTGCATTGTTTTATCTTCTTCTTTTTTTCTTTGATCTTCTTTGTTATTGCTTTTTGTTTTAAAATGCATTATAATTCTTTTAAGGTGCGACAGGTAGTTGCTGGCAGCATTAAGGCTGCGAGAGGAAAGTCCGGGCTACAGGTGAGACAGGACTCCATCTAACGGATGGCCAGAGTAATCTGAGGGCAAGTGCAACAGAGAGCAGGTAGCCTGCCGATGAAAGATCGGCAGGTGATAGTGAAAGGGTGGGGTAAGAGCCCACCGGTACTTTTGGTAACAAGGGTAGCCAGGTAAACCCTGTCCGTAGCAAGAAGTATATGGTATGAGTCTCACAAGCCATTAAGTTGGCATTATACTTTGCTTGAGCGTATTGGCAACACTGCGCCTAGATAAATAACTACCCACGACAGAACCCGGCTTATCGTTGCACCTTGATAAATGATATATTTTGTGAAGTATTTAGTTTTTTATCATTTTTCCTTTCTGCTTAATCCTATTTTGCTATAATCATCAAAAAAAGATAGTGTGTATAAAAATAATCATGCGTTGAATGGTGCCGTTGTCAGTATTTCCAAAAGTATACGATGCTAAAGCAGAACAGTGCGGGAGCGTTGCGTTAAAACCTTCCTTAAATATGCTTGTTGTAAATGCTGCATAACAAATAAAGAGCTGAGACAAAAGCGATAAGATATAAAAAGCAAAGAATGAAAAATGTATCTTTTTTGTTGTATAAAGAGAGATATTCAAGCGTTATGGCATAAGTTTTTTAAATTGAGTAGAGCGGAGATAAAATAATGCAAAGTGCATGCGGATTGGATTGTTATGATGCTTGTCGTATCTTGGTAAAAAATGACAACCCGTTCAAAATAGAGGGGGATTTGGCGCATCCTCCGGGCAACGGGGCATTGTGTGTCAAACTGAACAGATATATCTCTGAGGTGCCCCGTATAGAAAAACCCCGTATTGACGGAGTAGAGGTAAGTATAGAAGAGGCACTTCAAGCAGCGGCCGAGGCTTTCAGAAATAAAACGGCATTGCTTTGGAGGGGTTCTGGCAATGTCGGCGTAATGCAAGAGATAACCAACCTCTTTATGGAAAAAATAGGCGGCAGCCTTACGGAAGGCAGTTTATGCGACGGTGCGGGAGAAGCCGGCATTTTGGCTGGAAGGGGTGTGAATAAAATGCTGCCCCTTGAACAGATACAAAAAGCAGAAACTGTCGTGGTATGGGGACGCAATATCACACTCACCAATGCGCATCTAATGCCCTATCTGGAAGGTAAAAAGATCGTTGTGATTGATCCTGTGAAAATTCCGCTTGCAAAAAAAGCGGATTTTCATTTGCAAATCAGGCCTAGAACGGACTATTACGTGGCTATTTTGCTTGCAAGATTTATTTTTATGGAAAACAGCGAAGATAAAATCTGGCTGGACAGATTTGCTTCTTCTTATGAAGATTTCTATGAGTATACGCGAGAACATCGTATCAAAGCAATTTTGGAACACATAGGCATCACTTTGGAAGATATGGGCCATATGTTGGAGTATCTGCGACATCAAAGAGTCGTTTTTTTGGTGGGAGTAGGAGTACAAAAATACACAACCGGTTCTTATGTGCTTCATGCGATTGATTCTTTAGCTGCAACCCTTGGCCTTTTCGGGAAAGAAGGATGCGGGGTGGGATACCTTGGGGACTCGAAGGGAGGATTTGACAATCCTTTTGCGGTAAAATGTTCTCGCGTATCCAAAGTGGCCACACCGTTTTCCCGATTTGAAACCGTGTTGGTACAGGGAGGAAATCCTGCAGAGTCGATGCCTGATAGTACAAATGTCTGCAAAGAACTGGACGGGGTTGAGAATCTTATCTATTTTGGGCTGTATGAAAATGAAACATCCAAAAAAGCGAAGATAGTGATTCCGGCTAAAAACTTCTTTGAAAAAGAGGATGTGAGACTGAGCTACGGGCATCATTATGTCGAACCGATGCATAAGATCAAAGAGGTTTCTTTCGGCATCAGCGAATATGATTTTACTAAAAAACTTTTTGATGCTTTTGGTTTGGACGGATTACAAAGCGAAGAGCATTATCTTCAATATTGGCTAGACCAGTGCAAACAAGACGAAGCGGGCAATTTTATGACGCCGGCATATGAGGTGCTGCCTTATAAGAATGGTTTTGGAGAGGACGGTGAGGGGGAGTTTGAGTTTATAGAGGATTATAGCGATGACTTTATCGACACGAAACATTTCAAAAGATACCGAAAAAAAGCCGAAGAAGAAACCGGGGAGCCTGTTTTTTATCTCATAAGCTCCAAAGCAAGCAAATCGCTTAATACACAGTTTGTAAGAGATGATATGGTACAACTTCATCCTGATTTGGGGTACATAGAGGGAGAGGCGGTTTGCGTCTCTTCTGAGTACGGATCTTGCAAGCTGATTGTCGGGCTCAACGAAAATGTACGCCATGACTGTGTACTGATCACCAATAATACCAAAAACATTAACAGGCTTACACCCTCCATTATCAGCGAAGAGGGCAAAAGCGCATGCTATCAAGAAGTAAAAGTACGAATCAATAAGGATAAACAATGAATTTAGAAGAATTAGATAAAAAATATGTATTGCAAACCTATGCGCGCGACTATACCAATTTTGTAAAAGGGGTCGGTTCTGTTTTGTATGACGATAAAGGAAGAGACTATATCGATTTTGGTTCAGGCATCGCAGTAAACTCTGTAGGGTACGGCAATGAAAGATTGGCCAATGCCATTTGTGAACAAGCCAAAAAAATTATCCATATTTCCAATTTGCAGGTGATTGAGCCTCAGGCAAAACTTGCAGAAAAGATAGTGAAATTAAGCGGATATGATATGGGTGTGTTTTTTGCCAACTCAGGAGCAGAAGCAAATGAGGGAGCTATTAAGATCGCGCGCAAATACGGTGAAGTAAAATTTAATCAAAAACGCTATAAAGTGATTACGCTGGAGGGGTCTTTCCACGGAAGAACGATTACTACGGTCAAAGCTACGGGCCAGGAGCATTTTCACTCTTCCTATTTCTCGCCTTATCCGCATGGCTTTTCGTATGAGAGTTCCATCGACAAAGTATACGGTGCAATCGATGATGAAACCGTCGCCGTACTTATAGAGCTGGTACAAGGGGAAGGGGGTGTACAGCCGTTTGACAAAGAAGAGATACAAAAGCTTGCTTCCCATTTAAAAAAAGAAGGTATTTTGCTGATTGTAGATGAGGTGCAAACGGGTGTATTTCGAACAGGAGAATTTTTGGCTTCCAATCTTTACGAAATAGAGCCGGATATCATTACTTTAGCCAAAGGACTTGCGGGGGGTGTGCCGATCGGCGCGGTGATGACCAAGCATAAGGATGTTTTAACGGCAGGCGATCACGGCAGTACCTTTGGGGGCAATTATCTAAGTACAACGGCAGGATTGGCCGTACTTGAGATACTTGAAGAGATGTATGAGCACGGAGAAATCGCCGAAGCGCTTTTGTATTTTGAAAAAAAACTGCAAGAAATTGTGCAAAAATATTCTCATCTTTTTGAACAAGAGGTTGGGTTGGGTTTAATGCGAGGATTGCGGGCAAAAAGTTCGGACATTCAAATGAAAGCTATCAAGCAAAGTATGAAAGAGGGGCTTATCGTGCTAAAAGCAGGACGAAATACGGTAAGATTATTGCCGAGCCTTACAATCACTAAGGATGAAATTGATGAAGGATTTAAACGTTTTGAAAAAGCTATCGGTTCTATCGACTAAAATTTTAAAAAAACAAAAAGAAATGTATGATGCCGAGGGAAGAGTGCCAAAAGCAGAGAACACAAATGGACGATTATCTTTAAAAATTGCAACAGCAGGGATGGCAATCGGTTTTTTTTATAGTGTGCCGGCAGGATATCTTTGTGCGGATGAGTTGGGCGATATCCTCTCAAGCAGAAAAAATGCTCTTTTTGATTATCAGTTTCAAAGCAATGACCTTGAATATGACATACTGAGCAAAAATTGGATCAATCCTGTTTCGATTCAATACAGCAAAAACTATTCGGAGCAGTATAGCGATAAAACTGTTCAAACAGGAAGCTTTACGATAGGCATCGATCAGCCGATTTTTAAATCGGGAGGAATTTATTATGCCATCAAATATGCCGAGGCGTTGCATGATGCCAATGCCGCTGACATTATGCTGCAAAAGCATGAGATGATAGGCAACGCGGTTGCTCAGCTTTTTTTGATAAAAAAACTTAAGCTTCAGCAAAATAAATTGGCCTATCTTATTAAAAATGATGAAATTGACATCAGGCAAAAACGTGAGAGCTATGAAGCGGGACTTTTGGATAGCAGTTTTTTGGATCAGGCGCTTTTGCAAAGGAATGTGGATGAGACTTCGCTGTTGGAAACAGAAATTTCTCTTATGCAGGCCAAAAAAGATTTTGCGCTGCTTAGCGATAAAGATCCCGAAAGTTTGAGGCTGCCTAGATTAAAGCTCATTGCTGCTTCAGAGTTCAAAGGGGCAAATTTGGAGCTGGCGAGAGAACGATTGCGGGAAAAAGAGAAAGCCTATAATGCGAAGATGACATGGGCCAAATATCTTCCTACGGTTTCTCTTCAGGGACGATACACGGATGGTGACAATAATCCTTATTCTTACGCTTCAATTCCTCTTGAAGAAAGATATTATAACTACGGGTTTACGATCTCTATTCCTATTGACATCAATTCGCTAAGCGAGGTTGAAGCTGCCAAGGTTGCCAGGCTGAAAGCAGCCACCGAAGTGATCGACCGTCAAAATACGATTGATGAAGAATATAATCAGGTCAGTCAAAATCTACACATAATAGACAAGAAGATACAGTTGGCCCAAAAAGATGAAAAACTCTATCAAAATCTTTATCTTTTGACCAGGAATCTTGAAAAAGCAGGAGAAAAAACCTCTTACGATACTGCAATGATGAAAAATTCTTTAGAGATTAAAAGGCTTGATCAGAAAATTTATGAAACGGATAAGCAAACAGAGCTCTTAAAGCTTTACCTAAAGGTAGAAAATGCGCTTTAGCCGCTATATGAATGAATGGCTTTACGGCGAAGATGGATATTATAAACATTTTAAAGCGATAGGAAAATCAGGGGATTTTTATACCGCAGTAAGTGCAAGCCGCTTTTTTGGTGCCAGCATAGCAAACTATTTTTTAAGCCTTTTGAAAAAAAATCCGGCATATCGCAACGGTTGGCTTATCGAAGTCGGAGCACATCAAGGGTATTTGCTTTGCGATATGATCCAATGGCTTTACACATGTGATCCGGCTTTGATGCAAACGCTTCGGTTTGGGATCATTGAGAGGCAGCCTGATGTGCAAGAGGCACAGCGCAATTATATCAAAGAGCGCTTTGGCGATGATATTGCCGTAATACACTTTAATGATATCGGAGAAGTGGAGGCATCTTATGCTTTTATGGTGGCAAATGAAATTTTTGATGCATTTCCTTGCGAATTGTTGAAAGATGAAAAGATAGCAATTGTGGAAAACCATCATATAATGTGGGAAGAAACCCCCGATGAGATTTTACAGTGGGCAAAATCCCATCATCTTAAACAGGGTGAAATTGCTGTGGGCTACGAAGAGTTTGCCAAGGCAATGTCGCAAAGTATAGAACATGGGGATTTTGTCTCTTTTGATTATGGGGAAAAATATGTGCGTAATGATTTTTCTATACGCATCTATAGAAAACATGAAACGTTTCCTTTGTTTGATGAATCGTTGGTGCTTGAAAAGAGTTATCAAAACGATGATATCACCTATGATGTGAACTTTAAGCATGTGGCCGAAGCGTTTATAGCTGCGGGCTTTCAGGAAGAAGCCTATGAAACGCAAGCAAGAGCATTGGTACGTTTTGGTTTGATGGAAATATTGGAACAGTTTGCAAAAAAAACAACCCAATCTGTTTATCTTAGAGAAATAGACAAGATTAAAACGCTTCTATCCCCCACCATGATGGGAGATAGATTTAAGATGATACACTTTAAAAAATAGCTATTGCTGTACTTTTTTGATGATTTCGCAGCGTTTTAAGGAAGCCTCTTCGCTGCCAAGCAGAGCAGTATATTTGTCAAATTTTTCTTGGCCGATTATATCGATACATTCTTCTTTTGTGATGATCGGGCCCGGTGCTTCAGGAGGGGTTGGAGTCTCTTGCTGTGCACTTGCGATGCTTTCCGTTCTTTTTTCTCTATCTTCAGGGTACATATATTCCGGGCTAAAATTGTCATCCTCCACTTTTTTGAGCTGAATTGTTTTTTTTGGTCTTGGGGGTATTTTTTTGCTGATCGTTTCTTTTGCGGTGTTTTTTTCAATGGCAGAAGCGGGTAAGGTTTGATCTACTTTGGGCGCTATGCGGTTATTTTGAGGGGCACATCCTATGATTAAAAGCAGTATAGGGACAAAACTTATGGAGTATTTCATTGTGCTAAGTCCTTTGTTTTTAAATTTGGATACTATTGTAGTGCAATCTAAAAGAAATTACAATATTATTGCTAGATAAAATAAGATTTGCAAAAAAAGGGGATTCATGCAAATTGTAGTCAACGGCGAAAAGAAAAACGTAAAACAGCATATCACAATTTCCGGATTGATAGAGATGCTGGGAATCAAAGTAAAAGTAATGGCAGCAGCTGTCAATATGGAGATCGTAAAAAAAGAAGAGTGGGATAGTTATATGCTTGAAGAGGATGACAAAATTGAATTATTGCAGTTTGTCGGAGGAGGGTGAGCAGCGATTATGCAGCACAATAACAACTACTGCGATTGCAAATCCTCCGTCATGGCTGATAGAGAGCGAACTTTCTTTAACGGAATGTCGTTGCTGAGCTTCTTTTGATAAAGTAAAAGAAGGAGCACCTTTTTTATCTTTGGCGATGATGATGTCATGAAAAGAGAGCTGTTTTCCTATCCCGCATCCCAATGCTTTAGAAATAGCCTCTTTAGCGGCCCAAAATCCGGCGACGGTTTCTATTTTTTGTGCAATGCCGATCTCTTGGGGAGAGAGGAATTTTTCTTTAAATTTGTTGCCGTATTGTTTTATATTTTGCTCAACCCGATCGATGTATATAATATCTGTACCTATTTTCATAAAAAGAAGTGTAACAAAAAGAAGATTACATCCAGTCTACAATTTTGGATACTTCGTCTGCGATGAAACATTTGATGGGCGTTTCCTCAAGAGGTTTATTGGGGATAACCGCTTTTTTAAACCCTTGTGTTTGCATCTCTTTGAGCCTTTGTGAAAGCCCCGGCACCTCCCGTATCTCGCCCGTTAGGCTCACCTCTCCAAAAAAAAGTGTTTCCATGCTCAATTCTCTATTGCGGTAACTGCTTAAAATCGCTGCGATAATGGCCAGATCTGCAGAGGGTTCGTTGATCTTGATACCGCCGCTGATATTGACAAAAACGTCATAGGTTCCAAGGGGGAGGTCCAGTTTTTTTTCTAAAAGTGCCAAAAGCATGGTAAGCCGGTTGTTGTCAAACCCTGTAGAGCTGCGCTTGGGATGTCCGTAGGCTTCGCTGACAAGCGCCTGGACTTCTATAACAATCGGGCGGCTTCCTTCCATGATGATAGTAAGAGCCGATCCTGAGTGCAGTTTCTTTTTGCTAAAAAACATTCCTGCCATACTTTTGGCATCGCTGAGCCCTTCTTTGTTCATTTCAAAAATGCCTACTTCGTTGGTGGAACCAAAGCGGTTTTTGAAGCCTCTCAAGAGCCTTAGTTCAGAGTTAGAATCTCCTTCAAAATAGAGAACCGTATCCACCATATGCTCAAGCACTCTGGGGCCGGCAATCGATCCGTCTTTGGTAATGTGCCCTATGATGAAAATCGGAATATGCAAGCTTTTGGCAATACGCATCAATTCAAAAGTGATGGTGCGAACCTGGGTTACAGAACCCGGAGCAGAAGGTATGTCGTCACTGTAGAGTGTTTGTATGGAATCAATGACGATAAAAGCATAATGCTCGTTGGATATTTCTGAAAGTACCGAAGCAAGGTTGATTTCCGGCAGCAAAAAAAGATTCTCATGGTTGGCGCTTAATCTGTTGGCACGCAATTTGATTTGTCCTGCTGATTCTTCTCCCGAAACATAGAGGACCTTTTTGTTCTCTTTTGCGAGATTGCCCGCTATTTTGAGCAGCAGTGTGGATTTCCCTATGCCGGGGCTTCCTCCGATCAAAGTCAGTGATCCGGGGACAATCCCTCCCCCCAATACCAAATCAAGCTCTTTGCTTCCCGAAAAGAACCGTACAATATTGTCTTCTTCTATCTGAGTAATAGGTTTAGCCTTGTTTTGCGGGCCTGTTATCTTATTATTTTTTGACACTTCTTGTAAAAATTTAATTTGATCGGTGCTGAGCTCTATCATGGTATCCCATTGATTGCAGGCGGTGCATTTGCCTATCCATCTTGGGGATTGAAAACCGCATGCTTGACATTCAAAAAGTGTTTTTTTCTTTGCCATTGTATTGCCTTAGGTGATTTGATTGGAGTATTATAGTCAAGCAAATCCAAAGAGATTTTAAAATATGTCAAATTGTAATTTTAATCTTCTAGAAACTCTTTTTGGTCTATTTGGCTATAATTCTGCGCATTATTTTCTAAGGATAAACATTGCAATTTTTAAAAAAAATACAACAACTGCTCTATTCGCTCTATTTGACAAACAGATATGGATTGATGCTTAAAATGGCACAAGATCCTCAGGAAAAGAAAAAAATAAGATTGGCTTATTCAAAAGCGCAGCTTGCTTCACTTCATATAGAAATTATTATAGAGAATAAAGAAAAACTTCCTTTAGATGGCCAGTATTTGCTTTTAAGCAATCATAGAACGGTCATTGATCCGCTTATTATTGAAACAGCGCTTGAGAATACCGGGATTTTTGGGCTTTGGATCGCGAAAAAAGAGCTATACAATTCTTTTTTCTTTGGCCTTTTCGTGCGCAATGCAGGATCGATACTGATTGACAGAGAAAAGAGTCAGATGAGCGGATTTTTTGCAGATGTTAAAAGGGGAGTGCAAAAAGGACATTCCATCTTCATTTTTCCTGAGGGTACGCGCAATGCTACAAATAAGCCTGTTGCTTCATTTAAAGAAGGCTCCAGACTGATTGCGCTGAAGAATAAATTGCCTATTTTGCCGGTTTACATCAAAGACAATGCAAGAGAAATTCTTAGAGAGGCGCTTTATGACAATTCGCAAAAGCGAAAGATTACTATTGTTGTAGGGGATGTGATTGACTATAGGGATAAAATTGATTTAGAGTCAAGATATAAAGAAATATTCAATATCGGCTGAATAAAATTTGTGCAACCAACAAAAGTCTTTTTTATAGCAAAAGGATAAAAACATAGGGGCTAAAAGTATGTTTAAACAAGGGGGGGGAGAGAATGCTTCTTATATTGCCGAATAATGCAAACCCTCTTTGTTTTTCCGTTCAAATATCAGAATGTATTGATTTTAAGTGAATATTTCATCCAGAATCGTATTGACATATTCGTTGGCTTTAAATTTTATCAGATCTTTTGGCTGCTCTCCGGTACCGATATAAAAAATAGGCAGCCGAAGCTCATCGGCGATGCTGAGTACTGAGCCGCCTTTTGCCGTACCGTCAAGTTTGGTAATGATGATTCCGTCAATGCCGATCATTTCATTAAAAGTTTTTGCTTGATTGATAGCCGAAGTTCCTTGGGTGCCGTCCAAAATAAGCATTTTTCGATGGGGAGCGCCTTCATGCGCTTTGTTTGCAACCCGTATCATTTTTTTAAGTTCTTCCGCAAGATTGGTTTGCGTATGAAGCCTTCCTGCGGTATCAATAATGACATGATCTATTTTTTTGGCTTTTGCGGATTCGATGGTATCGTATACTACGGCTGAAGGATCATGCCCTTGTTGGGTGGCAACGATAGGCACTTGCAGTTTGTCCGCCCATCTGCTTAACTGCTCTATGGCCGCAGCCCGAAACGTATCGCCTGCTCCGAGGATAACGCTTTGGCCGGCCTCTTTATAACGGTATGCCAGTTTGGAAATGGTGGTTGTTTTTCCTGCCCCGTTGACTCCGATAATCATTTCTACGTAGGGTTTTACGTCACTCTCTTTAAAATCCGCTTTGTACTGAAAAACAGAGATAAGAGAGTTAAATGCCTGAATGCGGTTGATTTTGCTGCCCAGGGGCGCAACCAGTCTTTCTATAAGCTCGTAGTTAACGTCTGCTTCAAGCAAAATATCTTCAAATTCCTCTTTGGATATTTCTTTGCGCTTTGTCGGTATTACCTCTTTGATTGCTTCGTTTGTTTTTCCTAATACTTTTTTAAATAAATTAAACATATATCAATCCTTATTTATTCTTCATTTGTGTTTTTGATTGCTTTTTGTATATCATGATCGAGGATTTCTATGGGAACGGCACCTTCATAGTGTACAAGATACTCTCCCTGATAGTAAATTACAGTAAGAGGAAGAGAAAAATTGCCCTCAAGGTTTAACACTTCTGCCATTTTTGCCGCAAAGCGATCGTTTTCATCAGCGATAGAGATATAGTAATCGGCATCATTTTGCTCAATGAATTGTTCAAATGTTTCATCCGGCGTATCGTTTACTGTAACTCCTGCAACAAAAACCTCCTGTGCGTATTTTTTTTGAAGGTCGGAAAGATAGGGAGCTTCTCCTGCGCACGGAGGACACCACGTTGCAAAAAAATGAAAGACAACAACCGGTGCGCTTACCCCTCCTAAAGAAATAGTTTTATCGTGCATGGTTCCTTTATAGCTGACATGATGCGTGTCATTGAGTAAAAAAGAGTATGGTTCTGCACTTCTCAGTGTGTTATTGGTTTCCTGAGGCAAAATATCCCCATTCTGAAACAATTTGTTTTTATCAGAGTATTGTACAACTATAGTTGTGTTTTCCATCTCCATCGTAGAGTTTTGATCTTTTTTGTCCTCACATCCCGTTATTAAAAAGAGAATGACGGCAGATAAGAGAGAATATGCTTTTTTCAAACTCTTCCTTTGGGTATAATATTTTAAATTATAACAAAAGAGCACTTAGGGATATAATGAATAAAAATAGTTTTAGGACTAGCTGCTTAAAGCGTCTGGAAAAAGCAAGCAAAAACGGCGTATTCAAAAAGGACAAGATTGTTTTGGATTCACTTTATCGGCTTGTAAATCAATACAAATCAAAAAAGATTATGCTTTACATTCCGTTAGGTACAGAAGTGAATATAAATCCTTTCATCAATCGTTTGCGCAGAGAAAAAAAAGAGCTGTACGTGCCGTTTATGGAAGGTAAAAGTTTTAGGTTGGTAAAATATAGATTGCCGCTGGAGAAAAAACAGTTTGGAATTAAAGAGCCTAAAGATTCAAAGTACTATAAAAAAGAACAAATAGATCTGGCTATCGTGCCAGTAATAGGGTTTGATAGCACATTAAGACGCATCGGTTTTGGAAAAGGGATGTATGACAGGTTTTATGAAAAAGAGCATAAACGTATTAAAAAAACCGTATTTGTAGCGCGATATTGGTGTTATAGTAAAAAAGAAATTACAGATGATTATGATATAAAAGCAGACAGGATTATTACACCGCAATATATAGTTTAGGCTTTTTTTCGCAGAAAAAAGGAAATAAATGTTAGGAATTATAGGGGTATCAGGTGCAGCAGGCGCAATGATAGGGGCCGGAGGTTTTTATTTATGGTTTAAAAGCAGCGCACATAATAAATTTTCACATATCGAGCTTGAAATGAAAGCAAAAGCAAAAGCGATAGAAAGCGAAGCGGAGCTTTTACTGCAAGAATCCAGAGTCAAAATCAAAGAAAACGAAATAGAACAAGAGCGGGAATTTCAAAGGCGTTTGTCTCAAATCGATGAGCGTCAGCGGGCTTTGATATTGCAAACCAAAGAGGTTGCATCCAAAGAAGAAAAGCTTGACACCTTGATGAATAAAGTTCGAAACAAAGAGGCAAGTTTGAAAAAACTTGAAGCCAAAAAAGAAGAAACAATCATGCAGGCCATTGATAAAATGCAGCATGCAGCCTCTCTCACCAAAGAGGAGGCAAAAGCCTATATTTTGGAAAAAACAGAAGAGCTCAGCCGGGCCGAAATAGCAGGCATTGTGCGTAAATATGAGCAGATGGCAAAACAAGAAAGCGAAAAAAGGGCCAATTATATTTTGGCGCAAGCTACTACGAGGTATGCAGGCGATTTTGCAGGAGAAAGGCTTATCAATATCATTACATTGCCAAGCGATGAACATAAAGGGCGCATTATCGGCAAAGAGGGCCGCAATATCAAAACACTTGAGATGCTTTTAGGCGTTGATATCGTTATAGATGAAACGCCGGGAGTCATATTGGTAAGCAGTTTCAATCTGTACAGAAGAGCCATTGCAACGCGAGTGATAGAGATTTTGGTTGAAGACGGGCGAATTCATCCGGGACGCATTGAAGAGGTACACGAAAAAGTAGAAAAAGAGTTTGAACAAAAAACATACGAAGAAGGAGAAAATATCCTGATAGAATTGGGACTTTTTCCTATGCATGAAGAGCTTGTCAAGCTGTTGGGCCGTATGAAATATCGTGCGAGCTATGGACAGAACGCACTGGCCCATACACTGGAAGTTGCAAAACTTGCACGCGTAATGGCTGCAGAAATGGGAGGAGATGAAAAGCTTGCTATGCGCGCAGGGCTTTTACACGATATAGGCAAAGCATTGACCCAAGAAAGAGGAGGTTCGCATGTAGAGATCGGCGTAGAGCTTTGCCGAAAACACAATGAGCATCCGGTGGTAATCAATGCCATTTATGCCCATCACGGGCATGAAGAGGCAAATAGCATAGAAAGTGCAGCTGTTTGTGCCGCAGACGCCCTTTCGGCAGCCAGACCCGGAGCAAGGCGCGAAGTATTGGAAAATTTTACAAAGCGCGTAAAAGAGATAGAGCAGATTGCGCTTTCTAAAGAGTATGTGGAAAATGCCTATGCGATCAATGCCGGAAGAGAGATACGTGTATTTGTCAATGCCGGCAAAATGAGCGACAATGAAGCGGTATTATTAAGCAAAGAGATTGCAAAAGAAATAGAAGATAGGGTACAATATCCCGGTGAAATCAAAGTGAATGTTATCAGAGAAACGCGGGCAACATACTATGCAAGGTAAACGCAAAAATTATAGATTTTAACTGCCGGACTTTGTCGGGAGGGCGTTATATTGAACTATGACAAAGTCATATGAGCCCGCTGCTGAAGCGGACTAAGCGTCAGCGTAGCCTGAGGGACTTTGTCCTGAAGGCATTATATTAAATTAAAACAAAGGTAAAAAATGGATCGATGCAAAGAAATCAAAGCGCATATTAAAATGGAAGAACGTTATGAATTTTTAAGTCTTGTATTTGGAGATAATGCAAATTTAAAAAAAGAGATTTTAAATGCTATTGACGAAACAAAGAAAGAGACCGGACAAGCGCCTCTTATTTATGACAGGGTAGCTACCGAAACACCGGAGATACAGTCCATTTGTGTAGAATTTCATGATGATGTACACAGAGAAGGCGGCGATTTTTTTAACAAAGTGCTTAAAAAACTTAAAATTGATAAATGCGAGAGTGGTGTAGAATGAAAACGATAGTTAAAATTTTGTTGTCTATGGTATTGTTATCGGTATTTGGCTATACGTCTGAAGTATCAAAAAGCGATGAGAATGCAACTGTTTCGCCTGTCGTGGTGCTTGAAACAAATGTGGGAAACATTGAGCTTAGGCTCTTTGAGAAAGCTGCTCCTTTGGCAGTTGAGAATTTTGTAACCCATGTTAAAAACGGGTATTATGACGGAATTATTTTTCACCGTGTCATCAAAGGTTTTATGATTCAAGGAGGCGATCCTACCGGTACAGGCATGGGAGGAGAATCTATTTGGAAAAAAGAGTTTAAAAACGAATATGCCCCTAATTTGATTTTTAATAGGCCGTTTTTGCTTGCTATGGCAAATAGAGGGCCTGATACCAACGGAAGCCAATTTTTTATTACCGTAGCACCGGCTCCATGGCTAAATGGCGGATATACAATTTTCGGCGAAGTGATCAAAGGGCAAGAAATAGTGCAAAAGATTGAGAATGTGACTGTATCCCCGGGAAATGACCGGCCAATATTTGATCAGGTGATCAAAAAAGCATATCTTAGATAACCGATGGATTTAGCTGCATTACGCCAAGAACGTCAAAAATGGTTCAAGTGGAAAAATATTGTGCCGCTTCAAAAAGCAGTAGAGCGCCTGCCTGATGTAAATGCGCATATCATATTAAAAGATTGCGTGACTGTGGCGTTTGATACTATCAAACCGGAAGAACAGGCAATGATAGACGAGACGGCACGTATGATGAAGCCGTGGCGAAAAGGGCCATTCAAGTTAGGTTCTTTATTTATCGATACAGAGTGGCAAAGTTTTATCAAATATAATTTACTTGAACCTTTTTTTGATCTTGAAAATAAAATTGTAGGAGATATCGGCTGCAATAACGGTTACTATATGTTTCGTATGCTTAAGCAAAAACCAAAAAAACTGATAGGGTTTGACCCATCGGCGCTTTATTATATGCAGTTTGCATTGATTAACCATTTTGTGAAAAGCGATATCGTGTATGAGCTTTTGGGCGTTGAGCATGTAGAGTATTATGAGCATCGTTTTGATGTGCTTTTTTGCCTAGGGGTACTTTATCATCGCTCCGATCCTATCTCTATGCTTAAATCGCTTTATAAAGGACTCAATAAGGGCGGAGAATTAATTTTGGATACTTTTATGATAGACGGAGAAGAAGAGATTTGTCTTACCCCGAATGATCGATACTCCAAGATCCCCAATATTTACTTTATCCCGACGGTCAATGCGCTTAAAAATTGGTGTTTTAGAGCAGGATTTGAAGAGGTGGAAGTGTTGGCCGTGATGAAAACCGATCTAAACGAACAAAGAAAAACCGAATGGATTGATACGCAGAGCCTTGAAGACTTTTTAGATCCGAATGACCCTACAAAAACCATAGAGGGGTATCCTGCACCAAAAAGAGTTTATATCAAGGCAAGGAAAGCAGCCTAAACGCTTAACTTTTATGCAGCCAACGAACAAGAATTTCTTTTTTTGTTGCGGTTCGGTTGAGCAGAGAAGATGCATTTTGCAGTTAAACAGCGCATAAAAAGTATAAAATATCCAAGATAACCTAAAAGTTACTTTTATTTTTAAATAAGCTATTTTTTGCTATAAATAGCCAATTAAAAAAGGAAACAGCTTTTCATTAAGTTTTAGAGTGTTTCCTATGGTTAGGTAGGTTAGTGCAGAAATGAGAATATTGACAGTAGGCTTTAGTGATGAATATGTTAAGCACCTGGAGACAGAATTAGATAAATATTTTATTTGTATTGTTGATAATGCAAAAGATATGTACGATGCAACCAATTTTACGGATTTCAGACATTATGAATTGGTGATTATCGTAGACGAGGGTGTTAGATTTTCATTAGAGCGTTATGTTAACGAAGTAAAAAAGAAAAAAAGCGAAACGAAAATTATTATATTGACCAGCAATTATCGTCAGCAGGCGGGTTTTTTTGCATTGGGGGTCGATGATGTAGTGTATCAGCATTGCGAGTATCCCGATCTTGTTGCGGCAAGGGTTTTGGCGAATATGAGACATCTTTTCGGTACCAAGGTAGATGTCGGCAAGCTGGTAATTGATATTGCCAATAAAAAAATAGAATATGATGAAAAAATTGTATCGCTAAATGGAAAGACATTTGATATTTTGGCCTATCTTGCGCTAAGAAAACAGCGTGTCTTTTCAAAAGATGAGATTATCAATGCCTTATGGGAAGAGCCTGAATATGTCAGTGACAATACGGTTGAGGTCGCAATCAATCAGATCAGAAAGCGCTTAAAGCAGATTTTAGGTTTTCAGGTAATTCATACCGTCAGAAGACGCGGATATAAATTCTCCTACTAGTCTTGCTGCATATAAAAATTTTTATCTTCTTTTTTTAAACAGGGCGAAAATAGTATCTTCGTAAGAGGCAGCATACGGTTTGCAGGTAGGTAAAAGTATCGTTTGCAAAGTTGTTTGGATGACAACAAGAGAAAATAAAGATAAATTTTTGCAATATACTGTTATATTGTGACAATCTTCAAACAAATTAGGACAATTTTATGCAGTTAAATACCCATTTGGCAATCGATACCTCTTTGTGCGGGAAAGTTGTTCGATTGGATGAGAACTACTCAGAAGTGCTGCTTCACACTACCCAAGTGATGAGCGCCGATGCAAAAGGGCTGGTGCACGGGGGTTTTATTTTTGGGGCAGCAGATTTTGCGGCGATGAGTGCGGTGAATGACCCCAATGTGGCACTCGGTGCTTCTGCTTCAAAATTTATTGCGCCTGTAAAAACAGGGGATGTTGTTATCTGTAAGGCAAAAGCAGTCAGCGCAAGCGGGAAAAAAAGAGAAGTGAATGTACAGGCTTTCGTAGAAGGAAAGCTTGTGTTTGAGGGAAATTTTACCGCTTTTGTTCTAGAGAAGCACGTATTGGATTGATCTCAAACGGTCATCTCTTTGCGTATCGTAAGTTTTTCTTTGAGCGCAAAAGAAGCTTGCAATCAAATCGTTCTTCTGACTTGTTCGATCCAGTAAGGTATGTGTTTGTGTTCTTCTTTGAGTGTAGTACGCATGCCGTGGCCGGGGTAAATCGTATAATTCTCTTTTATTTTCAATACTTTTTGCAGACTTTTGATCATATCTTGGCCGGAGGATGCCGGGAAATCCCATCTCCCGATAGATTGCTTAAATAAAAAATCCCCGCTGAACCAGACATCGCCGATTTGGATTACGCTGCAGCCGGGTGTATGGCCTGGAAAATGACGGTATTGAATCTTGATGCCTTGGATATCAAGGATCTCATCGCCGTTAACAAGATAATCAGGTTTACTTGGAGGAGTTCCTTGTCCGAGAGGATCGCTGGACAACATAAACAGATCATCCTTTGGGGCATAAAGCGGGATGTTGAGTTTCTTTTTTAGTTCGGCATTGCTCCAGACATGATCGAAATGCCCATGCGTATTGAGGATGGCTGCGGGATTGGAGGTGTGCTGCATGACCCATTTGGCTGCGCCGACTCCGGGATCGATAATAAAATCTTTGCCCTCAACAGTAACGATGTAGCAGTTGGTTTGATAGGGACCCATAGGTTGGATTTTTATTTGCATGCTATAATTCTCCTATGAACATATATGATTTATTAAAAACAGCGATGGTAAGCGATGAGATGATCCTCAAAAAAAGGTTGAGTGCCAAATGTTTGGCATATTGTACCCAAAATGAAATAAACCAAAGCGTCTGTTTTGAGATACTTGGTCAGCACAAATTGCTTACAAAGCATAAGTCCCATATCAATGTTGAGGCAAGAAAAAAAGCGGGATTTGCATGTGAAGAGATCAAAAAGCCGGGTGCAAAAAAATGTTTGTGATACATTTTTTCGAAACACTTTTTTTTGCTCCCAGATGGTACCACTATCCGTTTATCGTGCTTTTGTCGCCTTTTTCCTTGGTCTATGGCATTGTCATGTCGATACGCAGAAGCCTTATGAAGAAAAAAAAGTTTGATATACCTATCGTGAGTGTAGGTAATCTCGTAGTCGGAGGATCGGGGAAAACCCCTTTTGTCATTGCGCTTGCTTTAAGATATAAGCATGCAGCCATTATCTCCAGAGGATACGGCAGACAAAGCAGAGGGTTGATTGAGATTAGCAAAGAGGGACGTATACTCTCAGATGTGCATCAAAGCGGGGATGAGGCGATGGTGATGGCAGAAAGTTTGTCTGAGTGTTCAGTGATTGTAAGCGAAGACAGGCATAAAGCTATCGATTTTGCAATCGGGCAAGGTGCAAAGCTGATTATCTTGGATGACGGATTTAACAGAGCGGAGATAGAAAAATTTGAAATTCTTTTAGAACCGCCCCATATGCCAAATGTCTTGCCTTTTCCTGCAGGGCCGCTTAGAGAGTTTTATTGGAACCGAAAATATGCTGATATTATAGCTACGGAAGAACAACATTTCACCCGACATGTTTATATAGAGAATCCTACTTCACAGATGGTGCTTGTAACAGCCATTTCAAATCCAAAAAGGCTGGAACCTTTTCTCCCAAAGAGCGGGGTAGTTGAAAGAGTTTATTTGAAGGATCATGCGTATTTTCAAGAGGCTGCATTGCAAAAAATACTCAAAGAATTTAAAGCCACAAGCCTTTTGTGTACTACCAAAGACAAAGTGAAGATGAAAGGGTTTAAGTTGCCTATCTCTGAAATGAAGCTAAAATTAGAAATCAAAGATCATATTTTTGAAAGTGTTGATGCCTATATTAAAAAAGAACATGAAAAACAAACAGCAAAAATTAAAAATACAAAAAGGGGAAAATAGATAATGAAAAAAAATATTGATGTTGTAAAAACGCTCTTGGATGCTCTGCCTTTTATTAAAAAATTTGCAAATGAAAAAATTGTTATCAAGTATGGCGGTTCGGCACAGACCAGTGATGCCCTCAAAGAGCAGTTTGCTCAAGATATCGTACTGCTGCATTTAGTGGGAATGAAACCTATCATCGTGCATGGAGGAGGAAAAAGCATCACAAGCTTGCTAAGTGATTTGGGCGTCGAGACTAAATTTGTAGACGGGCAAAGAGTCACAACCAAAGAGGTGATGCGTATTGTAGAGATGGTGCTCAGCGGAGAGATCAACAAAGAGATTGTCGCGCTTCTTAACAACCATGGCACAAAAGCGATTGGAATCTCAGGCAAAGATGCCAATTTTTTAGAGGCGCGGCCAAAAGATTTTGAACAATTTGGCTATACGGGCATTATTGAGCAGGTGAATCCTGCTATTGTAGAAAATATTCTCGAAGACGGGTTTGTTCCGGTGATCGCACCTATCGCAACATGCAATACGATAGGGCATCCCGGTTTTAATATCAATGCCGATCTTGCGGCAAGCCAGATAGCGGTAGCATTGCGGGCACGCAAGGTGCTTTTTTTGACAGACACCCCGGGCGTATTGGATAAACAGATGAATCTCATCACTAATTTGGATATCGAAAAAACACAAAAGCTTAAAGAGGACGGCACAATCAGCGGAGGGATGATCCCTAAGGTGGATGCATGCATAGAAGCACTCAGAGGCGGAGTAAAAAAAGCACATATTATTGATGGGCGGGTTGAACATTCGCTGTTGTTAGAAATATTAACAAGCAGCGGGGTGGGTACTTGTATCGAGTTGTAAAGCCAAAAGGGGCAAGACGGACGGCTATAAAAGCCTTAGTTTGTTTGGATATAATAACAAAAATGAATAACTAAAACAGGATAGACCATGCAATTTATTGAAACACGAGGCAATGACGGGATAAAGCCTCAAAGTGTAACTTTTTCAGAAGCGATACTCAGTCCGAGTGCAAGTTTTGGCGGGCTGTATGTTCCAAGTTCGCTTCCCAGTTTGGATAAAGATTTTTTACAAAGCCATCTTTTGAGCCACTATAAAACATTGGCATTGGATTTTTTAGAAAAATTCGGTATCGATATAGAGACTGAAACCATTCAAAAAGCACTTGAAAGATACGATGCCTTTGATGATGCTTCCAATCCTGTACCTCTTTCTCAAATAGAAAAAGACTGCTTTGTTGCAGAACTCTATCATGGCCCTACAAGAGCATTTAAAGATATGGCACTGCAGCCTTTTGGATATATTTTAAGCAAATTGGCACAACAAAAAAATGAAAATTACCTGATTATGGCTGCAACAAGCGGAGATACGGGTCCTGCGACGCTTGAAACATTTAAAAATCAAGCCAATATAAAAGTGGCATGTCTTTATCCCGATGGCGGGACATCGGATGTGCAAAGACTTCAGATGGTAACCGAAGAGGGAAAAAATCTTAAAGTGATAGGAGTCAAAGGTGATTTTGACGATACGCAAAATACACTGAAGTCGCTGCTTGCTTCTGAGGATTTTAAGAGCGAATTGAAGCATCATCATATTAAACTTTCCGCAGCAAATTCGGTGAACTTCGGACGTATTATTTTTCAAATCATTTATCATATTTATTCTTATTTGGAACTGGTTCGCCAAAAAGAAATTGAGATGGGAGAAAAAATCTATCTTGTGGTTCCGAGCGGAAATTTCGGAAATGCATTGGGAGCTTATTATGCAAAAAAGGCAGGTTTGCCGATAGAAAAGATACTCATCTCTTCCAATATCAACAATATCCTTACGGACTGGATTACCAAAGGGGTTTATGACCTGACCGTTAGAACACTTGTTCGGACAGAATCGCCTGCAATGGATATTTTAAAAAGTTCAAATGTGGAACGTGTAATGTTTGATAAGTTTGGTGCCAAACGTACTAAAGAGCTGATGGATAACCTTGAAAAAGAAGGAAAATATGAATTAACCCGAAGCGAACTTGAAAAATTAAGAGAAGATTTTGATGCTTCATATTCAGATGACGCTGCCTGTGAAGAAGTCATAAAGAATTATGCCCAAAAAGGCTATATTATGGATCCTCACACGGCAACGTGTATCGGTGCGTATGAAAAGCTTCGTGATAAAAAACTTAAAACGGTCGTCTACTCTACTGCCGAATGGACAAAGTTTAGTCCGACTGTCTCTAAAGCACTTGGGCATGAGTTAAATAATGATATTGAGGCACTTAAATGGGTGAGTGAGCATGCCGGCGTAAATGTTCCTTCCGTTATCCATGCATTATTTAAAAAACCGATTATCCATACGGTTGTTGTAGAAAAAGAATCCATTAAGAGAGAAATATTGGACTTTTTATAGTCCGATATGATAATATATTTTTTATGATTAAAAAATATTTTTTTCTTTTGATGCTGGGTTTGGTAGGATGGGAGAATGCATCGGCCGCTCGTATCGTAGATTGCACAATTGCAACAAAAGGAACGAAAGAGTGCAATCCCTATACCCAAAGAATGATTCGCATAAAAGAGATAAAATATGATATCAATCGCAACAAACTAATTATCTCCAAAACACTTCCTTCTCCGGAACAAAGGCCTCATGCTAGAGTAATTACTATCGACGAGATGGCTGAAAAATATGTCAAAATCGAAGATTCTTTGCGTTTTAAAGGGACAAAAAAAGTTCGTTTATCGGATCTTTTTCAGCCCGAAGAAGAATACAAGGCAGAACAAAATATTTCCCAAGAAAGCAAGCAAGAGACAACAGCAAGTACAGAAAAGCAAGAAGAAGACGGTTTGAAGTATGGGAAATATACTGTAATGAAAGGAGATACGCTTGGCGGCATTGCAAAAAAATTCGAATTGACACATAAAGAACTTTCTGAATTGAACGGATTGAGCGATAAGGATGCCATCAGAATAGGGCAACAACTAAAACTTCCGCTTTCGCAAAGTATGATAGATATCATTATATCGGGAGAATACCAGATTCAAGCCGGGGACACACTCATTTCAATAGCAAATAAATTCAATCTTTCGCCTAAGGAATTGAGCCGATTTAATAACATTAAAACAACTGCTACCCTCAAAACAGGTAAAATATTGCAGCTTCCTCTTCCCTACATTATTGCCCAATTGGAAGCAAAACAAAAAAAAGAAGCAGCACTCAAAGCGGAAGAAAAAAGAGAAAAAACTCTCCGAGAGTTTGGAAAAAATAAACTTCGGGTAACGGCAACAGCGTATACTTCACATGCTTCACAGACAGACAAAACCCCATTTATTGCCGCATGGGGCAATCGTATCAGCCCGGACATGAAAATCATTGCGGTTTCAAAAGATCTGCTCTCTAGATACGGACTGCGCTACGGTTCAAAGGTGAAAGTAGGGGGGTTGCCTGGTTTTTATACCGTGGCTGACAAGATGAACAAGCGGTTTCGGAAACGTATTGACATTTATATGGGGTTAGACAAAAGACGTGCCTTGCAATGGGGAAGAAGAAGCATTGTGCTTCATTGGTAACCTTAGAATCTCTTTAGAATATTCTAAAAAGATTCTAAGATTTCAAGGATTTCAAAATATCTTTCGCTTTTTTCTTCGTACGCTTTTTCTAAAGCGCTTAATTCTTTACTGATAGCATTTACCCCTTTTTGCTGATAGCATGCAGGATCTTGGAGACATTGATTGAGTGCTTCTATTTGATGCTCTAAAGCCTCGATAGCATCCGGCAGCATATCAAAATCTCTTTGTTCTTTATAGCTCAGTTTTGTTTTTTGTTTTTCTTTTGGAGTATTGCTGCAAAGAGAAGGGGAGTTCGGTTTTGTCTCCTTTTCAAGATTTTCAAGCTCTTTGATCTCTTTTTCTATGTCAAGATATTCCGTATAGGATCGATAGGATTCTTCTATCACTCCATTGCCCTTAAAAATAAAAAGTTTTGAAGCGATTTTGTCTATAAAATAGCGATCGTGCGAAACAAAAAGAATGGCACCGGGAAAATTGATGAGTTTCTCTTCCAAAATATTAATGGTTTGGATATCCAAATCGTTAGTCGGTTCATCCAATATCAGGCAGTCAACTTTTTTGCTTAAAAGCAGTGCCAATGCAACACGGTTTTTTTCTCCGCCGCTGAGAGTTCCTATTTTTTTGTCTAAAAACTCTTTGGGGAAAAGAAAGTTTTTCATATAGCCGTAAACATGCAGATTGCTTCCTTGCACTTCTATCCGGTCTCCGCCGTTGGGGCAAAAGGTTTCAATCAATGTTTTTTCATCATCAAGCATTTCTCGGTGTTGGTCAAAATAGCCTACGGAAAAATCACCCTGTTTGATCGTCCCGCTATCGGGTTTTAGTTTGCCAAGCATCAGTTTGAGCAGTGTTGATTTTCCTGCACCGTTGATGCCCACAATGGCAATTTTGTCTTTTTGCAAAATGCGGGCAGAAAAATGGTCTATAAGCGTTTTCCCGGGTACGCTGTAGCGGATATTTTCAAGTTCAAACAGCATTTTTTTGCGGGATATACCCTCTTCTCGGTTGAAGTGTTTTTTTTCTCGCTCAAGCTCAACCATCATTTTGCGTATGAGAGTAGGGTTTTCTTTTGCCATGCTGCGAAGCTCAAATACTCTCTTTTTTCGTCCTTGGTTCCTTTTTTCTCTTGCCCGCACCCCCTTGGCAAGCCAGGCCTCTTCTTGTTTGAGCAGCCTAAGCATGTTTTCATGGTCTTTTTGAAGGGCATGCATCCGGTTTTCTTTTTGTTCAAGATAGCTTATATAGCCTCCGTCATAAGAGATAAGTTTTTTGTTGTCTATTTCTATGATTCGGGTGGCGATTGTATCGATAAAGTATCGATCGTGAGAAATAAAAAGCAACGTAAACCCCTCTTTTAAGAGTATTTCTTCAAGAAACTCAACCATATAAACATCAAGATGGTTGGTAGGTTCGTCAAGCAAAAGCACATCCGGTTTTTTAAGTATCAAAGAAGCCAGTGCTACGCGGCGCTGTTCTCCTCCCGAAAGTGAAACAGCAGGCCTCGCTTCATACTCTTTGAGTTTGAATTCTTGCAATACACGTTCTATCTTGTCATCTAAATTCCACGCATTATGGTGGTCCAAAAAGGCCGAAATCTCTTCATACTCTTTCAGCAGCGCCGTGTTTTTAAAATCTACGGTAAGTATTTCTGTAAGTGCATTAAAGCGTTCTTTTGCCTCCTGAAGCTGTGAGAGTTCATTTACGATCGCTTCTCTTACGGTTAAATGAGGTTCAAACCGGGGTTGCTGTGAAAGCATTTCGATTTGTATGGCACTATTGATGATACATTTTCCTTCGCTTGGTTCTTCTTGTTTCATGATAATCTTCATGAGAGTGGATTTTCCGCATCCGTTTTGGCCGACAATGGCAACACGCTCTTTGGCATTAAGATGAAAATCCACATTATCAAGCAGTAATTTGACGTCATATTGTTTTTTAATGTTAAAAAGATCGATAAGAGCCACAGCGATTCCTTGGAGTTAATGACGAAATTATAACAAAGAAAGAAGGTTTTAAGGCTTGCTAAAGCTCATCTTGCTATATTTCGCCTAAACAATAAAAGGTATGTTTATGCTTGAAGTCATTCTTGTCCTCTATTCTGTATACACAGCACTGCGGATGTACATTTCTGTGATGCAGATAAGTTATATTAATGTTGAAAAGCAAAAAAGTCCGGTACTGATGCCGGCGTCCAAATATAAAATCGCAGCTGAGTATGCAGTGGCAAAAGAGAAGCTTTCTGTGGCCGAAGCATTTGTAGATTATGTGCTGTTTGTGTGGTGGGTTCTGATGGGGTTTTCATGGATGGCATCATGGATTCAATTCCAAGATGGTATCTTGCAGTCGGTATTTTTTTTGTTTGGTTTTGTCTTCATCAATTATCTGGTCGGGCTTCCTTTTGAACTGTATCAAAAATTTAAGATTGATGAAGCTTTTGGCTTCAATCAAATGACTTTCAAGATATATTTGGCAGATACGCTTAAGTCTGCATTGATGTTTTTTGTGTTTGGGGGAGGGTTTTTTGCATTATTGGCATGGATTATCGCTTCGAGTACGGTATGGTGGCTTTGGGGTTTTGTGTTGGTTTTTGCCGTAGCGATTCTTGTTAACGTCCTTTATCCTATTGTGATAGCACCGCTGTTTAACAAATTCAATCCTCTTGAAGAAGGAGAGCTGAAAGATGCCATCACTGCTTTGATGGAACAAGCAGGACTTAAGAGCAACGGTATTTTCGTGATGGATGCAAGCAAAAGGGACAGCCGTTTAAATGCGTATTTCGGAGGGCTTGGCAAAAGCAAACGTGTCGTATTGTTTGATACGCTTGTGCAAAAACTTAACATCAAAGAACTTTTGGCCGTATTGGGGCATGAACTTGGGCATTTTTCACATGGCGATATTTGGAAAAATATCGGTTTGATGGGTGTGCTTTTATTTGTTTCATTCTATCTCTTTGGACATCTGCCTGATACACTTTTTGCGCAAATGGGCGTGGCTGTGTTTCCCGGTGTAGAGATTGCTGTCATGATGCTGCTTTTGTCTTTGGTTAGTTTCATGTTTACTCCGTTCATGAGTTATGTAAGCCGTCACAACGAATATGCTGCAGATGCCTTTGGTTCGCAAATGGGAGGAAGAGAAAATCTCGTTTCGGCTTTGCTAAAATTGATTACGGAAAATAAATCTTTTCCAAAATCACATCCTTTGGTGATCTTTTTTTACTATACCCATCCTCCCGTACTGGAAAGACTTAAAGAACTGGGGTATGATGCAACCGATGTGATGGCGGATAAAAAAGCGTGTGACACAAAAGATGTGACGGTAGAGCGTACAGGCAATTTTTTAGACGAGGAAAGTGAAAGATCATGACCATTAAAGAAAGTCTTTTTTGGGCGAAAGAGCAGTTAAAAGAGAGCTGCCAGCGGCCTCTTTTTGAAGCAGAGCTGCTTTTGGCCTTTCATCTTCAAAAAGAGCGGATCTATCTGCATCTGCACGAAAATGAAGAGGTGGAAGCGTTTGAAATGTTTGGATCACTGATCGCAAGACGTGCCAAGCATGAACCGTATGAATATATCGTAAAAAAAGCAAGTTTTTATGATATGACGCTTTTTGTGGAAAAAGGAGTGCTTATACCGCGCCCGGAAACGGAGCTCCTTGTTGAGTATGCCGCTAAAATCATTCAAGAAAAAAAAATAACCCGCATGGCAGAAATAGGGGTCGGCTCCGGAGCTATTTCAATCGCATTGGCACGAAAATTTCCAAAGCTTCAGATTATTGCTACGGACATATGCGACATTCCTTTGAAAGTGGCATTACGCAATATTGAGCATTTTGGCGTTCAAAAACAGATCACATTGCTAAAAAGCAATTTGATGGATGAGATAAAAGAAGAGATAGAGCTTATTGTCTCCAACCCTCCTTATATTGCAGAGGATTTTGTGCTTGAAAGCAATGTTGCCGATTATGAACCCAAAGAAGCGCTTTTTGGAGGAAAAATAGGGGATGAAATTTTAAAGCAGATTATGATCGAAGCAAAAAATCGAAATATAGGCTATCTGGTTTGCGAGATTGGGTATGACCAAAAAAAATCTCTCCAGCTTTTTGCAGATGAAATTGGGGTAAAATGTATTGACTTTTATCAAGATTTGGCAAGATTTGACAGAGGATTTATCGCGCAATTCAATAAGGAAAAAAATGAATAAATATTTTAAAATCATAACAATAGCATATTTGGTATTTTTGGGTGCTGTGCTAGGTGCAGGACTGTTTGCAGGCATGGTGGTTGCTCCTGTCATATTTCATACAGATATATGGCTTCAAAGCGAAGTGCTTAGCCCATTTCAAGAAGGTGTCATTATGACAGAAAACTTTGTAAGGCTTTCATATTTGATAGATATTTTAATAGTAAGTGTTTTTTTGTATGAAGGATACAAGTATAAAAAATTTGAAAGAGATATGCTTACGCAAATTGCTGCATTGGCCGTGATCGCCGCGGGATTGCTTTTTGGACATTATTATCTTCCGGATATCGTAACGATGCAGCTTGCCGGAGAGGAGATGACCCAAGCTTCGGTATTTGCAAATACCCACAAAGGAAGCGAAATCAATTTTAAAATTTTCTCTTTTGCACTTTTGGTGCTGATAGTAAGAAACATGCAAAAAGCATGCAAATAGGCCAACATAAGCAAAAATGAAAATGAAAACACCGCAAAAGCATCCTTTTGAACCGATTGTATTTAAAGATACAGAAATTTTGATACTGGGCTCCTTCCCTAGCATACAATCATTTGAAAAAAATTTTTACTATGCGCACCCCCGCAATCAATTTTGGAAAATACTTGAAACCATTACGGCATATCCTACGCTTAACAAAGACCAAAAAATCTGGCTGCTTAAAGAGATGAAATTCGGATTATGGGATATGGTGAGTGAATGCCACAGAGATAACTCTTTAGATAGCAATCTTGAGCAAGAAGAGGTAAATGACATTGCTTTGTTTTTGCAAACACATCCAAGTATCAAGAAGCTGGCGTTTACCGGGAAAAAAGCACAAAAACTTTTTGAAAAACATTTTGCCGATTTAAAAATAGAAAAAATATATCTTCCTTCGCCTTCATCTGCCCATGCAGCTCTGACATTTGAGGAAAAAGCAAAAATCTATCAAGAAAAATTATTAAAGAAAACGGACCAAAGATAAAAAAGGTAAAAAAGATGCAATGCAAAATGATAGCGGTTGTCTTTAAAGGAGTCAAATAGTGGCAGTATGGGCAATAGGGGATATCCAGGGGTGCTATGTTCCTTTTAGAGAGCTTTTAGAAAAGATCGGTTTTGATCCGACGAATGACGAATTATGGCTGGTCGGTGATCTTGTCAACAGGGGGAAAGGCTCTTTGGAGACTTTAAAATATCTGTATGATATTCGCGATAGCGTTAAAATCGTATTGGGCAATCACGATATCGGACTCATCGCAGCCTATTACGGAATTAAAAAATCCAACCCCACCATCGATCCCATCTTGGAATCGCCGGAGGCAAAAACTTTAATTGATTGGATGAGGGATCAAAAATTTTTGCATGTTGACTATGCGTTGGGGTATTGCATGGTGCATGCAGGAATTTCTCCCGAATTTGATCTGGGCATGGCAATACGCTACGCGGCTCATCTCGAAACGCAGCTGCAGAGCGCAAATGCGCCTCTTTGGCTTGAAAAAATATTGAAAAAAAATGTGGGCAGGTTTGATAGAAAAGCAGATATCATTGATATAGACCGGTATTTACTGAGTTCTTTTACCCGCATGCGCTTTTGTTTTAAAGATCATCGTTTGGATTTTGATCAAAAAGGACCCCCGAGCGATGCATTGAAAGAGAAAGGAATGGTGCCATGGTTTCTCTCTTCAAATCGTAAAACAATAGATCTTAAGATCGTTTTTGGGCATTGGGCAGCGCTAGGTTTTTATCAAGACGAGAATGTGCTGGCTTTGGATACCGGATGCATCTGGAAAGGAAAACTTACAGCTGCAAGGCTTGATGTGCCTAGGGCTCAAATCGTTCAGGTGGAGTGCAGACGCTTTTAGATCAACTAGGCATTGTCTCAGCAGGTATTTAAAAAAATAGTATAGAATTTTTATATTTTCAATTTTATCTATAAGATTAAACGATCATTTCTATTATGGTTTTATAAAGGTGTTTGAATGGATGGCATGACTTTAGAGAGTTTACAAAATGAGATTAAGTTGCTGCGTAGTCAGCTTCAAACTTTTCATGAACAAAATGCTGAAGCATTAAAGATGTACAGAGAGATAAAAGAGCTTGAAATTTATCAAGCCGAAATGGTTAAGCTGCAAAAACATATTGAGAAATATGACAAAAAACTGATCGTCGTATTTGAAGGAAGGGATGCGGCAGGCAAAGGAAGCCTTATCGGTACGGTATCGCGCTACATGAATCCAAAACATTATCGGATCGTTGCATTGGGCAAACCCACCCAAGAACAAAAAACGCAATGGTATTTTCAAAAATATATTGAACACTTTCCATCGGCAGGCCAAATCATCCTTTTTGACAGAAGTTGGTACAATCGTGCCATGGTTGAGCCTGTCTTTGGCTTCTGTACGCACAAAGAATACAATATTTTCATGAATGACGTGAAAGGTTTTGAGCGGTCGCTGTGCAGACAGGGTATTGTTTTGATCAAGCTCTATCTTAGTGTCAAAAAATCTGTTCAGGCAACACGATTTGAACAAAGAAGAACCGATCCTCTAAGAAAATGGAAACTAAGCGAAGTGGATCTTCAATCCCAAGGCTTGTGGGATGAATTTAGCAAAATGAAATATAAAATGCTAGAAAAAACAAATCATCATTCAGCGCCATGGCATGTGATTCGTTCCAATGATAAGCATCAGGCCAGAATAGAAGCGATGAAACTTATTTTAAATCATTTTGATTATGAAGGGAGAAACGAAAATCTTTCTTTTGTTTATAACGAAAAAATTGTCAAATCCGCCGAAACAGAACTCGAAATGATGCGGCATGCCAAACCCCATCTCTATGGTGTGCAATAGTTTGTTACAAGAGGTTGCAATGAAGTTTTGATGAACAAAGGCATGATGAGCAGGTTTTACTCATCACCTAAATATTTGCGATGGTTGACGATCTTTTCTGTCGTATCGTATCCTATATCTAATTCCTCATCGCTAAAGATAGGATCATACCCAAGCGCTATGAGCTGATCGTCGACTTTTTGAGCATTGAATCCGTTTTTTTCAATAAAAGCCACAATACTCTCGATATCTTCATCATTCACATAATTTGTCTGCATCTCAAACACAATGTCTGAAATCTTCATTCTCATCCTTATATAAAAATTTTCCAATAATTATAGTGTAAAAATAATCTTTTTTCTACAATTTTTTTTAAATTTTTATCGCAGAAATTATTGAATGATATGGCCTACAAATTTCGACATATTGTTTAAGATTTCCCCCCCTTTTCTAAAGCCAAGCCCACAAGATTCATAGGCATAAAAAAGGCCGGCTTGATAGTTTTGTCCGGCCATATCTTTAGGAAGCTGAATATATGATTGATATACCATTTTATAACTGCCGTATTCACCTTCGCAAACAGCTATGTTTTCTCCATTTTCGTCAATAATGGCTACGCTCCCTCCTTCTCTTCCAAAAACAGGTTTTTTTACTTGTTTTTGATCTTTTAAGGGTTCAAAAGAGGTTTCAAGCAAAAGAGGATGGTTTGGATAGAGATCCCAAAGAATTTTAAGAAGGCCTTTGCTTTGAAAAAGAAGGGTATAGGCAGGATTAAATATAATGGCTTTTTGGTTTTGAATGATATTGGTAAGAAGTAATGCCAAATCCGGTTCTTCCAAGGCAATATTTTCCCAAGGGATAAGCTTAAACCAAAGCTCATAGTTTTCATCATTGTAAAAAATGCCGTCTTCTGAAGAAAATTCTATCTCATCCATATAGGCAAATTCAGTTTGGTATCCGGCGTCTGCGGCAATATGCTGCAAAAGTCTGACGGTGTTTTCTTCTTCAAAATTTCCTTTGACAGAGGTAAAAAGAAATTTCCATCCTTCATAGCGCTCTTCAAAACTATCGGTGCTTTCTTCAAGGGTAACAAGTCGTTTAAAATTTTCTAAAAGCGCTTCATAGAGCCCATTGAACTGGCTTTTTTCTTCCATGCCGTTTTGCTTGAGTATTGCCCACTGAATAATGGCAGTTTCAAAAAGTGCGGTAGGGGTATCGGCATTGAATTCTAAAAGCTTGATGGGTTTTCCGTCTATGCCTCCCGCAAGATCAAAGCGGCCATAGAGGTGCCAGTGTATTTCATTTTCCCACGAAGTTTTGATAAGTTCTATCAGATTGAAAGGAATGCCTATCTGGTGAAAAAGGTTATGATCGATCACATATTGTGCGGCCTCTATAAACATCTCATAAAGCGTATTGCCTGCTTCATAATAAGCCTCTGCCTCTTCTTCGGAAATCATTACAAGCGTATCTGAAAGATAGCTTGTTTCATCTGTATCGGTATGCCAAACGAAACCGAGCGATTCAAGGTAATCTTTTTGTAAGGGGTTTACTTTTTGCAAATTTATCATTTTTAACTGCCAAACGAAGAGCTTCCGCTTTTACTTGAACTGCTTTGGCTTCCAAAAAAACCGCTTCGTGTGCTTTTGGCAGGAGATGTCGGTTTATTGAAGCTGTTCGAACTTCGAGAGTAGGTTGCAGGAGATTTGTATCCGGCTTTTCTGTTATTTTGATAGTTTTGATTCCCAAAGAGCTTGCTGCCTATCCAGCTTCCGATAATGGCACCCGCTGCGCTTGCCAAAATCGCTTCTCCCAGCCCCATTCCGCCTTGTTGGGAGAGTTGTGCATCAGGCTGTGTCAGCGCAGAGGTACCGTTATCAATTTTGGCTGCTTCGTCTTTGAGGAGAGCATCCATCTCCTCTTGCGTCAGCACTTGTTCATTCCCGTCAAGTTTTTTAAGTACGATACGAGTTTCATCGGCAGGAAACTCATCTTTGATCATGTATTTGCCGGGGGCTGTTTCTTCTATAATGACAAAAGCCCCTTTGGCTTGTTGTTGTTCTTCTTGAGGCTGTGAATCGTTCCCGCATCCTGTAACACCTGCAACTAGCAAAACACCAAGTCCGCTAAGAGCAGTAATGTGAGATAATTTCTTGATATATTTCATAATTGATCTATCCTGGGCAATATTTTTGGGTAATCATAGCAAAAAAAGATTAATAGTGCAGACAAATAGAACATATCTCTATCTGCTTAAGGAAGGAAAAAAGAGAGAAGAACTCTCTTTTTAATTATCAGATTAATGATTAATCCATCTGTTTTCTGAGGAATGTGGGGACATCCAAAATATCTTCGTTTTCGCCATTATAGCCGCCGACTACCATTTTGTTTGCTGTTCTTAGTGTATGAATTGTTGAGGAAGAGATTGTGCTGCTGCTAAGAAGAGTCTCTTGGTGTTTTGTTGCAGGCTCGCAGATTGCATCTTTGTCTTCAAATCCTGTTGCAATAATCGTAATTCTTACTTCGTCTACATCCATATTGGAATTGGTAGTCGTTCCAAAAATAACACTTGCATCCTCATCTGCACTCTCTTCAATGATATTCATCGCTTCGCTGATCTCCATGATCGGATAGTCAGGATGAATATCAAAATGCACGAGTACACCCATCGCTCCGTCGATAGAAATATTATCTAGCAACGGGGATTCTATCGCGGCTTTTGCTGCATCATAAGCTGCATTGGCACCTGTGCTGTATCCGGCCCCCATCAGAGCAAGCCCTTTGTGGCTCATGACTGTTTTTACATCGGCAAAATCAAGGTTGATATCGTTTTCGCCATGGGACAATATCACTTTAGAAATACCGCCGACCGCTTGCGAAAGAATATTGTCAACCATCCTAAAGCTTTCTTTGATGCCAAGGTTTTTTTCAACGATCGAAAGAAGTTTTTCGTTAGGTACGACGATGATAGAATCACTTTCTCTTTTGAGCTCTTCTAATCCTTCTTTTGCAAGTTTTGTTCTTTTGCGTCCTTCAAATTTAAAAGGGCTTGTAACGATAGAAACGGTTAAGGCGCCGATCTCTTTGGCTGCTTGTGCGATAATAGGTGCCGCACCTGTCCCTGTGCCTCCGCCAAGGCCTGCAGAGATAAAGACAATATCTGACCCCTGGAGCATTGATTTGATGTCTTCAAAACTTTCAAGCGCTGCTTCCCTTCCTTTTTCAGGTATCATGCCTGCGCCTAACCCTCGCGTTGCATTGACACCCAATTGCAATTTAAAAGGCGCCATAGATGTTTCTAGCGCTTGGGCGTCTGTATTGGCAACGATTAAGTCAATATCATTGATCCCCTCATTGATCATATGATTGATCATATTGCCGCCTCCGCCGCCGACACCGATCGCTTTTATTTTTGCACCGTTTGTACAGCATTTTGTTTCCACAACATTGATATCAAACTCTTCCATGTTTTTTCCCTCCTTTTGCGATGTAATCTATTTAAAAAAGTTGTTTAGCCCAATTGGTTAATTTTCTCAGCGGATGGCCTTTTTCTTTGTTGACATCCGGCAAGTCCTCAAAAATAATTGTATCCGTATTCGCCGTATTTTCTGCGTCTTTTTGATTTGGACGTTTCAAAATCGGTTTGTTTTTGTATCTTTTGTTTTCAACGGTTTGGTTGACAGTGTTAGCGATTTTAATATCACCGAGGTTTTCTTCATGGTCTACTTTTGAATGCAGCATTTCTTGCTGAAAATTAATTTCATATTGCGTATGTTTCCCTGCTTTATAAAGCAGAAGGCCTACCACTGTCGAGTAAGCCGGATCTTTAAGCTCTTCAAAAAGGCCGTCCACGTTTTTAGGATAAGCGACTCTGACTGCCATGCCTGTAAAAATAGCCTGCGCCAGTTCTCTAATGCCTTTTAGCTTTGTCATACCGCCTGTCAGAATGATACCTGCACTGATTTGTTCTTTGAGTGCACTTTTTTCAAGCATTTTAGCCAATATCATCAAGGTTTCTTCTACACGTGAAAATATGACACTGTGCACAATTTCAAGCGAAACACCGTTACGATTTTCTTCATCTCCTATAATCGGGAGCTCTATGATTTCATTGCTGCTTTCTATAAGATTGCCGTATTGGATTTTGACATTTTCCGCTACTTGCAATGGAGTATGCAGCGCCATAGAGAGATCATTGGTGATATGGTTTGAGCCGACACCCAAAAAGTTGTTATAGCGTATGGAATTGCCTGTGTGAATCACCAGATTGCTTGTCTGTCCGCCCAAGTCGATCACAGCTATGCCCAATTCTTTCTCATCAATATCCATGGTAGCGATTGCCGAAGCGTATCCGCTAAGCACAATACCGTCTATGTCTACTCCGGCAGACCGTACTGCTTTTTTAAGGTTTGAAAGATTTGATTTTTGTGTCATGATGATATTGACATCCACTTCCATTCGGCTGGCATTCATACCGAACGGATCCTCTATAAAATCTTGGTCATCGACTCTGAAATTATACGGAAGTACGTGGACCACTTCGTATTCATTAGGCACGCTTGCGTTATAGAGAGCGGTTTGTATGACACGATTAATCTCTTTGATTGAAATATCTTTATGCGGAATGTTGACAACACCTGTAGAGTTGAGGCTTTTTGCATACGCATTAGAGATAGAAACAATCGCTGAAGCGATATTGCATCCGGCAATACGTTTAGCGTCAGCCAGTGCTTTTTTGATAGATTTGGATGCCAATTCGATATTGGTGATGACACCTTTTTTTATACCCTGAGATTTGGAAATTCCATGGCCGAGAACTTGTACTTTTCCATCTTCAATTTCGGCTATAATCGCACAAATTTTAGTAGAACCAATATCGATAGCTAAAATTGTTTCACTCAATTTGTGAGCCCTCCCATGTAAACTTCTGTCGGATATTTTTTATCTAGCATTTTGATAAGATTTGTTTCAAATGTACTTTGTTTGATTTGATCAGCACTCTTTTTAGCAGCCTCTGTTTTGTTGGCATCCAGCGGCAACATCTTCTGCTCCAAAATATCATATACTATCACTTTATCTGATAGGTTTATCATACCTTTTTCTTTTGAAGATGTAAAGAGTTTTTGTAAAAATTGTAAACTTTCTTGCGTATTTAGCGGTTTGAGATTGTCAAGGGTTTCTAATGTTATAAAATCGGAAACCGTAGCATTGGCATCTTTAAAATTTTCAAGCGTAGTTTTTGCAAGTGTCAAGAGCGCTTCTTGCTGTGCCTGGGCAATATAGGCTGAGGTAACCATGTCTTTGGCTTGTTCGTATGTCATTACTTTAGGTTCTGAGACGGTATCTATCTTGACCGTTGCATATTTGTCCTCTACAACTTTTGGTTTTAATATGTCGCCGATATTGCCGGATTGTATTTCATCCCAAAGCTCTTGCGCTAAACGGGGATCATTTAGAGGAAGCGTTAGGGTTTCGCTGCTTTTGATATTGCCTTTTTTGAATTCGATATAATTTTTTTGTGCAGTTTTTTTTGTTTTGTTTAATTTAAGATCTTTGGTAACAGAATGTTTTGCCTCTTCAAAAGAGAGCGGTTTTCCGCTATTGTCAACATAATTAAAGCTATTGGTGTCAAAGTATGCCTTTAATTCTTCTTCTGTCACATCGGCTGTTTCGCTCGGTGTCCATACAACTGAAAGGCTATAGGTTTTAGGCGTCATATAGCTCTCTTTTTGTGCTTCCCAAAAATTTTTAACCTTTGTTTCATCCATCGTAACATTTGTGTCTTGAGGCGTAAGTACTTTATAGGAAATTTTATCCGCAATGTTGAGCGCTTCGCCGACGGTTTCTATCTCTAGAGGAAAGTTTGGCGTTCGAATCAGCTGAAGCGTTTTGTCAATAATGAGCTCATCTTTTAGCATGGATTCAAAGACTTTGGCTTTCATCCTTTGGCTTTTGAGATAACCTTCATAGATGGTTTTATCAAATATACCGTCTTTTTGAAATGCTTGAATCGATTGAAGTTTGTCGGCTATTTCTTTATCAGATACAATAATGCCGAGATCTTTGGCGAAATTGAGTACTTTTGCCTGCGTTTCCAGTGTGGCAAATGCACGCTGAACAAGCCCTAATTCTTTGGCTTTTTGTTCGTCAAGCCGGCCTTGCATCATTTGATTGTATTGATTGTAAACATTGCCATATGCCACATCGAATTTTGATTTTGGAATTTCTATCTCTCCTACTTTTGCAATGGCACTTGCTTTTGAGCCGTAAGTATAACTTCCCCATCCTACAAAACCTGCGCCTATAAATGCAATGGTGGCTATCCAAATAGTCCACACAAGATACCTATTGTGTTTTTGCATCCAACTTATCATACTTTAACTACCTTCAATCTAAAAATTTGTACAATATTCTAATCAACTTGTGGTTAATAGTAATTGAAACGGAGTGTAAATTGCGCGAAGCAGAAAGTAAAAACAGCCGAATGATGAAAAGAGATCTTGAGGTGGTATGGCATCCTTGCACACAGATGAAAGATCATGAAACTTTGCCTCTTGTGCCGATCAAATCAGGGCAAGGCGTTTACCTCTATGATTTTGACGGAAACAGCTATATCGATGCCATAAGCAGCTGGTGGGTCAATCTGTTCGGGCATGCCAACCAAACGATTAACAGCAGGATCAAAATGCAGCTTGACACGCTTGAGCATGTTTTATTGGCCGGTTTTACGCATGAGCCGGCAATCGAACTGGCGCATAAGCTGGTTGACATTACGCCTGAAAGGTTACAAAAAGTTTTTTATGTAGACAACGGTTCAAGTTCGATAGAAGCCGCACTGAAGATGAGTTATCATTATCACCTCAATCAAGGCAAAAACAAATCTGTTTTTCTCTCTTTGACCAACAGTTATCATGGCGAAACCATAGGGGCATTAAGCGTAGGAGACGTAGCGCTTTACAAACAAACTTATGAGCCTTTGCTTCTTCGATGCCTGCAGGTACCTGTGCCCAAAGACCAAAGCCAAGATTCGGCCAAAGAAGCACTTAAAATATTAGAAGAGACATTGCGCACACATGCGGAAGAAATTTCGGCATTTATTCTTGAGCCCCTTGTTCAAGGGGCAGGAGGAATGCATATGTATCATCCCGATTATCTTAGAGGAGCAAGAGAGCTTACGGAAAGATTCGGCGTACATCTTATCGCAGATGAAATTATGACAGGGTTTGGGCGTACGGGAAAAATGTTTGCCTGTGAGCATGCAGGAATTTCTCCTGATTTTATGGCGCTTTCCAAGGGGCTTACCGGAGGCTATCTGCCTTTATCTGTCGTGATGACAACCGATGAGGTTTATGGGGCTTTTTATTGTGATTATAATGAGCACAAAGCTTTTTTACATTCTCATAGCTATACGGGAAATCCTTTGGCTTGCAGCGCCGCATTGGCTACATTGGAAATTTTTGAAACGATGGATGTTTTGCGTGAGAATGAAAAAAAATCTGACTACATCAAAAAGAAACTGCAAAAATTTATACAGTTAAAAAATGTGAAAGAGGTACGACAGCAAGGCATGATCGCCGCAGTAGAGCTTCAAGGCTATGCTCCCGAAGAAAGGATGGGATTGCGCATCTATCAATATGCCCTAAAGCACGGTGTGCTTCTGAGGCCTTTGGGGAATGTTATCTATTTTATGCCGCCTTTCGTTATCGATCCGCAAGAGATTGACAAGATGATAGAAACAGCCTATGACGGCATCAGACAGTCGGTAACAGCCGATGAACGATTATAGGGCGATTATTTCGTCTCTGTTTTTAAACATTCCAAACAATCTTTTGTTTTTCTTTTTGAGTCTTTCGTAATGCGCACCGGCTCTTTGCACGCCACAATCCATCGCTTCTTTATAAAGAGACAGAGCCTGCTCTTTGTTTTTTTCTTTGCCTATGCCGTGTTCGTAAAATTGAGCCAAATCACATAAAGCTTCAGGGTAGTCATCCATTGCCAATCGATAAATATGCGCGACGGCTTCAGGGATATTTTTTTTCAGCAGTTCTCCCTTGTAGAGTTCTCGAGCCAGCATGAATTGTGCAAATTTTGATTCTGTAGCACCGGCAAGCAGCAGCAATAGTACTGCATGGGATTGATTGGTATGGCGTTGTTCATTTATCGTTGCAAACATTGCTTCTATATCTTCTTGGCTGTAACCTTCGGTACTGATTTGCTGCAGCCAGTGTGAAACGAAAGAAAAATCTTCCGGCATCTCTTCTTTTGGAGGAAATTGGGCATAGATATTTTGCAGCTTCTGCTCAATATAAGGAATAGGTTTGTATGGAGCATGGGCTGTTTTTTTTTCTTGTGCAAGAACGGTTTGTTCTTGCGAATAGCCTTTTTCGTTGGACTCTTGGATGTTTGTTTGGGATGCATTCGATGTTGTGGATTTAAAAGCATCAAAAAAATCATCATTTGGTTCTGTCGGTGCTTTGGGCGTATTGTTTTGCGTTTCAAAGAAATCATCCTTCTTCGCGCAAGATAAATCCAACTTGTTGTTTCCGGCTAGTACATCCTCAGGATTTATATGAAGAAAATCGTTAAAATCAGCGTATTCGTTTTTCTTTGTAGATTTTGCCTCCTGATACAAAAAAGAATCAAAATCTGTCTCATCATTTGATTCTGTCGGTGCCATAAAAAGATCAAATTCTTCGATGATGTCATACTCTGTTTTTCTAAGTATCTGTTCTTTTTCTTGAGGCGTTCTTTGGATGATTTCATCGATCGGCGTTTCGATATAGGTATCGATAAGTGCTTGGGCCTGGGCATAATTTTGGGATTGGAGTGCCGTTATAATCTCTTTAATCTTTTGGTCCGTTTTAAGCAGGCCGAGTTTAAGTATCTGAAGGTGAATCGTTTCGATGTCCGTGATGGCAATGGCAAGTTTAATAATTTTTAATCTTTTTTTTGTTTGATTCATTTTTTATCTGCTTTATATAGTGTGATGCAAAAAAAGTATAACAAATTAAGCTTTACAAAACTCTTTACATCTTTGCGCTTCATGGGGCAGTTTGCAGAGGTTTTTAGCCGTGCAAACTATTGTCACGAGACCTTTTTGTGCGCGTACATGGCCACTTGTTTTGATGCCTTTTTCATTCTATTTTGGGTATGATAGCATCTTTAAAAATAAAAAAGCACAACAAAGCAGCTGCTTTTCAAAGGATTTTAGTGCAAGCACCTCATATTCCCGTTTTGCTTGAAGAGGTATTGGAAAGTTTTTCTGATGTGAAAGAAGGATATTTTGTCGATTGTACTTTAGGGTATGCAGGGCATAGTTTTCAAATATTGGCACACTATCCTCATCTTAAACATATAGGGATAGACCGCGATGAAGAAGCTTTGGCTTTTTCAAAAAAGCGTCTTGAACCTTATGCAAACAGAAGCACGCTTTATAAGGGAACATTTGCTGCTGTACTCCCTATGCTTAAAGAAGAGCCCATTGTTGCTTTGCTTGCAGATTTTGGCGTTTCTTCGTTGCAGCTGGATAAAAAAGAGCGAGGGTTTAGCTTTGAAAGCGATACGTTGGATATGCGTATGGACCCTTCAGCTTCCTTATCGGCTTACGAGGTAGTCAACACCTATCCTCAAGAAAAACTGGAATATATTTTTAACGTGTACGGAGAGATACGTTCTTTTAAAAAATTGGCTGCGGCTGTCGTGGAAGCCCGTTCAAAAGCACCCATCAGCAGTGCAAAAGCATTGAGCGAAGTTGCCAAGAAAGTGATACCCCCCGGGGGGAAAATCCACCCCGCAACGTTGATGTTTCAAGCCATACGCATAGAGGTCAACAATGAACTAGGTGAGATAGAGGGGCTTCTTGATGCGATAGAGGCAAGACATTATCCGCAGCAAATCGTTTCGCTTATCACGTTTCATTCTCTTGAGGATCGTTTGGTAAAAGAGCGTTTTAAAAAATGGAGCACGGCGTGCATCTGCGATCCGCATGCGCTGCGGTGCACTTGCGGCAAAAATCATGCGCTGGGAAAGATATTGACGCGAAAACCTGTCACGGCAAGCAAAGAAGAGATCAAAGCAAATCCCAGAAGCAGGTCTGCAAAATTAAGAAGTTTCAGGTTTGAGTAGATGAAAAAAACAAAACGATCACAACCTAACGGCATTACAGTCGGAATGATCAGTATCATTTTTATATCTGTAGCCATTGTCCTTATCTTGACGATGATAAAAATCTATTTGAGCAACCAGATTTATTATGAGAGCAAAAAAGTGAACAGTATCCAAGGAGAGGTGGATGCGCTCAAAGCGGAAAAAGTCCTTTTGCAGCAAAATGTAGAAGCCCTTAAATTCAAAAACAGGGTAACCAATACGATTTTTGCGATAGACGAAGAGATCGAATAAAAAAGCGATGACTTCTCTTTTTTTGTTTGTGCCGTTTTTGTATCAAAACATTGCGGGTATGCAGCAGGCCCTATGATCACAATGCAGCCATAGGCGCAAGGGCTGCTTCTTTTTCTTCTCCAAGCAAAGAAGAAAGTTCAACATCTTCGCCGTAGGCTTCAAAGAGACGGCAGATCGTCTCAAGCCGGATGTCCGATCGCTCCAGATAGGGATTGGCGTCGATAAACTGCCAAAAAGGCTCGGGATCTTCGCAAAGCGCTTTGAGGTAGTGACGGGTGATTTTGCCCATAGGTTCTTCTGTTTCGTTGAGGAGTTTTATCCTTTCTATCGCAAAAGGCGTTCTCATGCCATAGTAATCCACCGCTTCGCCTATCTGCTCAAAGTTGACCTTTTGTCTTTTGAGGATGTGGTGCATGGAGAGTTCCATAATCGAAAAAACTCTTTCGTACGGATATAGTATAAAATTGATCCTTGTGGCAATCATTAATCCGTAAGTCAGAATCGTTCTAAGATGAAGGGCCGAAAAAGTATCGTGTATAGGCAAGTTTTGGATTAATGCTCCTCTTGATATTTCTGCAATGGGAAGCTTTTGCGTTAAATGTTCTATCCCCTCTACATGCCCGTCTTTTTGCATCGGCATATATCGGATCGGCGTTTTGCCGTTGACAAAAAAGTTTCTCACCGTTCCGACATACCTTCCGCTGGGGACATGCTGCAATAGAAATAAAAACGACTGTTCATCGTCTTTGCTGAACAGATAGCCTTTGCTCTCAAGCAGTTCGGGCGACATATTGTATTTGGGCGCAAAGACTTCCGCTCTTACTGCTTTGACCGTTTGAAAATCTTTTTGCGTCGTTGCGAGTTTGAGGGTATACTCTTGTGTTAAGATTCTAAATGCTTCTTCGTTTGTCATGGGGCATCTGTCTTTTTGTTGAATTGAATGAAGCAGTATAAACCGTACTTTATAAGAATATACTAAAAAATATGTATTTTTATGCGAGTTAGGATATACTTAGGCATCAAGTTGGGGAGCAAAAGGGAGAGTGCATGCCAAAAAACAAAAAAAGAGTATACGGCGCGTTGTGTTTGTGTCTAGTATTGGGGGGCATGCCCGCACACGCACAAAGCGTTGAGAGCGTGATGCAGGAGTATACTCAGAAAAATGACTTAAGCCAAAAGACGATCGATGAGAACAAAGGGCATTTGGTGCTGTATAGCAGGGAGCAGCTTGAAAATATGCGCGCCAAAACGCTGAGGGATGTTTTCAAGACCACGCCGGTGATCTATTACCACGAAAACAGGTTCGGTTTGCCCGATCCGCTTACGAGCGGGGCGTTTGAGCCTTACCGGAGCAATTTTATACGGCTCTACATCGACGGCGTGGAGATCACCCAAGGGTGGGCGGGAAGCGGGCTGGTGCTGTACGGGGATATCAATATCGATTTTGTCGATCATATCGAGTTTTATTATGCCATCCCTTCTTTTGAGACTTCCGTAGAGCCGGCGTATCTGACGATCTTTCTTTACTCCAAAGACCCCAAGCGCGAAGGCGGCGGCAAACTGGGTTTGAGCGGCGGAAGCAGAGGCTACAACGCCCAAACGTTCAGCTATGCCAAACAGGAAAACGAGTTTACCTATATGATGAACGTTGCGCATACCAAAGAGAAGCGCGAAAAGATACCCAACGGTACCTCCCTTCCGTTGTCGAGAGACTTTGAAACCACGCAGCTTTTTTCGCATGCCAAGAGCGATGATCAGGCGTTCCATCTTCAGGTGATGAAGAAAAATGCCGACTCTTTGGCAGGCCTCAGCTATGATGCGACGCCTGAAGCCAGCAAGATGGATTATCTGAATGTGCATATGGACTACGGGGTCGACTTTGATGCAAACTGGCGGGCGCAGTTTACCTATGACTGGCTTGAAAAAGAAGTTTATGCAAAAGATGATGCACCTTTGCTTTATATGGGCTTTTTTTCGTCCGCCCTGCAAGAGCTTGATGCCGAGGCAACGACAAGCGCTTATACGGGGGAGCTGACCTATCATGAGACGGTAGGCAAACACCGCATCGCTGCAGGCGTCAAAGGCAGGCTCAAACAGCTGGACCGTTTAAATGTGCAGGGGGAAGGCGATATCGCTTTGGGGTTTGACAGCGAAGCGATCACGTCGGTTTTTTTTCAAGACCAGTATGCCCTTGCAGAAAACCAGCTGCTGACACTGGGGGTAGAAGGGATACATTTTGGCAGAAACGGTGATGTGGAAGATGACAACCTGATGCAGTTTCGTCTGGGGTATATCTACGGCGGCGAGCATTGGACATACAAGACGTATCTGTACCGGGTGATGTTTGCGCTGGATCCTTTAAATAGATATCTGGGGTATGCGCTTTCTGAGAGTGTGCCTGCACAAAAAACCCTGGGGTTTACCCAAGAGCTTGCCTATACGGATGAAAAGCAATACATCCGCCTGATGCTGCTTTTGATGAAAGATGAAGACGGATTGGTCCAAAATCCCGGAGCTGCAGGGGATACCAAGTATTTCTTTTCGGTTTTGAATTATGATTATCGTTTTGATGTCAACAGCAAGATAACTTCGCAAATCTATTATGCAGAATATAAGAATATTTTCGGGCTTAACAGTCTTGAGGATATAAGCGGATTTTTTACCTTTTTTAAACGGTATGAAGCTCTGGATTTTTATAACGGTGTGGTGTGGCACCGCAACAGCCTTGACTGGAAAAACTATTGGGATTGGACCAGTTCGGTGACCTGGAATGTCGATGAAGACCTGACACTGACGCTCAAAGGGGAAAATCTTTTGGACAAAGCCAAAGAGACCGATCTTTACAGATATGACCTCTCCAGCGGTTCGTTTTTAAGTCCTTTGTCTATCTCTCCGATAGACCGCAGGATCATGCTTGAGCTGGAGTATATGTTTTGAAAAGATATTTTTTTGTCTTTTTGCTGTTGTTGGGGCAACTGCATGCTCTGGAGAGAGAAAGTACGCTTAAGATGTATGGCGTAATCTTTGAAGCGCTCGGCCTAAAAGCTCCCATTCATCTGTATGTCAACGATAAAGAATACCGAAGCGTATTTAGGCATTCGCCCGATATCGAACTGGTAGATGTTTTTGAAAAGTCCGATATCGTTTTGGTCACCACCGAAGAGGCATTGGAGCTGGCAAGAAGAAAAAAAGGCCAAAACCCCGAAGGAAAGCCGATCGTATTTGCTACGGATTATCATTTTTTAAAATCGTGCGAAAAGGCAGTGGGTGCGTTTTATTGGAGAAAGGGGCGGTCTCAATTGCTGTTCTTAAAAAAGAGACTGGAGAGGCATCACATTACGGTGCCCGAACGTTATGATCAGTTTGTCATAGATGAGTTATGAAACAGCCGTATTTTAATCGAATTATTTTCGGTATCATAGGATTGCTTATCCTTTTTGTGCTGTATCTGCAATATGCCATCATTGAAAATACAGAAAAGATAAAAAAAGACGAAATCCAAAAATCCGAAAAATATGCGCAAAAAATCGTACAATACCTTCGTGCAAAAACAGGCGGCCATATCGAATCCGCTTTAACAAACAATCCCAAACTCAGAGACCAGCTCAATGATGTGCTGCAGGCTTTTTTGACCGAGAACTATCAGTATATTTTTGTACTGAAAAAAGATGCAAAAGGGCATTATCGTTTTTTGCTGGACGGTTCAAAAGAGGAAGCCGTAGAGTATCAAACAATCTTTTTCCCGCAAAGCAGTGTGTTTGACCGGGTGTATGAGACGCAAAAAACAGGCATCGCCAAACAGCAGGAAAGTACTCAAAAAATTTGGCTTTCATTGCTTTATCCCATAGTAGAAGACAAGCAAACGCAAGCGCTTTTGGTTGTCGACCTTTCAGAAGAGTATGCCGATTATCTAAACAATCTTAACTCTCCGTTGAAAGTGCTTGTCAGTTTGATGCAGATCTTTTTGGTCATCAGTATGGCGCTGCTTGTGTTGATGGCGTATCGTTACTATAAATTTCGTCAAAGTGTTTTAAACGATACGCTAACGGGCGCGCATACCAAGCTTTATCTGGAGGAATTTTTTAACCGCAATCGGCTGGATGAGTATAATGCGATATTGATCGATATCGATGAATTTAAAGAAATCAATGAAAAATACGGTTATGATGCCGGAGATGCGATCATCAAAGAGTTTGTCCAGGCTGTTTTGGCCGAACTTTCTTTAAGCGCAAAGCTCATAAGAACGGCAGGTACGGAATTTTTTATCGTTGTGCCCAAAAATGAGATCGAGATCGGGATATTGACCCAAAAGCTGTTTGAAATCCTGAAAGAAAAAAAATACCTTACGGGCAATGATGTAGCATCTTTAACGATCTCTATGAGCGCCATGGTCATCCCGAAGGGTGCATCTTCTTTGCAGGCCATACAAAGGATACTGGATGAAAAGCTTCTTGAGGTGAAAAGCAGAGGAAAAAATAACTTTATCATTTTGGATCTGCAAAGCATCGATGATCTAAGATACCGCGATATCGACTATATCAAAGAAGCATTGGAAGAAAAAAGGGTTTGTTGTCTTTACCAGCCCATCGTTTGCACCCAAACAAAACAAATCATCAAATACGAGGCTTTGGTGCGATTGATCGACAAAGAAGATGACAAAAAACTGATCACTCCCCATCATTTTCTAAAAGTGATCAAAGGCACCACACAATACATCAAAATGAGCAAATTGGTACTGGAAGAGGCTTTCAGTACCTTGCATGCTTTTCCGGATATCCAAGTAAGCATCAATCTTGATCTTGATGATCTGTACAGCAGCGATATGATGAAGCTGATTACAAAGCATCTCCATAAAAACAGGGAAGTGGCAAATCGATTGACGTTTGAGATTTTGGAATATCATGAAATACAAGATTATGACAAAGTCGCATTGATTTTCCAACAATTAAAAACTTACGGTTCCAAAATTGCCATCGATGATTTTGGAAGCGGATATGCAAACTATTATTATTTGATACATTTGGATATCGATATCCTCAAAATAGACGGAAATCTGATAGCTCAGCTTCATACTTCTCCCCGACGCACTAAAATCGTGCTTCAGTCGATCCAAAAATTGGCTAAAGATTTTGGATATAAACTGGTTGCCGAATTTGTCTGTGATGAAATGATTTATGAGCAAATCAAAGAGCTGGACATCGAATATGCGCAAGGATATTATCTGGGAGAGCCTAAACCGATCGAGGCGTATGAGAAATTCATCAAACTTTGATATAATACTTTTTTTGGTTGGCAAAGCATAAAAAAGAGGGAGCAAAGATGAGACTGTTTGATGATGAAGATGATTTTTTGGTAGGGACGCCTAAGAGCAATTTCTTTGGGATTGTCAAAACGGCCAATCAAAATATCGTAGAGATGGAAATTGAAAAAATGTTTCAGCGTTTGGCCGTAGCAGAAAAACTGTTGGAAGAAAAAGGGCTGGAAGAAGAGCATGAAATGCTTTTAAGAAGTATGGCTGTCGAACAGGAACTGGAAGACAGAACCAACAGTATTTTCATAGAGCTTGTGGGCAATATCGTCACGCAATGCGAATAGGAATAGACGTTGTTAAGTGCCGTTGAAAGAAAAATAGAACAGTTTGTTGCCGATCTGGATGATCAGTACGTTTCTTCTTTGTATGCAAAGCTGCCCGAAGGAAAAAGGCTCCGCGCAAAACTTATTTTGAAAATCGCAGGGAGCGGATTGTCCGTCGTAAAGACGGCAGCGATCGTCGAGATGATCCATGCGGCCAGTTTGCTGCATGATGATGTGATAGATGATGCGCATATGCGCCGCAGCAAGCCCTCTCTCAATGCCATCTACGGCAACAAGACGGCTATCATGTTTGGCGATATCCTGTATTCGAAAGGGTTTTTTGAACTTAACAATATCAGCGCGGATGTAGCAAAGATCATATCAAATGCCGTTACTCAGCTAAGCTTGGGAGAACTTCAAGACGTCTCTCTCTCCAAGGCGTTTAATGACGATAAAGAAGCTTATTTGAAGATGATTTATCAAAAAACCGCCTCGTTGATAGAAGCAAGCGCGGGTGCAGCGGCGATACTGGCAGGCAAGCCCAAAGAAGCATATATGGTTTACGGCAGAAACTTGGGGCTTGCGTTTCAAATGATCGATGATATTTTGGATATTACTTCTGATAGTGCAACATTGGGCAAGCCTGCATTGCATGATTTTGCAGAAGGAAAAACGACATTGCCTTATATTTATCTGCATGAAGCATTAGAGATGCAAGAAAGACAAAAACTTCATTCACTGCACGGCAGGGTACTTGCAGAAAAAGAGCAGGCATGGGTTTTAGAGCAGATGCAAAAGCATTTGATTATCGAAAAATCCTACGGGCAGGCAAAAAAGCTGATCGATGAAGCCATAGAACTGATGCAGGTGCGGGGCGAAAAAGCACTTTCGGACATTGCAAAAGAGATGATAGAGAGAGATTTTTAGGAATGTATTATCAGGTTATAAGTTTTTCCCATAAAAATTGTGAATTGGCGATGAGAGAAAAGTTGGCTTTTGCCAATAATGAAGAAAAAAAACAAATGCTGGATGCATTGGTTGAGTTTGATTTTATCCATGAAGCATTTATCGTCTCGACATGCAACAGAGTAGAGATCGTAATGGCAACCAGGGATAATTTTTCGAGTTATCATACGGTGCTGGGTTTGGTCAGCCAGCATAGCACATTGAACTTTTATGATATCAAAGCCGCCGCAAAGCGTTATGACGACGAAGAGGCCATAGGGCATATTTTTTCCGTTGTTTCTTCTTTGGATTCTTTGGTGATTGGAGAATCCCAAATTACAGGCCAAGTAAAAGAAGCGTTTAAATTTTCTTATGAAAACGGTACGGCCGGACGCAAGCTCAATCGCGTGGTTTCTTATGCGATCAAATGCGCAGCCCAGGTGCGAAATGAAACCAATATTTCCGAGCATCCTATCTCCATTGCGTCGGTTGCCGTTTCTCAGGCGCAGAAAATTTTAGGCGAAAATATGCCCGGTATGACGGCTGTAGTGATAGGAGCCGGAGAGATAGGCGTATTGGCTGTCAAGCATCTGCTTAGAGCGGGATGCGATGTGGTACTCATAGGCAGAGACCTTGAGAAAGTGGAGAGAATAGCGCAAGAGCTGGGCGAAAACGTCAAAGCCGATACCATGGAGAAGCTCGACAAATATGTCAATAGGTACCGTTTGCTTTTTTCGGCTACTGCTTCTGCTGAATGTATCATCACCAAAGAGATGATAGAAAACGATGCACTGCCAAGGGTCTGGTTTGATATGGCAATCCCCCGTGATATCGAAGAGATGGATTTTGAAAAATTGCAGCTTTTCCGTATCGATGATTTGCAGAGTATTTCCCAGGACAACCATGCTTTGCGTGAGGAACAGGCCGTAAGAGCTTCAGAGATCGTCGCGCGCTACAAGGACGAATTTTATGCATGGCTGCGCGCCCTTTCTGTCGAGCCGGTTATCAAACAAATGAGGCAGCATGTATCAGCCGCGATAGAGCGTGAAATGCAAAGGGCGATAAAAAAAGGGTTTATCCCGGCCGAATATGAAGAAAATATAAGAAAAATGGCACAACAGATGTTTAACCGCTTTTTACATGATCCTACGGAAAATATCAGACGCTCCTCTGCGCAAAAGCAAAATACAAACTGCATCGAATCCGTCAAAGAAATGTTCAATATCGATACTGAGCATATCGATTATAAACAGTATAAAGACGATCACCACATAAAAGGATACAGCGCATGAGATTTTCAAAATTTTTGGTACCTACCACCAAAGAAACTCCCAATGATGCGACATTGGCAAGCCATATTTATCTCATAAGAGGCGGGTTTATCCAGTCTGTCGGAGGAAGCGGGCTTTATAACTTTTTGCCTTTGGGAAAAAAAGTACTGGACAAAGTGCACCGCATAGTTAAAGAAGAGTTAGATAATGCAGGCTGCCAAGAAGTGAGCCTTAGTTTTGTGACCCCTGCAACACTGTGGCAGCAAAGCGGACGTTTTGAAAAATACGGCAAAGAGCTGCTGCGTTTCAAAGATCGCAAAGAGAACGATTTTGTGTTGGGGCCGACCCATGAAGAGATGATGGTGAATCTTGTAAAGCAAACGGTGCAAAGCTATAAACAGCTGCCGTTAAACCTTTATCAGATCAATCTAAAGTTCCGTGATGAGATAAGGCCGCGTTTTGGATTGATGCGAGGACGGGAATTTTTAATGAAAGACGGCTACAGCTTCCATGTGTCCACTGAGGATATGCAGCGCGAATTTGCATTGATGGAAGAAACGTATAAAAAAATATTTGCCCGGCTCGGGCTTGCTTTTAAAGTGGTTGAGGCAGACAGCGGTGCGATAGGCGGAAGCGGAAGCAAGGAGTTTATGGTACTTGCCGAAAGCGGGGAAGACACGATAGTTGTTTGCGACGCTTGCGAGTACGGTGCAAATATCGAAGCGGCTACCCGCAAAGAGAAAACGTGCGAAGCAGAAGCGCCTGAAGCGGAGTTTGCAAGATTCTACACCCCGGATGTAAAAACGATAGAAGCGTTGAGCGGCTATTTTAGGGTAGATCCGTACTATTTGGTCAAGACGGTAGCAAAACGCGCTCTTTATGATGAGGGCAGAAGCGAAGTTGTGTTGTTTGCCCTAAGAGGGTCGGATGAACTGCAAGAAGTAAAAGCCTGCAATGCAGTGGATGCAAATGATTTGGCAGACATCAGTGAAGAAGAATTGGCCCAGATCGGTTTGGCGGCAGGTTTTATGGGGCCTGTGAACGTGCCGAAAGGGGTAAGGGTGGTTTTAGACAGTACGCTCAAAGATGCCCCTTCGGTAATTTGCGGAGCCAATGAGAAAGATTATCATTTGATTGGGGTAAGTTTTGCAGAGAAGCAAGCAGAGTATTTTGACCTTGCCGCCGTTCAGGAGGGAGATTTGTGTCCATGCTGCGGTAAACCGATGCGATATACCAAGGGGATAGAAGTAGGGCATATTTTTCAGCTTGGCACCCGTTATAGCGAGCCGCTGGGTGCTACGTTTTTGGATGAAAACGGTAAAATTCAGCCTATGATCATGGGAACCTACGGGATAGGTGTCAGCCGCTTGCTGGCAGCCATTATCGAACAGCATCACGATGAGAAAGGATGCATCTGGACCAAAGAGTCTGCACCGTTTGATCTTCAGATCATTGTCTCCAACACCAAAGACGAAGAACAAAGAGCGGCGGGAGAGATGCTTTATGAAAAGCTAAAGGCACAAGGAAAAGAGGTGCTTCTTGATGACAGAAAAGAGCGTTTCGGTTTTAAAATGAAAGATTATGAGCTCATGGGGGTACCTTATGCGATCGTCATAGGGAAAAAACTTCAAGAGGGGCTTGTAGAGTTCGTTTGCAGAGAAGGGATGCAATCTGAAGATATTTTGATCGATACCATTGCGGATATTGTCAGTCAAAGGATATAGTCGTGATAATAGTCCTTATACCGCTCTTGTTATTAGAGCTTTATCTTTCGCTAAAGGTGGGCGAAAGTATAGGGTTTGTATGGAGTGCCGTGTGGATTGTGGCAAGTATGGTTATCGGAGTAAGATTGCTTCAGTCTACCCCGTTTGCCATCATGGGCAATCTTAGCTCGGTGGCAGCAGGAAAGCTGAGCATGAAAAACTTTCACGATGCTGCTACGGCTTATTTTGCAGGGGCGGTTTTGCTGATCATTCCGGGAGTATTGAGCGATTTTTTAGGTTTGATTTGTTTGGGGTATGCGCTTTATTTAAGATTTGTTGCTAAAATAACTCCGGAACAAAATCGGCATGATGCTGATTATATTTACAAGGAAGAAGAAAATGTCATTGATGTTGAAATTGTTGATGAGCACAGCAGCCGTAACGATCGCCGTTAGTGCAAATACGCAGCCGGACAATAAGCAATTGCTGAAATATGTCAAAAAAAATATCGTAAAAAACCCTCAGGTTGAAGCAAAAGGCGTAAGCATCGTTGAAACTAAAACGATCGATAATCTTCCGGGATGGACGGTGCTTTTAACCACGATGGATTTGATGTATAAAGGCAAAGAAATCAATGCGCCAGAGATAATGTTTGTAAAAGACGGCCTTATAACCGGACATTTGGTTGATTTGAAAACCGGCAATGATTATCGTGATGAAATCAAACCGACCGTTCCTGAGAGTATGTATAATGGTGCGCATCTTCTGTTTGGAAATCAAGACGCCAAACATAAGATCCTTGTCTTTTCTGACCCGCTGTGTCCGTTTTGTCAGGAAGTGGTGCCTGAAATATTTGAAGCTGCACAAAAAAATCCGGAAAATATAGCCGTCTATTACTATCATCTTCCTCTTTTAAGCCTTCATCCCGTATCGGGTATCTTGACGCGTATCATGCATGTGGCACAAGAAGAAGGCAAAAGGGATATCGTTGTAAAAATGTATAAATTGCAGATAGATCCAAGAGAAAATAATGTAAAAAAAGTCCTTGAGGCAGTGAAAAAGCAGCTCGGTTATGAAATCACAGAAGCGCAAATCAATGAAGATAAAGTCAAAAAGGCGATGAGTGCAGACGAAGAGAATGCAGGAAGAATGATGGTGACGGGAACCCCGACTGTCTATGTTGACGGAGAATGGGATAAAACAAGAGAAAAATACAAACAATTTATAAAGTAGTTAAATGGAAAAACTAATCATAGCAACAAGAGCAAGCGATTTGGCGTTATGGCAAGCCTATCATGTCAAAGAGAGAATAGAAAAGAGTTTTCCCGGAATAAAAGTAGAACTCAATAAAATCACTTCCAGAGGGGATAAGATTTTAGACAAACCCTTGGCGCTTGTCGGAGGAAAAGGACATTTTACCAAGGAACTGGAAGATGAGATGCTTGCAGGCAATGCGCATCTTGCAGTGCACTCTTTGAAAGATGTCCCTACCTATATCCCGGAAGGTTTGGAGTTGGCAGCGATTACGCAGCGCCAAGACCAAAGCGATGTTTTTTTGTCGCATCGTTATCATGGTTTGGAGGAGCTTCCGCAGGGTGCCGTAGTGGGTACGACAAGCCTCAGAAGACGAATGCAGCTTTTGCAAAAACGTCCGGATTTGACAATCAAAGATTTGCGAGGCAATGTCAATACAAGATTAAGAAAACTGAAAGAAGGGGAGTATGATGCGATTATCCTTGCCTATATCGGGCTTCATAGGCTTGATCTGCTGAAAGATATTCCCTGTGTTCAAAAATTGGATTTTATGATTCCTCCGATGGGGCAAGCAGCTTTGGGTATCGAGATCGTCAGTTCAAACGATAAAGTACGAGAAATCGCAATGACGCTCAATGATGAGGACAGTTTTCTTTGCACAAAGCTGGAGCGTGATTTTATCTCCAAGATAGGTGCCGGATGTTCTGCTCCTGTAGCGGCCAATGCCGTCATCAAAGAGGATACCGTAACGATAAAATCTATGTTGGGATATCCTGACGGAACACATATCATGCAAGAAGAGCTTTCAGCGCCGCTATTAGAGTGTGACGGATTGGGAAATTGTCTTGCTGAGCAGATGATCGCAAAAGGCGCCTTGGAAATACTCTCAAAAGCAGAAAAGATAGCATTTAAAGAAGAGATGCCCCAAAGGCTTTAGTTCTACCAAGGTTTTCAATCGTCCAAATAGACCGAACAATAGACTTAAAATATCTGGAGTGGTCTTTTGGCCCTTGTACTTTTTATAAAACTAATCCTCTTTTGCTATCATCCGGTACAAAACGTTACTTTTTAAAAGAAACAGAAGGATCAATATGACAGATGTTGTCGCATGGCTTAAAGAAAATGGCAATTTAAAGATTATAGAAGAACCGCTTGATGTAGAGCTTGAAATCCCGCATGCGGCATACATAGAAGTCAAGAAAGATGATTCTAGGCCGCTGCTTTTTACAAGGCCTGTCAATAAAAACAAAGGGATAGAATACACTGTTCCTGTGTTGATGAATATTTTTGCCAATAAAGAGATCACGCAAAAAATATTCGGCAAACACCCCGATGAAATCGCTTCAGGAATTGATGGGCTTATGAAGCTCAAACCGCCGAGGGGATTTAAGGAAAAATTGGCAATGATCCCTAAACTGTTTGCGCTTAGAAGCGTATTTCCAAAACGTCTCAAAGGCAGAGGAGAATGTCAAGAGATTGTATACCGTAAGGATGAAGTCGATTTAGATAAGTTTCCCATTTTAAAAACATGGGAAGAGGACGGCGGGCCTTTTATTACGATGGGGCAGGTTTATACCCAGAGCATTGACGGAAAAATCCAAAATCTAGGCATGTATCGTTTGCAGCAGTATGATAAAAAAAGACTCGGGATGCATTGGCAAATTCATAAAGATGCCTCTCACTTTTTTGACCAGTATCAAAAAGAAGGCAGAAAAATGCCTGTAACGGTTGCCATCGGAGGCGATCCGCTTTATATCTGGTGCGGACAAGCTCCGATGCCCCATGGCATGTTCGAGCTTTTGCTTTATGGTTTTGTGCGAGGGAAAAATGCCAAAATGGTCAAATCGCTTACCAACGATATCTATATTCCTCACGATGTGGATATCGTGATCGAGGGATTTGTTGATCCTGTCAAGATGCAAACGGAAGGGCCTTTCGGGGATCATACCGGATATTATACGCTTAGGGAACCTTTTCCTTTCATGGAAGTAGAAACCGTTACAATGAAAAAAAACCCTGTTTTCCAGGCAACCGTAGTCGGCAAACCTCCTTTGGAAGACAAATATATGGGGTGGGCTACAGAGCGTATCTTTCTGCCGATGCTAAAGCCTATGGCACCTGATCTGATAGACTACAATATGCCCGAAAACGGAGTATTTCATAATCTCATTGTTGCAAAAATGAAAACACTTTATAAAGGGCATGCACAGCAGTTTATGCATGCGTTTTGGGGAGTGGGGCAGATGAGTTTTGTCAAGCATGCCATCTTTGTAGGCGAAGATGCCCCTGATCTAGAAAAGGGCGAAGCGCTTACCGAATATATTCTTAACAGGCTGGATAGAACCAAAATTCTTATCACGCAGGGGATTGTGGATCATCTTGACCATTCTTCTGCAGAACAATTTGTGGGCGGAAAGTTGGGAGTAGATGCTACGGCAGGTGAGGTAGAAAAGGGAGAGGAGCATCTTTTGAGTGACAGCGAACTGCTTGAGAGAATGCAAAAAATTGATGAAAATATCTGTGAAGTCAAACAGTATATGACGCACACAAAAACGCCGGTATGTTTTGTTTCAGTCCTCAAAAAAGAGTCTCAAAGATATGTTATTTCTAAATTGCACGAACTCAAAGCGCATCTAAAACTTTTGGTCATTGTCGATAAGGCAAACAATGCGCTGGATAATCCTTATATGCTTATCTGGAGAGTGGCCAACAATATAGATGCACAAAGAGATATCGTGCTTGAACCTTTTATAGCGATAGACGGCACCAATAAAGACAAGCATGACCGGTATGAGCGGGAATGGCCGGGCGATACGTTTTGCACCAAAGAGGTTTTGGACCGGTTGAAAGAAAAAGGGGTGATTGATATCGATGAAGCTTTCATTCAAAAATTTGGGCTGCTGCCGTTTGAGTGAATATTTATTTAAATTTCGTTTAAAGTTATTTAGATAAAATATTTTTGTTAATAAAAATTATTATTAAGGAAAAATATCATGTTAGTTACAAAAAAGGCTCCGGATTTTACAGCAACTGCCGTTCTTGAGAACGGGGCAATCGTAGAAGATTTTAATTTGATGAACAATCTCGGCTCTAAAGGTGCCGTTCTTTTTTTCTATCCTTTGGATTTTACGTTTGTATGCCCATCTGAAATTATTGCGTTTTCTCACAGGATTGAGGAATTCAAAAGCAGAGGCATCAATGTCATCGGCGTATCTGTAGACAGCCAGTATTCGCATTTTGCATGGAGAGAAACCCCGGTAGAAAAAGGCGGTATCGGAAGAGTAAAATTCCCGCTAGTTGCTGACCTTAGCAAACAAATTTCAAGAGATTATGATGTATTGTTTGGAGAGTCTGTGGCATTGAGAGGTTCATTCCTTATTGATGCTGACGGTACGGTCAGACATGCAGTAATCAATGATCTTCCTCTTGGCAGAAATATTGATGAAATGATCAGGATGGTAGATGCAATGATCTTTACAAATGAACACGGTGAAGTGTGCCCGGCCGGTTGGGCCAAAGGAGAAGAGGGTATGAAAGCAAGTACGCAAGGGGTTGCAGAGTACCTGGAGAAACACGCAGAAGAACTATAATTTTTAGATTTGTTTCAAAGGATAAATAAAACAATGGCTAAAAATCAATAGCGCTGCGCCATATGAGTTAAAAAGGATAAGTAATGACAAGCTACATAACACTTTTAAAGAAGAGTGGGCTTAAAGCAACATTTCAGCGGCTGCATATATTGGAAGTGGTGGATAAATACGGACATATGACAATAGATGAGATTTACGATAAAGTGATTAAAGTACATCCTTCTCTTTCAGTGGCAACAATTTATAAAAATATCATTATCATGGTTGAAAAAGGCGTTTTGGTGGAAGTTCCCATCATGGGGCGAAAGCCAAAATATGAGTTGTCAAAACTTGACCATATCCATATGGTATGCACGCAATGCGGAGAGGTAGAAGATCTTGCTTGTACAAAGGAGATGAATCAAATCTTGGAGACACTTACCAAGGAAGTACATTTTATGCTAGTCAAGCAGCAATTCAACCTTTACGGCATATGCAGTCATTGTCAATCTAAAAATGTTGTGCAAAAATAGTGTTTGCACAACAAAAAATAAAACAGCTATGATTTAAAAAGTGTTGATCCGATACGTACCAAGTTTGAGCCGCATCGGATCGCCAATTCATAATCTCCGCTCATGCCCATCGAGCAGACAGTCGCCCCCTCTTTTTTTAAATTATCAAAGATACGGTATGTCGTTTCAAAACTTTTTTGGATAATGGCATAATCATCGCTGTGTGCTCCGATACTCATGACACCTTTGAGAACAATATGCGCACAGCGTTCTTTGATCTGTTGATAGATATCTATCGCTTGTTCGGGGGAAACTCCTGATTTGCTCTCTTCTTGTGCGCTGTTGATTTGAAGCAGGCAGTGCATCGTTTTTGATTTGGCTTGCAGTTTTTTGTTGAGCTCGGCTGCCAAATCGATACTGTCAAGCGACTGCATCAGGCTGGGCTGTAAGTCTATAAGGTTGTTGATTTTGTTTTTCTGAAGCGTGCCTATCATGTGCCATTCAAGAGGCAAATCTTCAAGCAGCTGCATACGTTCCTTAAGCTGTTGAACCTGATTTTCTCCAAAAGCCCTCTGTCCCAATTCATAAAGCGTACGGATATTTTCAGGCGCAGTGTATTTTGCAACACCCACAAGCTTGACGATATGATGTTCACTGACGCTAATGCGTGCCCGTTCGATATTCCAAATCACTTCATCCAGATTTCTTCTCAGTTGTTCTTTGCTTAGTATTTGCATCAATTCCCCCATAATCTATTGATATCATTATATAGCCCAAGTATCATTAGGCCAAGCAAAATACCCCATCCTGCAACCGTCATGCGGTACATGACAGTTTCGCTCGGTGCTTTTTTGCGAACCCATTCATAGAGGTTAAACATGATGTGGCCGCCGTCAAGCGCAGGGATCGGAAGTAAATTGAGTACGCCCAAATTGACCGAAATAAGCGCTGCAAAAAACAGCAGCGAAGCCAGCCCCGCATGAGAGGCTTGTGCTGTCACATCAACGATCGTGATGACGCCTCCCAATTGGTCTGCACCTACTACGCCCGTGAGCAGTTTTTGTACGCTTTGCATGATGAGCAAACTTGCCTTTTTGGTCTCTTCCCAGGCAAATGCCGCTCCGTCAAAAAATCCGTAATAGGCAGTTGTTTGTTTTCCTGACGGACTGATGCCGATAATACGTCTTGTAACAGTTTCGCCAAAAATATTTTGATCTTCAATACGTTTTGGAGTAAGCCAAAGCGTAACCATGTGATGATTTCGTTCGACTTCCAATACAATATCGCCGGTGCTTTCATTGATTTGTCGGCCGATCTCTTCCCAGTATCTGATCTCTTTGTTATTGATCCGGATAATTTTGTCGTTTTTTTGCAATCCCGCTTCGTAAGCGGGTGTATTTTTACTGATTTCTCCTACGTAAGGCAAAAGTTTTGGCACGCCAAGGCCGGCAATGGCAAAATAGAAAAAAAAGGCCAAAAGAAAGTTTGCAAAAGGCCCTGCCATCAAAATCACAATACGCTGCCAAGGCCGTTTGCTGTTGTAGCTGTCTGCATCATCGCTTATTTTAACAGGATCCGTATCATCCTGTCCTTTCATTTTTACATAACCGCCGATGGGGATAGCAGAAATTCTCCACTCCGTTTGACCTATCATTTTAGAATACATTTTTTTACCAAATCCGATACTAAATACTTCTACCTGTACTCCAAATAGACGTGCAGCAGCAAAATGTCCCAATTCATGGAAAAATACCAGCATCGACAAAACTAAAAGCGCTATAACAAAACTCATAAAACTCCTCGATCATTAAAATAAAGATTATAGCAAAAGTTGATGCGGATTTGATAAGAAAGGCAGGCGCCAATTGTGATGGCGCTTTTTATTGGTACGGAATGCATCAAAAAGTATAGTTAAGAAATACCCTTGTGTTTTTGCATTTGGCTGCGTTGATTGCATCATCGATGTGGCTGACGTATGCTTCAATGCTTAAGGCATCCGAAAAAGAGTAGCTTGCTGCAAAGTCTATTTCATCGCTTTGGATGCCGCTATCATCTTCAAGTATAAATTTGCCGATCTGAAACGATAGATTCTCTAAACCTATACTTTTGGCATCCCAATTTAAAGTATAAAAAAAGGCTTCGCCTTCGCCGTTTGCTTCGGCGAGCGTGAGATGTTCGGAGCTTGTAAAAAATGGCCCTCCTCCAAACCCATTGTTTGCTGCGTTGCCTTCGCTTTTATTGTAGGCAAGGCCCAAGGCAAGCCCTGTATTTTCAAATCCGACCGAAGCATCTATCCCATAGATATCGGCATTGTCTGCGCCCGGCATTTGAGCGTTTTGCAGCGCATATTGCAGATTGAAACCATAGGTTAAATCATTATATTTGTTTTCGTAGTTGGCTTCAAAATAAGCGATGTTGTCTGTTTCGTAACGGTTTAATCTATAGTCCCATGCAGACAAAACAAGATTGCTTATGCCTTCATAGCTGACGCCCAAGAGCTGCACCCCTTGATCATCGTTGATGCGTGTAAACTCAGAAGGATTGGGTGCATCTACGCCGGCCATTTTGTGCAAATGTCCAAGTGTCATCGTTGTATCTTCGGTTATTTGGCTTACAAGCATTGCTGCTTCAAACGTATTGGGTATCATACCGATATCATCCGTATCGGCAAAAGGGGTGTCGATCTCCTGGCGGCCAACGGTCAATGCGGTGTTTTCCCATTTTCCTTTCAGGTATGCTTCTCCTAAAATCGTATAAGAGTGATTGTCTGCGTCAAAAAACGGTATCCCGTTTCCTTCCTGTTTGCCAAGCGCATTGGTAGTGTAGAGACTTGCTGCTGCATTTATGCCGTAAAACGCTTTCGTATCTATGTGCAATTTCCCTCCCAGCGCTATATCGGTATAGGTGTCGTCATGTTTGATATCAGTTAGTTGAACGCCTGATCGAACATAACCCTCAACCGTGTCAATGAACGTATCGGCATATATGATATCAAGAGTTGATATCAATAATAAATTAGCAAAAAACAGTCCTGCCTTCATTTTTTATTTTCTCCTTTTTGTTTAGAGTTTGATAACTTCTATTTTATTGGCTTCCTCGGCCCTTAAGGCAACATAGGTTCCGTTTATTTTAATTTTCATGGTCTGTTTTGCGATGGTGTATGCTTTGACCATGAGTACTTCGCCGGGCATAATGCCAAAAGAAGCAAAACGGTCCTTTAGGGTTTTGTCGGCGTTAATTTTGACGATTTGGGCTTGATCCCCTTTGTGTAATTGACTAAGCAGCATTGCTTCTCCTAACTGATTAATAAGGCGATACGATACGCAATAAAGCTCAATATCCACGCCGTTGAAGTGGTCATCACAAACAGATAAACCAAATATTTCCATCCGCCTGCTTCTTTTGCAAAAACCATAGACGCAGCCAGACACGGCAGATAGATCATTACAAACACGATAAATGCAATGGCGGAAGCAAATGGAATGTTGGCTCTGATTTGTGCCACAAGGCCTTCGTTTTCTTCGTCCGTATCGCTGCCAAGTGCATAGAGTACGCCGAGCGTAGACACTACCACCTCTTTTGCGGCAAGTCCTGCTTCAAGTGCAACGGACATACGCCAGTCAAACCCCAGCGGAGCAAAAAAAGGCGCTGTTGCATGGCCGATTTGTCCCAGGTAGCTCTCTTCAAGCAGTTTGCTTGTAAGTTCGTTGCTCAGCTGTGTCTTGGCTGCTTCGTTTGCCGCCAGTTCTATCTTGGCGGCATAGGCCTCTTCAAGAGCCTCATTTTTGGGATAATTGCTTGCAAACCAGATCAGCATGGAAGCTGCCAAAATAAAAGTCCCCGCTTTTTTGAGATAGCTTTTGGCCTGTCCGTATACCGTATGCCAAATAAGTTTTAAAGAGGGCAGGCGGTATTTTGGCATTTCCATCACAAAGGGTTCATCCTCTCCTTTAAAGACAAAAAGTTTTAATGCTTTTGCAGCAAATAGTCCTAAAATTGCACCGGAAATATAGATGATAAACAGGATGCTTCCTGCTTCTTGTTCTGCAAAAAAAGCCCCCGCAAAAAGCACATAGATAGGCAATCTTGCCCCGCAGCTCATAAATCCGATAATAAAAAGCGTAATCAGCCTGTCTTTTTCATTTTTGAGTGTTCTTGCTGCCATATAAGCCGGGACAGAGCATCCAAAGCCTGTTACCAAAGGGATGAAACTTTTTCCGTGGAGCCCGAATTTATGGAAAAATCCGTCAAGCAAAAAAGCAACCCGGCTCATATATCCGGTTGTCTCAAGCAGGGCAATGCCGATAAAAAGGATAACGATGTTGGGCAAAAACATCACAACCGCGCCCACTCCGGAGATCATCCCATCGGCGATCAAAGATCCAAGCGCACCATCTCCGACTATTGTCTTGGTTTGTTCTCCCAGCCATATAAAGGCCGCATCGATATAGTCCATCGGAATTGACCCCAGCTCAAAAGTAAGCTGAAAAAGCCCCCACATAAAAAATAAAAAAATAGGGATGCCTAAAAATTTATTGATAAGCAGATTGTCTATCTTTTGCGTTAAATTTTTGGCTTTCATTGATTTGACAGACATTACCTCCATTTTTGCGCCTTTGGCAAATGCAAAATGTTCGTCTGCAAAAATCTGTTTAAGATCCTTCGTCTCATTGTGCAAATAGATGTGGTTTAATCCTTCCCTCAGAATCGGAAGAAGTTCGATCCAGATAGGCTCATCATGCATTTTTTTGTAAACTTCTTCATCCTCTTGCAAAAGCTTTACGGCAAGCAGTCTTAGCGGTATAGGGCTTTTGTATTTTTTTTCATCAAGAAAAGAGGTAATGTGTGAAATCTCTTCTTCAATGGGGTCGCTGTAGATTATTTTTGCCGATGAGCCTTTTGTTTCATAGGTTTTGACAATAGCGGCTTTGAGTGCCTCGATGCCTTCTTTGGTTGTTGCGCTTGTTTTGATACAAGGAACCCCGAGAATCTTTGAAAGCTGTTTTTCGTCTATCTCGATTCCTTCTTTTTTGGCTTCATCGATCATATTGAGCGCTACGATGACTTTTTTCCCTGTTTCGAGAAGCTGTGTCGTAAAAAGAAGATTTCTTTGCAGATTGGTTGCATCTACGACATTGACGATAATGTCATATTCGTCGTTAAGCAAAAAGCTTTTTGTGACTTTCTCTTCGATCGTATAGTCGCTCAAAGAGTAGGCTCCCGGAAGATCGATGATTTTGACATCATATTCTGTGCATTTGATTTCATCGCACAGACGAAAAGAGATTTCTATTTTATCGACGGTAACGCCGGGGAAATTGCCTACTTTTAATTTTGCATTGGAGATGGCATTGATCAGAGAGCTTTTCCCGACATTGGGCTGTCCTGCGAGTGCCACTATAATTGGTTTCATATAAAACTTCCTCTTTTTTTAAAATCAGCATAAAATGTGTATCCATTTCAAATGGAAACACAATAATACATTTTTGATTCTTAAATAAAGTTAAATTGATATTCATTATCATAAATAAAATTTAAAGCAAAACAGGCACTCTCCGCAAAAGGAGAGCACAGTATCAAAAATAAAAAGAGAGTATCACTTTAGAATTTGTAGTTGGCGTAGAATTCCAGTTGGTTTGTATCGTTATCGCCGGTTGCTGCACTTTGGGTATTTGAGTAAACCAATCCCAGATCAATGTCTTTTGCAAGTTCATATCCCAAGATCGCATCCGCTTCGTATCTGTCGTTATCGTATTGCGCATAGGATACTTCAGCCGAAAGTGCATCAAACGTTTTTGAAGCCGCTACTTTAAAGGCATGAATATCGCCTTGCATCCATTGGTCTGCTACAGAACTGTTCCATGCGTTGGTATATAGGTTGTTCCATCCGATATATCCTGTCATGTTGTCTGCAAGATGGTTATAGGACGCACTAAGATCAAAACTCAGATAGGATGTTGACACTTTTGCGCCCAGCGCAGTCGCATCATCGCCCATATCAAAATCAGTATTTGCAAATTGGGCTTCAAGTTTTGCTCTGCCAAAGTCATATCCGACATCAGCATAAACTTGGGTATAGCCGGCCGCATCAATGTTGTAGTACCAAATGCTGCCGCTCATCGTTTTGTCATCATAGGCTGCACCGAAGGCATAGTTGTCTCCCGGCAGGTCATCATCAAATTCGCCGCTGTTGTTGGCTCTTTGTTTTGTGACATAGGATCCGGTAAATGTCAAATTTTCAATCGAACTGTTTGACAGGGTATAGGCTTCAAACGAACCCGGAGCCAACAGCCAATCAAATCCTTGCAGCATTGGCGTATCAAGCAGTTGTCTACCCGCGACTACGGTGGTGTTTGCAAAGGTTGCGGTAAGGTTTGCCGTGTTGAAGTAAGCGCCTTTTTTGTCCCCTTCAAAATATCCGTAGGTTTCTTCATTGAGTGTATTGAGATAGCCTATTGCAGAAAAGTTTGCACTGAGCCAATCTGTAAATTTATGGGATACCTCCAACGTTGCACCCAAAGCAAGCTGGTGATGTTCGCCGAATAAATCATTGGTTGAGTCATCGGTAATATAATAGCCTGTTAGTTTGCCATTGACGGTTGTTGCATCAGCGAAGGGGACGGATGTGGATACCGGCTGTGCCAAAGCCACATCTCCGCCCGCTGTAGCAATGCTCATTGCCGCAGCCGTCATTATGCTTAGTTTTATAAATTGCATCTTTGCTCCTTGTTTTAATAAGATAAAACAATTATTTCACAAATAGGAGCAAAAGTTAATCAAAAAATGATTAAAAAATAGGCAATTGTTGTTTTGGAAAGTTTTAATGTATGGAATTATGTTTTAAAAAGCCTTTGACATACTCAAAACCGGAATAAAGGGTAAGGAGAACCGCAATCCACAATAACAGTTCGCCGCCGGGCCACTGCATGATCAAAAAGCCGATCGCAATCATTTGTGCAACGGTTTTTACTTTTCCCATCCATGACGCAGCGATATCCAGCCCTTCGCTTGCGGCAGAAACTCTCAGGCCGGTAATAAAAAGTTCACGCGTAATGATAAGATATATGGCCCATTCCGATGCGCGGTCGAGCATCATGAGCCCTAAAAAACCGGCAAGTGTAAGCATCTTGTCTGCAAGGGGGTCGAGGATTTTCCCCAATGTTGTTACTTGATTGAAGGTTCTGGCAACATATCCGTCAAAAAAGTCCGTTGCGCTGGCAATGACAAAAAGAAAAGCGGCCATATAGTCAAGCCAGCTGAAATGAATATGCGTCAAAAGGGCGCTATCGCGGCCGACCAGCAAAAAAAACATCAAAGGAGCCAGCAAAAGACGGATAAATGCTAAAATATTCGGGATATTAAAAGCTTTTGAGGCCGGCACGTCTTATCCTTTAAAAAAATAATAAAAAAGTTAAAAATAAAAAGATTGCACTCTTTATCTAAAGGCAGTCGGTTTTTTTTCTATCGGAAAGTGGTTCCGCCGTCCACCACGATGGTTTGTCCGGTAATCCAGCTTGCTTCTTCTGTACAGAGAAAATAAACGGCTCCTGCAATATCTTTTGGGGTTCCCATCCGATTGACCGCAGAACGCTTGATGGTTTCGGCTTTTACTTCTTCGTAGTTGGTGAATGCTTTGAGTGCGTCCGTATCGATAGGGCCTCCGGAAACCGCATTGACACGAATATTCATTTCACCAAGTTCCACAGCAGCATATCGGCTCATTGCTTCAACGGCTGCTTTGTTGGTCCCGTGTCCGGCATAATTTTCGATATAGATAAGATTTCCCGTACTGGACATTGTGACTACCGCACCCCCGCCCACTTTTTCCATACGTTTTGCAGCTTCTTGCGTGCCTACCACAAATGCGTTGACGGTTGCAGTATAGATATTGTTAAGGCCTTTTGGCTTAAGACGCATGAATTTTCCATATCCTCCCACTACCGGACGGCCATAGATCATCGCATTGCTTACAAAAAAATCTACTCTGTCAAAATCTTGATCAATCGCTTCAAAGAGGGGTTTGAATTGATCAGGTTCTAAAATATTAAGCGGATAGGCTTTGGCTTTAATCTTATAGGTTTCTTCCCATTTTTGGGCAAGTTCGTTTGCCAGTTGTTCGTTGCTGTTGTAGGTAAATGCGATATTGACCCCATTTTGGGCAAATTTTTCTGCAATTGCTTCACCGATCCCTTTAGTCGCACCTGTGATGACAAGGGTTTTTCCTTTCATTTGTGACATTAGCTGACTCCTGCAATTTGGTAATGTTTCATTATGTTTTCTATCTTTTTCATATTTTCGATACTCGGTGCTACGAGCGGAAGGCGGTATTCTAAAGTATCGATGAGGCCCGCGATATACATGGCTGCTTTGATGGGGATGGGGTTGCTTTCGCAAAAGAGCATCTTGTTGATTTCAAAAAGGGCATCATTGATCGCTTTGGAGGTTTTAAAGTCACCCTCAAGGGCACTATGCACGAGTTTGCTTTTGATATCCGGCAGCAAATTGGAGGTAACAGAAGTGACCCCTTTGCCTCCGCTGGCCAAAATAGGAAAATCGATCGCATCATCTCCGCTAAATACGTAAAGATTGGGTATTTTTGATAATAATTCGACCGTTCTTTCAATCGATCCCGTTGCTTCTTTGATGCCCATAATGTTCGGAACATCATCAAAAAGCCGCTTAACCGTTTCTGGCAGAATGTCCACGCCGGTTCTTCCCGGAACGTTGTATAGCATAAAAGGAACGCTTACGGATGATGCAATGGCTTTATAGTGCTGGTAAAGCCCCTCCTGGGAAGGTTTGTTATAATAGGGGCTGACAGAAAAAATGGCATCTGCGCCGCATGCTTCGGCATGTTTTGCAATTTCGATCGCTTCATGTGTTGCATTGCTTCCTGCTCCGGCGAGTACTTTCGTGTTTGTGCCCTTGCATACTTCAACGGCAATTTCTATACATCTTCTGTCTTCTTCATAGCTAAGCGTTGCGCTCTCACCCGTGGTTCCTACGGGGCAGACGGCATCGATGCCGTTGTCTATTTGTCTTTGTATCAGTTTGGCAAAAGTTGCTTCGTCCAGTTTTCCTTTTTTAAAAGGAGTGATCAGTGCTGTGGTTGCACCCGTAATATAGTCACTCATCGATTTGTCCTGTAGATGTTTCTTGTTTTTTGAGTATCACAACGGTTGAACGTGAATGGTCAAAATATTTCTTAGCCACACGGCTAATATCTTCAAGTGTAATTTTATCCAAATTCTCTTCATATTTAAGCAAAGGCTCTATATTTCCTTTGACATAATAGTCTCCATACATTTCTGCGACGGAACTGGAACTTTCAAGGGAATAGATAAATTCCGCTTTTGTGTTGATTTTTACTTTATCCAGTTCAGCTTGGGTAACGTCTTTGTTTTTAAGCTTTTCAAGCTCTGAGAGTATCTCTTTTTCTACGGCTTCAGGGGTTGCATCTTGGGCGCATAGAGCCATAATAAGAAAAACACCGGGGTCTTTTAGTTCCATATTGTAGCCGTAGATTTGGTTGACAAGCTTTTTTTCCTGTATGAGTTTTTTTTCGAAGCGGCTGCTTTTCCCCGCACTTAAAATGTGGCTTATCGCAGAGAGTACAATCTGGTCATCATGCTCAAAATTAGGAATAGGATAGGCAATCGCCAGTGTGTCTACTTGATTGTTTTCTTTGTGCAAGACGGCTCTTTTGGCCCCGTCTATTTTGGGTTCAACTGCCGTCACCTGAAGTATGGGATGATTGTTTTTGATGGGGCCGAAATATTTTTTCGCTTCAGCAAACACTTTTTGAGCGTCTATATCCCCCGCTACTACCAAGATGGCATTGTTTGGCTGATAGTAGGACTGGTAGAAGGCGCGAATATCCTCTATGTTCCAGCTTAGAATATCCTCCATAAATCCTATGGGAAGCCAGTGGTAAGGATGATAGGTAAAATGTGTATTGAAAAGGCGAAAATAGAGATAGCCCATCGGATTGTTATCGGTCCGCAAGCGGCGTTCTTCTGCAACCACGTCCCTTTCTTTTTGAAATTCATCATCTTTTAAAAGAAGGTTGTGCATCAACTCGCTAAAAAGCTCAAAGGTCATGTGTAGGTTTTTGCTGGCTGTTTTGATGAAATAGTGTGTTTTGTCAAAACCCGTAGCCGCATTGTCTACACCGCCGTGCCCTTTGACGATCATGTCAAAATCACCCGCCTTGAGTTTTTCTGTGGATTTAAAGCTTAAGTGTTCTAGCATATGGGCTATCCCGCTTTTTCCCAATATTTCGTTTCTGCTTCCTACCTTGTAATAAATATCCGTCGTGATGACGCCGGAGTTATTATGGATGGGAACGACAACAACCTGCAGGCCGTTCTGGAGTGTTTGGGTAAAATGTTTTGGTAGCGAATTTGCCATGAGTATTCCTGAAAAAACCGGCATCAGCAGTGCCGGTGAAATTTTAAATTTTAAATGACCAATCAAAAAAGACAGTATAGAATTTGTCAGATTTAAGCTTTGCATCGTTTTGCTGCCTTTAATGTTAGATACGGTTTATTTGTAGTCTGCACCGATGGCTTCACAGATATGGCTGTATCCGTCTTTTTGCAAAAGTGTCACGAGCCCTTCGTTAATCTCTTTGATGAGAGCGGGCCCTTTGTAAATCAGCATACTGTAAACCTGGATCAAAGAGGCTCCTGCTTTGATCCGTCTATAAGCCTCTTGCGCCGAATCAATGCCTCCTACGGAGATCAGCACGGTTTTGCCGTAAAATTCTTTGCCCAGGGCTTTGAAAAGCTCATAGCTTTTTTCTTTAAGCAGTGCGCCGCTGATGCCTCCAAACTGTTTGGCGTCAGGGCTTAGAGAGTAATCTGTCGTTGTATTGGTTGCAACAATGCCCGCTGCTCCCGCTTCTATGGCACATTTGCATAGTGCAATCGCATCCTGCGGCTCCATATCAGGGGCAATTTTCAGCAACACGGGTTTGGAAGTAATTTTTTTGGCCATCTCAAAGACGGCTTTGATAAAGTTTTCGTTTTGTAAATCCCTAAGTCCGGGGGTATTGGGCGAAGAGATATTGATGACGATATAGTCGCCCCATTCTTTGAAAGCCAAAAAGAGTGTTTCATAGTCTCTCAGTGCTTCATTTTCGGGAGTGATTTTATTTTTGCCTATATTGATGCCGATGGGATAGTCCAAAAAATAAAGCTTTTTAAGCTGTTGAAGCATATAGTAGCTTCCTTTATTGTTAAAGCCCATGGCATTTTGCAATGAATTTTCTTCAACCAGCCTAAAGAGCCTTGGTTTTGGATTTCCGCTTTGAGGCCTTGGCGTTACGGTCCCCACCTCCGTAAAACCAAATCCCAAAATAGGTGTTGCCGTGATATATTGGGCATCCTTGTCAAAGCCTGCGCCCAAACCTACCGGATTTTGAAAAGTTTTTCCAAAGATTTTTTGTTGAAGCATGGGGTGAGAAACAAAATATCTATTTTTGAAAAAACGCAACAGCAAAGGGCAATGGGTAACGCTTCTTAGTCCGATCCCCGCAATCGTATGCGCTGCTTCAGGATCTAATTTAAAGAGGATTTTTTTAAGGTTTTGATAAGAAAAAAGTGACATGCCATTCTCCGGTTTTTAAATATAAAGTGCTTTAAAACAAGCAAGCCGTACATATTGGCTGCTTTGTGCATTCATTTGGTATGCAAAAAGATGATTTTATTTGCTAAATGTACTAAAATATCAGTATAGCAAATTATCAATAAAAGTAATGCTTCCGTGTTTAATGTATATTGGATAGCTTGTGATAGGTTTCGCAATGCTGCAGCAGTTGTGTATGCGAACCTCTGCCTATGATTTTTCCTTTTTCAAACACTAAAATCATATCGGATTCTTCAATGGTGCTTAATCTGTGGGCAACGGTAAAGGTGATCATATGGGGTTTCAGGGCTTTAAGAGCCTGCTGTATCAGGGCTTCGCTTATGTTGTCAAGTGCCGAAGTCGCTTCATCAAGGATCAGAATATCCGGATTTTTATACAGAGCTCTGGCCAATGCAATACGCTGTCTTTGTCCTCCCGAAAGGTTGTTGCCGTTTTCCGATAAAATCGTAAAAATGTTTTCTTCAAGTTTTTCTACAAATTCCATGGCATGGGCTTTTTTGAGTGCTTCGACAACTTTTTTGGGATCTATTTCTTCTCCATAGGCAACATTGGCTGCGATAGTATCGTTAAAAATATAAATACGCTGCGTGACATAAGCAATTTTGTGATGCAAAGAAGGAAGCGTAAAATCGGTGTAATCTGTGCCATTGATCAGAATTTTCCCTTCGGTCGGATCATAAAAACGTACAAGCAGATTGACCAAAGAGCTCTTTCCTGCGCCGCTGTCGCCTACGAGCGCAACGGATTGGCCTTTTGTTGCTTCAAATGAAATATTTTTAAGCGCCGGTATATGCCCGTATGCAAGCGAAACATCGCAAAATGCGATTGTACGGATGCTTTCTGTCAATGTTTTTTCTCCCGATACGATGCGAGGCTGCATCGCTAAAAGCTCATGCATACGGGTATTTGCAGCGATGGCATCTTGGGCTCTATTGTAAAGGGTTGAGAGACGCTTAATGGGATCGTAAAGCATAAAAAGTGCCGTTGCAAATGCAAAAAAAGACCCTACGCTCATTCGTCCGTCAATCACCTCCTTGCCGCCGATATAGATAACGATTCCTATCGCAATCGCCCCTAAAAGCTCCATTACGGGAGAAGTAAGTGCATTGGTTCTTACCTGTTTCATGATAAACTTAAAGACATTTTGGTTCTCTTTGGAAAAACGGTCTTTTTCGTACTCTTGGGAGGAGTTGGATTTGATCACTTCGATGTTGGCAAATATTTCGCCCAGCCTTGCCGTCATGCCTGCCGTGCTTTGCTGGGAAAGTTTGGAGTATCTGCGCATTTTTTTGGCCAGCTTTGAAAGGGGAAAGACAGCTAAAGGCATAATGATAAGAAAATACAATGCCAGTTTGGGGCTTTCATAGATAACGTATCCCGTAAGCGCAATAATCGTCATCGTTTCTCGGATAAGATCGGGGATGATACCTGCGACGACCGTTTGGATACGCGAAATATCGTTGGTAACACGGGAAAGTATTTCGCCGGTATGCATACGTTTGAAAAAATCTATATCAAGATAGGTTAAGTGGCCCACCAGTTTGTCTCTTAGTTTGCGAATGACGTCCTGACCGATAAAGGAAGTATAATAGGTTTGGACATATTTTCCTACGCCTTTTAAGGCAAAAACACCGAAGAGCAAAAAAGGCATCAAAAAGAGCATCTCTTTGTCTTTGTTAATAAAAATATCATCCAGCACCGGCTTGATAAGCTGTGCCGTGCCTGCAGTTCCGACAGCAACGGCAATCATTCCCATGATGGCAAAGAAAAAATGTTTTTTGTAGCCTGTCAAATAGGGAAGATACTGCTTGAGCAATTCTTTCATCAGGCTTTTTCCCATAAGGTGCCGCTTGGCGTATCCATGATGGATATCCCCATGGCAAGGAGTTCTTCCCTGATGGCATCGGAGCGTGTAAAATCTTTATTTTTTTTGGCTTCGGCACGTTCGTGAAGCAGGGATTCTATCTTGTTTTTAACGGTTTCGTCTATGCCTATTTGAAAATATTCAAACGGTTCTTTGCCTCCAAAGCCAAGCAGACTGTCGATAAATTCGATATTGGCAAGGATCTCGTTTTTAAGTTTTTTGTCTTTAGGGTTAAGATCCAGTTTTTCATTGCTTTGTGTGATCATTTGGTCAATAAGAGCAAGGGCGACAGAAACATTGAGATCATCTGCCATCGCTTCGATCAAAGCGGATTTAAACGCAGGATGCGGAACAGAGGCTTGTCCCGGGATCACACGTTTTTTGAGCCTGTAAAGTTTATCCAATCGTTTTTTGGCCGCAAGCAGATCTTCTTCATTGAAATTAAAATCATTACGATAATGTACGGAGTTAAGATAATAGCGTAAAATTTCGCCGTCATACACCTGCAGCGCATCTTTGAGAAAAAAACTATTGCCAAGGCTTTTGCTCATTTTTTCGCCATCGATTTGAACAAACCCGTTGTGCATCCAGTATTTTGCAAGTTCATGTCCCGTGGCGCATCTGCTCTGGGCTGCTTCATTTTCGTGATGGGGAAAAAGAAGATCAGCACCCCCTCCGTGTATATCGATGCTGTATTCATTGTTGCCGTGAAAGTGTTTTTCTATCATCGCCGAACATTCAATGTGCCACCCCGGACGCCCTGATGAAAATGACGTTTTAAAACAGATATCTTCATCCTTTTTGCATGCTTTCCACAATGCAAAATCCTTGGGATTCTTTTTTTCGTCCGTATGTGCAACCCGGCTTTGATTTTCTTCATCCTCCCCTACACGGCGGGAAATGTTGCCGTAATGGCTGTCTTTGGAGGTATCAAAATAGACATCTCCGCTAGGCACACGATAGGCAAACCCATTGTCTATGAGTGTTTGGATCATTGTTTCAATGGCATCTAAAGACTGGGTGGCTTTAGGCTCTATATCCGCACGCCTCACGCCAAGTGCCGCCATCTCTTTGAGGTAGCTGTCGATATAAAAAGAGGTGATCTCTTGCATGCTTTTACCGGTAGTTTCTACCTTTTTAATGATTTTGTCGTCAATATCGGTAAAATTTTTTGCCATCGTTACTTTATATCCCAGTGCTTTAAGCGTGCGAGAAAGCAGATCAAAAGCCAGAGCGCTTCTGGCATGTCCCAAATGGGCATCATCATAAACGGTAGGGCCGCATACATAAATCGATACTTCTCCTGCCTTTATGGGAACCAGCTGAAGTTTGGTTTTTTGTACACTGTCATAGATAAACATAAAATTGGCCTTATAGAATTATAGTGTTGTGATTATAGCCAAATGTTAATTAGGATAGATTATTTTGTTTTTTATAAAAATAAGGTATGATTTTTATAGAAAAGCCGACATTAAAAAAGCAAGAAATACTAAATAATAAGGAGGAGGGTACGATGGAAAAGAAGATAAAAAAAATCTATAATGTGCTTACACGCAAAGAAATTTATCGCAATGTGCCCATCGATCAAGACGTACCTTATGCGGGCGGGGCTATGATTACGGAAACGGACCTGGAAGGTATTATCACGTATGCGAGTCGGGATTTTGTCAAGATAAGCGGATATGCAAGAGAGGAGCTGATAGGTTCGCCGCACAGTATTATGCGTCATCCGGACATGCCTAAAGGGCTTTTTAGGGGACTATGGAAAACCATACAGGAAAAAAAAGTGTGGCGGGGATATGTCAAAAATCTCAGAAAAGACGGAAAATATTTTTGGGCGCTTGCGTATATACAGCCCAGGCTGAATGACAATGATGAGATTATCGGGTATGTTGCGAGCAGGAAAGAAGCCTATCCTCAGCCGCTTGCAGAGGTAACTAAGAAGTACAGAGAACTTTTTGATGATCGTTTTATCGATGATCCTTATTTTCTCAAAGGAGAGCTCTATCACGGAGAAGGGATCGCGACAAGAGGATAATCTAACGAATGAATTCGATAAGCCAAAGATTGGCAAGATAAAAAAGCAAAGCCGATCCGCTCATCCATAAAATCCAATAAAGCAGTTTAGCGGTTTTGATGATCCGGATAAATTTATCCGTGCCTACTTCGCGCACGGTAAGGATAAACAATACCCATCCTCCGATACTTCCTGCCAAAGCCAAACCCATTGCGCCAAGCGGTTTGATAAGCATCAAAGAAGCAATAATGTTGAATACAAGCGAAACGGTCGCAATTTTTGCCGCTGCGGCTTGACGGTGGGAAGCATAAAGAAAAAGCGAAAAAAGCTTTGCCAAACCAAAAGGAAGCAGCCCCACAAGATACATCATTAGCACATAGGAAGTTTCTATGGTATCTGCCTGTGCAAACTTTCCTCTTTCAAATAAAAGCCATACGATAGGCTCTGCAAACAGAATACCTCCTGTTGTTGCAATCCCAAGCGCAAATGCCAAAAGCCAAAAGGCATTGTTTAAATTCAGATAGGCTTCTTTGCTGCGGCCGTTCTTGACCGCTTTTGAGATGGAAGGAAAGAGTGCAGTGGTTGTCGCAATAGCAATAATGGCAAGGGGAAGCTGAAAGACGCGATTGGCATAAAACAGATAGGATACCGAACCTGATACAAGAAAAGTTGCCAGCATCGTATCGATAAAACTGTTGATCTGTGCAGTAGAGCTGCCCCATACCGCAGGGATAAAAAGCTGGTTGAATTTTTGTTTTTCTTCTGTGATATCTTTTTTGTTTCGATAACGCCATCCTCCCACAAGGATGCGCTGCAAGTTGAGGTGTTTTAATGAAATAAGATGGGTAATTACCTGCAATACGCCTCCGACAAGTACGGAAAAACTCAATGCATACGCTACGGTTTTTGGGTTGTCATGCATAAAAAAAAGCAAGGCGCCTATCATGGAAAGATTAAGCAGTGCAGTTGACATTGCCGTAGTGGCAAAATGTTCTTTGTACTGAAGCAAAGTACCGATAAACGTCACGATAAAAATAAAATCCAGATACCAAAAATTGATGGCGGTAAGCGGTGCTGTCTGCGCTATCTGTTCGCTGTTCCATCCCCATGCGAGGAGTTTGGTGACGGGGACGGGGAAAAGCGTAATCAAAAGAGAAGCCAGGGTTAGAAAAAGCAAAAATCTTAAAAAAATAGCCGTAGCAAAGACCCCTTTTTGTTTTGAAGCCACGAACGAGGGCATAAAGGCTTGCGTGAATGCACCCTCTGCAAAAATACGGCGAAAAAGGTTGGGGAGTTTAAAGGCGACAAAAAACATATCGCTCCATACCGAAGCCCCAAGCGCTGAGGCCATAAGCACATCGCGGCCCAAACCCGTAATGCGTGAAACAAGAATGCCGAAACTGTTGGTAAATATAGATTTGAGCCGCATGATCTTCTTTTGGATGAAAATAAAATGTATTTTATCTTAAAAGAGTTATCGTCATTCTGAAACTCCAAAAGAAGCATGCTGCAGATCAATAAGGTCATTTTGACATATTTTAAATAGATCGGAAATAACTCTTGCTATACTTTCTTGATTGAATGGTTAAAAATTTCAAAAAGGAAAAGAATGATTGTAGGCATAGAGGGAACCATAGAAAAAAAAGATCCTACCTTTGTACATCTCAATGTGCACGGAATCATTTATGAGGTATCGGTCTCCATCCATACATCAAATGCTATCAAAGAAAAAAATGTAAAACTTTTTGTCACTCAGATCATACGCGAGGATGCTCATTTGCTTTTTGGGTTTATGGAGATGAGCGAGAAAAAAATGTTTGATACGGTGCTGAAGATAAACGGAGTCGGGCCCAAGGTTGCCATGGCAATCTGCTCTACGTTTACCCCTCAGACATTTGCCAAAGTGGTTTCTTCCAAAGATGTGGGTATGCTTAAGCGTGTTCCCGGGATCGGGCCTAAGGCCGCAAGCCGCATTTTGGTAGAGTTGGCAGATTTTATCGTTGATGGCCATACCGAAGAGAGCGGCTTAGGGGCCATGTCAGACGCGATGATGGCGCTTGAGAGTTTGGGGTTTAAAAAGGATGCGATCCAAAAAGCCCTGAGCGGCTGCACGGGAGATACCGCTGCACTGGTGAAAGAAGGGCTTAAAAAGCTTCAGCGGCTTTAAAGCTTGTTTGATTTTAACCCCGTTTAAAAATCATCGATTTGACCTCTTTGCCCACGATTTGGGAAACAACGCTGCACTTTACGACAAAAAGAAAATAAATAGGGCGCTTGGCCGTCTGATAAAGGCTTTCAAAGTTTCCCATCCCTTTGGCAAGCACGATATCGGCACGATCAAAAATCGCTTTTGATGTTTCGTTGGCTTCGCCGAGATCATATCCCGGGGTTTGAACGCCTGTATCGATGATGGTTGCACATCCTGAGAGCATTGCAGCTTCGTTTTTTGTTATATCGTTGATAATGGGCCTTCCCCTGACAAAATAATATATTTTGATCGGATAATGTTTTTTGATTGTTTCAATGAGCAGTTTGTCAAAGACATGTTCTCCCACATTATCGCCGATGACAACCATCTCTTTTGCATTTTTCAATTCTTGCTCAAAGAGGCAAACATCATCGATGGCAAAGGGCCGGCTGAAATGGTTTTGGATCATCTCGTTAAGGTCAAACTGTTCTTGGGCGCCAAAATCTATCACATTGCCTATAACCGAGAGTTTGAGGGCATCTTTGATTGTTTGGACAAAGGAAGTATCGATTTTGAGGGCCTCTTTTGTGGCATGCATCTTGGACAGTGCTACAGGGTCTTCGTTTTGGGTGATTTTAGAGATGGCATGATAGATGTCTTTGGCAATTTGAGGCGGCGTATGCGACATATCGTGATTGATAAGAATTTGCGATGCTTCATCTAGAATTTGTTTGCTTGTCTCATCGTCCAGCTTTAAAAGCTTAGAGACTTTCAGTGCCTGATTGAGCAAACAAGCGATGCAATCGGGTTTGATATTCAAAATATTTCCTTCTTAATGATGCAGCGGATTATAGCATGCAGAGATTAATTGTATAACCACTCTTTTCTTATGGTTTAAACATATTGCGTGCCGATTGCCATCAAGCTTGCGTCAATACCCTGCGTGCGCCGACAAATTTTTCCCTGTAGTTTCCGTGGGTAATGGGTGAGATGACGATCCCTTCTTTTTTTGAAGCGGCATGAATGAATTTTCCCTCCCCGATATAGATACCTACATGTGTGACGGGGATGCCGCGTTTTTTGTCAGTCAGAAAGAAGAGAAGATCGCCTTTTTGAAGATTATCTATCGCGACGGGTTGGCCTTTTTTTGACTGTGCATAAGCCGTTCTTGGAAGATCGATACGGTGTTTTTTGTAAAGATACTGCACATATCCTGAACAGTCAAATCCTTGCGGGGTCGTACCTCCCCAAACATAGCGTCCGCCTTTGTAGTATTTGGCATCTTCTAAAAGCTGTTGTTTGTCTGCTTTGGAGAGATGATAGGTTTTGCCTGATTTCTCGGCTTCTTTTTTTTCGTAAGCGATGCGTTCTGCCCTTGCTTTGGCTGCCTGGGCTAAGCGGGCAAGATTTTCGGCACGATGAAGTTCGTCATAGATCGCTTGGAGAGAATATTCGGTTGCTTTTTGACGGATAAAAGCATTTTCGGTAGGTTTGAGTCTCTTTGTTTGAAGTATGTTGCCATTTCTATCTGCAACTACCAAGAGATTGCTAGAAGCAAAGACACACACCAGCAGCCAACCCGCCCCAATCTTTTTCATCTTTTTCCCGCACACGCTTTTTTACGATTATATCACAGAAAATCAAAGATAAAGTATAGGTTTGTGTGGTGTAATCGGTATGCAGTTGGCTATAATGTCGCCATGAATAAAGAGATTATTATCATAGGAGGAGGGGCAAGCGGATTGATGCTTGCTTCTTTGCTTCCGAAACAATCGGCACTGGTGATAGAGGCAAACGGCAAAACAGGAGCGAAGATAGCGGTTTCAGGCGGCGGGAAGTGCAACATCACGAATGCAAAGATGGATAGTTCTTTTTATCGCGGGGAGAGCAGTTTTATACAAAAGAGCCTCAAAGCATTTGACCAAAATGCTCTTTTGGCATGGATAAAAGCGCGCGGAGTATCCCCCGTACTCAAAAAAGAAAATCAGTATTTTTGCCCCAACAGTGCCAAAGAATTATTGCAAATTTTAGAACAAGAGAGCAAAAAGCAAACCTTTCTTTTGGGTGAAAAAGTCATAAGCGTCGATAAAAGAGGGTTGTATTTTAGCGTTAAAACCGATAAAAGAGTATTGACATCCAGGGCGGTAGCGGTTGCATCCGGCGGGGTAAGCTATCCGATACTCGGTGCAACCTCTGTGGGATACGAGATAGCGGCTTTTTTTGGGCATACGGTTGTCAAAACAGCTCCGGCATTGGTAGGGCTGACGGTACAAAAAGAACAGTTTTTTTTCAAAGAGCTCAGCGGCGCTTCAGTAGATGTGCAGATTAAAGCAGCAGGCCGCTTATGCCAAGGGTCGCTTCTGTTTACCCATAAGGGCATTAGCGGTCCTGCAGTGTTGGATGCCTCTTTGTACTGGGACAAAGGAAACATTGCAATAGATTTTTTGCCGGCATTTTCTTGGGATCATGTGCGATCAAGCAAAAAACAGCTCACTTCTATTTTGCCTCTTCCTAAACGGGTTGCCAAGGCATTTTTGATACAATTGGGTATCGAAGACAAAATAGGCTCCAAGATCAGCGCAGAGGAACTAAAACGGCTAAAAACACTCAATTGCTATAGTTTTGCGCCGGCAGGGACATTCGGATATAGCAAAGCCGAAGTAACCAAGGGCGGTGTCTGTACAAATGAAGTAGAGGCAGATACCATGATGAGCCTCAAGAGCGAGGGGTTATATTTTGTCGGTGAAGTGTTGGACGTGACGGGGAGGCTTGGCGGATATAATTTTCAATGGGCGTTTTCAAGCGCTTTTGTCTGTGCGGCATCGTTAAAACACAGGAAAAAAATAGAAAATAACTTCCAAATTGAATTAAATTAAACTAAATGGTAGAGCATGGCATCGAAAGAGATAATCTATAAAAACAATTCCTATCAGCTTTCTTATGAGTTGGTAAACCCCCATAAAGAAAATACAATTTTGATACTTCATGGATGGGGAAGCAATAAAGAGATCATGAAGCAGGCCTTTGGAAAAACGCTAACGATGTTCAAACATATCTATCTGGATCTGCCCGGTTTTGGAAAAAGTACCAATGAAACCGTTTTAAGAACCGAAGATTATGCACAAATCGTAAAACTTTTTTTGGCGGAACTGGAAGTGCAGCCAAAAATTATCATGGGACACTCTTTCGGAGGGAAGGTGTCTGCACTCCTAAATCCTCCCTGTTTGGTGCTGCTTTCTGCTTCGGGCATACTTGTGCCGAAGCCGTGGAAAATACGAATGAAAATCGCGCTTTTTAAATTGCTTAAGCCGTGGGGGATACAAAAACTGCGTCAATTGTTTGTAAGCGATGATGCCAAAGGTATGAGTCCTGCAATGTATGAAACGTTTAAAAATGTCGTAAATGAAGATTTTGAAGCCAATTTCATGAAGGTCCAAAGCAGAACGCTTCTTTTTTGGGGCAAAGACGATACGGCAACACCGCTTTGGACGGCCCAAAAAATAAACGCTCTCATCCCTGAGAGTCTGCTTTATCCGCTAGAGGGGGACCATTTCTTTTTTTTAAAGCACGGCGCCTTTATCACCGACATGATACAAATACAATGTAAGGAAATAAACTGATGATGCTTTTGGATATTTTTGCCTATGTGCTGTTTATCGGTGCGATGGGATACTATTTTATCACCAATCTTCAATGGTACAGCTATAAGCTTGAACGTGTAGCACTGCACCACACAAAAACATGGTGGCATTTTGTCTATTTTCTTGCACCGTTTGCGCTTTATATGCTTATGCATTACACGACTTCGTATGCTTTCGTCGCCGTTGCGATATATCTGGGGTTGTTGTACGGATGGTATAGGGGGCTGGATAAGCCTTTGGTGTTTACCGGAAGGGTGAAACGCTTTTATGCTGTACTTTTTTTTATCGCCCTTTTTACGGTTTTGGTGTTTCGTTATTATGGCATCGTGCTTCCGCTTTTGATTGCTTATGGTATTTCTTCGTTTATGGAAAAAATTTTATTTAGCGGATTTAAACAAAAGGCAAAAAAGAAACTAGATTCCATGACCCGGCTTATCGTCGTAGGCGTTACGGCAAGCTACGGAAAAACAAGTATCAAAAATTTTATTGAACACCTTCTTGGCGCCAAATATAAAACCTATGCTACGCCGCGCTCCGTCAATACCCTTGGCGGCATCCTGAAAGATATCAACGATGATCTTCCTCAAGATACGGAAGTGTATGTTGTTGAAATGGGTGCAAGAGGGGAAGGGGATATCGCCGAGATCAGCACCTTTGTCAATCCGCATTATGCGGTGGTGGGCAAGATCGGCCCGGCGCATATCGAGTATTTTAAAACACTCGAAAATATTCGCAATACAAAAATGGAAATCCTCAAAACTAACAGGCTTAAGCAAGCATGGGTGCATGAGAGCGCCATGGTAAAACCAAAAGAAAATATCCATATTTTCGGCCCGGAAATCACCGACATTGAAGCCACGCTTGAGGGAACAAGTTTTACGCTGGAGGGCATACGGTACCGGGCAAGTATTTTAGGAAAATTCAATGCAACCAATCTTGCTGCTGCCGTGAAAGTTGCTAAAGCACTCGGATTGAATGATGAGCAGATACAGCAAAAGCTAAGTACGCTCAAGCCGGTTGAACATCGATTGCAGCGTATGGATGCGGGCGGAAAAGTGATCCTGGATGACAGTTTTAATGGCAATATTGACGGCATGATGGCCTCTTTTGAATTGGCATCTACGTATGCCGGACGCAAAGTGGTGATCACCCCCGGCTTGGTAGAAGCAGATGAGGCACTCAATATCCGGGTGGCACAAAAAGCCAACGAAGTGTTTGATGTGGTCGTCATAACGGGTGATCTTAATTACGGGATTTTTAAGAAATATGTCGATGCCGGCAAGCTAGTCAAGCTTTCTGCAAAAAGTGAGATGGAGGCAATGCTAAGAGAGCAAACACGCCCCGGCGATTTGATACTTTTTGCCAATGATGCTCCAAGCTTCATATAAGCGTTGTTAAAATGAAAAGGTTAGCGGATGCGTAGCGTAGTCTTGATGATGGTGTTGGGGGTTATTGCGGTTTTGGCATCAGAGATAAAACTGACAGAGAAGCAAGCACACTACATCGCCCAAAAAGTATGGCAAAATGAAGGCGCCGGCCAGGACAAATATCTTGTGCACTGGAATGAGGGGGAGGATTTTGCTTCTGTGGGGATCGGGCATTTTATTTGGTTTAGCAAAGGGCACACGGAGCGTTTTCGCGAAGTTTTTCCTATGGTGTTGGCGTACATGGAACAAGAAGGGGTCAAAATGCCGGCATGGCTCAACAGCAAAACCCCTTTGCCTTGGAACAACAAAGAGGCATTTCTTCATGCCAAAAACACCAACAGCAAACTGTATGGGGAGCTATTTGCTTTTTTGAAAGCAACGCAGCCTCATCAGGCAAAATTTATGGCCAAACGCCTCAGCGAGGCATTGCCTCAGATGCTTGAAACATTAAGTGATCCCAAGCAAAAAGCGCTTATCGAAAAACGCTTTAACGAGATCATGTATCACCGTGACGGTTCTATCAATGAGCGAGGGGTTTATGTGCTTTTGGATTATACCAATTTCAAAGGCGAAGGAACGCTTGAAAGCGAACGCTATAAAGGGCAGGGATGGGGGCTTTTGCAGGTACTTGCATCGATGCATCCAAAAGAGTCCGACAAGCTTAAGGCTTTTGCCGATGCCGCCAAGGCAATGCTGGATCGGCGTATCCGAAATTCGCCTCCCCAAAGAGGCGAGGAGCGTTGGAGAAAAGGGTGGTTTGTCCGGCTTGATACCTACTGGAAATAGCTGCAGCAGCAAGACAAAAAATGGAGACAAGACAAGAGGAGTGTATATGGTATCTGTTTTGAACGTAAATATCAAAAAGAAAAACGTCAATCAATGAAACGAATAGATTTTTCCTATTATTTGGATCGCCTTTCTAAATATTCAGGCTATACGGCTTCGGTGCTGGTTGTTGTGCTTTCTTTGCTTGTTGCCTATGATGCTGTAGCAAGATATTTGTTTTCGCTAGGCTCAGTGGCACTGCAGGAGTTAGAATGGCATCTTTTTGATATTGTTTTTTTGCTGGGGCTTAGCTATGCGCTTAAGCACAATAAGCATGTCAGGGTAGATATATTTTTTGAAAAATATACGACGCAAACCAAAGCCGTCGTACAGATATTTTCGATGCTTTTTCTAGTCATCCCTTTTTCTTTGTTTTTTCTGCATGATGCATCGGATATGGCCTATCAGAGCTATCTGCAGCATGAAATCTCATCCGATCCCGGCGGCCTTACGCATCGTTATTTGATTAAAAGCATGCTGATTGTGGCATTTGTGCTGCTGCTGTTGCAGGCAGTGAGCGAAATACTAAAGGCATACAGCCAGATTCATCATAAAAAAATTCTATGGCAGTTGCTCGGTGCTGCGGTATTGATAGGATCAGGGGTATATTTGCTGTGGTTCAACAGGGTTGCGTTTCTTATAGATCCTGTATTTTTAATGTTTGGTTTAAGTTTTGTGCTGCTGATGGCCGGGTTTCAAGTGGCATTTGTTTTTGGAGGCTCGGCACTTTTTTTTATGCTTATCAGTGACGAAGTGACATTGCAAACCTTTCAGATGCTTCCGTACCGTACCTATGGCATAATGGATAATGCCACGCTAATGGCCGTTCCTTTGTTTATTTTTATGGGGCTGATTCTTGAAAAATCAAAGATGGCAGAAGGGCTGATGCTCTCTTTGGGGAAACTTTTTGGAAATATACGGGGAGGATTGGCCATTTCGGTCGTGATAGTGGGCGCAATCCTTGCAGCCAGTACCGGTATTGTGGGCGCTTCGGTGGTGATGATGGGGCTTATTGCGTTGCCGTTAATGCTAAAGCATGGCTATTCATCCTCTTTGGCATCGGGCACTATTGCAGCCAGCGGAACATTGGGCCAGCTGATTCCTCCTTCGGTCGTGCTTATCGTGCTTGGAGACCAGATGCATCTAAGCGTGGGCGATCTGTTTCGTGCGGCCGTAGTACCGGGAATGCTGCTGATCGTCCTTTATGTAGTGTATATCCTTGCGGTCTCATGGCTGAAAAAAGGATGGGCTCCTGCAATCGTTTTGGATGAACCTTATAAAGAAGTGCTTAAAGCAGCACTTAAAGAGATCGTTCCTCCGCTTTTGCTTATCGGGATCGTGCTGGGGTCTATCTTTACAGGTATTGCTTCTGCAACCGAATCAGCCGCTATCGGCGTCATAGGGGCTGTCGTGCTTTCGTTGGGCAGAAAAACTTTTTCTTACGAACTGCTTCGCTATGCAAGCATTGAAACGGTGAAACTTACGGCAATGATATTTATGATCCTCATCGGTGCTACCGCTTTTTCTTTAGTGTTCAGTGAACTGGGCGGCGGAGATATGGCCTTAGAGTTTTTTTCGCAGGATCTTGGCAGCAAATGGATGTTTGTTCTTATCGCTATGACGGCAATTTTTCTTTTAGGCTTTTTTATCGACTTTATAGAGATTGCCTTTGTGGTTGTGCCGATTTTGGTTCCCATCGTTGCATCGTTTGGGATTGACCCTGTATGGTTTGCCATTCTCATTGCGATGAATCTTCAATCCTCTTTTCTTACTCCGCCGTTTGGATTTGCGCTTTTTTACTTCAAAGGGGCAGCCGGTGATAAAGTAGGTACAGGCGCTATCTATAAGGGGGCAGTGCCGTTTATTTTATTGCAGCTATTGGCTTTGCTGATTGTGGCATGCTGTCCGGATTTGATTTATTTGTTTGGAAAATAAATGATATTAAAATGGATTAAACCAATTGCTATGGCGTATTTGGAACCCATGGATGGGGAAGCAATTGAGAGAGCGTCATATAATGCGTATCGGAGAGATAGATTTTTGTGTTCATGTTTTTATGATCAATTTGAAACAAAAGCTCCCTGCATCGCCCGCACGGAGGGATGATCGACGTTTCATTGACTGCGACAATCATTTCAATGTGCGTTTCTCGGTGTTTAAGCATTTCCGCAACTGCTGAGTGTTCTGCACAAAATCCGATCCCACAGGCCAATTCGATATTGATGCCCGTGTAGATGTTTCCTTTTGAGGTTAAAAGTGCCGCCGCTACTTTTCCTGCCGTAAAATCGTTATGGCTCAGTGTAAACTGCCCGACAATTTTACGCGCGTTCTCAATCAGTTTTTGGGGAGTCATGACCGATTCCTTTTCTTTTTTCTCATAGCAGTATATCCAAAAACCTCTTGCCGTTTTGAAAAGAAAAAAATAATAGGCTTAAGGTACAATATTGCTATGAAAATAAAAAATTATATGACTGCGTTGCATAAACATATAAAAGCAGCAAATAAGGGATATCTATGACGGCACGAGATGCAATCGGGGTTTTACAGCAAAGAATGAATGAGGAGATCATAGGCCAAGAGCGGATCGTCGAAAGGTTTATCATAGGATTACTTGCCGATGGCAATATTTTGGTAGAAGGATTGCCGGGGCTTGCCAAAACAAAAACGGTTCGCACGATGGCAGAAATCATTGATTCTAAATTTTCCAGAATCCAGTTTACTCCGGATTTGGTCCCTTCGGATATCTTGGGAAGCGAAAAACTGTATGAGGAGAACGGGATGCGTACATTTCGTTTTGAACCGGGCCCCATTTTTGGCAATATTATATTGGCCGATGAGATAAACCGTGCTCCTGCCAAAGTCCAATCAGCCATGCTTGAAGCGATGGAGGAACGCCAAGTAACCGTGGCAGGAAGAACGTATAGGCTTCCTAAGCTTTTTATCGTCATGGCAACGCAAAATCCTCTTGATGAAGAGGGAACCTACAGGCTTCCTGAAGCGCAAAAAGACCGCTTTTTGATGCATGTAAATATCTCTTATGTGGATATGGAATCGGAATTTAAGATGATTCAGCAAGCGCATCAAAAGAAAAGTGCAAACAGAGCACTCCAGCCAAATAAGAATGCAGAAAAAATCTCCCAAGAGATGATATTTGCCGCACGCGAAGAGATAGAAAAAGTAAAAATAAGCGATGAGATTGAGCGCTATATTGTCGAGTTGGTTTTTGCAACACGCTATCCCTTGCGATACAGCAAACAGCTTTCCATTATGATAGATGTGGGCGTGAGCCCCAGGGCTTCTTTGGCGTTAGATCAGTGTGCCCGCGTGATTGCCTGGATGAAAGGGAGAGATTATGTCATGGTCAAAGATGTACAATCGGTGATCCATGATGTGTTTCGTCATCGGCTTATCAAAAGCTCAAACAGTACTTTTAATGAAAACAGCAATGACGATATCGTAGATATTATTTTACAGCAAGTGCCCGCTCCCGCATAAGCATCCATAAAAAGTACATTTTTATACCGGTTTTGCGATACATATATCGTTAAAACAGAGAATAGTACGCCATAGAGAGCGGCATAAAGGAAACAAAAGGATAAGAGCGTGAAATCTTGGAACATGAAAAAAATACTCAAAGAAGCAGGCATAACGATATTGATTATTTTGATTGCAGCAAGTGTGATGAGCTTTCTGCGCAAACCCTCCCTTGAAAGCGACAGGCTGCCGGCTCTCCAAAGCAGGCTGATAGACGGAAGCATGTTAAGCCCGGATGAGATATCCGACAAGCCTTTAATGATCTATTTTTGGGGAACATGGTGTCCCGTATGCAAACTTGAAGCGCCCAATATCCAAGCTATTTCTGAAAAATATACCGTCATAGGCATTGCGGTTGACTCGGGAGATGATGAGCAGATTAAACACTATATGAATGAAAAAAAATTAAATTTTAAAGTGATCAATGATCATGAAGGAAAATGGAGAGAAAAATTTAAAGTAGAGGTGTTTCCTACGGTATTTGTTTATGACGGACAAGGAAAATTGCGATTTGCCGAAGTCGGATATACGACTACTGCCGGATTGCTTGCGCGTATGATGGCGGCTGAATAGACGGCATCCTTTTAATAATTTATTAGAAAAAGGGTAAAATACCCCTCAAGACAATAAAAGGATAATTTATGAATATAGATGATGCATTGATGCAACGAAGCGGCGGCAAATGTGAACTTTGCGGTGCGAGTGAAAATTTGATGGCTTATAAGGTAGCACCTAAAGAGGAAGCGATCGTTATTTGCGAGAAATGCAGCGCTTCCATTGAAGATCCGACGCAGGATGAAAATCATTGGCATTGTTTGTCAGACAGCATGTGGAGCATGGAGCCTGCCGTGCAGGCAGTGGTCTACCGATTGCTTACAAAATTGGGAGCTCAAGATCAGTTAGATATGCTTTATCTTGAACCTGAAGTGCTGCAATGGGCGCAGGCCGGCTTAAAAAAAGCCGATACCGGCGAACCTACAAGAGACAGTAACGGAACAGTCCTGCAAGAAGGCGATACGGTAACGATCATCAAAGACCTGCCCGTCAAAGGCGCCGGCTTTACCGCTAAACAAGGCACAACCGTTAAAAATATCCATCTTTGCGAAGACAACACGATGATAGAGGGCCGCGTAAACGGCGTAAAAATCTTTTTGCTTTCCAAATTTTTGAAAAAAGCATAAGCACACACTTCAACAAGCAGCGGTTTGCCAAAAATTGCTGCTTGGGTAATTCATAACTGCACCTCAAATAGCAATATTTGGATCAAACAGACAAAATATTGAACAATCAAATTCAAAACCCTTTCATGGCAACATCATAAAGATAGGCCACTTCACTGTCATCCAAATGTGTTGTTTTTCCGGTTTTAAAAAAAGTGCGCATTTTTTCTTTTGACAAAGAAGCACTATGGAGGCATTCAGGATGTGCAGGGATAAAAGCGCGCATCAATGCCATCTCTTCTTCTATGGAGCGTTCGCAGATATAGCAAATCTCTTCTTTGTGCAGTCTTCCCTCATGGATCAGCAAGGCCAGGTAGTTTTCGCATACAATACGCTTTGGGTTTTGTTTGTGCCATTTTTTGGCTGCATCAAGGAGCAGATCATAGTAAAAAGTTTCGATTTCTTGAGTGTCTTTAAGATGAGGTTCAAAAAGTTTAATGAAATTATGCCAAAGCAAAAGCCGATTTTTTTCAAACAGCCAAGGAAAATGAATTTGCGAAAGATTTCTTAAGCGCGGAATAAAATGGCTGTTTTCTTCTGTTTCAAAATCAATCAGATTTCCTACTTGCAAAATGGAGTGTCTGGCCCCGAAAAAACGATAATAAGCCTTTGTCTCTTTCTTTGTAAGTATCACAGCAACGCAATCTTCATTTTTTACTTTTCTAAGACTAAGCACAAATCCTTTGATGTGTTTCCTTTGTTTGTTTGCATGAAAGACGGTGTTTCTTCATTTGTCATCTTTGTCTCTCATGACATCGTCAGTTATTTTCTATACATTATAATCAAAAAACAAAAATAAAACATAGAAAAAATGTGTTAAATTTTTAATTTATCGATAATAATTAGAATTTAATCATAAGTTTTGTATAATCGACCCTACTTATAGGGTGTTTTTAAAAATTCCTATCAAAAATAAACTAAAGGTTTGCTTATGAGAGATCTATTTACCTCATTCAAGGATAATTGCGGATTTGGGCTGCTTGCTTCGATAGACAATATCCCGACACACAAAAACGTAGAAGACGGCGTAACCGCATTGTCTCGGATGATGCATAGAGGGGCAGTGGCTGCGGACGGAAAAACCGGAGACGGATCCGGGCTTTTGCTTTCAATACCAAAAGAATTTTTTGCAAAAGAGGCAAAAAAAGAAGGCATTACGCTCCCTGATATGTATGCTGTGGGTATGATTTTCTCAAGAAATGAAAAAGATTTTGATGTGATTAAAGAGGTGTGCAAAAACAATGATCTTAAAGTGATCTATATCCGCACGGTACCGATAGATACAGACGCTTTGGGAGAACAGGCGCTTGAAAAGCTGCCTGTTATCAAACAGGTTTTTGTTTCCCCTTATTCTTTGATGGGGGCAAGAAGATTTAATGCGCTTGTCTATCTTTCCCGCAAAGAGATAGAAAAAAGATTATCGCATGAGAGGGATTTTTATATCCCTTCTTTCTCAACCTCGGTTGTTTCCTATAAAGGGCTTGTGATGCCTACGCATATCAAGCAATTTTACAAAGACTTGAATGATAAAACATTTAAAATCTCATTTTGCCTTTTTCATCAGCGATTTTCCACCAATACGCTTCCGGAATGGAGATTGGCGCAACCTTTTAGAATGATTGCCCATAACGGCGAAATCAACTCGGTCACTGCCAACAGATTTAACGTAGCGGCTAAAAGCAGTGCGCTTGAAAGCAGTGTTTTTTCCAATGAAGAGCTCAAAAGGCTTTTGCCTATCATCCAATCACAAATGAGCGATTCTGCTAGTTTGGATAACTTTTTTGAGTTTTTGTGTATTAACGGTATGGATTTTTTCAAAGCGGCACGTTCGCTCTTGCCTGCCCCATGGCAAAACTCTCCTCACATGGATGCAAAACTGAGAGCCTTCTACGAATATGCAAGCACCTGCTTTGAACCATGGGACGGCCCTGCTGCAGTCAGTATGACCGATGGCCGCTATATCGGCTGTGTACTGGACAGAAACGGGCTTAGACCTTCTAAATATATCATCACAAAAGACAACAGGCTTTTGATCGCTTCTGAGTACGGTGTGCTCCAAACTCCCGAAGAGGAGATAGCAGAAAGAGGAAGGCTGCAATCTGGCGAAATGATGGGAGTAGACCTTAAGTACGGAAAAGTGCTTAAAAACGAGGATATCAATCACTATCTTAAAAATATCGATCCTTATGATAAATGGCTCAATGAAAATATGATCTATCTGCAAGAGCAAATGAGCGATCCTTTCTCCAAGATAGATATTCCCGATAAAACTACCATGGAGGCAAAACAGCGCTTTTTTAACATTACGCTTGAAGTGATCGAACAGGTTTTTGAGCCGATGGCAAAAGAGGGAAAAGAGGCTACGGCAGCGATGGGAGATGATACGCCGTTGGCTGCATTTTCCGGCAAACAAAGAAACTTTTCTGACTTTTTTAAACAAAAATTTGCACAGGTGACCAATCCGCCGATAGACCCGATCCGTGAAAAGCTTGTAATGAGCCTTAATACCGGCTTTGGCGAAGTGAGAAATATATTGACGGATGATGCCGAACATGCAAAAAGATTGAAGTCTATTTCTCCGATTTTGTCTCTTGAAAAGCTCAATCTTCTTCAAGAGTTTGGCAACGAAAAAAACCCGAAATACGACAAAATTTATAAAGCAAAAGTATATTCGACCGTTTTTGAAAACGATTTAAAGTCCTCTTTGGCCTCTTTGGTGAAGCTGATTCTTTCTGATGTAAAAGAGAAGGGCGTGCGTACTGTTATTTTGGATGACAGAGCATTGGATGCACAAAATAAAGTGATGCCTATACTGATGGTGGTAGGACGTCTCAATCAGGCTTTTTTGGAAGCCGAAGTTCGCCATTTAGCCAGCATAGTTGCAGTTACAGGTGAGGTTTATGATTCGCATATGGCTGCTTTGATGCTTGCTTTCGGTGTTGCGGCAATCTACCCTTATATGCTGTATCAGACAGTTGCTATGGTCGAACGCAGAAAAGACGAAAATGTTGATCTTGCACCGATACTTAAAAAGGTGCGAAAAGCGATCAATGCGGGATTGTTGAAGATTATGTCTAAAATGGGGATCGCTACCATTGCAAGCTATCGGAATTCAAAACTTTTTGATGTGATAGGACTGAGTGAAGAGATGGTTTCTGAGTGTTTTTCCGGCGCGGTATGTTTGTTGCCGGGATTGGGATACGAGGATATCGAAGCGCGTATCAAGAAAGCGCACAAGGAAGCCTATGACCTAGAGACTGCCCATCGTATGTTCCCTCTCAATATAGGAGGATACTATAAATATCTTGACGGAGAAGAGTATCATGACTATGCACCTGCTGTAGTCAATGCCATCCATACCCTCTCGGAAACAGGGAAAAAAGAGGACTTTGAACGTCTCAAGTCACTGATAGACAAAAGAGACAAAAAATTTATCCGGGATTTTTTTGAACTTAAAAGCGACAGACAGCCGATCAGCATCGATCAAGTAGAGCCGTTAAGTGAAATATTTAAGCGTTTTTCTACCGCAGCAATGAGTTTGGGATCCATCTCTCCTGAAGCACACGAATGTTTAGCCGAAGCGATGAATACCATAGGCGGGCAAAGCAACTCAGGCGAAGGCGGGGAAGATGCCGTACGTTTTGGCACCATCAAAAATTCTGCAATCAAGCAGGTTGCTTCAGGACGTTTCGGGGTCACCCCTGAGTATTTGCGTTCTGCAAAAGAGCTTCAGATTAAAGTAGCCCAGGGAGCAAAGCCGGGAGAAGGCGGACAGCTGCCCGGGCACAAAGTAAGTCCTTTGATTGCCAGACTCAGACATACCATACCGGGGGTGACATTGATTTCGCCTCCTCCGCACCACGATATCTATTCCATTGAAGATTTGGCACAGCTTATTTTTGATCTTAAGCAGGTCAATCCCGAGGCAAAAATTGCCGTAAAACTTGTTTCGACTGCCGGTGTGGGAACGATCGCCGCAGGGGTGGCAAAAGCGTATGCGGACAAGATTATTATCTCCGGCGCTGACGGCGGTACGGGTGCAGCGCCTATCGGGTCTATCAAGTTTGCAGGAAACCCGTGGGAGCTTGGACTGATAGAAGCGCATAATGCACTCAAAGCAAACAATCTCAGAGGGCAGGTTTTATTGGAAACCGACGGCGGGCTTAAAACGGGATTGGATGTGGTTAAGGCAGCTATTTTCGGCGCCGAAAGCTATGCCTTTGGTACAGGTATTTTGACCGTTATCGGATGTAAGATCCTCCGCATATGCCATCTCAATAAATGTTCGGTGGGCATTGCAACGCAGGATGAGAAATTGAGAACCTTTTACAGGGGTTCCGTGGCGCGCGTGATCAACTATTTTACACTGCTGGCAGAAGACGTAAGAGAAATTCTTGCAAAATTGGGTTATAGTTCAATGGAGGAGATCGTCGGAAGAAATGAGTTGCTGCAGGTGATTGATGATACGTTTGCAAAAAAATTCTCTTTTGAAAATCTGCTTTATAGACTTGAAGGTGTCAATACGCGCCAAGTTGAATTTAACGAGCCTTATGACAGCAACGAATATGAAAAGGAGATTTTGGCCGAATTGATGCCGACGATCAAAAATCCGGACACGCCTATCGTATTGGAAAAAGAGATTACCAACCTTAACAGAAGTTTCGGTGCAAGAATTTCCGGAGAAATAGCAAAATACTATGGAGACAAAGGGTTCCCTGAAGGAACGATCGATCTTAGGCTTACAGGTATTACAGGCCAGTCGCTTGGAGCATTTTTGATTCACGGTGTGAGTATTCATGTCAGCGGCGCAGGAAACGATTATATCGGCAAAGGGATGAGCGGCGGACGCATCATCATTACGGCCCAGAAAAAAGATTCCGACTTTGCGCTGGGCGGCAATACCTGTTTGTACGGTGCAACCGGCGGTAAACTTTATATCAGCGGCCAGGTTGGCGAGCGTTTCGGTGTGCGTAACTCCGGTGCGATTGCCATTGTAGAAGGAACGGGAGATCATCCTTGCGAGTATATGACGGGCGGCGCGGTAGTGATTTTGGGCAAAACGGGGGTCAACTTCGGTGCGGGGATGACCGGCGGTGTGGCATTTGTGTATGATGTTGAGCATGAATTTGTAGAAAACATCAATCAAGAGCTTGTAGAGCCAAGACGCATAGATACCGAAGATACGGATATTGAAAGATATTACCTCAAAAAGCTGCTTAAAGATTATTATAGAGAGACCAAAAGCGAAAAAGCAAAATATATTTTAGATAATTTCAGAGTAGAGATACGCAATTTTTGGTTGGTAAGGCCAAAAGATATGAAAGGTCCTTTAAAGATTGAGGAAGGAGAATAAGATGTTACGATTTTATGATTTGGAAAGAATAGAAGCCAAAAAAAGAGACGTTGTCGAAAGAACAAAAGATTTTGATGAAATCTATGAAATCTTCAAGCCTGAAAAAAGTGCCGAACAGGCCGACAGATGTATTCAGTGCGGAGATCCGTATTGTCACAACGGATGCCCGCTTCACAATTTTATCCCGCAGTGGCTCAAGGCGACAGCGAGCAATGATTTGGAATTTGCTTTCAGGCTTTCCAATGAAAGTTCTCCTTTCCCTGAAGTGATGGGGCGTATCTGTCCTCATGACAGGCTTTGCGAGGGGGCATGTACGCTCAATGACGGCCACGGTGCCATCACGATAGGGTCCATAGAAACGTTTATCAGTGAAGAGGGGTTCAAAAAAGGGCTTCGGCCTTTTTTTGCCAAAGAAAAAACCGGCAAAAAAGTGGCCATTATCGGCGCAGGGCCTGCGGGGCTCTCTGCGGCTACTTTTTTACTGAGAGAAGGGATAGACGTAGAGATTTTCGACAAACAAGCAAGGCCGGGCGGATTGCTGACGTACGGAATCCCGGGATTTAAACTTGACAAGAATGTCGTCAACCGCAGAGTAAAACTGCTCAAGGAGGCCGGAGCACAGTTTCATCAAAATATCGAAATCGGCAAAGATAAAAGCTTTGAAGAGCTGACGGAAAATTTCGATGCGGTATTTATCGGTGTGGGCGCAACCAAAGGAAAAAAAGCAGGTTTAAACGGCGAAGATGCAAAAAATGTCTATTTGGCGATGGAGTTTTTGGTCGATATCCAAAAAAAGATTTTTAACGAACCAAGAGACAAGAAGATTGAAGTAAAAGACAAAAATGTCGTAGTGATCGGGGGCGGAGATACCGCCATGGACTGTGTGCGCACTTCGTTGCGGGAAAATGCAAAATCCGTAAAGTGCCTTTACAGACGCGACGCATACAACATGCCCGGAAGCAAAAAAGAGTACATCAATGCCAAAGAGGAAGGGGTAGAATTTGATTTTTATGTTTCTCCCAAGGCATTGGTTGCGAATGAAAACGGTGAAATTATTGCCGTAGAAATGATCAGAACCAAGCTGGGCGAACCCGATGCCTCAGGCAGACAGAGCGTTGAAGAGATCGCAGGAAGCGAATACAGAGTAGAAGCGGACGTCGTGATCTTTGCCCTTGGTTTCGATACGGTGAAGTATCCTTTTTTGGCAAGCAACGGCATCGAAACAGACAAATGGGGCGGCATAGCGGTCGATGAAAATTATCAAACCGCCAAAGCCGGTATTTATGCAGGCGGCGATTGCCACCGAGGGGCGGATCTTGTTGTTACGGCCGTGCGGGACGGCCGAGAGGCAGCAAAAGCAATCGCAAAAAAACTGCTTGGATAAAATGACCGATTTTGTAAAAGCCTGCATCAGGGCCAATGAAGAGATAGTATCAAACATCAAAAAAGGGTTTGATCCTGCATGGTTTGAAAAAAGCCAAAAAGGTGCAGGCGGAGATATCAGTTCGGGGCTGGATTTGATGGCAGAAGCCGTATTTGTCAAACATTTAGGCGCTTACGGCAAAATTGAATCCGAAGAATCCGGCGTCATAGGCGAAGGCAAAGAAACCATTGTTCTTGACCCGCTGGACGGCAGCGACAATGCCCTTGCTTTGTTTCCTTTTTACGGTACATCGGTTGCCAAGATCAATGCTGGAGGTATTTTGGATGCAGCGGTTGTATGCAACCTTGCCAACGGCGATATTTTTATAAAAACCGATCAAAACGAGCCTCTGCAGGGCAAACTTTTTGGTTCAAGCTTTCACGCGCCTTGCGTCTCTCCTCATCCCAAAATAGGACTTTTTGAAAAAGCGTATGCGCATTTTGATGTCGTAAAAGCGTTAAATGATGCAAAATTGAAATTTAGAGCGCCCGGTGCGGTCGCGCTATCGCTTGCGTATGCAAGGAGCGTGCAGTATGTATTGTTCATGGGAGTGTTTCGTATTTATGATTTGGCGGCGGGTTTGGCGCTTTGCGAAGGACTTGAAGTAATCGTTGAGGCGGATTATGTTATAGTATCAAAAGAAAGAGAAGTCGCTTATCAAATTGAAGCATTATTAAAAGACTTAAAAAATAGGAGAGCCGGATAAATGTTTGGAAATCTTTTTGGAAGAATAAAGCACGAAACGACCCAAGAAACCCCCAATCAGTGGATAAAATGCCCCAAGTGCAATGCATTGATGTTTTATAAAGAGGTTGAGGCACAACAAAACGTTTGCCCAAAATGCAACCACCATTTTCGTATCGATGCAGATAAGCGTATCGCTTCATTGTGCGATGAGGGAAGTTTTGTAGAGCATGATGCGTCTCTTGCGCCGATTGATCCGTTAAAATTTGTTGACAAAAAACCCTACAAAAAACGCCTCGAAGAGGCTAAAACGCAAACGGGAAAAACCTCTTCCGTGGTCAGCGGCTCTTGCACGATCGAAGGCCAAGAGGTTGAGCTGGTGATTTTTGACTTTTCTTTTATGGGGGGAAGTTTGGGATCTGTCGAAGGCGAAAAGATCGTACGCGCGGTCAACAGGGCTATCGCCAAAGAGTGCGGCGTGATTATTGTCAGTGCCAGCGGCGGGGCGAGAATGCAAGAAAGTACCTATTCGCTCTTGCAGATGAGCAAAACTTCCGCGGCGCTCAACAGGCTGCATCACAAAGGTTTGCCGTATATTTCCATTTTAACGGACCCTACGATGGGGGGCGTGAGCGCTTCGTTTGCGATGCTGGGGGATATCATCATGGCTGAACCCGATGCACTGATAGGCTTTGCAGGCCAAAGGGTCATCAAACAAACGGTCGGAGTGGACCTTCCTGAAGGGTTTCAGCGCTCCGAATTTTTGCTTGAGCATGGGTTGATAGATATGATCGTCGACCGTACAGAGATGAAACATATATTGGCAAGCCTGCTTAAGCTTTTTGATAAAAAAAGCGCATGATTTACGCCCTGATAGATAAAGAAACACTTCTCTCAAAAAGGGTTTCTTTGCCCGCACTGCTGCATCATATCCGATCATTGGATGTTCCGATACTTCAATACCGCAACAAAACAGGTTCCACAGAAGAGAAAAAAGAGGATTTGCTGACGATTCGCAAGATGTACCAAGGGATACTGATCGTGAACGATACGATAGAGCTGATCGACTATGCGGACGGTTTACATATAGGACAGGAAGATATGCGTCTCTACAGTGAAATGCCGCATGAGGCTATCGGGCAGATACGACGGCAGATAGGGAACAAAATCCTCGGACTTTCTACCCACAACAAAGAGGAGATATTGGAAGCCAATACTTTGGACCTTGACTATATAGGCTTGGGAGCCTACAGGGCTACCGGGACAAAAAAAGAGGCAAAAGTAAGCGGCGAGATGCTGCTTGAGATCGCCAAATACTCCAAACATCCCGTAGGCATCATCGGGGGCGTGAGGCTGGAAGATGCATTTGAAGCGCCGATCGTGTATAAAGTGATAGGATCGGACCTTTATGCAGGGCTGGTTTGAAATGACGGCTGCCGTATTTTATACAGTCAAATCGCCAAAAGTTTTTGGTTCCGTCAAAACGGCGGGAACAAAACAAAGCGTTCTAGAACAAATAACCATAAAAAGGAGAGCAAATGAAAGTACCTAAAGATGTAGGATGCGATAATGACAAATGTATCGAGTCGCCCAACTGCCAGAGAGCGGTGATCTACAAAAACGGCACGGCAAGAGAGGTAAAAAGTTTCGGCGGCACACCCCAGAAAGGGTGCGGAAAGTTCCTTCCCAAAGAAGAGAAGCCAAAAAACTGATATCGGGCTCAAGCAGGTAAAGAGGGCCAGAGGTTTACTTTTTACTGACATTACGCTATGGATCCCCGTCTCAAGCACGAGGATAACAGGGTATGGATTCCTGCCTTCGCAGGGATGACAATCCCCGTCATTCCTGCGAAGGCAGGAATCCATATAATTAAAAGATGCCAAATCAAGTCCGCCATGACGGCGGAGAAGTAAAAAAGCCAGAGAAAGTGAGAAGCGGGTTTTTTGTAAATGGCTGTAACCATTTACAAAGTTTTAAAACGGTATAGTTGTAAACGGTTATAACCATTTACAATGAGGGTTTTTAAATGTTGCAAACGATCAGAAAATACCAAGAGAGGCTCAAAAAATCTTTTAAAATCAGCTATAAAAGATATCTCTACCGCTCTATAAACTTTGATGATAAGATGATAGCAATCTTTGGGGCGCGGGGGGTTGGAAAGACCACTACGCTGTTTCAGTATCTGGGAGAACTGGAACAACGAAACATTAAAGCGCTTTATATTTCTCTTGATTATCCGTTTTTAAGCGGTGTTGATCTTATAGAGCTCATAGAAGAGTTTGTAAATGAAGGGGGAGAGTATCTTCTTTTGGACGAAGTGCACCGTTATGAAGAGTTTAGCTCGTATCTTAAAACGATATATGATCTGTTTGATATCAAAGTAGTGTTTACAAGCAGCAGCGCTACCTCCATCTTAAATGCAAAAAGCGATTTGAGCAGAAGAGTGACGCTTTACAACCTCAATGGCTTTTCTTTCAGAGAGTATCTGGAGTTTAAACATAAACTCTCGTTAAATAAATTTGATATCAAAGATATTTTTTCAAATCATATAGAGATCGTAAATAGTCTGCCTCTAAAGAATCTCGATATGCTAAAAGAGTTTCAGGAATATATCGAGGTCGGCTACTATCCGTTTTATTTCGATAAACGAACGTCATACTACCAAAATCTGCTCAATACCATCAATCTTACCATTGATCTGGACTTGACGTCTCTTGGCCTTGTGGAGCAAAAATACACTTACAAGCTTAAAAAACTTCTTGAAGTGATATGTGAGAGCAAACCGTTTGAAGTCAACTATACGAAAATAGCCGGCTTGGCAGAGATAAGCAGAGTAAAGCTTTATGATTATCTCGCCTATCTCAATGACGGGCAAATGCTGCTTTTGATAGACGAAAATATAAGCGGCATCAAAAAAGTGCAAAAGGTGGCAAAAATATATCTCAACAATACTAATCTTTTGTTTGCGTATTGCCAAAATAGTGAAATCGGAACTGTCAGGGAGACATTTTTTGCAAATCAAGTCAGCCATGTGTATAAGCTAAACATTTCCAAAAACGGCGACTTTGTGGTTGATAATAGATATACCGTAGAAGTAGGCGGTAAAAATAAATCATTCGAACAGATAAAGGATATGCCCGATAGTTTTGTAGCCGCAGATGAGATGAAAGTAGGCTTTGGCAGCAAGATCCCGCTGTGGCTTTTTGGGTTTTTGTATTGATATTGATGTTTTTGTCATTTTGGACTTGATCCGGAATCTATATAATTAAAAGATGCCAAATCAAATTCAGTATGACGGCAGGGAGAGAAGTTAGGAGCAGGGGGATTGCTTTTTATAAAAGTACGGCTTGTATGGTATGTTCAAAAGAATGCACATCAGAGATTTACTTTTATATCGGGATATTATATAATTGAATTATTTCGACGGTGAAGGGAAGAGGGTATGCAGTATCAGAAATTTTTTCGCTCCCGCAAAATCATGGGAACGAAAAAAATAGGTTCCTCAAAATTTTGTCATGCAGTCATTTGTTTTGTTCCCATCGTGACGGCAGGGCAAAATAAAAGGAGAAACGATGCCTTACGATACATTGGATGAACTTCCTGCGCCGGTAAGGGAGAATCTCCCGAAACATGCGCAAGAGATCTACAAAGAAGCTTTTAACAGTGCATGGGAGGAGTATGCAGATCCCAAAAAGAGACGTAGCAATGCAAGCCGTGAAGAGACAGCGCATAAAATTGCTTGGGCGGCAGTCAAGCACAGTTATGAAAAAAAAGAGGGTAAGTGGGTTAAAAAGCAGATGATCAACCCCCGGTGTGTGATAGGAGATAAATGATGAAAAGAGAGATGCCCACGAAGTTTCAGCAGGGGTTTGTACTGCTGCTCCTGTTTATAGCTCTGACGGGCTTTATCGGGATGATTCATGAGTTTTTAACAGCGATTGTCCTCGCTGCGATATTTTCGGGGCTTCTTTATCCTTTCTACCTCCATATCCTTTACTATCTTAAAAACAGATCTGCCTTGGCGGCCGGCGCTACACTGATCATCTGTGCCTTTGCTGTCGGTTTGCCGTTGGCAGGACTTGCAGGCATGGTGACAAGCGAAGCGATACAAATCACCAAAAAAGCACGTCCCATCGTACAAGAAGCCTTTGACAACAATCTTTCTTTGAGCGAAAAAGTACCTGACTGGCTGCCTATGAAAGAGAAGCTTGAACCGTTTCATGAGATGATGGTCAAGAAAGCCTCCGAAGCGATCAGTGCAACAGGAAGCTGGCTTGTTTCAAGTTTGTCCAGCGTCACTAAAGGAACAGTCGGCTTTTTTATCAGTCTGTTTGTTATGCTTTATGCAATGTTTTATTTTTTGATATATGGACAGCAGCTGCTGCGTTCGCTGGCATCTTTGCTGCCCCTCTCTGAAGAGGATCGCAATGAAGTAATGAACCGCGGATTGATGGTGACGAGGGCATCCCTGAAAGGCATCATGATCGTAGGGGTCATTGAGGGGATATTGGTCGGGGCGGCATTTTGGGTGACAGGGATCGAAGGGTCTGCATTTTGGGGAAGTGTTGTTTTCCTCCTTGCCGCTATCCCGGGATTGGGCGCGTCGCTGATCTGGCTGCCGGCGGCGGCCTATCTTATCGTTACAGGCAGTACCGGATGGGGAATAGCTCTTATTGTGTGGGGAGTGCTCGTAGTAAGTTTGGTTGACAATCTTTTGCGTCCACGGATCATCGGGAATGATTCAAAATTGCCCGATCTTGTTATATTTATATCGATTTTTGGGGGAATCGCGTCTTTCGGGCCGGTAGGTATCCTTATAGGTCCCGTGATCGCAGCACTTTTAGATACAATTTTAAATATTTACAAAAAGACATTCCAATCTTTATTGCCTTCTTGAATAGGAAGCATGAAAAAACGTTAGCATCGCAAAAGAAGGAAGTCATATTGGCACTATTCAAAATACAAAAAAATGAAACATTAGAAGCTGTAAAAGAAAAAAAGTTCAAGCTTGAAAAAGAAATACAGCAGCTTACTGAACAAAATCTATCGGCAATATTTGGGCTGGAGTTTGTTCGATCAGAGTTTCCGCTTCATAACTTCAGAATTGACACATTAGCATTTGACCGAGAAACAAATTCATTTGTCATTATCGAATACAAAAGAGATAAAAGCTTTAGTGTCGTAGATCAAGGGTATGCTTATCTGTCTTTAATGCTCAATAATAAAGCTGATTTTATTCTTGAATACAATGAGAGCAAGCAAGAGACATTAAAACGCAATGATATAGAATGGTCACAATCCCGTGTCATGTTTATTTCACCTTCGTTCACCGCTTATCAAAAAGAGGCAATCAATTTTAAAGATTTACCTATAGAATTATGGGAAATCAGTAAATTTGACAATGATACCGTGATGTACAATCAAATCAAAACATCCGGTGCTCAAGAGAGCATTAAAACAATTTCACAACAAAATGAAGCAATCTCAGCCGTCAGTAAAGAGATCAAAGTCTTTACGGAAGATGACAATTTAACTAAAGCGACGGATGAAACCAGAGAGTTGTACGACAAATTCAAAGCTGCAATTTTAAATTTCGATAATGATATAGAAATCAAGCCAAGGCAGCTATACGTTGCATTTGTATCAGGCTCACATATCGTAGATGTCCATGTACAGAAAAATGCTTTGAAAATGTGGATTAATCTAAAAAAAGGGGAGCTTGATGACCCCAAGAATTTAGCCAGAGATGTCTCTAGTACAGGGCATTGGGGAAATGGAGATTATGAGTTGCACATCAAATCAGATGATGAATTTGAGTACATCTTAAGTCTCATAAAACAATCTTTGAATAAAAACAAAAAATTCTAACAACTCAAAGGAGACCAATCAAAAACCTGTGCGCAAGTTACTTTTTGATTGGTCATTTTCCCCTTCGCTCCCATGCTCCTGCGTGAAAGGGTATATTGCAGGTTATTGTTGCAGTAAAGAAAGAAGAACGATATTTCATTTTAACTCTTGTATATCGATCCTTTTTCCGACCCCGACAGGGATATAATGCTCTCCGTAAGCTTCTTGGAACAGATCTCTTGCCTTATCACCGCTGCAATGGCAGGGGCCCACGTAGCGTACACCCAGTTTTTGTATCTCCGAGATAATCATTTTAATTTCTTCTTTGCTTTTGCTTTTCAGATGGAATCCTCCCATCACAAGCAGTACTTCATCATCCAATATCTCTTTGGCTCTTTTTACGATGTTGACGATGCCCGGATGGGCGCATCCTGTGACGATGACCATGCCTTTAGGTGTCCGGATGATCAGTGATTGTTCCTCTATCCAGCCATCCATCTCGCCGGTCGAGAAAACTCCCTTTAAAATTTCCATCGGCTTTTTTACTTCAATGGCAGGGGCGCCATAGCGTTTGACCTGATCTTTGAAGCTTTCAGGAAATGATGCGGGTACATACAGCGTCAACTTACTGTTTTTCTGCAAGAGATCATACACGCCGCCGATATGATCTAGATGTGCATGGGAGAGTACGATGATGTCTATCGTTTCAGGGGCGATTCCCTGCCTCTGCATATTATCCAGCAGAATATGACCGTCCGCACCCGTATCAAATAAAACAGTTTTTTCCATCCCCTCGATCAGGCATGAAAATCCCCATCCGCCCTGCAGGCCCTTTTTGTAGGGATTGTTGTCAAAAACGACGGTGATGACCGGGTGATTCATGCTTGCCTCCTTTGCGGTATGCTGTTCTTCTGCTTCGCACCAAAACGTTATAAAAAACCATGCAAAAACAAAAAGAACTTTTTTATGCTTATGGCAGTTCATATGGGACTCCTTCGGCTAATAGTGTAAAAATAACCATAATATCGGTAGTTTTGCAAATGTCTCTAGCCCCCCAGCTTTTCAAATCATACCACAAATATCTTCCTTGTCCCATACCTCCTGAGACGGAATGAATTGAATTCTCAGCTTACAATTGAATTGCGTAATCGTTTGTTAACCTTATTGATCTATGATATAGATAAAGTTATGACAGCCAAAGGAATCAACATGCATAAACAAAACTTTATCACGGTAACACTTATCATTACCGGGTTGGCATTGAATCCTGTGATGGGAGAAACAGCAGAACGCAGAGCAGGTTACAGTCAAGCCAATCATCCTTCTGTGGTATCAAGCATAGCAAAGGTTTTGCATAACCGGGGGTTGGAAGAAGATGCTGCAAATGCAATCGCTTCAGAACTTGTGAGTGAAGAAGAGAGCAGTTTGCTAGAGATGATGATCTGTATTCTTGAAAATCATGATATCGTGTCCAGAGAGGAAATCTTGGCATATCTGAGTCAGGCAGCATTACACAAACAGAAGCTGGATTTTAAAAGTTATGACCAGCTTCTAGGGATGGTAGAGAAGATCAAACAAAAACCGACAGATGAGAATACACGCAAAAAACTCAATGAACTGGCAAAAGTATCCCGGCAGTTATTTGTATAGAAACAGGCAGATAATCTTTTCGTTCCATATCTTCTGATGCGGAGCGATCTAAAATAAACTATAATGTGCCATAATGCCGTAAACATTGTTTTGAATACAGAACAAAAAAGGACAAACATGCAAAACGATTTTAGCAAAGCGATGGATTTTAGGCATGCGTGCAAGATCTTTGACGAGCACAAAAAGATACCCGATGATCAGATGCATTACATTTTGGAGGCGGGGAGAAAATCCCCTTCTTCTTTCGGGATGGAGCCGTGGAAATTTTTGGTCATCACCAATGAGGCGCTCAGGGCAAGATTGCGCCCGAAGTGCTGGGACCAGGTGCAGATCACTTCATGTTCGCATCTGGTGGTCCTGCTTGCAGCCATCGAAAATGTCAAACCTCAAAGCGGCGTACCTTCTCAAAGGCTTGCCAGACGCCCGTATTCGCCGGAGCAGATAGATGCCTATATGGTGCGGTATGAAAACCACCTCAAAGAGGCGCTGAAATCGGACGAAAAGACGTTTGCGTGGACGGCCAGGCAAACCTACATTGCTTTGGCCAATATGATGAGTGCTGCTGCGTTTGTTGGCATAGACTCTTGTCCTATCGAAGGGTTTGAAAAAGAGAACGTAGAAGAGATACTCGGCTTGGATACACTCAAATGGCAAGTGAGTGTCATGGTCGCTTTCGGTTACCGCAAAAACGAGCAGTCCAAACAGCTGAGGCTGCCCTTTGAGGAAGTGGTTGAGTTTATCGTATAAGAGTATAGAGAAAAAACGGAGGCATCAAATGAAACAGACTTTTAAGGTAAGAAACGTCAAGTGCGAAGGGTGTGCAGCAACGCTAAGAAAAGAATTGTCCAAAGAGTTTGGCGATGTCCAAGTCAATCTTGAAACGGATCCCAGAGAGATCACGCTGGAGATAGAAGATGAAAAAATGGAAACACTGAAGCTGAAACTCAGAAGCTTGGGCTATCCGCTTGCAACCGATGAGCTTTCCAAGCTGCAAAGTATCGGTACGGCGGCAAAAAGTTTCATCTCCTGCGCGATAGGAAAGATCGAAAAACCTTAAAATCTTTTTTTGTGGCATCTGTCTTGCCGAAGCAAAAACACATCAGCGGCTTTTGCTCACTGTTTGTTTGCAATCTCGTGTGCGATGTTGATAAGGTTTTCGGACCAATCCGGATCAAGCGGGGAGATTTTCTTCACAAGAGTGTTTGTTTCTTTTGCAATGATTTGGGCACTCTTGTCTGAAAATTCAGGCTGCGCAAAAATCACTCTTACTTTTTCTTCTTTGGCTTCGTTGATGATGTCGATGATCTCTTTTGGCTTGGGGTTTTTGCCTTCTATCTCAACGGCAAGCTGTACCAGATCATACTCATGGGCAAAATATCCCCATGAAGGGTGAAAAACCATAAATTTGCTTTTTGGTTTTACCTCTTTGAGTGCATTTTTAATCTGCGCATCGGTATTTTGGATCTCTTTTATGAAAATATCCAGATTGGACTTGTAAAACGGTTCGTTTTCAGGATCGATTTGCGCCAATGTCTGATAGATATTTTTGGCCATAATGGCTACATTTTTTGGAGAAGTCCACGTATGAGGATCTGTTGTGTCGCGGTGGTGATGTTCCGGAGTATGGTGAGCAGATTTGTGCTGATGGGCTGCCATCGGTATTTTGGGTACTTCATGGTTCATGTTGGCTATTTTTAATTTCGGATTTTGTGATGTAAATCTGTCCAGCCATACCTCTTCAAACTCAACATCTATGGAAAAATAGAGATCGGCTTTGGAAATAAAGACCATTTGCGAGGGTTTTGGTTCGTATGAGTGGGGGGAGTTTCCGGGTTCAACCATCACCGTAATCTCCGCTTTGTCTTTTGCGATTTTTTGGACGAATGTCTTTTGCGGGGGTATACTCACGACAATATTGGGCTTTGCATAAGCAAGAGAAAACAGAATCGTGCCCAATAAAAATATACTCTTTTTCATTTTTAACCTTTTTTTGCGATTTTAGGAATGGTACTTTCAGCCGACTTAATTGCAACTTAGTTGCATTTGCATCAGAGACAATAAAGATTTAAAGTGCTAAGATTATTTTATGCAAATAGAAAAACTGATAGAAGAAAAAAAGATCAAACTGACAAGTGCGCGCAAAGAGTTGCTCGAACTATTTTTAAAGGCGCAAAGGCCTCTTTCATATGAAGATGTAAAAGATAAGATCAAAATGGACAAAGCGACATTTTATCGAAATGTTTCGAAATTTGAAGAGGAGTCTATCGTCAACAGTTTTGAATCCAACGACAAAAAACGATACTACGGGATATATGTATCTGCGCATGCGCATTTTATTTGTCAAGTATGCAGTTCGATCGAATGTGTAAAGAGCATAACAAATATGCAGCTGGAAGGCTACAAGATACAAGATGTGATCTTAAAAGGGGTCTGTAAACAATGCAACCAAAGAAATAACCCTCCTTCTTCATAAAGGCTGTCTCCTTTTTTCCCGGCCTTCTGCTTTGATGCAGCAAAAATCATAAAACATTCTGCTTTTCAACCGAAAAACTTTGAAGAGGGCCATCTTTTAAACTCTGTTAAATGCGACTAAGTTGCATATAAGAGCTTTTTCATTACTATTGCGCCGATTAAATATTGTAAAGAAGGAAAAGAGATGAACTATAAAGCAGCAATCGCATTGGCGGCGATCTCTTTCTTGTCGGCAGAAGAAACGCAAAAGGGCACAGAACTTGAAGCCATCACCGTTTCGGCATCGCCTATCGCAGCACATGAAGCTTTTGATGTGCCATGCCAAATCGATGCCATTACCGATACAAAAGAAGCTTCAAGCGCCTCAATGGGTAAAATCCTCTCAAGCATCCCGGGAGTCAATAACCTTTCGACAGGCTCGCAAGCAGGCAAGCCGGTCATCAGAGGCTTTTCCGGCGAACGCATCAAAGTACTCTCAAACGGCAATCCTACCGATTCGCAAACCTACGGCATTAGGCATATCGACAACATAGACCCGCTTTTGGCAGAGCGCATTGAAGTGATCCGAGGCGCACAGGGCGTGCTTTACGGATCGGATGCATTGGGGGGCGTGGTCAATGTGATCGCGCCGGAGTATTTGGCAGCAAAGGAAGGCGAAACGCTTTTTAGAGGGACGCTTTTGGGCGAATACCATACCAACAACCATGAAAAAGCAACCGCACTGAAAACGCAAAGCGCCATAGGCAAATGGGGCGTTAATGTAGCCGCTTCCATAAGGGAGGCAGACAATTATCATTCCGGAGACAGTGCCACATGGAAAAGCGGGGATGCGCCGGGCACTTTGCCGCTTTTTGCGGATGAATTGCCTTATACGGATTTCAAAAACCAGTCTGCCCGCGTAGGCGTCGGATACACCGAAGAGGACTTTAAGTTTGCATTGCAGCATACCTATTGGCAAAGCAAGCAAAACTATCTGGGACATACGCCTAAGCCGGATTTTGAAGCTGTGGCTTCTGCAGGGCAAAAACTGACCAATGACGAAACGCAATTGAGTGCAACTAAGAATCTGGGAGAGTGGAGTATCGATACAAGGGTTTCGGTAACCCGCAACCAAAGAGAGGCAGCGACCAATACCCCTTATCAGCAGATGCAGACAGTCAGAGGCACCCCTTTATACCTTGATATCGATACCGATCGAAAAGATTTTCATGTTTCAATCGGACATCCCATGATAGGAATGTTTATGGGGGAGGTCGGGCTTGAAGGGTACACCAAAGACCAAGAGCTCAAAGAGGGCAAATTGCTTCCAAGTGCAAAAGAGTGGGGCAAAGCCGTCTATCTTTTTGAGGAGGCAAGCCTTGAAAAGTGGATCCTTCAGGCAGGGCTGCGCTATGATACAAGGAGTGTAAAGGCAGCGCTTGAGGGCACCAGCAGCTATTTTGTAGATCATGGCATTTATGATGATTCTACCAATAACCAGGAGTTTGCTTCATGGGGAGGTTCGCTGGGCGCAACTTATAAGATCGATGAGACATGGGCGTTGGCGGCTAATCTGAGCAAGGGATTTCGTGCTCCCGGGATATTTGAGCTTTTTGCGGGGGGTATGCATGGCGGTGTGCAAGCATTTCAGATAGGCAATCCTCATCTTAAAGAAGAAAATACCCTTGGGGTTGATCTCTCTTTGAGATACAAAAACGAGGGAACCTATAGCAGTTTAACACTTTATCGCAACACCGTTGATGATTATATCTATCTTGCCAATACGGGCTTGTATCGCAATCCAGTGACAGGAGAAGTGGCTCCAACGGGCATTCCTGAGATGAAGCATGAACAGACCGACGCGCTCATTGAAGGGATTGAGTGGTCATTTGAGATGCCGCTTGGCTCTTTGACGACATTGCGGGCCACTGCAGAATACATTCAGGGCGAAGATACAAAAAACGATACGCGTTTGGCGTATATCCCGCCCAGCAATGCTTCCCTTGGCATTACGCAGCAGCTTGGCGCATTCGGGATAGGCAGCAACAATGAGTTGACGGTTGATATGCGCGTATTTGAAGCGCAAAAGGTTGCCGGAGCGTTTGAACCGTTTGCCCAATACAACACCATGCCTTTTGGCAGCGCCGATACGTCCGGATATGCTTTGTTTGATATCGGATACAGCACACAGCTTCAAATAGGCAAAAGCAAAGTGGATGCCAATGTGAAAGTTTCCAATCTTTTTGACAGGGCATACCGCGGTTATCTTGATACCTACAAAGGGTACGCGCTTGGAATGGGAAGGGATATCAGTTTTGGGCTTTCTATGCCTTTTGAGACGAATTGATACAGTCGTGCCGGTCGTGTTCTCTTTGCTAAAGGATGATTTTTTAAATATTAGGCTACTATTATAAAAATAGATTTTTGCAATGTTTGGTGCTTGAGTATATAGAGCATGGAAGCAAAAAAGAGGAAAGTGATGAAACGCTCTTTGTTTGGTTTTTTGTTGGTTTGGATATCTTCTCTCGCGTGGGCCCAGAGCCCTTTTACCTTGACTGCCCTTAAAAGTTATACTCCGGTGGTTGCGATAGATGCAGGCAATATCGATAAAAGCATCAAATCGGAAATTCTTGAAGAAATGGAAGCGGTAAGCAAAGAGATTGGCATCGATACCAAAAGCGATACTTCCCGTGCTTTTGCTTTTGACATCAGGCGCATTAGCATAGGAGAATTGATCGCGATCAAAGTCGATCTGATGGTAAGCGAAAATCTGCAGCATCCAAAAAGCAATGAGCCGCTGTTTGTGCTTTCTTATCTCGATACGCAAATTTTTGTACCCGAAGACTTCGAAGAAGACCTGATGGATACGGCCGATGAGATGCTTGCAACGTTTGCTTTGCAATACAAAGAGGATAATGACGAAATGCTTAAAAGCAAATCGTTGCCCAAAGAGGGATCTTTTGCTGCAAAAATGCAATATGAAACCGACTACAAAAAAGCTTTAGTCCAAGCAAAAAAAGAACAAAAGTTTTTAATGGTTGTTATGGGTACAAACTATTGCCCGTGGTGCAGAAAACTTGAAAGCCGTGTACTTTCCAAGGAGGATATCGATAAGGATATCAAAGCGCAGTTTGTTCCTTTGATGCTTAATTTCAGCGAAAAAAACTTTCCTTCCTACTTAAATGACATTGCCATCACGCCGGTCATTTATATCATTGATCCTTTGAGCGAAAAGATTCAGCATACCTTTGTAGGCTACAATAACCATGAATCGTTTTTGCAGCTTCTTAGAGAACTTACGCATCCTGCACAAAACAATACTCTGCCAAAGGCTGCACAGTGAATGCCGTACGGTATGCCCATCAAGAAATTTTTCCTTCCAAAGTTGTCTGTATCGGACGCAATTATGTAGAACATATCGAAGAGCTCGGCAACGAAATCCCTGCTGCGATGGTGGTTTTCAATAAGCCAAACTCGGCCATCACCGATACGCTCTACTTTATAAGCGAAGATACCCGTTTTGAAGGGGAGATTACTTTTTTGATCCAAAAAGGAAAAATCGCAGGGGTGGGTTTCGGGCTTGATCTGACCAAAGCGGCATTGCAAAATTATCTCAAGTCTAAAGGTTTGCCGTGGGAGCGAGCCAAAGCGTTTGATCATTCGGCGGTATTGAGCGAATTTGTACCGTTTGAGGGGGAATTGAGCACCTTGAGCATGAAATTGTATGTCAATAATGTTTTGGTGCAATTTGCAACCTATGCGCTGATGATGTACAAGCCTCAAACGATGATCGATGAGATAGAGAGCTTTATGCACCTGGAAGACGGCGATATCATCATGAGCGGTACACCCAAAGGGGTAGGAACGTATGCTGCAGGCGACAGGTTTGTAGGGCAGATTTACAGCCATGATGTGCTTATCTTGGAAAAAAGCTGGAAGGCAGAATCAAAAGATGTTGTTTGAAATCGCCGAATATATAGGGATCATCGCGTTTGCTACAAGCGGTTTTTTTGTCGGGGTGCAAAACAGGCTGGATTTTTTGGGCGTGCTGATCTCTGTTTTTTTGACCACGCTTGGCGGCGGGATCATACGGGATGTCGCCGTTGACAGGATGCCTTATGCGTTTACGCAAAATACGCCTGCGCTGATGGCGGTAGGGGTAATGACGGTGCTTATTTTGTTTCGGTTTCACAAAAAAGACAGCATTGAAAATAAAGCCTTTTTTATCGTGAGCGATTCCATCGGATTGATTTCGTTTAGTATTACCGGCTCATTGATCGCACTGGAATACGGATTTAACCTCACGGGTGTGCTGGCATTGGCTTTTGTAACGGCAGTAGGAGGAGGAATCATGAGGGATATCATCATCAATGAAGTGCCCTTTGTCTTTAGAACAGGATTTTACGGGACGGTCGCGCTTTTGGTAGGGCTATGTCTTTATGTGCTGGATCGCTATGAGTTGGTGCAGGTGTCTACGATTGCGGTTGTATTTGCAGCCGGAGTGGTGCTTCGATTGGTTGCCTATTATAGAAAATGGTCTATCCCTCTTGTATAACCTGCGCTAAGCAGTTCTTTGGCAGTGCAGCATTGCAAAAAATGGATGTATTGTGGTATGATAGAAAAAATCCAAAAAGCAGTGCCAAAGATGAAAAGAGTTTCGACGATATGTCCCTATTGCGGGACGGGATGCAACATCTATTTAACTTCCAAAAACGGCAAAATAACCGGAGTCTATCCTTCGCAGCACAATGATATCAATCGTGCAAAACTGTGTGTCAAAGGATGGAATATCCCCGAGTTTATTGCCCATGAGGACCGGCTTAAAAAACCCCTGATCCGAAAAAACGGCAAGCTTACGGAGTGCGAATGGGAAGAAGCATTGGATTTCGCTGCCCAAAAGCTGCACGAAATCAAAACAAAATATTCTCCCGATACGATCGGGATCATAGGTTCTGCACGATGTACCAATGAAGAGCTCTACCTTACACAAAAGTTTGCGCGTGCCGTAATCGGAACGAACAATGTTGATCATTGTGCACGCATTTGCCATGCTCCCACCGTGACGGGCCTGATAGCTTCCCTTGGAAGCGGCGGTATGACCAACCCGATAGAGGATATTAAAAACGCAAAAACGATATTGCTTATAGGCGGCAACCCTTTTGAAGCGCACCCCATCATAGCCGGACATGTGATTGATGCTGTGGACAACAAAACAGAGCTGATCGTAGCCGATCCAAGGCGCACAAGGCTGTGCGATTTTGCGGTGATGCATCTGCCGCTAAGGCCCGGGTCGGATCTAGCGCTTATCAATGCGATGGCAAAGGTTATTGTAGATGAAGATTTGGTTGATAAAGCATTTATAAAAAACCACACCGAAAGATATGAGGAGTTCAAAGAGTCTCTTAAAAACTTCTCCTTGGCGGAAGCGCAATCCATAACCGGCATCGCTAAAGAAGAGATCATTGCAGCAGCAAGGAAATATGCAATCTGCAAGCCTTCTTCTATCCTCTATACCCTTGGCATTACCGAGCACCATACGGGAACGGCCAATGTAAGGGCGTTGGCAAACCTTACGCTTCTCACAGGCAACATAGGAAAACCCGGAACCGGCATCAACCCCTTGCGCGGCCAAAACAATGTGCAAGGCGGCTGCGATATGGGTGTGGCACCGTTTATCCTGCCCGGATATGCTCCGATAGCCTCGCTGTGCGAAAACAAAAGCGATAGGGAAATGATCAAAAAACACGAAGCGGTGTGCGGTGTGCCCTTTTCGCTTCAAGAGGGCCTGATGACGCCGCAAATGATCGAAAGTGCACTAAACGGTGCCATCAAAGCCATGTGGGTCATGGGAGAAGATCTTCTTACGACCGAAGCCAATGCAAACAAAACACAAAAAGCATTTGAAAGTTTGGAATTTTTGGCGGTGAGCGATCTGTTTCTAACCCCCACAGCGCAGATGGCGGATGTGGTTTTTCCTGCCTGCTCGTTTGCAGAAAAAGAGGGCACTTTTACCAACACCGAACGAAGGGTGCAGCGGATCAACAAAGCCATAGAACCTTTAGGAGAATCAAAAAGCGATCTTGAGATTATCACGCTTCTTGCTTCCAAAATGAATTATATTATAAAATATAACAATTGTGAGGAAGTGTTTGAAGAGATGAAAAGCCTTACGCCTCAATATGCGGGCATCACTTATAGCAAACTTGAATTGCAAAGAGGGATACAGTGGCCCTGCTTGCAAGAAGAATCCGACGGTACACCCATCTTGCACAGCGGAGGTATCGCAAGAGGGAAGGGAGAGTTTTGTTTTTCTGAGCATGCAGAGCCAAAAGAAACTCCCGATGAGCAATTTCCGTTTTATCTCTCAACAGGAAGGATACTTTTTCATTACAACTGCGGCTCTATGAGCGGCAGGACGACAAGGCTTGCAAAGGAATTTTCTGAAAATTTTGTCACGATCCATCCCGAGGATGCAAGGCGGCTTGGCATAGAGGAGCATGACGAGGTTATTGTCACGACAAGAAGGGGGGAGATCACCGTAAGGGCAAAAATAACCGACGAAACCGCTCCCGGCCTTCTTTGGATGCCTATCAATTTCTACAAAAGCCGTACCAATCTTCTAACCAACGATGCCATGGATGAAAAAAGCGGGGTGAGTGAAGTAAAGGTTTGTGCAGCAGCCATAAAAAGGAGTAAAAAGTGAATTATCAAACCGATTTTGACTCCATTTTGAGATGGATAGGGTCGCTTTGCCGGTCGTATGAAGTCATTGCGCCTAAAAAAGAAACAAACGGCGATATATTTTACTCCGTGATAGAATCCTCCGATGAGGTCTGTTTGGATTTTTCAGGCACGCCGATCAATACGCCCAAAGATTTTATCTATGAAAATTATAAAACGCTTCTCAGGTGGGATTTGGCCGGCGATAAGGCTGTCATAGAAGCTCCCGAAGAAGAACCCAAGAAACGGATTATCTTTTTAAGAAACTGCGATATCAAAGCGATCAGGCTGCTTGATGGCTGGTTTGAAAAAGATATCGCCGATGAAGACTATAAAAAATTGAGAGAAAATCTCATACTGGTGACAATCGGATGCCACACAATCGGGCCTTTTTGCTTTTGCTCGACTTTCGGGGTCGATCCCATAGAAAAAGAAAACTATACGCTTCAGCTTATAAAAACAGAAACCGGTTATATCCTGCAGGCAAAAGATCCGGGGCTTACGTTGCCGCAGCGCCTTGAAGCGGTATCTTACCGGCCAAAAGAGCTAAAAACAGAGATTTTGGATCTTGGCTGCAGCAATAATATCGCTGATTTTGAACAAAATGCACAGATATACGATGAAATAACCAAGCGCTGCCAACTGTGCGACGGATGTACCTTTTTGTGTCCCACCTGCACCTGCTATGATATAGCCGATCACGGCGATGAAACAAAAGGAGAGAGAGTCAGGCTTTGGGATTCGTGTCTTTTTTCAAGCTTTACGAAGATGGCCAAAGGGTATGATCCTGAGCCTACTTTTGCCCATGCCTGGAGCAGAAGGCTCTCCTGCAAACTTGTCATGAGCGATCGAAGCTGTATAGGATGCGGAAGATGCGATATGACCTGTCCTGCGGGCATAGGCATGAAAAGTATTTTGATGCTGACACAACACAAGGAGCGCAAATGAATAGACAAAAGATCATTCCTGCAGTGATAAAACAGATAGAGCATCCCGGCACCTATGTAAAGATATTCACGCTTCTTCCCAAAGAGCCGGTGTTTTTTGTGCCCGGACAGTTTCTGATGGTGTCTGTGTTTCCGGAGGGCGAAGCGGCTTTTACGCCCTGCTCATGTATAAAAGAGGACGGCAGTTTTGAGATCGCCGTCAATCTGGTAGGCAGGCTGACTTCAACGCTGCATCGTATGAAAACGGGTGATACAGTCGGCATAAGAGGAGGGTATGGCAACGGTTTTTCTATCAAAAAAGCTATCAATTCATCCGGTATTGTGATTATTGCAGGCGGTATCGGGATGGCACCTTTGAGATTTTTCATCCAAGAATTGCTTCAATACGACAAGCGGCCTCCTCTCACTATCATCTACAGTGCAAACAAAGCATCAAAGTTTTTGTTTTTACAAGATTTTGAAAGATGGCAGCAACAAGAAAATCTGGATATCTTTCTTGCTGCTTTGGAGGTTGATACCCAAGAGTGGAAGGGCCATATCGGGAGATCCACTGATATGATAGAAAAACTTAAAAAGATAGATGAAAACGCCTCCTTTTTTGTCTGCGGCCCTCCGCCGATGTTTCCCCATGTTTTAGAAAAATTAAAACAATTTCCCGTCAACGAAAAAAACATATTTTTCACACTTGAGAGAAACATGCGGTGCGGTATCGGAAAATGCGGCCACTGCTATATGGGAGATATCAGGCTGTGTGTTGACGGGCCGGTATTGAGTGTGTCTGATATCAAAAAATATCATCTGGCTGTCTTCAGAGAAACCGAGCCGTTTATGAGCCGATATAGAAAATAGCAAAATGACAATTTGCATTAAGCTTCGTTAAAAAAACAGTAAAGTTCCGTTAAATTCGATGGGCCATACTTTCAGTGTCGAAAGTGACATATCATCGCAAAGGAAATACCATGAAAAAAGTTAAAATTGCAGCAATGGCTGCACTGTTGGGAATAATGAGTGTAACTGCCGTTCAGGCAGGCCCGTGTGCAAATAAGCAAAAACAATCCAAACAAATGTATCACAAAAACAGTTCTATGCAAAATATATTTGCGCAATTGGATTTGAGCAATGAACAAAAAACAGCCCTGCAGGCACAACGGCAGGAGATGAAGCAAAACAGACGAGCAATGTATGCGCAGATGAAAAGCAAGCGCACGCGCGGGCAATTTGTAAGTATCGACGGGTTTGACAAGCAGGGATATATCGATGCACAAATGCAGCAAGCAAAGATAAGAGCAGAGATACATGCGCAAAGATTTGAAAAAACAATGCAGATTTTAACAGCGCAGCAGCGGGAAAAATTTGTAGCGCTTTTAAAAGAACAAAACAAATAGGCTATAATATTTGGATGATAAATATTCTGATGATAGAAGACGATGCGCAGTACGCATCGCTTCTGAGTAATTTTTTAGAGCGGTACAATATCAAAGTCACCAACTACGAAGATCCCTATCTTGGGTTGAGTGCAGGGGTGCAAAAATATGATTTGCTGATCCTTGACTTGACGCTGCCGGGGATGGACGGCCTTGAGGTGTGCAAAGAGATAGTGAAAAAATATGATATCCCTATCATTATCTCTTCGGCCAGGTCCGATCTGAGCGACAAAGTGACAGGATTGCAATTGGGGGCAGATGATTATCTGCCCAAGCCGTACGATCCCCAAGAGATGTATGCGCGCATCATCTCTTTGCTAAGACGCTACAAAAAGATCCAAGAAGAAGAATCCCGCTGTGCTTTGGTGCTGGATGAAGCAAAAGAGCAGATTTTGCTCAACCGTAAAGCGCTTGAGCTTACGCCTGCAGAGTATGTCGTGCTGAGGCTTCTTATCCGGCATCGCGGCAATACCGTATCCAAAGAGCAGATATTGTATGATTCGGAGGTGTTTCAGTTTGGAAGCGACGGCTCTTTGGCAGTCATTGTCAACCGTCTGCGCAATAAACTTTCAGACGAAGCGTCTATCAAAACCGTACGCGGTGTGGGATATAAATTGCTGGCATGACTCTTTACAGTAAAGTACGCATCATTTTTTTGGTCTCTTCGCTCTTTGTCAGCGCATTTTTTGCTTCTTATTTTTATATACAAAAAGCACAGTATTTTCAAAAAACAGAAAAGCGCTATATACGGACTTCTCTTTTTCTTCATAAATATTTTAAACAAAGTACAAGAAACGGCGATGTGCCGGATTTTAGTGATTCGGGTTTCAATCTTTATTTGCAAGAAAGCGGATTTAAACCTATCGTTGATGTCCAAACCGCTGATTCAATTCGCCAAAATGCACATTTGGTTCGAAAAAGAAGGGTGATGCATAGTACGTTTGAGATATTAAAATTAGACCGGACGATGTATCTTTGGCTGGGTCATCCCCGGTTTAAACTGCTTTTGGAGGATCAACAGGAAAATGCATTCCCGTGGCAGATCCTGTTTTGGTATTTGGTCAGTTTGGGGTTTTTGTCAGGCCTTTATCTGTGGCTGACGCAAAGTCTGAAGCCTTTGAAAGTTTTGCAAGAACGCATCCATAAAGTTGGCCAGGGAGACTTGAAAATCTCCTTTAAAAGCGATGCCAAAGACGAGATAGCAGAAGTCTCCAACGCGTTTGACGGTGCTCTTAGGAAACTTGAGTCGCTTATCCAATCCAGACAGCTTTTTTTGCGTATGATTATGCATGAGCTTAAAACGCCCATCGGCAAAGGCAAACTGCTCAATGCCTTTTTGGAGGATGATTCGCTCAAAGAGAACTATGAAGCGGTCTTTGAGCGGCTGGAACTGCTGATAGAAGAGTTTTCAAAAATTGAACAGATGCTATCGGCGAGATATACGCTAAAAGTATCAAAATACAATGCCAGGGATATGGTAGAGCAGGCAATGGAGCTGATGTTTCTTGATGAAAAAGAGATGCAGGATCGGGTGCACATTGTCCAGGAAGCGCCGCTTGTGTTTTTGAGCGATTTTGATCTGCTGTCGTTAGCTTTTAAAAATCTCATGGACAATGCCATCAAATACTCGCCTGATCATCGGGTATCCGTTACCATCAAAGAAAAAAGCATTGTTTTTGCCAACAAAGGGGAGCGTTTTGCTCAAAATGTTGAAGAGTATTATCAGCCTTTCCATGAGAAAGGACACGGATTGGGGCTGGGGCTGTATATTGTCTATACGATAATGGAAGTGTTAAAATTGGAACTGGTTTACACTTACAAAAACAATGAAAATCAATTTACCATTACTTTGCCGGCCGAATAAACCTTCTTTTTCTTTTTAAAGACGATAAAAAGGTTTGAAGCATAGCGCTATTGTTTGGCTTGTCGGCGAATGGTGTCTAACAGTTCCAAAAACTCCTGTTTTTCCCTGTAGCCTCGAGTTTGGGCGATGATGGTGGTGCCGTCGGATTTGATAAAGTAAAAAGAGGGTGTTCCCAATGATTGCATCCCTAATGGAAGTTTTTCGAGCGCCACGTCAGTTTTGACTACGACAAAATCTTTAAGCAGCGCTTCTACCACCTCTTTTTCGACCATTACTTCCCTATCCATCTTGATGCACCATTTGCAATAAGGCAAAACCCCCCTGATCATGATGATTTTGTTTTCTTGTTTGGCTAATGCTTTTGCTTTTTCAAAATCGACAGCCGGGGCACTGTGTTCGATCACCATTGCTTCGTCATAGTCAAAAATAAAATTGCTCAATGCTTCTATCTCTTCTTCGTTAAGCCGGCCTTCCATACTTGGCATGGCAGGGAAGAATTTTGTCATCTCTGAGGGGACGACATTTTTCTTTCGATGGGGAGCAGCGATATAATCTTCGACAAATGCTTCCACTTCCATACGCTGAGTCTCCTCATCGGCTTTTAAATCCCCGATATTCATGCGTACGCCGTAAGAGAGCTGATTGAGCGTGGGCGCTTTGAGATTCAAAAGGGTATTGTTGCTTTGCGCATTTCTTTTGAGTTCATTGAAAGGAATGTAATAGTCATGACAGGAAGCACATTTGGTATCAAATATCTCTTTGCCTTCCATCCCGAACAACAGCGAATATCCAATGGCTATCAGCCACCCCATTTTTTTCATGAACTGCTCCTTTGTTTTGTTAAATCATAGCAAAAAATACAAAATGACTCAACTGCCGCTGAAGGTTTGAGCAGAAGTTTAATGGACGATTGTCTTTGTTATAGTGTACAATTGCATTATTGAAAAGGGTATGAGATGAAAATTAATGTGATCGTCATAGACAAAAAAGGCAAAGAAACGCTTTATGCACCGCTGATAGAGCACTACAAGAAGATTGCCAAACCGTTTGCAAAAGTAGAGGTAATAGAAATTTTTGACAAAGATATCGCTAAAGCACAAGAGCATTCCGTGCTTGCAGCCCAGCGTTCTTATAGCAGTGCTTTGCAAAAATATCTCAATGGGGGGATTAGCATTGCGTTGGACCCTTCATCCAAAGAGGTGGACAGTTTTGAATTTGCAAAATTGCTTAAGGATAATGCCGAGATAAACTTCTTTATCGGCGGCGCTTACGGGTTTGAAAAGGATTTTTTGATTAAATGTAATAATGCTATATCATTTGGTAAAATTACGCTTTCACATAAGCTGGTGAAAGTGGTATTGCTGGAGCAGATATTCAGAGGTCTTGCCATCAATCACAATCACCCATATCACAAATAGGAACATATACATGCTTAGCAAATCTCAGTTAGAAGAGTTTAAAACAAAATTAATTGCAAGAAAGGCACAGATTGAGAAAAATCTCGCCGGAACGACACTTGAATTGGATGAAATGAGAAATCTTGATTTGAATGATGAGGGGGATTATGCCGCAGCATCTGCAGAAAGTGCAGTCGATAGCGCTATTTTGATACAGCAGCGCAAAGAATTAAACGAAATTGAACTTGCTTTGGATAAAATAAAAAAAGGAACGTACGGGGTTTGTGAAATGTGCGAGGATCCTATAGGCCGCAAAAGGCTGGAGGTAAAAAACTTTGCACGGTTTTGTATCACATGTCGGGAGATTAACGAAAAAAAACAAAAATAAAAGGACAAAATATGAGAATAGGTCTATATATTTTTGCTGCGCTTATGCTTGCAGCAATTGTAGGGGCGTTTACAAATACAATCAATCCGAATAATTATCTTTTGGAAGTAAGGGGGATTCATTTTGATTTCCCTGTGGCGGTTTGGATTGTTTTGCCTATGCTTTTGTTGTTGGTGTTTACGGTAATGCATATGCTTTTTTACGGACTAAAAAATTATTTAAAATTAAAAAAATGGCAACGAGATGCAGCAGCGCTGGACGATGCATTTTATTGGTCTTTGATCAATGAGCCCAAAGATCAAAAATATGTATTGGACGAGATAAAAAATTCGGCGATGCTGTTGAGTAAAGCTTCTATCGATATGAAGGAGGGTGTTGAAGGATTGAATCCGAGATTGGCAAAAATCATCAACCTTGTTCAAAAGATAAAAAACGGCGAATATGTAGACCTTAAAGAACATAAAATAGCAAAACTGTTTAGCGAAAACAATCCCCTTTTGATACAAAACAGGCTGAATCGTTTAAAATTTGATAAAGAATTCGTAGAAGAAGTGATGAAGGCCCCTTCTTTGTTTTCTAAATCTGTCCAAAATAAAGCATTGGAAATTTTTGCAGCCCATGAAACTTTCTATAAAGCCCGCAAATATGCAAAAGTGTTTGATGTAAAAAATTTTAAAACGATGCTCAAAAGAGTTGAAGGCACAGAAGATATGGGCTTAAATATCGAAATCCTTAACGAGTTTATCGGCGGGTTAAAGCTTGAGTGCAGTGATTTTGTTTATGTTGCAAGCATTACAAAAAAACAATTTACGCCTGATCAAAATTTGATGCTTTTCAAAAAATATCAGCAAGACAATCCGAAGGCACAAAATGCGTATCTTTATCTCCTTTTTGAATATGAGCTTTTGGAAGAAGCGGAAAAATATCTTGAAGAGCAGAATGAAAATGAATTTGTCAAATTTAGAGCACTGTATGAACTGAAGCAAGAGCATAAAAAATACAAATTAGATGATCTTGTAGAGATAGATACGATTTGCAATGATGCTTGATTTTTCAAAACCCCTTTACGTGTTAGCCCCTCTTGCTGGCTACACGGATCTTCCTTTTCGTTCCGTTGTCAAAAAATTCGGTGCAGATTTGACTGTAAGCGAGATGATCAGCTCCAATGCTCTTGCATTTAAAAGCCAAAAAACATTCAAAATGCTTGAAAAAAGCCCCCTTGAGAATCCCTATTCGGTACAGATAGCCGGATCGGATCAAAAAGTCATACGACAAGCCGTAGAGATGATCAATGAACAAGACGGGATAGATATTATTGATCTCAATTGCGGCTGTCCTGTTCCAAAAGTGGTGAACAATCTTGCAGGAAGCTCCTTGCTTACGGATCTGCCAAAGATGGCACAGACGATTGAAACGATCAAAAAATATTCTACCAAGCCATATACTTCCGTTAAAATCCGTTTGGGTTTTGAAAGTAAAAACCATATAGAGATTGCAAAAATTTGCGAAGCCAGCGGAGCTGATTTTATTGCGGTGCATGGCAGAACAAGGCAGGGCAAATTTAAAGCGCCTGTAGATTACGATGCGATACGCGAAGTCAGACAGGCTGTATCGATACCCGTGATCGCCAATGGAGATATCGATACTCCCCAAAAAGCCAGATGGGTGCTTGAGTATACGGGCGCAGACGGGATTATGGTAGGGCGTGCAGCAGTAGGGAACCCTTGGATTTTCCATCAGATGAAAGAGGGGATGGAGCAGGTCTCTTCTGCACTTATCAAAGAAGTGGTGCTGGAACATTTTGACCAGATGCTTGCACACTATGGCAATTACGGTGCGATCCTTTTCCGCAAACATCTGCATACGTACTCCAAGGCAGGCTATCAAGGCGCTTCGGCTTTTCGCGATCTTGTGAACCGGCTAGAAAACCCTCTTCAAATGAGAGAAGCGGCAGCTGATTTTTTTGCGCAGCCTTTTATATTTGCCAGGTAAATCAGGGTTGGCTAAACATCTTTTTCTGATCGGTTTCATTTTTTTCTTTTTTTCTGCCTGTTCGAAATCTAAGAACGCGGTAATTGCCCAAATTCCTGAGGCTTCCGGGATTTGCTACAATCAAAGCAGCGATACGCTATTGGTTGCCAATGATGAGGGGTCTGTGTATGAGATTTCTACCGAAGGCAAGATATTGCGTCAGAAAAAATTGGGAGACTATGACCTTGAAGGGGTGGCGTGCGACGATAAAAACAACCGTCTTTATTTTGCAGCAGAAGAAAGCGGTACTGTTTTGGTTGTATCCTATGAAAATTTAAAAGTCATACAAACGATCAATGTGGCACAAAGTCTAAAAGGACTTATCGTGCTTCAGGATAAAAAACATGGGTTGGAAGGCATTGCCGTCAAGAATGGGTCTCTTTATCTTGCAAAACAATCCAAACAAAGAGATCCGGGCGACACTCCGTCGGTAGTAGTTAAAATCGACGGATTATTCAATGATCAGACCCCGATAAGCAAACGAATAGACCCTCAGCATAGCGATATATCGGGTTTGGCCATAGATAAAACATTTCTTTATATGGTAAGCGACAAACAAAACTGCCTTATACGATATGATCTTGCCAAAGATAAAGTGTTGTCTGTTAAAAAACTTCCTGTTTTTGCCCAAGAAGGGGTAGCGTTTGACAGCAAAGGCTACATTTATTTTGCAGATGATAAAGGCGAAGTACGAAAATATCCCCGGAGAGATTTTGAGTAACAAGATCAGTATCTCTAGTGCGCTGCTTCTGCAATTGATGGCAGATGCAGAAGCAAAAGGCTTTAGCTATCAATTCAACATTAAAAATGCTATAATTTCCCCTTTAAAATAAGGGATAACGGAATGTTGGTCGAATTGGGTATCGTCGGTATCATTGTAGGTGTGATGTCCGGTTTTTTCGGCATAGGCGGCGGCACCGTCAGTGTGCCCATACTGCTTTATCTGGGATTTGATATTAAAGAGGCGATCGGTATTTCGGTAATGCAGATGACGGTAAGCTCCTTTGCCGGAGCGCTCATCCATCGCAAAAAACAGACATACAACCCGTCTCAAATGCAGTATTTCGGTTATGGCGGCATCGTGGGTGCAGTGGCGGGCGGATATCTGGTGAAAGTACTTGATGCATCGCTTTTGGGATGGTTTTTTCTCTCTTTGGTAGTGTTTACTTTGGTGCGGCTTTTTTTCTCCAATCCGATACCGGTACATGCCGAAATTATTAATCGTCCTTTGTATATGCTCATAGGGGCAGGCATCGGTGTTTTTTCAGGGATGCTGGGGGTTGGAGGGTCCATTCTGATGACACCTGTCTTGGTAAGCTTTTTGGGGTTTCCTCTCAAAAAGGCTTCGGCAGTCGGCCTTTTTTATGTCATGTTTACTTCTCTTTCGTCATTTATAACCCTTTCGTGGTTTGGAATGGTCAACTTTCAGGCCGGAGCCTTTATGGCTTTTGGCTCATTGATCGGGATTTGGGCGGGTATTTGGATGCTGCAAAAGATCAAAATAACCCGGTATAAACAGATCTTGGTTGCTTTTTATGTCGTGATATTGATGGTTACGGCAAATAAATTATTTTTAGGTTAAAAAACGATGGATATGATTAAGATTTTTGGGGCAAAAGAAAACAATTTAAAAAATATAGATTTGCAAATCCCGAAAAATAAATTGGTGGTATTTACAGGGATCAGCGGAAGCGGTAAATCAACTTTGGCTTTTTCTACACTCTATGCAGAAGGCCAGCGCCGCTATATCGAATCGCTTTCTTCCTATGCCAGACAATTTTTGGGACAGGTTGGAAAACCCAATGTGGATAAGATAGAAGGGTTGACTCCGGCAATTGCGATAGATCAAAAAACAACTTCTAAAAATCCCCGTTCAACAGTAGGCACGATCACTGAAATTTATGATTATCTCAGGCTGCTGTTTGCCCGGGTAGGAAAACAGTATTGCCATCACTGCGGCAAACCTATCTCTTCCATGTCTGCAAGCGACATTATAGAAGAGGTACTGAAATTTCCCGAGGGGGCCAAACTGGTGATTATGGCACCTTTGGTAAAAGAGAAAAAAGGCTCATTTGCAGACATGCTTGAATCCTTACGCCATAAAGGCTATGTGCGTGCGATGATCGATGGGGTTGCAGTCCGTCTGGATGAAGAGATAGAACTTTCAAAAACAAAAAAGCATACCATTAAAGTGATCATCGATAGGGTGGCGGTAAAAGAGGAAAACCGTGACCGTATAGGCCAGGATGTCGAAAAAGCACTCAAAGAGAGCTACGGCGAGATGGAAATTGAGGTGCTTAATTTTGAAGAGATGGGGCTTGAGAGTGAGCATTTTCATTATTCTGAACATTTGGCCTGTTTTGACTGCAAGATCAGCTTTGAACCGTTGGAGCCCGTAAGCTTTTCGTTTAACTCTCCCAAAGGAGCATGTCCGGCTTGTGACGGGCTGGGCATCAAATATGCGATTGATCTTAAAAAGATCATAGATTCTGATGTGAGCATAGACAATGGTGCGATCAAGATCATGTACGGATTTAACAAAAGCTATTATGTCAAATTTTTGACGGCATTTTGCCGGCAAAACGATATTGACACCCAAATTCCTTACGGAGAACTTCCGCAATTTCAGCAAAAAGCAATACTCTACGGGGTAGGCGGCACAGTTGATTTTATTTGGAAAAAACATAAGCTTAGCCGTGAGTGGCCGGGTGTTGTCCGATTTGCGCACGATATGTTTAAAGAAGAAAAAGATCTGGCAGAATATATGACCGAAAAGATATGCGACCAGTGCCAAGGGCATAGGCTCAAAGCAAGCTCTTTGGCAGTAAAGGTAGCAGATAAAAACATAGCAGATATCGTGGGTATGCCGATCGAAAAAAGCTATGATTATTTTACAGACAAGAAAAATTTTTCACATTTGAACGAACAGCAAAGTATGATAGCGCGCTCTATTCTCAAAGAGATCGAAGAGCGGCTGTTTTTTTTATATGATGTCGGGCTGGGGTACCTTTCGCTGAGCCGTGATGCCAGAACGATATCCGGCGGCGAAGCGCAGCGTATTCGTATCGCTTCCCAGATAGGCTCGGGTTTGACGGGCGTGATGTATGTGCTTGATGAGCCCAGCATCGGATTGCATGAGCGCGATACGATGAAGCTTATCCGTACGTTAAATTCCCTTCGCGACAAAGGAAATTCCGTATTTGTCGTAGAACATGACAAAGAGACGATATTGGCAGCCGATTATATCGTCGATATCGGGCCCGGAGCAGGCAAATACGGCGGAAATGTTGTCTTTTCCGGAAAAGTTGATAAGCTGGCGAACGCAAAAACGCTGACGGCAGAGTATATGTTTGGAAAAAAAGAGATAAGCTATACCCATGATAAACCGCAGAATGAATGGTTAGAGATCAAAAATGTAACATTAAATAATATCAATAATCTTTCGGTGAAAATCCCTTTGCAAAATTTTGTCTGTGTTGCAGGCGTAAGCGGAAGCGGCAAGAGTTCGCTCATTTTGCAGACATTGCTGCCTGTAGCCAGAGAGCTGCTCAATCATGCCAGAAAAGTCAATAAAGTAGACGGAGTAGAGATCGATGGACTTGAAAAACTGGATAAGGTGATTTATCTTGATCAAAGCCCCATAGGCCGCACACCAAGGAGCAATCCCGCAACCTATACGGGGATTATGGATGAGATAAGAAAACTTTTTGCCCAAACCAAAGAAGCGGAACTCCGCGGCTATAAAATAGGCCGTTTTTCCTTTAATGTGAAGGGCGGAAGATGTGAGAAATGCCAAGGAGAGGGGCAGATTAAGATCGAAATGCACTTTTTGCCTGATGTCCTTGTCTGCTGCGATGCCTGTAAAGGAAGACGATACAATGCACAAACGCTTCAGGTGCATTATAAGGGCAAATCCATTGCCGATGTGCTCTCTATGAGTGTGGGAGAGGCTTTGGAATTTTTTAAAGCCATTCCTGCCATCGCCGGCAAATTAAAAACATTGGCCGACGTCGGGCTTGATTATATCGCTTTGGGACAAAATGCGACGACGCTTTCAGGGGGAGAAGCGCAGCGTATCAAACTGAGCAAGGAGCTTAGCCGCAAAGATACGGGACGGACCCTTTATATTTTGGATGAGCCTACCACCGGACTGCATTTTGCCGATGTGGATAGATTGACGGGGGTACTGCATCATTTGGTGGATTTGGGCAATTCCGTAGTCGTCATCGAGCACAATCTTGACATGATAAAAAACGCAGACTACATCATCGATATGGGGCCTGAGGGCGGAAACAAAGGAGGGCTTGTCGTTGCGGCCGGATCCCCTGAGAAATTGGCAAAAGAGTATCACAAAACAGGCAGCTATACGGGCGAATATCTTGCAAAAGAGCTGCAGCAGATGCACGAACGCACTGTTTTGCCGCAGCCTAAAAGCAAAAAATGATAGTCTATGGACTCATTCTTTGGTATAGAATGAAAGAGCGTGTTTGACGATCAGAAGAAGGATGGATGCGGCGATCACTTCATAGCCGACCAGCCAGCTCATGATAAAAAACAAATCGTCATTCAAAGACAAAAAAATATTATAATCCATTTCAGATAGAAAAAAAAGAAAAACAAAGCCGGCAAAATAGGGTAAAAAAATGACATAGAGGCCCAGTAAAGGCAGCTCCCATCCTTCTGGCAAAAAAATCGGGGTATTGGACAAATGTACTTCTTGATGCAAAAAGGTTCTTATCTCTTTACGCTTTTTTAATGTTTTGCTTTTATGCGCCAAATGATTTTGATCTAATATATGCGGATCCAAAGCTCTCCCCTCCTTTTAATTTTTATATTTATTAATTATATTAACAAAAACTTAAAGTATTTTTAAATTAAAAACGGGCCGTTTCTAACAAAGAATAGGCTAAAATAAAAAAAACATAAGGCAGGCCTTGAAAACAATTACGATTATCGATACTTTCGGTTTCTTTTTTCGATCTTACTTCGCACTTCCCCCTCTGCGCAATTCAGAAGGGTTCCCGACAGGGTTGTTGACGGGATTTGTTAATCTGATTGATTCGCTGCACAGGGAACACGCCACGGAATACTTGGTGTTTGCGCTGGACAGCAAAACAAAAACATTTAGAAGCGACCTCTTCCCGGCATACAAAGCGCATCGCGAACCTCCGCCCGAAGATCTCCTCAGACAGCTTCCCGTAGCGATCGAATGGATAGAGCAAATGGGTTTTGCAAATTTGACAAGAGACGGTTTTGAAGCGGATGACGTCATCGCCACCGTTACAAAATTTGCCAAAGAAAAAGGCATGAAAGTCCGCATCGTGTCGCATGATAAAGATCTGTACCAGCTGATCGACGACGGCCGTGTCGTGATGGTTGATTCGGTAAAGAAAAAAGAGATTGATGAGGCAGGATGTATCGAAAAGTTCGGGGTCAATCCGCGTGATTTTGTCGATTTTCAGGCAATTTTGGGAGATTCTTCCGATAATATCCCCGGCGTCAAAGGCATAGGCCAAAAAGGCGCAAGCCAGCTGATCAACCGATACCATACCCTTGAAGCCATTTATGCAGATATCGAAAATTGCGGCACGCCTCGCATTCAAAAGCTGCTTTTGGAAGGAAAAGAAAACGCCTTTTTATCCAGAGAGCTGGTAAGAATGCGGGCTGATGTTTTCGAAGAACTGGATTTGGAAAGTTTTGTTTTTGAAGACAGAAACTACCTTTCTTGTTTGGTTGACCGGTTTGAAACATATGAAATGAAACAGGCGATCAAAAAATCAGAGCTAAGAGAAGGCGAATTGGGGTGTCCGATTGAGATTCCTCAAAAAATGCAATCTGCTTTGCGCTTTGAGCCTATCATACTCGACAGCAAAGAAAAGCTTGAGGCCATCATAGACGGGCTGGAAGAGGATGCCATCGTTGCCTTTGATACCGAGACTACGGGACTTGACACCAAAAATGCAAAAATGGTCGGATTTAGCTTTTGCATATCGAAAGAGAAGGCGTATTATGTGCCGGTCGGGCACAGCTATCTTGGGGTAGAACCGCAAGTGGCTCTCGAAGATGCCCTCAAAGCACTCAAAAGGCTTTTAGCGCATAAGACAGTGGGACAAAACCTAAAGTTTGATTTTTCTTTGCTTTATAACCGATACGGTTTTTCGCAGATCATGCCTTATGCAGATACGATGATTATGGCTTGGCTCAATAATCCTGAAGCCAAAGTCGGGCTGGATGCGTTGGCGGAGAGATTTTTTAACTATAAGATGAAACCTTTCACGGAAATGGTTAAAAAAGGAGAAGATTTTTCTTCCGTTCCTATCAAAGATGCTGCATTTTATGCTGCAGAAGATGCTTGGATGACCTATCTGCTCTATTTTGAGTTATCCAAACATATGAAAGCGGGCGGTTTGGCATTTTTGCTGGAAGAAGCCAAAAATGTCGAATACCCTTTTATTAACGTACTTGCACGGATGGAACGCGCAGGAATCAAGGTGGATATTGGGCATCTTTTAAAGCTTCAAAAGAGTTTGCGTTCGGATTTGGAATGTTTGACCGAAGAGATTTATGCATTGACGGGAAGCCAATTCAATATTAAATCGACCCAGCAGCTGGGCAACATTCTTTTTCAGAAGCTGGGGCTTAAAGGTGCTAAAATGACTAAGACGGGCTATAGCACCAATGAAAGCGTACTTCAGGCTCTCCGAGACGAACATCCGGTTATTTCAAAACTGCTTGCCTACCGCGAATACCAAAAAATGCTCTCTACCTATGTTGATCCGCTCTTAAAATTGGCACTCGGAGATGAACAGCATCGCATCTATACCTCTTTTTTGCAGACCGGCACAGCCACGGGACGACTCAGCTCCAAAGAGCCCAACTTGCAAAATATTCCGGTACGTTCTGAAGTTGGAAGGTCTGTACGTGAGGCTTTTATTGCCAAAGAAGGATATAAGCTGGTAAGTATTGACTACTCTCAGATAGAGTTGCGCCTGCTTGCACACTTTTCCGGAGATAAAGCATTGAGCGATGCCTTTGCAAACCAAGAAGATATCCATCTAGCTACGGCAATCAGGCTGTTCGGAGAACAAGAAGCGCAGGCAAAACGCAATATTGCCAAGTCGGTAAACTTCGGTTTGCTTTACGGCATGGGACAGCGCAAACTTGCTGATGATATCGGTATCACTCCGGCTGAAGCAAAAGAGATTATACGGCAATATTTTGCTTCTTTCCCTACGGTAAAAAGTTTTTTGGAAACGATACAAGAGGATGTGAAAGCCAGCGGATATGTTGAAACAATACTCAAAAGAAGAAGGCTGTTTGATTATGAAAATGCCAATGCCATGCAAAAGGCTGCATTTTTGCGAGAATCTGTCAATACGGTATTTCAAGGGTCTGCGGCTGATCTTATTAAGCTTTCGATGAACCGTATAGACAAAATGATCATTGAAGAAAAGATGAATGCATCGATGCTTTTGCAGATCCACGATGAACTTATCTTTGAGATCAAGGAAACTGAGGCGGATGCGCTTTCTAAGCGTTTTGCAGACGTGATGGAACACATTTTAAAACTCAACGTACCGCTGGCTTGTTCTATAAGCATAGGAGACAGCTGGGGGGAATTAAAATAGTCTATTTTTCCCTGATAGGGTAAAATCATTTATCTTAATAGACTGTTAATAAAGCTTAGCTATAATGCGAGCCCAATTCATTTATAAAAGGTTTAAAAGCAATGAGGCATATTTTTTCAATGAAAATGGCTGTCGTAATGCTGTTTTCGTTTGGTTTTATCATCGGAGCGGCTACATTTATAGAAAATGATTATGGCACTCAAACGGTCAAAGCGTTGGTGTACAAAACAAAATGGTTTGAACTGTTTTTGGCTTATTTTACAACCATATTGGTATATAATATTATAAAATATAAAACCTATAAAAAAAATTTCCCGGTTTTTCTTTTTCACCTCTCTTTTTTTATTGTTGCCATCGGAGCGTTGTTGACGCGCTATATAGGGTACGAGGGCATTATGCATATCCGTGAAGGGCAAAGCGTCAACAGGATGGTTTCGGATGAAAAAATCCTTGAAGCCGCAGTCACCTATGAAGGCAAAAGCGTTTCGCTTGAAAAACCGCTTTATTTTTCAACGATGACCAAAAATACCCTGGAGGAAGACCTTAGCATAGGGGATAAAAAGGTACATCTTTCGTTGGTAAACTATCTTCCTGTTGCGGAGCAGCAGATCGTCTCTGACCCGCAAGGGCAAACCGTTCTTGAGCTGAAAATTTCTGCGGGCGGAGAAGGGAAGATGCATTATTTCAGCAAAGGCGAAGTGAAAGATTTTGGTTCTTTTTCTATCGGATATGAAGCTTCTTTGCAAAACGATAAACCGACATTTTTGATCACAGAGACAGAAAGCGGGCTGAAGATCAATGCGCCTTTTGCGATATCGTATCTTAAGATGGAGGACAAAAGTTCCGGTGAAATGGATACGGGGGATCATCATTTTGCCCAAGGAATGCTGTATCACTTTGAAAACAACGCAATTGTTTTGACTTCGGTTCATAAGCAATCTAAGCTGCAGATAGGATCAAACAGCCTCAAGACACAACCCGGCAAGCCTGAATATATCGAATTGAAAGCAACCATAGGCGATCAAAGCAGACAAATCATCTGCAAGCCGATCAACGGCCAGCCGGGTGAAATCAATACGATAGAAATCGATGGGGTTCGCCTTGATGTGCGTATCGGTGCGAAGATGATCGAGTTGCCGTTTTTTGTCAAGTTGGAAAAGTTTACTTTGGAGCGCTACCCCGGTTCTATGACTCCTGCTTCCTACGCAAGCGATGTCGTGCTGATAGATAAAGAAGAAGATCTCACCATGCCTTACAAAATATATATGAACCATGTCCTTGATCATAGAAATTACCGTTTTTTCCAATCTTCTTACGATATGGATGAGAAAGGAACGATTCTTTCGGTGAACCATGATCCCGGCACCCCCCCTACGTATTTGGGATATTTGTTGATGATCGTGGGAATGGTTTGGAGTTTGTTTGTATCAAACGGAAGGCTTCAAAAGTTGCTCAAGAATACACGCAAATTGCAAGGAACTGCAGTTTCAATTTTGCTGAGCTTGATGATTTTTAATGCTGCAGATCTTCACGCTAAAGAGCCTGCAATCGATCACAATCTTCAAAAGGCAATCCTGTCATATGATGCTGATCATACAAAAAAAATGGGAAAGCTTGCCGTACAGGACTATATGGGACGTATGAAGCCGCTGGATACCGTAGCGCATGAAATTGTGGCAAAAATTACAGGCAAAACCGAAATGTTCGGGTTAGAGCCTATGCAGATGCTTTTAGGGATGCTTACGCAGCCTGAAGTGTACCAAACTATACCGATGATAAAAATAGGACACAAAAAAATAGCATTAACGCTTGGTCTGAGTGAAGATACAAAATTTGCTAAATTTTCTGATTTTTTCGGCAGAAAGGACAATAGCTATAAGATTTATGATGCCGTAACGGAAGCAAACCGGAAAAGACCTTTAGATCAAAGCACCTACGATAAAGAACTTATCAAGATTGACGAAAGGGTAAACGTTTCGTATATGGTTTATCAAGGAACTATTTTACGTATCTATCCTCAGGCAAACGATACAAACAACAAGTGGGTTTCACCGCTTGATGCTATCAAGACGTTTGAGCCCAAAACACGTGATTTGGTAAAATTAAGTATATCGGCTTACTTCCAATCGGTAAGCGAAGGATTGCGTACAGGCGATTGGGCAAATGCGGATTTGGCTCTCAAAGGGATAATGAAGTACCAAAAGACTTACGGGTCAGCAGTGCTTCCTTCCCAGAAACATATTGATATGGAAATCGCATATAATAAACTCGGTTTATTTGGAAAATTGGTGCCTTTGTATCTTTTGACAGGCGCAGTGATGCTGATTTTTGCGTTTATTCATGTGCTTAAGCCGGCATTTTCTATGAAATGGATAATGCGCGGAACATTGGGTATTTTAATTTTCGGTTTTATCGTACATGTGATCGGTTTAGGGATTCGCTGGTATATCGCAGGGCACGCGCCATGGTCAAATGCCTATGAATCTATCATATTTATCGCCGCTTCTACGGCATTGGCCGGAATTTTATTGGCCAGAAACTCTCCTTTTGCCTTGGGGGGGACGGCACTCTTGGCCGGAATTACAATGGGTGTGGCACATATGAGTTTTATCAACCCCGAAATCACCAATCTTGTGCCCGTCCTCAAATCTTATTGGCTCATGATCCACGTGGCAACCATTATTGCCGGTGATGGCTTTTTGGGGCTCGGTTCCATCCTCTCTTTGCTGGTGCTGATACTTTTTATTATGAGAGGGAAGAGCGGACATCAAAATATTGACCGTTCCATTAAAGAGTTGACCAATTTGTCAGAAATGGCATTGATCGTGGGGCTTTTTTTGCTTACGATGGGAAATTTTCTTGGCGGTGTTTGGGCAAATGAAAGCTGGGGCCGCTATTGGGGCTGGGATCCGAAAGAAACATGGGCAGCTGTAACCATTCTTGTGTATGCGGCAGTTCTGCACTTGAGATTTATCCCGGCATTTAAATCAATCTTTCTTTATAATGTCATTGCAACATGGGCGTATAGTACCGTATTGATGACTTACTTTGGGGTCAATTACTATCTTTCCGGATTGCATTCGTATGCGGCAGGTGATCCTGTGCCTGTTCCGGCATGGGTTTATTATGCCATAGCAGGATTGTTTGTGCTTACGCTATTGGCTTCAAAAAATAAAAATTTAGAAAACAAAGCCCTTTAAAATAGTACAATTTAAAAAAAGAAGGGGAGGGTAAAATGTTACATGAATTTAAAAAATTTTTAATGCAGGGAAATGTCGTTGATATGGCGGTCGGATTTATTTTCGGCGGTGCATTTGCCACGGTAGTCAGATCGATGGTCGACAATGTGATTATGCCTCCGGTAGGGATGCTGATGGGAAAAGTAGATTTTTCTCAGTTGTTTATCGCGCTTGACGGCAAAGAGTATGCTACTTTGGAAGCCCTGGATAAATCCGGCGCCCCTGCTATCAAATACGGCATGTTCATCAATGATATGATCTCTTTTGTGATCTTGGGGTTTGTTGTTTTTATGTTTATAAAAACATACAATAAGCTGAAAGAACCAAAAGTACAAGAGGCGCCTCAAATCCCTGCTCAAGAAGTTTTGCTTACGGAAATAAGGGATCTTCTCAAAAAATAATAGCCTCCCGGGCATTTAGGTTTATTGTTTAGGCAATATTTCTAAAAGCCCTGCTTTGACCTTGACTACTACTTTTTTGACCTGTTTTGGGGTATCGTCTGTCATAAGAGCGGCCATATGGGCATCATGCGGATAGAGCATGATAAACGTCCCCGGAGTGATATCCGCACAGATTCCTCTGGACGATTTGCGTTCATACAGTTCGATATCTTTGGCTGCATCATAGAAAACTTCGATGCTCAGGTCTTCCCTGTTGGCACATTCAAAGCGTTCTGCCCCGTCTAAAACAGTTTGGATATCGACATAGTTACGGTGTGATTCGAGCAAGGATGTTTCAGGGGTACCGGTTGTGTAACACATGACGATCGCAAAGATATCATCACCCTCTATGGCGTATCTGCCTTCGGCTGTTTGCGGTGTTAAAGATGCCAAAAATGCAAATGCTTTGTTCCAAGCAGGGCCGAAAGGGTAGAGATCTTTGTTTTCCAATCTATCAATAATCATGATACTTCCTTCTATTGACTGAGAATTTGAGGCTGTACGCTCATTGCATCCGGATAATTCTTTTAATGGCTTCTGAACAGATCGTCAGTCCAAACGTACCGGTCACGGCAACGCATGAGCCTTTACCTTTGCATTTGTCTTCTTCCGGAGAGAAAACAACGGTAAAATTTCTGTCAAATTTTGCCCGTTTGAGCTCATGGCGTACTTTTCGTGCAAGTGCATCGCCATGGGTTTTCCAGATGGAGCCAACTTCTATCTTGGAAGCCTCAAAACGATTGGCAGAGCCCAGGGACATAATGAGTTTTTTGTAGCATTTTTTGGCTATCTCAATCTTCACTTTAGTGGTGTCGGCTGCATCAATGACAAGATCATACGGATCAAAGTCAAAAGATTCAACCCATGCCATATCCATTTTCTGCTGAATTGTCTCAATGCCGGGATACAGCTCTTTAAGATGTTTTGTTTTAAGTGTCCCGACGGCATCCGAGCCGATTTGTCTGTTTTGATTGGTAATGTCGTAGATATCATAATCTACAATGGTGATGAAACGAACACCGCTGCGATAAAGACAATCAAGCACATAGCTTCCTACACCCCCTACACCCAGGATAAGAATTTTTGCTGTTTGAAGTTTTGCAAAATTTTTTTCTCCAAACAGCAATCTGCAGCGTTCAAATCTCATAGCCACTGCTCTAGCGTTTGAATATCATTATGGCTGGTCATATCCAAATGTACCGGGGTTATGGAGACATATCCCTGGTCGACCGCTTCAAAATCGGTGATATGGCCTTCTGTGATATGCCAGTCAAGCCTAGGCAATCCTATCCAGTAGTATTCATGTCCTCTTGGATTCCAGTGGACATGCGCATCGTTGCCGTAAGCCCGTTTGCCTGCACGGGTGATTTTGAAGCCTTTGCACTCATCGGCCTGGATCGGCGGGATATTGATATTGAGAAACTTACGCTCAGGGAGGGGAAACTTATCCTCAAAGATACGGCTGACGAGGGTTGCGATACTCTGCATGGCCAGATCGTAGCCCATATCGTCTACATTTTGGCATTTGTCTATGCAGACCTGTGAGACGGCGATGGCCGGAATTCCCTGAAGTACCGCCTCCATTGCAGCAGAGGCAGTTCCAGAATAGGTAATATCCTCTCCCATATTGGCTCCTTTGTTGATCCCCGAGATGACAAGGTCGGGTTTGCTTCCCTCGGCGAAAAGCTTATTAAGTGCTAAAAACACACAGTCAGTGGGCGTACCGTCATCGAGTTTGAAAAAATCATCATCCAATTCGATGAAGCGCAGCGGGCGGGTAAGGGTCAGTGAGTGTCCGCAGGCAGATTTTTCTACGGTAGGCGCCACCACAGTGATATTGCCCAGCGGCTTAAGTGCCTCCACCAATGCATGAAGCCCTTTTGATTCAAAACCGTCATCGTTTGTTATTAATATGTGTTTCATTCTGTACTCTGGTTTGGATTGGCAGGAGCCAACTTTTTGATATCTTGGAGTGTGCGCAACACTATAGATTTTTCATTGATTTCAATCGCTATTATAGCCTTTTTGGTATAATACTTTAAACAAACAGAAATCTATTATTTTATTAAAGGAAATATCGTGCAAAAAGAGCCGATGCTAAAAGAGACGTATGTGAAACTTTCCAAAGAGTTGGAGCATTTAAAAACAACAGAAAGAGCTGCAATCGCAAAAGCGATAGATGAAGCGCGCGAATTGGGAGATCTTAAGGAAAATGCGGAGTATCATGCCGCAAAAGAAAAGCAAGGATTGATGGAAGCACGTATTGCTGAATTGACAGATATCATAAGCAGAGCGCAGATAGTCGATCCTTCTGCGTTAGCGCATAAGCGTATCTGTTTTGGTTCGACAGTTGTTTTGACGGACCAAAAAAGCCAAGAAGAGGTTTGCTATACCATCGTAGGAGGACAGGAGTCCAATCCGCCCAAAGGGCTTATCTCCATCCAATCCCCTATGGCAAGAGCGCTGATAGGAAAAGAAGAGGGCGATGAAGTTCAATTGAATTTGCCGAGCGGCAAAAAAACGTATGAAATTGAAGAAGTGTTCTATAAAAAAATTGTACTTGGCGAGTAGTAAAGGATAAAAAATTGATAAAAGTAGGTGTCGTAGGGGCAAGCGGGTATACCGGATTGGAGTTGATTAAAATGCTTCTCAACCACCCTGAATTTGAATTGTCATATCTGGCAACGACAAGCGGGGAGAGTATGATTGAGCAGTTGCATACTTCTTTAAGCGGCGTAGTAAGCATGCGTGTTGAAAAAGCAGACCCCGATGCCGTGGTCAAGCATTGCGAGTTGGTTTTTTTGGCATTGCCGCATCAGGCATCTATGGGGTTTGCAAAAGAGATTATAGACAAGGGCGTTAAGGTAGTCGATCTTTCTGCTGATTATCGATTGGACGTGGATACATATGAAAAAACATACTGTAAGCATGAAGATAAAAATCATTTAAATGATGCTGTGTATGCATTGATCGAGTACTACAGGGAAGATCTGAAAAAAGCAAAACTTGCAGCAGGCCCGGGATGCTATCCTACGGCTACTTTGCTCGGGATATTGCCGTTTATCCCTTACATCGATACTTCGGCCCCTTTGTTTATAGATGCAAAATCCGGTGTAAGCGGCGCAGGCAAAAAATTGTCCGATATGACCCATTTTGTGACGATCAATGACAATATTTTTGCCTATAATCCACTGAAACACCGCCATGCACCGGAAATTGCCGAAAAGATCGAAAAGGTGCATGGTGCGAAGATGAATGTCAATTTCGTGCCACATCTTATCCCGGCAACACGCGGGGAATTGATCTCGGTGTATGCAACGCTCAAACAAGACATTGATCCTTTGGAAGTGCTCAAAGAACGCTATGCTCATGAAAGATTTATACGCATACGCGAAAATCCGGTTGATGTTAAAAGTACCGCAGGTACGCATTTTTGCGACATTTTTGCAGCCAAAAACGGCAATGCGCTTTTTGTAAATTCAGCGATCGATAATCTGATGAGGGGAGCGAGTTCGCAAGCATTGGCCGCGGCCAATTTAATGTGCGGCTTTGATGAAGGGATGGGTATACCGCTGGTGGCGTATGTACCGTAACCGATCAAGGGTTAAGTGAAGCGTGAAGAATAAAAAGATCAAAGAAGGCGCTATTTTTATCGCAGATTCTCATTACCCCTACCATGGAGATACTTTTTTGGTATTGCTTCAAAAAATAGCCGGCGGCGAAATAGCGGCTCCCCAATTATTTTTGATGGGAGACAATTTTGATCTGCTTTTTGGCTATAACGAATATATCCAGACATTTTCAAAAGAAGTCGTCACGCTTTTGCAAATTTTATCCGAAACTCTTGAAATTCACTATTTTGAGGGCAATCACGACTTTTGTCTTTCTGCTATTTTTCCAAACATACATGTTTATAGCAGAGAAGAACAGCCCGTCTTTTTTAGTTTTGAAGAAAAACAGATTGCGATGTCTCACGGGGATAAATATGCTACGGGTTTTATTTATAATTGTTATTGCAAAATTTTACGAAACCGTGTTGTTCTAACACTCCTCAAACCGTTTGAAAAAATCATTATCGATCGCCGCATGGCAATCCTATCCAAAAAAGAGATATGCCGTTCTTTTTGGGGGTTTGAAAAAAGGGTAAATCAGATACTTTCGCACTATCAAAAAGCTGATTATGTCATTGAAGGGCATTTTCACCAGTCAAGGGTTATAGGCAAATATATCTCTTTGCCTTCCCTTGCTTGCCAACACAAGATAGGAGTCTTTCAACAGGGGAAAATCATTTTTAAAGAGATACAATGACGCAAAAAGGTTATTGCGAATCACAGGATGACGCTTTGTAGCATCCCTTATTAATTTTTATATTTTCCTGCAGCGATATCGTTATGTATGGCGTCAAGCTTTTCTTGCATAATTTCCCATAAAATTCTCGCAGCCTTTTCATTGTCGGCTTCTGCAACGTCCCAATGGGTAATTTTCATATTGGCTTTAAAAAGCAATTCCACCTCATTTTGAATTTCAATTTTTCTGTTGTTAAGCTCTTTTTCTATAATATCCATCAAGGTCTCCTTTTATGTAAAGTTCAAAAATAACCATATATTTAAATCGTCAATTTTTTATTTTTGTTTGCATATCAATATATCCAAGTGGGATGCCGATAAGATATTTTTTATAGCCATATCCAAAAGTGTCTCATCGGTAGGGAGTATCACCAGCAAATCCGAAGTGTATTGTTTCGCCATATCCAGCAGATCGTCATCGATATTTTGCGTACCCAGCTTAAACGTTCCTTCAAGGTTGTGCGTATTGCAAAAGTGTTCAAAATGGCTTTTTTGAGAGGCAACAATCTCTTCTTCTTCTACCATTTCTTGTATGGTATCATAGGGGATCATCCCCGAAGACAAAAAAGGATCAGTGAGCGGATAAAAGAAATACTGTGCATCTTGCAGCAGATGAAATTTGCCTGATTTAAAAAGATTTTGCACCAACGGCAGACAATACTCCTCGACCCGTGTATTGTCAAGGGCAACCAAAATATTTTCGTAGGTTTCTTTTGCTTCTTTAAGTACAAGGATAGGTGTTTTTAAAGCCAAAACAAGCGCTTTGGTTATCTCTTCTTCGTACGGTGTTATCACCAGGCCGCACTGTTCTCTTTCCAGTTCCAGCATCACTCGGCCAATCGTATCATTTTCATACACAAAAACGACCGTACCCTCCAAATCCGTTGCTTCTATCTGCGTTTCAAGCATATGTTTAATGCTTTTTGGGTTTGCCTCATCCGTTCCATATGCCGGAAGCTCAAACAGTGATTTTTCAATGACAAAAAGAAAAGTAAACGTTGTGTTGTGCTCTTTTGCAATCTGTGCAGCTTTCTTCACTACCCTTTGCGATTTGTTTATATCGTTGCATACACATAAAATTCTTCCCAGCGATTCCATTTTTCCTCCTCTTGCTTTCTTTTTTTATTGTAACACAATTTCTAAGGATATGGTATTGCTGCGTTGTATAAAATGGTTTATTTGACTGTTAAAGGTTTGAGCTCTTTATTTTTGCAAAGCTTGTCGGTATAGAAACTTCCAAAAGGGATGAGCGACAAAATGAAAAAGAACACGGTTTCTTTGATACTCAACGGTACTTCTTGCTTGGCTTTTGCAAGCTGATAGACAAAGAGCACGAAAAGCAGTCCGTGGATCATTCCGGCGATTTTGGTAGCCATAGGGTACCCTAGCTGATACTTAAGCGGCATAGCGATGAAGACAAGGATGAGAAACGAGATCCCCTCGATCTTGTTGATCAGTTTAAACTTCATTAATTCGGACACAATCACTCCTAAATAATTTTTGCAGAAGTATAGCAGTCAAAGGTTAATGTATTTTATGAAAAGAAAAAGGTTTGTTCATACTCTTCTTTTTAGTAAAGAAAAGTACCAAAAAAAGCGCAGTTTCACAATTGTGCAGGCGTTGCTTCGTGCTCTGCTTTGCAATTCGCTTCAGCAACCGGACAAGAAGCGTGAAACTGCAAGATCTGTTTTTGTGATATTTTTTCTAAAAATGAAAACGCTATCGCATCATTTGAGATCACAATTGAAAGATTTTTATTCGATTATCCGATCAACTCGCTGCACAGATCAAACCGGTTATGCGTCATCAGATGCACTTTGCCGTGCAGTTTCATCATCTCATCATAAATGCGTTTGGAGAGGGCGAAGCCTATCTCTTTTTCTTTTTCTGCCCCGTCCATGCTTGCGAGGTTCATCTCGTCGATGATCTCTTTTGGCACATGGATGCCGGGCACTTTGTCATTGATGAAGTTGGCTGTTTTGGAGGCTACGAGAGGAAACTGTCCCAAAATGAGCTGTGCCTCTTTGGCGGTGTCGCGGATGCTGAGCGCTTTGGCCTCTTCAAAAAGCTCTAACAGTTCTTTGGCGTTTTCGGCATCGTACACCGGTTGGGTGATGATCGCTCTCGCACCGTAATCAAGCTTTTTGACGATCTTTTTTTGCAGCCGTCTCATATCTTTGGCATATGCATTGCTGACCGCAAACGGATAGATCGGTTTGGGGGCGGGGTTGAGCGGCTTGTTGGAGTAGTCCACACCGCGGTTGAGGTGGTAGATGATGCTAAGCAGCAGCGTCGAGTCGCGCTCTACCACCCCCTTGACATCGGGCTGATCGGAAAGTTTCGCAGGATCGCCCGTGAGCGCCAGGATGCAGCGCAGGTTAAAGTCGTTGGCGCCGAGCACTTCAGACTGCAAAGAGAGCTTGTTCTTGTCTCTCATACTCATGGTCGCGATGACGGGTTTGCCGAAAGTCTGCTGGAGTTTGATGGCAGAAAGCACGCCGGACATCTTGAGTTTTGCCAGCGGGTTATCCGTGCAGGTAAAGCCCGATACTTTTGGGGCAAGGTTGCTGGCCTTGATCATCTTAATAATCGGATCGAGCGATGCACCATGCGGCGGATTGACCTCTACAGTGATGAAAGGCTCGCTGCTGCAAAGATTTTTAAAGAAAGTTTCAAACATCTTGGGATGTGCCTTTTATAGGGATTTTTGGTTAGTTGGATATAATTTTATCCAAATTTTACATAAGACTTATTGGTTTGCGTCATTCCGGACCCGAATGGAAATCCAAAGTTTGGATCCCCGGGTCAAGCCCGAGGATGACGGGCAATATGCGAAAAAGGGTATAAGATGTCAAAACTGGCAGTGTTTGATTTTGATTCGACGTTGATGGATGGAGAGACTATCGACTTTTTGGCAGCACCCCTGGGGCTTGAAACGCAGGTAGCGGCGATCACGGAGCGTGCGATGGCGGGAGAATTGGACTTTTATAAAGCGCTTAGGGCGAGGGTGGCGCTGCTTGAGGGGCTTGAAGCCTCAAAAGTCGATGAGATTTGTGCCGATCTGCCGATGATGCCGGGCGCTGCGGAAGTGGTAGCGGGACTCAAAGCAAAAGGCTATACGGTGGTGTGTTTCTCCGGCGGGTTTAGAAATGCTACCAAACCTGCGTGCCAGAGGCTTGGCATCCATGCGGAATTTTCCAACTTTTTGCATGCAGAAAACGGCGTATTGACCGGACAGGTGGGCGGAGAGATGATGTACTCCAATGCCAAAGGCGATATGATCGTACGCCTTCAGGGGCTGTTGGGAGCAGGGCGCGAAGATACGCTCGTGGTGGGTGACGGCGCGAATGACCTGAGCATGTTTGCGCATGCTGATACCCGCGTGGCATTTTGTGCAAAACCGATACTTAAAAAAGCGGCGACACATTGCGTGGATGTGAAAGATTTAAGAGAGATTTTGAAGATCGTTTGACGGTTAAGGAGAGCAATATGAACTCCGTAAGTGGATTCATATTTACTCGTTCCACCTCTCCCGAGGTGGGAACGAGAAAAGCCTAACTATTTATTCAAGCAACATTGTATATCAAACAACTTGATATTCACTGAATAAGCAAACACTAAAAATATTTATTTAAATGATTAACCTATCACAAAGTGCCATATTTTTTATCTTCCCTTTTGTCTTGACATCTAAGCCATTTATACTGCACACAAGAGCAGAAAGATAGAATGCCCGTTATGTTATAATACCCGCAGTAAATACGGGAGTTTATCGTTTGGATCGTCAAAAAAAATGTTCTGTTGCCGGGATAGTCAAGCAGCTTGCAGCCTATAAAGATGCGTTGATATTAGGAAATATCATTGCGCTGCTGGCAACGTTTTTGGTTGTTGTCATCCCGCTGCTTATCCCGATCCTTGTCGATGAACTGCTTTTGGGCAAACCGCACGGCTATATCGCCTGGATAGAGGCAAATATATGGCAAAGCGATATTAAAGGCTATGTGTTTGCAACACTTGGTTTGATCTTGGTGCTGCGTGTGGCCAGTGTCTTTTTGGGTGTATGGCAATCCAAGATATTTGTCTCGATCTCCAAAGATATGACCTACAAGATGCGGCGTTCGCTTTTGAAACATTTAAAGTACGTTTCGCTCAAAGCATACGAGATGATGCAGGTAGGCTCGGTGACTTCCAAGCTTGTAACCGACATAGAAACCATCGACGGTTTTATCGGCACGACGATTTCAAGGTTTATCATCGCTGCGCTGACTTTGGTTTTCTCCGCGGCGGTACTGCTGTGGATCCATTGGCAGCTGGCGCTTTTTATCCTCATCACCAATCCTATCGTTGTTTTTTTTACGGCGAAATTGTCCCGAAACATCGGGAAGCTCAAAAAAGAAGAGAACAGGGCTATCGAAGTGTTTCAGTCTTCTCTGACCGAGACGCTTGAGCTGTTTCATCAGATACGGGCTGCCAACAAGGAAAATTATTTTTTTGGCAAAAATGAAGAGAAAGCGAAAAATTTGAAAGAGCAGGCCATCGCATACGGATACAAAAGCGACGCGGCGATGCGCTATTCGTATCTTATCTTTATGGGAGGATATGAGATATTTAGGGGTGTAAGCATCCTTGCGGTGGCGTACAGCGATCTGAGCGTAGGCTTGATGCTGGCTATTTTTTCTTATCTTTGGGTGATGGTGGCGCCCACCCAGGACATCATCAATTTCCAATATGCGCTTTCTGCAGCCAAAGCGGCATGCGACCGCATCAACGATATCTATGCGTTAAGCAGAGAGCCTGAACGCGAGGTAACGATCGATCCGTTTTATCAAAAAAAAGCTGTCGATATTGAAGTGAAAAATCTTTCATTTTCGTATGAAAACGGGAAAAATATATTAGAAAATATTAACATGAAGATCATCGCAGGATCAAAGGTTGCCATAGTCGGTGCGAGCGGAAGCGGGAAAACTACTTTGACCCATATTATCGTGGGATTTTATCCGGTTGAGGAGGGTGAAATTTTGTATGCCGGCATCTGCGATAAGAGCGTGAAATCTTCAACGGTCAGAGAAAATATTCACTTGATTTTACAGCATCCTAAACTCTTTAATGATACAATGCGGTTCAATATCACTCTGGGCAAAACCTATAGCGACGCATCGGTACAAAAAGCGCTTGAGATCGCACAGCTGAAGGAAGTCGTTGCAGGTTTGCGCGAAGGGCTTGATACGCGCATAGGAAAAGACGGCATCAAATTAAGCGGCGGACAGCGTCAGCGTGTTGCGATAGCAAGGATGGTACTCAGCGATCCGAAAGCGGTAATCCTTGATGAGTCGACTTCGGCTTTGGATATCCATACGGAGATGAATCTTTTTAAAGCATTGCATGCGTTTTTAAAAGAAAAAACGGTCATTACCATTGCACACAGGCTGAGCACGATTGAAAATGCAGAGTTTATCTATGTGCTTGAAAATGGCCGCATCAGCGACAGCGGTACGCCTGAAATGCTGCTTGAAAAGAATGAGGGTTATTTTAGTAAAATGATATAAAAGGTATAAGAAATACTTTTTTGGCAAAGGAAGACGGGTGGATATTTTTCAAGCGGTGGTTGTGGGTGTGATAGAAGGTTTTACCGAGTTTTTGCCTATCTCTTCAACCGGCCATATGATAGTGGCAAGTCACTTTTTGGGTGTTCCTCAAAACAGTGTTACGAAAGCCTATGAGGTGATTATACAGTTTGCCGCCATTTTGGCAGTGATGCTTATTTATAGGGAAAAAATCAGTTTCAAAAAAATGATACTTTGGCAAAAGCTTTTTTTGGCCTTTCTTCCTTTGGCGATAACGGGTTTTATTTTTAAAGATCAAATCAAGACACTTTTTTCCATATCGGTTGTAGCGTGGATGTTTATCGTAGGCGGGATAGTATTTTTGATTGTCGAGTATTTTTACAAAAACAAAGAGATGCATTATTCTGATGTGGAGGAGACAAGCTATACCCAAGCATTGTGGATCGGCATCGCCCAAATATTTTCGCTGATACCCGGGACAAGCAGGGCAGGTGCTACCATTGTCGGCGGTTTGTTGGTAGGATTGGACAGGAAAACATCAGCAGAGTTTTCTTTTTTGCTTGCTATTCCAGTGATGATAGCGGTAAGCGGATATGATTTGCTAAAACATTACAGTGAGTTTGCCGATGCACAATGGGCAGCATTTTTGACAGGTTTTATTGTGGCGTTTATCGTAGCGTATGCGACAATTAAACTTTTTTTATCTTTTTTGCAGCATTTTACATTTGTAGTATTTGGTTTATACCGGATTATTTTTGGTATAGTTTTGTTGCTCTTTGTGTAAGTTTTATACCGATATAAATTGAATTTACGGAGATTCCTGCGGGAATCTTACCTAAGTTCAAAATCTGTTTGAACATTGATATGAAGGTAAAACATGAAATTTAGTGATTTTGATTTTCATCCCGATCTTTTTAAGGGAGTGAAAATAGCGGGGTTTAAAGAGCCAAGCCCTATTCAGGCGATGGCGATACCTATCGTCGCAAACGGAAGCGATCTGATAGGGCAGGCCTATACAGGGACAGGAAAAACAGCGGCATTCGGTTTGCCGATTATAGATAAAATCGCCAAAGGCGAGATAGAACGTGCGTTGGTGATTACGCCAACGAGGGAATTGGCAACGCAAGTGGCTGACGAGCTTTATCATTTAGGGCGTTTTGCCGGCATTAGGACACTAACGGTTTACGGCGGTGTAGGATACGGAAGACAAATAGCGCTGATTCACAAAGGGGTACAGATCGTGGTGGCCACACCGGGCAGGCTTAAGGATCTTTATAAAAAAGGAAAAATAGAGACTTTTAACCCGGAAATTGTTGTACTGGATGAAGCAGACGAAATGCTTGATATGGGGTTTTTGGATGAAATTAAAGAAATATTTGAATACATTCCGCAAAACAGACAGACACTCCTTTTTTCTGCAACCATTCCTGAGCCTATCCGAGAATTGGCAAAAGATATTTTGTATAAGCCCGAAGTTGTTTCGGTGGTGGACCAAGAGGAGACGACCAACAATATCATAGACCAACGTTATTATGTTATTAAAGAAGAGCAAAGAGATGAAGCATTGGTGAGGCTGCTTGAAACGGAAGAGACAGATAAATGTATCGTATTTTGCCGTATGAAAAGAGAGGTTGAAAGAGTTACGGAGCATCTTGAAGCGATGGGGTTTAACGCCAAAGGGCTTCATGGAGATATGGAGCAAACCGAAAGGGATGAGGTGATCAAGGCCTACAGAAGAGGAGAGGTCAAAATCATGGTCGCAACAGATGTCGCTGCACGCGGGCTTGATGTAAAAAATATTACCCATGTCATTAACTACCATATCCCTTTTGACCCTCAAAGCTATGTGCATCGTATCGGCCGAACAGGGCGTGCAGGCAAAAGCGGCCAAGCGATTACTTTGGTGACTACCGAAGAGTTTAGAGAACTTCAGCGTATTCAAAAAGAGGTAGGGGCACAAATGCGCCTCTCTGTCATAGAAGAAGAGCAAGGCGTCGATGAAGCAGGCCGTGAATATTTGGTTGAACGCATTAGGGATATTCCTGTTCATTCCGATGCTGCTGCAATGATTGCATTGATGCAAGAAATGGATGAAAAAATATTGCTGCAAAAGCTCATGTCGTATCTTATTGAACAAGAATATCAAAAGATAACTTCCCGCATCGGATTTGATCAGGAGATGGTGGACGATATGATGCAAAATTATGCAGATGAACAAAAAATTGCAAAACAGAGCAATCGAAGAAAAAAAAGAAGATGATAATTTTTTACCTTGAAGCAAGCAAAAGTATTTTAAAATTTCACTTCATAATTAAAAGAAGGTTGGCTAAATGGACATAGTAGGCGAAAGCATTAAATTTATGGTGCTGGGAATGTTGGTGGTATTTACCTTTTTGTATGTTCTTGTTGTGCTTATGGGTGTTCAGGCAAAAATTATCAATAAGTTTTTCCCTGAAAAAAAACAGCCGGCTGCTCCTGTTTCGGGTGTCACTCCTGATATTTCGGAAGATGAATCACGCCGTATCGCTGCAATTATCGCAGCGATATCAGAGTTTCGTAAAAATTAATCATACAGAAGGTATCGTAAATGGCTAAAAAATATATTGATGTAATGGATACAACTTTTAGGGATGGTTTTCAGTCCGTCTTTGGGGGGCGTGTGCTTATGAATGATTTTTTTCCTGCAGTAGAAGCAGCAAAAAAAGCAGGGATAACACATTTTGAATTTGGAGGAGGAGCAAGATTTCAATCACTCTTTTTTTATCTGCAAGAAAATGCTTTTGAGATGATGGACGGCTTTAGAGAGATTGTCGGGCCGGATGTAAATTTGCAAGTGCTTTCTAGAGGTATCAATACGGTGATGCTTGATACCGGCAGCCGGGAGATGATTGATCTGTTTGCCAAAATGTTTAAAAAGCACGGTACCACCACCGTGCGCAATTTTGATGCGCTGAATGATGTAAACAATCTTATCTACAGTGCAGAATGTATCAAAAAATACGGAATGAACCATGAAGTCGTTGTTACGATGATGGATCTGCCTCCGGGATGCAAGGGCGCACATGATGTGGCTTTTTACGAAAATACATTAAGAAATATTTTAGACAGCGGGATTCCTTTTGACAGTGTCTGCTTTAAAGATGCCTCAGGTACGGCAAATCCTCATAAAGTGTATGAAACCATCTATATGGCAAGAAAACTATTGGGCGAAAGTGTACATCTCAGACTGCATACGCATGAGACGGCCGGGGTATCGGTAGCATCTTATCTGGCTGCATTGGAAGCCGGAGCCAATGGTATCGATATGGCAGCTTCGCCTGTAAGCGGAGGAACTTCGCAGCCTGACATCCTTACGATGCTGCATGCTACAAAGGGAAGCAATTACAATCTCGGCGATTTGCAATTGGATAAAGTGCTCAAATACGAAGAGACGCTCAAAGCGTGTCTTGCTGATTATATGATTCCGCCGGAAGCGACGCAGGTATCGCCTTTGATTCCTTTCTCACCTATGCCGGGCGGTGCACTTACTGCCAATACGCAAATGATGAGAGATTCGGGAGAGTTGGATAAATTTGATGATGTGATTGCAGCGATGAAAGAAGTAGTAGAGCGCGGAGGATACGGAACATCCGTAACGCCTGTCAGCCAGTTTTATTGGCAGCAGGCATATGCCAATGTGATGTTTGGCCCATGGAAGCAGATTGCTCCGGGATACGGCCGTATGGTACTTGGTTATTTTGGAAAGACTCCGGTAAAGGCAGACGATGAAATTATCAAATTTGCAAGCGAAAAGCTTGGTTTGGAACCTACAACAGAAAATCCTTTAGATATTGCGGATCGTGATGAAACAAAATCGATTGCATACTGGGAAAAAGTGCTTGAGCAAGAAGGTTTGGCAACGACCGATGAAAATGTTTTCATCGCCGGTGCATGCGATCAAAAGGGAATTGCGTTCTTGAAAGGGGAAAGCCCTCTCATGGTAAGAAAAGGTAAACAACAACATCATAAACATAACGGAGAGTGTCATATGTCAGGAAATTATAAAGTAGTAGTAGACGGTAAACAGTACAGTGTTCAAGTAGTAGAAGGTGATGCTGAGATTCAAATCAAAGAGGTATCGACAGTGACAGCGCCTGTAACAGCACCAGTAGCAACGCCGGTAGAAACAGTTGGAGGTGCCGGAAGTTTTGAGATCCACTCTCAGACTCCCGGAAACGTTTGGAAAATACTAGTTAATCCAGGCGACAGCATCAAAGAAGGTGATAAGATCATGATCCTTGAGGCTATGAAAATGGAGATCGATATCGTTGCTCCTAAAGACGGTGTCATTGCTTCTGTGAATGTTAAAGTAAATGACAGCGTAATTGACGGGCAGCTGCTGGCAACAATGGAGTAGTAATGAAGATAAAACATCTCTTTTTCTCGATACTGATAGCCTTTGCGGCATCGGTTTCTTCTTTGCAAGCATCAGGCGGAACGCCGGCAGAACAGCCGCAGAAGGATGCCTATGTTGAAAAATCAATGAATGAATTGGCTTCCAGTTTTTATAATACAACCGGGTTAAAAGCCTTTATCTCCCCCAAAGAAGGAGTAAAAAACGGCCAAGGCGAAGAAATGACTCCTTTTGCCCAAAGCTGGGGACGTTTGATTATGTTTATGATTATCTTTCTTCTTTTTTACCTGGCTATCGCAAAAGGGTTTGAGCCGCTATTGCTCTTGCCGATTGCATTTGGCGGATTGCTTGCCAATATTCCTATCGCGAATATGACAGGTGATCACGGAATGCTGGGGATTATCTACAATATGGGGATTGCCAATGAATTCTTCCCTTTGCTGATCTTTATGGGCGTTGGGGCAATGACAGATTTTGGTCCTTTGCTTGCCAATCCCAAAACAGCTCTTTTAGGCGGTGCGGCACAGTTTGGAATATTCGGATCATTGGTTGGTGCTGCAGCATTGTCTCAATATACGGGATTTGTTGATTTTTCGCTTGAACAATGTTCGGCAATCAGTATCATCGGAGGAGCGGATGGCCCGACGTCTATCTTTATTGCTTCAAAATTGGCGCCTGAGCTGATGGGTGCGATCGCGGTGGCAGCCTACTCTTACATGGCGCTTGTTCCGGTTATACAGCCGCCGATCATGAAAGCATTGACAACAGTTGAAGAGCGTAGAATCGTTATGAATACCACTCGCAAGGTTCAAAAACTTGAGAAGTTGATCTTCCCGTTATTGGTTCTTGTGATGACATTGCTTGTGTTGCCTGATGCTGCACCGCTGATTGGGGCATTTACCTTTGGAAATTTTGCCAAAGAATCAGGAGTGGTTGATAGACTAAGCAATGAAATGCAAAACTCTTTGATCAATATTGTGACCATTTTCTTGGGCCTTGGTGTCGGATCAAAGCTTGCATCGGATAAATTTCTTGTGATGGAAACATTAGGGATTATGATTATCGGACTTCTTGCGTTTGCTGCAGGAACCGCCGCCGGTGTTTTGATGGCAAAGTTGATGAATAAGTTTTCTAAAGAGCCGATCAATCCTCTTATCGGAGCTGCAGGCGTTTCTGCCGTACCTATGGCGGCAAGGGTTGTAAGCAAAGTAGGCGCCGAAGCAAGACCGGGCAATATTTTGTTGATGCATGCGATGGGGCCAAATGTTGCGGGTGTGATAGGATCGGCTGTTGCAGCAGGTGTAATGCTGGCTATATTTAAATAAAACAAAGAGGATATGATGAATAGTAAGACGCCCAAGGGGCTTGAAAAACTGGGATTAGAAAATATTGGAAAAATATATTATAATTTAAGTTTTGATGAACTTCAGGCACATGAAGTCAATCGTGGAGAGTGTAAAATCTCTGCATCAGGTACAGCCATTTGTGATACGGGCATCTTTACGGGAAGAAGTCCCAAGGATAAATATTTTGTCAATCAAGAGCCTTCCAATCAACATATTGCTTGGGGGGATGTCAACAGACCTATAGAAAAAAAGATTTTTAACGAACTCTTTGATCTGGCAAAAAAAGAGCTATCCGGAAAAAACATTTATATTAATGACGTCTATGCAGGAGCAAGCAAAGAGAGCCGCAGATGTATTCGTTTTATTACTGAAGTGGCTTGGCAGGCTCATTTTGTGACCAATATGTTTATACGCCCGACCCAAGAAGAATTGGAAAATTTTGAACCTGATTTTGTTGTTTACAATGCATGCAAAACAACAGATAAAAATTATAAAGCACACGGTTTGAACTCTGATGTGTTCGTTGTTTTTGATATCGAGGATGCTGTTTGCGTCATCGGCGGCACTTGGTACGGCGGGGAGATGAAAAAAGGTATCTTCTCGATGATGAATTATTGGCTGCCTCTTGAAAATAAACTTCCTATGCACTGTTCTGCAAATGTAGGCAAAGAGGGAGATGTCTGTCTTTTCTTTGGTCTTTCCGGAACCGGCAAGACAACGCTTTCAACGGATCCAAATAGGGCTTTGATCGGAGATGACGAACATGGATGGGATGACAATGGCGTTTTCAATTTTGAAGGCGGCTGTTATGCTAAAGTGATCAACCTTGACCCAAAAAGCGAACCGGAGATTTTCGGAGCTATCAAAAAAGATGCACTTTTGGAAAATGTAGTGTATGATGAGGACGGCATTGTAGATTATGCCGATGCATCAAAAACAGAAAATACACGTGTTTCTTATCCTATTGAACATATTGCGAACCATCAGATCGGGCTTCAGGCGGGCCATCCCAGCAATATTATTTTTCTTACCGCAGATGCATTTGGCGTGCTTCCTCCTGTAAGCAAGCTGACAAAAGAGCAGGCGATGTACTATTTTCTAAGCGGTTATACAGCCAAAGTTGCCGGTACGGAAAGAGGGATTACAGAGCCGGTTGCTACGTTCTCTGCTTGTTTCGGCGAAGCTTTTCTTCCGTTGCATCCAACGGTGTATGCAAAACTGCTTGGAGAAAGGATCGACAAGTACGGCGTTAATGTCTATTTGGTCAATACCGGTTGGACAGGCGGTCCTTACGGAACAGGGAAACGTATGAGCATTAAAGATACAAGAGCGTGTATCGACGGTATCTTGAACGGAGCTATCAATAAAGCTGAGTTTGATACGCTTCCGATTTTCAATCTTGCTATTCCAAAAGCATTGGAAGGCGTTAATGACAACAAAGTACTCAATCCAAGAGAAACGTGGGCAGATAAGGCAGAATATGATGCAATGCTTGCAAAATTGGCCAAAATGTTCCAACAGAATTTCCGTCGCTATGATGACAGAGGCGATGAGTTTGATTATGCTTCTGCCGGCCCTCAACTCTAGAGAGCCAAGAAGACTCCATTTGCGAGTCTTTTTCTCTTATATTATTCTAAGAAATCTATAGTATAGTTTCACATTATCTAATTAAAAGGAATAATGATGGATGTCAATAAAATCAGAAAAGTTTGTAGACCAATTAGAATCGTAGTAGGGCTTGCGCTTATCGGCGTCGGTGTCTATACGGGTATCAAATGGTTCTATTTGGGCATTATCCCATTGATTGCAGGATTGGCAAATTTCTGTCCGCTTTGTCTCATTACAAAAAAATGTGATGTGCAATAGATAGCCATAAGGGTTCTGTGAACAGAACCCTTCTTTGAAAAATCTTCCGCCATATTGAACGGCATTATTGAAAACTTCGACAATTCCAGATTACATAGTGTACAATTGCATTCTATAAAATCTTAAATCTAATTTGATTTGAATATAATTTGATTGATATTTTTGTCCTTTTGATAAAAACAGTCAAATTTACAGAGACTTTAATGGACATCGGTTAGCATTGATTAAGGGATAAGCATGAAAATCAACGAAGAAATCTTAGAGAACATTAAAGAACTAGAAGATCATTTGGCCAAACATATCGAAGGGGTTGATCTTGGTGTTCACCCTTATGAGATAGCCGATTTGCTTGTGGAACTTAAAGAAGAAAGCGAAGAGGCTTATAACGAATTTCTTCAAAAATTGCCGAAAGATTTGTTGGCCGAGGTTTTAGTTGAGCTTCCAAGATCTCACCAAGAAGAGATTTATGAACACTATGAAGCCAAAGAACTTGCTGCGTTGGCTGAAGTGTTAGATACCGATGAAGCAGCCGATTTGATTTTGCATATCGAAGAGCTGGATGAAGAAAAAGCAGACGAGGTACTTTCAAATCTTTCGGACAAAGACAGAGGCACCATAGAGGAGCTGATCTCTTATGATGAAGATGAGGCCGGGGCTTACATGCAAACCGAGCTTTTTGATGCCTATCTGGGTGAGTCTATCGGTGATTCGGTAAGACGTCTGAAGCGGTTAAAACAAGAAAATCAGATCGATAACGTTCATCATGTCTTTATAGTGGATGACAAAAGAAAATTTATCGGTATGATTCCGCTTGAGGATCTTATCCTTCACGGGCCGCATGAAGTCTACAAGGATGTCATTGCAGAGGGGATGATTACCGTATCGGTTTCATCTCATGAAGCGATTAAAAATGTCGTAGAAGTTGTAAGTAATTATGACTTGAGCGTGGTGGCCATAGTGAACGAAAAAGGTACACTCCTTGGACGTATCACGTCTGATGATATTTATGATATTATCGAAGAAGAGGCAACGGAGCAGATCTATAATCTTGCCGGAGTTAATGATGAAGCCGAACAAGAAGAGAGTATTTGGAAGATCGGAAAAGCCAGAGGTGTATGGCTTGGAGTCAATCTTGTGACGGCGATTGTTGCATCATTGGTGATCGGCCTGTTTGATTCTACGATACAGTCGCTTGTTGCTTTGGCAGTATTGATGCCGATCGTTGCTTCTATGGGCGGCAATGCAGGAACGCAGACGCTGACTGTTACCGTAAGACAAATGGCATTGGGCGATATCGAAGCCGATGAAGCCAAAGAAACAATAGTAAAAGAAGTGCTTGTGTCTTTGTTGAACGGGTTGCTCTATGCCGGAGTCATGGGCATTATCGCGTATGTGTGGTTTCAGATGCCTATGTTGGGGGTAGTGATCGCTGCAGCAATGCTGATCAATCTTTTTTCTGCAGGATTTTTTGGTGCAGTGATTCCTCTTGCCCTGAAAAAATTTGGTGTGGACCCTGCTATCGGGTCAACGGTGCTTTTGACAACTGTGACGGATGTGGTAGGATTTTTCAGTTTTTTAGGTTTGGCAACAGTAATATTGTTGTAAGGGGAGGGACAAATACATGAGCGGAACAGACTGGGCGGAAAAAAATAAACCCTATCCCTTGAGATATTATGTTGAGGATTATTGGGATATTGTGGTAGGCACGATAGCTATCATAGCGGCGATCTTTATGCATAAAAATGGCAATGGAGGCATGGCTACCGTATTGGCTGCCGTTGGCATCGCTGCACTTTCATTGACGGTTGCGGAAGTGGCAGAAATTCTTTCTGAGAGACTTGTGGAGCCATATGCAAGCATGGTGCTTACTTTTAGTGCGGTGATTGTGGAAATTATTCTTTTGTATATTGTTTTGCTTGAAGCAGCGCATTCGCCGGAAGTGATCGAGACGGTGAAAGGAGGCATCATCTCCGCAGTGATTGTGGATATGAATGTACTTTTGGGGCTTGCTGTATTTATCGGCGGACTTAAATATACAGAACAAGAACACAACAAAGAGACTTCAAGCACCTATACCACAATATTGTTTGTAACGTCATTGGCTCTTTTGGTTCCTAGCCTTTTAAGTCAAACAGAGCATGGCAGCAGGGCCATTAAAGAAGCAAGCAGTATTATCGCAGGGGTGCTGATGCTTTTTTATATTATTATGTTTATTTTTCAAACAAGAACCCATACCCATTTTTTTCAGGCGACAGCCAAAAGCAGATTTTTTAGGCTTAAAAGAAAATTGAGAGAAGAGGGGCAAGAGATTGATGAAAATGAACACAGTGGCTATATTTTTGAAAAGTTTAATAATCTAAGTAATTTTGCCATGATTTTTCTTTTGATCGGTATGATCGCCTTGGGTGCAGAAGTGTTTGCGACTGATGGCGTGGCTCTTGCCAAGGAGTATGGGGTATCGGCAGGACTTTCTGGTTTATTTATTGCTATTGTCGCGGTTGCTCCGGAAATCTTTACGGCAATCAAGGCAGCCAGAAATGATCAGATTCAAAGGGTTGTAAATATTGCGATGGGCGCTTCAACGGTATCTATCCTTTTGACTGTACCTGTATTGTTAGCGATGGCATATATAAGTAATATTAATCTTTTCTTAGATTTTAATCCTCTTCAGATCGGTGCTTTAATTATGACGATTATTTTAGCATGGAAGAGCACCGAAGAGGGGCAGACAAACTATTTTGAGGGAATGTCTCATTTGATGTTTTTTATTTGCTATGCCATTATTGCAACTTATTATTGAAGATGAATGCGATATTGGTCTATAATTACACTATTTTAATATAAAAAGAGTTGCTATGTCATTTGCCGGTTTAGGATTATGTGATGAGATTTTTCGTGCCTTAAAAGAGAAGGGCTATCAAGAGGCGACAGCCATACAAAAAGCACTGATCCCGGCCATTTTTGCGCGGCGTGATATTCTGGCCGGAGCACAAACCGGTACAGGAAAAACAGCAGGCTTTATGCTCCCCATCCTTCAATCGCTTTTTACGACGTTTGAAGCGGACAAACATTATCCAAAAGCGCTTATTTTGGTGCCTACACGCGAACTTGCAAAACAGGTTCATGAGCAGACAGCAGCCTATGCAAAATACCTTCCTCTCAAAAGTACCGTGCTTTATGGAGGCGCCAACTTACAAGCACAAGCCAACAGGCTTAAAGCCGGTTGTGATATTGTCGTATCAACAAGCGGAAGGCTGCTTGAGCATCTGGGACAAAAAAACATTTCGCTTGAGGCTATTGAATATTTGGTATTGGATGAGGCAGATACGATTCTTGATATGGGATTTTCGAAAGAGGTGACACAGATCCTCTCTGTGCTTCCCGGGAAACGGCAAAATATTCTTATCTCTGCAACACTTTCCGGGGCGCTAAAGAGGCTTTCTGATCAAATTCTTCATAGGCCAAAACTTCTAGAAATTGACAAGATGGGAACCGGAGCGGCAAAGGTAAAGCAAATCGTTTACCCGGTAGAAAGCGAAAAAAAACCCGAACTCCTCTCTTATTTGATCGGATCAAGAAATTACAAACAGGTATTGGTTTTTGTTCGAAAAAAAGAAGAAGCGGATAAAATAGAAAAGGAATTAAACGAAAGCGGCCTTTGTACCGTATCTATTCATGGAGATAAAACTTCAGGTGCAAGGGGAAGGGCATTGCATGATTTTAAAGAAGGAAAGGCCAGAGTGCTTGTTGCAACGGATATTGCGGCTAGAGGACTGGATATCTCTACGCTTGAAGTGGTCATCAATTATGATATTCCTCATGTAAAGCAAGATTATATTCATCGCATAGGCCGCACGGGAAGAGCAGGCAAAAGCGGTTTGGCGATCACACTGGTTGACGAGAAAGAGATGGTTGCATTAAAAGAGGTGGAGCGCATGATGGGCAAAGCGATTGCGCAAGAAAGGCTTGAAGGATATGCCCCGGAAATTCTTAAAGGACCAAAAGGGCCAAGAAGTTCGGAAGAGAAAAAGAAAACAGTTGACGGCGCTTTTGGCAAAAAGAAAAAACAAGAGCGTCCTGCCAAAAAGAGAAAAACGACCAAACGTGACGGATATGCCAAATTTGAAAGTCCAAAACCAAACAACACCAAGAAACGACGATAACGCAAACATCTTTTAAAATATTATTTGATTTTCGGCGCTTCTTTTAAAGAAAACTTCCCTATCTCTTCTAAAAACGCAGTGGCATAAGACCCTCTGGGAAGATAAAAATTTACTATAAACTTTTGTGTTTCTTTCTCATAGGAAGTTTTTATTTCTTTTGGCCATATCCATGCATATCTTCTGTCGCCTTTGAGGCTCCCCATTTCCGTATCATCATAAGGCTCTTCCAGATAGTAGGCATCACTTTTTGCCTTTGGGGTATTAGTGCCGCAGAGCAGCCCGGTAGGTGAAATTTTGCCCTCTTTGAAGGCATGTGCACTTTGCAGCATCTCTTTTACAAAGGCCGATTTTCCGTAAGGATACTCCATGACAATATCCCCCAAAAAGAGTTTGAAAAACTGAGGCTGTTTTTGAAGCTCTTTGACAAGCTCTAGGGGGTATTTTAAAATTTTTGCTGCTGATTTGGCATCTTCTTTGGAAAGGATAGAGGAGAGTTTTATGCGTGAATGCAGCCATTCGTTAAAAAGATAGCTTTGGTAGGCTGAAACAAGAAGTTTTTCTTTTGATCCTTTGAGTTTCTTGCCGCTATGCGCAATCTCTTTGCCTTGAAGGTAGCTTTTGCCGTCTTCACCAAAACGCTGGTAGCCAAAATAGTTGGGGATGCCGAAAATTTGCATTTTTTGAGCCGCTGCATTAAAGAGTGCCGCATTTTTTTCATTCACCCGATGCAGCACTACAGAAAAACGATTACCTTTAAGATGCCCTATTTTAAGCGGTGTTTTGTTGTAGGTTTTTTCCAAAATTTCTATTTTTTCTGTTGTGAGATTTTTTTTGAGTTCTTTTTCGTATTCTTTTGGCAAAGAGATATATTGAATCGTTGTTGCATTTTTATCTTTAAGCCCCGCATAGCCTATCTCTTGCTCTTTTAGACCGGTTGCTTTGCAAAGGACAGAGATGAGTTTCCATGTGCTCATATCTGTTTTTTTTATTTTTAAAATAAGATAATTCCCTTTTTTGCTAAAGGGATAAAGCGGTATTTCTTCTACAAAGAAACGTTCAATCGTCTGCTTAAAGTCAAAAGGTATAGGATTGTGGGTATAGGCATATGTTTTCATGGAAGGAGTATACCTAAAAATCTTTCATTAGCAGACAAAGATCATTTTATTCATCTGAATTTTTAAAATTATTTTTGACACTATGGGTTTGCGTCTCTTTGATGACTTGTTGTGTTTGTTCGGAACGGACTATGAATTTGTAGCCTTTGTAGAGGGTAAAAAACCCATAGGTGACAACCAGCAATGCTGCAAGTTTTATCATGATTTCTCTTGTGGAGCCTTTTTGTAAAAATTTGGTCATGGTGCCAAGAAAAAAAAGAGCGGGAATGGTTGCCAAGCCAAAAGCCGCCATGACAATGGCTCCCCAAAAAGGCGAAGCTGTGCTTGCTGCGATCACGGCGAAAGAATAAACCAATCCGCAGGGAATCAAGCCGTTTAACATCCCCAGCAAAAAAAAGCTCATATAGGATTTGCCTGAAATCAGCGTTCTAAATGCTTTTTGAAACCAGCCTTTTTTCGAAATAGACCATTCAGCAGAGATCAGAAATTTTAGATTGCCTACCAAAGAAAGTCCGGCAAGTATCATCAGCATCCCGGCAAATACAAAAAGTATTCCTCTTGTTATCGGAGTGAAAGCAACAACTTTTCCAAGCAAGCCAAAAAAAGCCCCCAGTATGGTATAGGTTGCAACGCGGCCAAAATTGTAAAAAAGATGAGACGCAGTCTGTTGCACCCAAGAGGTTTTAGAATCGATTTTTCTTGAACTGTATGCGATAACAATCCCTCCGCACATACCAATGCAATGGCCAACGCTTCCCAAAAAAGCCGTAACCAAAATAATGACCAAATCAATTTTTTCCATAAAAGCCCAGATAAAGTGTAGAATAATAAAACTATAGTATTATTTTATTAAAATCATACTAAGATTTTATGTTGAAGTGTGTTGAATGTCTAAAAGTGTAAAGCCGGATATTTCAAAAAGAAAGAAAAAGAATGCAAATATACAGGTTTATTGTAAGCGGAAAAGTACAAGGCGTATTTTATAGAAAGTTTGTCTCTCAAGAGATGATGAAGGAACAATTTCAAGGATATGTAAAAAATCTGAAAGACGGCACGGTGGAAATGGTGGCCGCGGTATATGATGATGATTTTGATAGGGTCATGCAGATACTCCGCAACGGATCGCCTGCAAGCAGTGTTGAAAACGTTTCGTATAAGAGTATTGAGGATGCTGATTTTGTCACAGACGGTTTTGAGATAAGGTATTGAGATGAGCAGCGGATGGGGATGCCAATATTTGGGAAAAAATAAAAATCAGGACAATTGGTGCATGAAGCTTTCGCATGTATGTGACCCGGGATGCAAGGGGTGCATTATTTACGGAAAGATCGAATTTTCTAAGCCCGATATTTCCCAAGAGCAAGAGCAAAAAAAGAAAGTACGCAGTGACAACCCTTTGGGAAAAAGGTAAACATTGCCTCTTCATTAAACATGTTTTTGTTTTAAGTCTTTTAAGCTTCTATGTTTTCTCAAGGCGATAAAGGCGTAAATGCCGGAGCGTCATATTATGATTTTTTTATAAAAATCGTTACAATTTGATAAAAAGGAGATTTTTGTGCAAGTGAGCGTAGTTTGTCCAAAATGCCACAAGATCAATCGTATTCCCCAAAAAGACCACTACGCAAAAGTTAACTGCGGTGCATGCAAAGCATCTTTGCTCCATAGCAAACCAACAGCGGTGAACACGAAAGCATTTAATGTATTTGTTGCCAACAGCGGCATTCCGGTTGTAGTGGATTTTTGGGCGACTTGGTGCAGCCCTTGTCGGCAAATGGCGCCTGCATTTGAAGAGGCCGCATTGAAAATGCCGCTTCAGGCACAGTTTTTAAAGGTAAACGTCGATGAAGAATCGCAATTGGGTGCACGTTTTGGCATACGAAGTATTCCTACTTTGATCATTTTTAAAGACGGCAAAGAGGTTGACAGGCTAAGCGGCGCAGTGAGTGCCGGCAGATTGCAAAATTGGGTAAAACAGTATATATCATAAATATGTCTTATAAAAATCTTGTAAAGGTTTTAAAGAGCGACAAGTCGCGAGAGCTCTCTGCTGAAGAGCTGAAATTGGATTTTGTTCAATTTTTGAGCATAAATTAGAAAGAAAAGTAGATGGATAAATCAAAAATATTAGTAGTAGAAGATGATGCCAATCTCAATGAAACAATTGCAGAATTTCTTGAGGAAGAGGGCTATGAAGTCATTTCTGTTTATGACGGACATGAAGCCCAAGAGAAGTTGTATGAAGGGCCTTTCGATCTTTTGCTTTTGGATGTTAATATCCCGAAAATAAACGGATTTGAACTTCTTAAAGAGGCACGAAAAGAGGGGGTGCAGACTCCTGCAATCTATATTACCTCCATGGATTCGGTAGATGATTTGGAAAAAGGGTTTGTAAGCGGATGCGATGACTATATACGAAAACCGTTTGCACTTAAAGAGCTTAAAATACGAGTCGATACCCTTCTTAAAAGAAGTTTTTTTCATGCATCAAGCGATCTGATGTCAATCTCTAAGGAAATTGCCTATAATATTAAAAATAATGAATTGATCGTCAATGGAAAAACAGTTTCATTGGGCAATAAAGAATCAAAGCTTTTAAGGCTTTTTATGAAACATGAAAATGAAGTAATCGCACATGAGCGTATCTACGAATATTTGTGGGATTTTGATGAAGAGCCTAGTGATACGGCATTGCGTACCTACATTAAAAATTTACGAAAAATTATAGGCAAGGACAGAATTGTCAGTATTAAAAAACAAGGCTACAAATTCATTGCTGAAAAGTGAAAAAAAGTCGCTATTTCGATTTTTAGTGCTTTATACGACGATGGTTATCGTGCTGATGGTTCTTCTGTCGGCTTTTTATTATCAAAGCCAAGAAAAATTTATGCTTGCGGAAGAAAGGGCAACACTTTCCAAGTATGCCTACATTCAAACAAAAAGATTAAAAGTTTTACATCATTTTTTTGATGAAAGGGACACTTATCCCAGAGATTCTCGCTTCAGATCTGCAATCTACGATAATGAATTTGCAAAAATTTTTTCCCTAATCAAGGAAGAAAATATTCAATTTGATAAAGAAATTTATATTGCCGACAAGATGATCCATTTTATTGAGACATTGGACAATTATTATTTGGGCGCAAGATATTTGGTCATCGAGGTGGAGGATGATACACAATGGAGAGCAGAAATTTGGAAGCATATCTTCATATACGGATCGGTTGCCTTTTTGGTGTTTATGCTTTTTGGTTTTTATCTTGCCAAGTTGTTTTTGAAGCCTATGCGCGATTCGATCGTGCTGCTTGATCGGTTTATCAAAGATACCACCCATGAACTCAATGCTCCGCTTTCGGCCATCCTTGCAAACATTGAAATGATGGATACAGACATCATGGCTGAGAAAAATAAAAAAAGGCTGGCTCGCATCAATATTGCCGCAAAAACAGTTTCTACGCTTTATCAGGATTTAACGTTTCTTACGTTGGAACACGAAAGGCACAATGAAGATGAACCGGTAGACATTAAGCCGCTATTGGAAGACAGGGTGGAATATTTCAATGCGTGGATTCACTCTAAAAGATTGGAATGCTTTATGGATACAGAAGATGCCTCCATCGTGATAGATAAAAGAAAATTTACACGTATCGTCGACAATCTTATCTCCAATGCCATCAAATACAACCAAAGAGGCGGCAGCATAGGCATCAAATTAAGAAAAGGAATGCTGATGATTTGGGATACAGGTATCGGCATAGAAAAAGAAAAAATACCTTTCATGTTTGACCGCTATATGCGCTTTAATGAAAGCGAAGGGGGATTTGGCATAGGATTGAGTATCGTAAAAAAAATTGTAGATGAGTATCATATGTCGATCGAAGTTGAATCGGAAATAAAAAAAGGTACGAGGATTATCTTAAAATGGTAAAGAAATTTTTATTTGCAACTGTGGTGTTGACATCATACACAGCTGCTCAAAATGCCTATGAACGTCATTGTGTCCCATGCCATGCATCGCTTCCGACTTCACTGCAGGGAATGTTTATGAACCATCTGCTGGTGTACGGCGGAGAGCATAACTTTAAAGCCGCACTCAAGCACTATTTGCGTTATCCTTCCAAAGATATTTCTGTGATGTCTGATCTGTTTATAGATAATTTCGGCATTAAAGAAAAAAGCACTTTAAGCGATAAAGAACTAAATGAGGCAATCGATATTTATTGGGATAAATATAAGGTGTTTGGCAAGTTGAAATAGACAATAAAATGAAATATTCAAAAATAAAACAGGCTTGCCCCAAAATAAATATAAAAAATAATTGAACTTGTTGGCAAAAATCTTAAATTTGCCTCATACCTATTAAATGCAATCAAATAAGAAGTGAATGGCCAAATGGCAAATGACGATTTATTGTAACTTCTTGAAGCAATTTTTATATTTTTTTCTTCTTTTTTTGATTTATGTCCACAATCTTTTCACAATTTCATGCTAGAATACCCAATCTCAAAAAAAAGGATAAGAAATGACAAAAATGACAAAATTGGCACTTGCTGCATTGCTTGGTCTTGCTGTGCTTTCAACAACTGCATCAGCGGATGCAAAAAAAGGACAAAAGCTTTATATGAAAACACTTAAAGCAGCATGCGGTATGCCGGGAAGCAAATTTGCTGCAACGCATACACAAGATGAGTGGGAAGAAATCAACAATGCCGGCAAATTTGAAGAGGAAGTAAAAAAAATCTGTCCTAAATCAAATATGAAACCGTCTCATGCAAAAGATATTTATGATTTTGCATATGAGTTTGCATCTGATTCAGGCAACGTGCCAAGCTGCTAAACTCAAATAAGTTAAGGGTTTAAAAGTTATAATTCTAACTTTCAAAAACCGGAGTTTATACTGTAAGAGAAGCTCCGGTTGAAAAGGCAAAGGAAGGGGTGGCTAAACCGTACAGGTGGTGCTTAAACAGAAAAAGGGGAAAGATCTTCTTTTTGAAACAGATAAATAAAAAACCAAAAGGAATCAAGAATGAAAAAAATTGCAATCGCAATGGTATTGGCAGGTAGTACACTTCTTATGGCAGATGCAGCAGCAACATATGCAAAATGTGCCGGTTGTCATGGCACAAACGGTGAAAAAGCAGCGCTTGGCAAATCTGCTATCATTAAAGGACAGGATGCAGCTAAAACAGTTGAGCAGCTTAACGGTTATAAAGCAGGAACGCTTAACATCCATGGTATGGGCGGTCTAATGAAAGGTCAAGTTGCTTCATTGGATGATGCGGCGATTAAAGAAGTTGCTGATTATATTGCTGCGATGAAATAATCATTTTTCCCTTATTCCAAAAGCCATACAGTTTTTTGGCTTTTGGGACTTCTGCACTCATCTATTTCATATCTTTTTATTAAACTTTTTATGTCAAAATAATTTTTTCTTCGCAATTGATGAATTTGTTTTTTGCATCCTATTGTGTTATGCAAATAATTAAGGCAATATGCCAAATAAAAATGATTTTTATCGGTATTATGATACAAACAAAGTTTTTGCATGGTGAAGGTTTATAATGTTATTTTTTCGTTTTTTGTGTATCTATGCTCTCTTTTTTGCATTTTCTTTTGGCATTGTTTGGGCAGATAAGACTTCAGAAGCCTTTGCTTATCTTAATAGTTTACGAAAAAATAGCGGCCTTGTTGCGTTGAAAACCAATACACTGCTTCAAAAAGCTGCCAAAAATCATGCCCGCTATCTTATCAGACATCAAAACGGCGGACATTACGAAGATCAAAAAAAAGCAGGGTTTACAGGTGTTACCCCCACAGACAGAGTGTTATATGCCGGCTATGCCTCTAAAGCGGTGATGGAAAATGTATCGGTCAACACAAAAAACGCCGAAGAATCGATTGATACTCTTTTGGCAGGAATTTATCATCGATTTGTGTTTTTAAATTTTGAGAAAGATGAAATAGGTATCGGCTATGCATCCAAACAAGAAAGAAAAGGGTTCTTTTCTGCCTATGTGTATGATCTTGGCTCAACTGCTGCCAATGCGTTGTGCAAAACATCATATCCGATGCAAAACGGGGTGTATTATATACAAAATATATGCAAAAATGCTTCGCTTGCCATACCCAATGCCCTTTATCAGCAAAAAGAGGATGAAATACGTCAAAAAAATAGCGATATCATCATGTATCCTTATGCCAACCAGCACAATGTGCCGCCTGTTTTTTTTGATGAGTCTCCCGATCCTTTGCCCGAATATAAAGTAAGCGGGTTTCCTATAAGCGTACAATTTAATCCTTCAAGATTTAATGAGGTAAAACTTATAAAATTTCAGCTTTTTGACGAAAAGCAAAAAGAGATCAAAAGAAAAAAAATTTTAACACATCAAAATGATATGCACCGGCGCTTTACTCCGCTACAGTTCGCTTTGATGCCTTTGAAAAGATTGGAGTATGGCAAAACATATCGTGTTAAATTTGAAGCTTTATGTGACGGAAAGGCTGTTAAAAGATATTGGAAATTTACTACCTCAAAACCGGAAGGAAAATTTCATAAAATTACACAAAAACATACAACTTTGAAGATCAAAAAAGGCCAAAAAAATGTTTTTTACTTTGAGCCCAAACACCCCAAAGATTTGCTTGCGTGTGTTTCTTATACGACAGGAATCCGTATAGGGTGCATCGACCAAAATACGCTTTGGGCTACCGTGCCTTTAGATTTCCCTGATCAAAGCTATGTGCTGAAGGCAGGAAACAGAAGCGTTAAACTTCTGATCGATTAAAGCGATGCTTTAAGGCCGTAAAAATAATTTTGTATTTTCAAAACGGTTTCATTCCCCAGCTGATCCATAAATGTCTCAAGTTTGTCTTTTTCTTTCCATACGGGATTTTTAACATTTGCCAGCAGGGCAAGCTGTGCTTTTGCGGTGCTCATTGTGCCTATTTCATCTATGAGCCCTGCAGTTTTTGCCCTCACGGGTGAAAAAATATGTGCATCTGCATAATGGGCGGAGTTGTTGACATCTAACCCCCGGGCAGAAGCAACATCTTGAACGAAGAGCATATAGGTGTCATGCGTCAATGTCTCAAGTTCGGCACGCTCTTGCTGTGTCCATTCTCTGGTGGGGGTGCCGGCTTCTTTATAGGTGCCTTGTTTGACGATTTGGGGCTTGATGCCTATTTTGTCCATCAATTCTTTGATGTTGGCACTCTCCATAATGACACCGATGGATCCGACGATTGCACCCGGATTGGCGATAATTTTGTTGGCATAGATAGCGCTATAATAGCTTCCGCTTGCCATAATCCCGCTGGCATACGCAATCACTGGCTTATGCTGTTTGAGCTCTTTAATGGCATAGGCAATTTCAATAGAAGGCGGAACCGACCCTCCGGGCGAGTTGACATTGAGCAGGACCCCTTTAATGGAAGGATCATTTTGTGCTTTTTCGATTTGTTTGACAATGTCATCTGCATCAATAATGGGCCCAAACAGATCAATCCTTTGAAGGTTCGGCGGATTGAGCGGTGCGGTTTGGGGCATCAGAACAACCAGCACAATAAGCAAAAAAAGCATGCCTAAAAAATGCTGCCCTATCCATTTGATGATGTTTCCCAGTGTTTTAAACATATTGCTCTCCTTCTATATAGACTTGTGAAGCCTCCTTGGTATGCAAGATGGTCCAAAGAGGAATCTCTTCTACTCTTTTAGGGGCATCAGGCAGAGTGATGAGGGTAAAGTCCGCCGATTTTCCCGGTTCGATCTTTCCGCAATCAAGATTCAATATTTGTGCCGCATCCGAAGTGACGGCCTGGATGAGTTTTGCGGCCAAACTTTTAAGCTCCAGGCGCTCGTGCATCATAAGCGCTGCTCTAAGTTCATCAAACAGCGAAAGCGTGTTGTTGGAGCTGAGCCCATCCGTGGCAAGAGAAAAAGGAAGGTTTAGTTTTTCCAGTGCAAGCCTTCCGCACCCCAAATAACGGTTGGATCGCGGGCAGTGTGCGATAGAGTGGCCTTGTTTGCTTAAATGTTCCAACTCCTTTTCGCTGGCCTGGGTGCAATGGGTAAAATGGGTGGGATACCCGTCAAAGGCTTCGATAAATTCTTTGGCTGTCGTAAAAGGCCGGCTTTGGTTGAAATAGGTTTCAAAAAAAGGTTTGAATTCTCCGTCTCCATCATCCAGCCATGATCTTTCGGCCTGGCTTTCAAGCAAGTGTGCACTGAGGGGATAATGATTTTCTTTGGCGATTTTGACAATGCGTTTGAGTGCAACCGGATGGACCGAATAGGGTGCGTGTATTGCAATACCGGGGATAATCCGATCTTTTTCGTAGCGGCATGATGTTTTGAGCCGTTCCTGAAAATCAGCATAAAGTATATCGATATTTTGAGGATTGCTTCCTATAAACTCATTAAAAAAAACGACCCTTTGGGGAGCTTTAATACAAACTTCAAGCTCAAGGCCAAAACTGGAAATAGCGCCAAAAGAGGTTATCCCTGAGCGAAGCATCTCGTTGCAGGCATTCTGCATGATGTGTGTATCGCAGCCTTTGGTAAGTGCATCGCGATCGTCGATGACCGAATAGAGCCAGGGAATGAATGAGCCGTATTCCAATGTGGTTTTATTGGAAGAAAATTCAAGGTGTACGTGGGTGTTGATAAAGCCGGGATAGAGTACGCAATGGGGTGCAGCGGCCATTACGCTGGCATCGGGATATTTTTTTTGTAATATTCCCAGAGGCAACACTTCGATAATGGTTTTTTCAAATGCGATTGCATGGCCCGTTAAAAAACCTGCGGGAGTGTAGATATAGTCCGCCGCTATTATTTTCATCAATGCTATCCTTTAATACTATTTAGATAAAATGATACCCAAAATAAATAAATAAGGTAATTCTAATGAAAATTGTCGTTATACAAGGTCCAAATCTGAATATGCTCGGCGTAAGAGAACAAAATATCTATGGTTCAATGAAATTGGAGGATATCCATACGCAAATGAAGGCATATGCGGATCAAAATCAACTTGAAATCGAATTTTTTCAAAGCAACCTTGAAGGTGAAATCGTAGATCGCATCCAAGAATGTTTGGGAGATGCAGACGGTATCATTATCAATCCTGCAGCCTATACCCATACCTCTATCGCGATTCGTGATGCCATAGCAGCCGTACAGATCCCCACTATCGAGGTGCATCTATCAAATATTCACCAAAGAGAGGAATTTAGGCACGTTTCTTTGACTGCGCCGGTATGTGCGGGCCAGATCGTAGGAATGGGGCCGTTTGGCTATCATTTGGCAATGGTGGGAATGAGACAGATACTCGGCGAAGTGGCAGCGATGAGGGCGCGTATGCAAAAAACGCAAGCACAGGCATAAACAAAATAAAATTTAATTTGTAAAGATAGCTTTTAAAGTTCAAACCAAAGAGGCCGAATGAATTATATGCTCAAAGATGAAAACGCTATCTATTATGAATGTGGCTATAGCTGCGACAATGCCCTTTATCTGAGATTGGGAAGCGAAGCTTTTTTGATCACCGATAGCCGATATATGATCGAAGCACAAGAGAATGTGCAAAATGCGCAAGTGGTGATTGACAGCGATCTGTATGGTGCAGCCGTGAAACTTTTGGAGCAATCAAAAGCAAAAAAGGTCATTTTCGATCCAAAAGAGTGGACGGTGGCAGGATACGAAAAGATACGTTCGCAGTGCAAGATCGATTTTGAAGCGGTTGCGGACTACTCTCATAAAAAACGCATTATTAAAAGTGATAATGAGCTTAAAATTCTTGCCAAAGCTGCCAAGCTTGGAGCTAAAGCGTTTGATAAATTGGCCAAAGTTTTCAAAGAAAAGGGCACAGGCAAAGATGAATTTCATCTTACCTATATGGCAAAATCTGTTTTGAGCGATTTTGGAAAACGCGAACTTAGTTTTAGTCCCATTGTGGCAATCGGAGCCAATGCGGCCAAACCGCATGCAATGCCGACACAGCGCATGCTTCGCAAAGATAATCTTTTGCTGGTGGATGCCGGCTTGAAATATAAACGATATTGTTCTGACAGAACACGCACCGTACGGTTTGATAAAAATTTTACTTTCCGTTCCCAACAATCTTTTGGCAGCAAAAAAATACAAAAAGCCTACGATGCGGTACGCAAAGCACATGACAATGCAATCGCTAAAGCACGCTCCGGAATGCAAGCCAAAGAGATAGATGCGTTGGCAAGGGGTATTATCGAAAAAGCAGGTTTTGGAGAATATTTTGTTCATTCTACGGGCCATGGTGTAGGGCTTGATATTCATGAGATGCCTTACATTTCAAGTAAATCCGATACGGTGATTGAGGACGGTATGGTCTATACCATTGAACCGGGAATTTATATACCGGGAAAATTTGGAATTCGTATCGAAGATATGGTGGCGATGGTAGATGGAAAGGCCGTGATATTATAAGGAAAAGATATGCTAAAAAGACAGCTTGACAGTTGCAATACGCTGATGAGGGCATTTCACTTTCCTTATATGTCATCAAAAAGAGGCGGACGAAAAGCGCTGCTGGGGATCGGCGGAAATATGGGAGATACGATTCGCCGCTTCGAGCATCTGTTTTGGTATTTTGGCCGTTCCGCGTATATCCGTATCCTGCAAACGGCGCCAATTTTAAAAAATCCGCCTTTTGGATATACACAGCAGGATGATTTTTACAATACCCTTATGCTGGTGGAAACTTCTTTGCAGCCAAAAGCATTATTGCGGTATTTGCTGAAAGTAGAGAAAGATTTCGGCCGCAAACGGCTTTTTAAGGATGGGCCGCGAACGCTTGATATCGACATTATATTTTATGAAAAAGTAAAACTCAATACACATAATTTAATACTGCCTCATCCTAGATGGGCGCAAAGAGACTCGGTACTGATTCCTTTGGCATATCTCAGACGAAAAAATATAAAAGAAAAAATTCTTCAAAAGGAATATGTCTATAAAATAAGGAAAAAGCAGAAGAATGAGAAATTTTTGTTTTATTGAAAAGAATTTAATCAAAAGGCAATAGAATGATAAAAGAAACGTTTGTGGCTTCTGATCCAAAGAGTGCCTACGAACAGGCTGTTAAAAAATACGGAGACAATATCACGCTGATCTCTGCCAAGCAAATAACATACGAAGACGGAAAATTGCGCAGCGAAATTGTTGTGGAAGTCGCTAAAAATCTTTTTATAAAAAAATCTTTTGGCAAAATGCCGGCAGCCGGTGCGGCAGACGAAGTCAAAGCATTATTGGCAGATAAAGGGATCTCTTCTGAGTGGCTTGACGGGATGCTTGATGCAATTGAAGAAGCTTCGATTTTGGAGGACAAATCTCTTCTGGTTTCTTATCTGATCGGAGAGATTGATGAAGCGTTGAAGGTGAAAAAAGAAGATCTCTCATTGCCAAAAATCATGATGCTTGTCGGCCCTACCGGTTCAGGAAAAACGACTACAATTGCGAAATTGGCTGCGCGCTATGCTTATTTGATGGAGAAGCCTTATAAAGTTGCCTTATTGAATTTAGACAACTATAAAGTGGGTGCAGTTGAGCAATTGGAGCATTATGCCGATATTATGCAAATAGAGCATGTATCCATTGCTTCGACAGATGAATTTAGAAAAAATCTTGAACGTTTTGCAGATTATGATATCATATTGATCGATACGGCAGGTATGTCCCCTTATGATACGCGCAAATTTATCAAAACGATAGGGTTTGTTGCCTGCGGCAGTGAAAAACAGATCGAAGTTTCTTTGGTGTTGGCAGCTACGGTCAAATATGAAGACATGGAAGATATTTATAAAAATTTTTCTTTTTTGAATCTTGACAATGTGATCGTAACGAAGTTCGACGAAACGAAACATTTTGGAACATTGCTGAATTTTATGCTGCTGTATAAATTGCCTATGAGCTATTTTTCCACCGGACAAGAAGTTCCGGATGATCTTATGCCGGCAAATAAAGAGTATCTTTTGGAACAATTCATCGGGGATATGGATGAAAAATGAAACACAAGCGGTTCGTTTGGCAAACATGATGCAAAGACAGCCGCTTTGTCCCAAATATGAGCTTGCCCTTCCGTTGATTCAGATCAAAAAAAGCGCACTTAAAAAACTAAGCGAAGGCGATGTGCTGCTTTTAGGGTTTGAAAACCTTGAAATGATATTGATGGAGGGTCAAAAAAATATTGCCGAAGCCAGGTTGGAAAGAACGCGGCAAAACAGCATCGAAATCGTTTCATTAAATCAAAAAATACAAAATCAGATGGGTGAAAAAAAGTACAAATTACTTAAATGCTCTTTTGGTTTTGTTCAAAGCAGAAAAATCGAAGTCGGACACAAGATAAGCATTTCATCGTTAAACCTTGAAGCGGTGGAACTTTTTACCGGAGAAACCTGTGTTGCTCAAGGTTTTTTGGTAAATGTGGATGAAGAGATCGCGATACAGATAAAAAAAGTGAACTAAAATGAAAAAAAAAGTATTGGTTGGGATGAGCGGGGGCGTAGATTCTACGGTTGCAGCGGTCTTGCTCCAAAAAGAGGGCTATGAAGTCGAGGGTGTTTATATGAAGCTTCACCACAAAGAAGGATATCATGAACAAAATTTCCTCAAAGCAAAACGCGTGTGTGATTACCTTGGGATCAAAATCCATTTTAAGGATTTTTCCGAAGCATTTCAAAAAGAAGTGTACAACTATTTTGTGGAAAGCTATAAGCAGGGATTGACGCCCAATCCCTGTGTCATGTGCAACAGAACGATCAAGTTTGGAAAAATGATCACCTTTGCAGACGAAATCGGAGCTGATTTTGTGGCAACGGGGCATTATCTGAAATGTGACGGAGCGTTTATCTATGAAGCGGAAGATCTTGGCAAAGACCAGAGTTATTTTTTGTGCGAAGTCAAAAAAGAGGTCTTGCCACGATTGGTTTTTCCGTTGGGTTCATGGATAAAAGAAGATGTTAAAAAATATGCTGCCGATATCGAAGTGCTTCAAGATTTTGCCGCACAAAAAGAGAGTTCTGAAATCTGTTTTGTTGAAAACACTTACGATGAGGTGCTGGCAAAGCATATCAATATTGATATGCCGGGTGAAACAGTGGATATGCAAGGCAATGTTGTCGGAACGCATAAGGGCTATATGCATTATACGATAGGCAAAAGAAGAGGATTTTTTGTCAATGGAGCACATGATCCTCATTTTGTACTGGATATCAGGCCTGAAACAAATCAGATCGTTGTCGGGACAAGAGAAAAACTTGCGGTAGAAAGCTTTGAGGTAACACAGCTCAATTTGTTTGAAGAAAAAAAAGAGTTTGAATGCAGAGTCAAAGTGCGTTACAGAACCCGTGCGGTTTCTTGTCATGTAAGCATAGAGAACGAAAAAGCCAAAGTGGTTTTGCATGAACCTGTATTTGGGCTGGCAAAAGGACAGATCGCGGCATTTTATGAGAAGGATAAGCTGATAGGCGGCGGAGTGATTTGCTAAAGATATCGCGTCATTTTTACTCTTCTTTGGGTTGGGTTTGATCTTCTAACTTTTTTTCATTTCTTGCCACGGTTTTGGAATCTTTCTCTTTTTGAACCGAAGCGATCCAGAGCCGGTTGATTAAAAAATAGACCAAGCCCGAAATTACGAGAGAATAAAAAGCAGTTCCCACATAAAGGGGTACAAGGATATCTGAAAAATGGGAAGTAAACCACTCTATGGTAAGCTCGATATCTTGGATGCCTTTGCGCCCCAAGATAAAATTGCCCGTCAGATACTCTATAAAGTAAACAAAAGGCATCGTAAAAGGATTGGTAAGCCAAACCATGGAGATCGCGATGGGTACGTTAAAGCGGATAAAAGGCGTGGTGGCGATCACTGCAAGCATTTGCATCGGCATGGGGATAAATGCCCAAAAAAGGCCGACAAAAACCCCTTTGCTTACGGTTTTTCTGTTGATGGAAAGATAGGTTTTTGGAAGATTGTATTTGTCTAAAAAAGTGTCTATTTTGCTTTTTTCTGCCGGCCTTTTTTTAAAGACTTTACGTATCATGCCGCTCCTGCTGAAATCATTTATAGAAGTGTAGTGTCGCAGAGCTTTAAATCACCTTTTTATCAAGTTTAGTGTAAAATACGCTCCGATACAATAAACAAATAGATACAAAAGGGCGCATAGATGGGCGGATATATGATTTTTTCGGGCACGGCAAATCCAGAACTTGCAAAGCAGATAGCAAATTACCTTGAGATGCCTCTTTCAAATGCAACAATCAATCGCTTTTCCGATGGTGAGATTAACGTACAGATCGCAGAGAGTGTGCGCGGCAAAGACGTTTTTATCGTGCAGCCTACTTGCGCACCTACCAATGACAACCTGATGGAGCTGCTTATCATGACGGATGCGCTCAAGCGCTCTTCTGCCAAGTCGATTACGGCCGTAGTACCCTATTATGGCTATGCCAGACAAGACAGAAAAGCTGCGCCAAGAGTTCCCATTTCTGCAAAACTGGTAGCCAATCTGATGGAAACGGCAGGCATAACCCGGGTAGTAACGGTAGACTTGCATGCTTCTCAAATCCAAGGCTTTTTTGATATCCCGGTGGACAATTTGTACGGGGCTATTTTGTTTATAGATTATATTAAATCTAAAAATCTTCCAAACCCCATCATCGCATCTCCGGATATCGGGGGTGTGGCAAGAGCAAGATATTTTGCGAAAAAACTCGGCCTTGATATGGTTATCGTTGATAAAAGACGCGAAAAAGCCAATGTAGCAGAAGTGATGAATATCATCGGTGACGTCAAAGGCAGGGATGTCATTTTGATCGATGATATGATCGATACTGCAGGGACGATGCTCAAAGGCGCAGCCGCCCTTAAAAAACTCGGTGCAAATTCAGTCATGGCATGCTGTACCCATCCTGTGCTTTCCGGACCGGCTTATGAGCGTATCGAAGAGGGAGATCTGGATGAGCTGGTAGTGGCAAATACTATTCCGATGCAACAGCAATCTTCTAAGATAAAAATGCTTTCAACGGCCTCTATGCTTGGCGAAGTGATACGAAGAGTACACAATAATGAGAGTGTAAATTCACTGTTTGAGACAAATTAATGACAAAAACAGTACCCCAATCCCATATTCGCAATTTTTCAATCATCGCCCATATTGACCACGGAAAATCGACGTTAGCCGATCGTATCATACAAGAATGCGGTGCAGTATCGGAAAGACAAATGTCTGCGCAGGTCATGGATACGATGGATATCGAAAAAGAACGCGGCATCACCATTAAAGCGCAAAGTGTTCGCTTGAATTATAAAAAAGACGGAGAAGAGTACATACTCAACCTGATCGACACTCCGGGCCATGTCGATTTTTCATATGAAGTAAGCCGTTCGCTGGCCTCAAGCGACGGTGCTTTGCTGGTTGTAGATGCCGCACAAGGGGTAGAAGCCCAAACGATTGCCAATGTTTACATTGCCATGGAAAACAATCTTGAACTTTTGCCTGTTGTAAACAAGATAGACCTTCCTGCCGCCGATCCCGATAGAGTGCTGGCAGAGCTGGAAGAAGCCATAGGGATCGATGCAACCGAGCACAACCTGGTTTCGGCTAAAACCGGCGTAGGGATTAAGGATCTTATTGATTCTATCATCGAGCGTGTACCGGCTCCGAAAGGGGATGAAAATGCCCCTGCCAAAGCGCTCATTTATGATAGCTGGTTTGATAATTATCTGGGAGCATTGGCACTGGTGCGTGTGTTTGACGGAAGTATCAAAAAAGGACAGATGGTTAAGGTGATGGGGACAAAAGATGAGCATCAGGTGCTCAATCTGATGTACCCCAATCCTATCGCGCCCATCAAAACAAACGAGATTCGAACCGGCGAGATCGGCATTGTCGTGATGGGGCTCAAAACGGTAGATGCGATCAGGGTGGGCGATACGATCACCGATGCGAAACATCCGACTGCAGAAATGATCGCAGGGTTCGAGCCGGCGAAACCTTTTGTGTTTGCCGGGATCTACCCTATAGAAACTGACAAATTTGAAGATTTGAGGGATGCCTTAAACAAGCTTAAACTCAATGACTCTTCACTGAGTTTTGAGCCGGAAAGTTCCATCGCGCTCGGAAGCGGATTTAGGACCGGGTTTTTAGGGATGCTGCATATGGAGGTTGTCAAAGAGCGTCTTGAGCGCGAATTTGACTTGGAGCTTATCGCGACTGCGCCGACCGTAGTCTATCGCGTCAAGCAAACCAACGGAACGGAACTTGAGATACAAAATCCAAGCGAACTGCCTGAGCCCCAAAAGATAGACACGATCTATGAACCTTATGTCAAAGCGACCATTTTGACACCTCAAGAATATGTAGGGAACCTTATCAAGCTGCTCAATGAGCGCCGCGGGATTCAGATTAAAATGGATTATCTGAGCGAAACGCGTATTTTGTTGGAATATGATATTCCGATGAATGAAATTGTCATGGATTTCTACGATAAACTAAAATCCATCACAAAAGGCTATGCAAGTTTTGACTATGAGCCGATCGGGTTTAGGCCGGGCAATCTTGTAAAACTTGATATCCGGGTGGCGGGAGATATCGTAGATTCTCTTTCGATCATTGTTCCTGCAGAAAAGGCACGCGCAAAAGGGCTTGCTTTTGTTTCGCAGCTTAAAGAACTGATCCCGAGACAGCTTTTTGAAGTGGCGATCCAGGCAAGTGTCGGCAATACCATCATTGCGCGGAGCAATGTCAAGTCAATGGGCAAAAACGTGACGGCAAAATGTTACGGCGGAGATATCACGCGAAAACGAAAACTTTTGGAAAAACAAAAGGAAGGCAAAAAGCGCATGAAAGCCATCGGCAAAGTTGAAGTTCCCCAAGAGGCATTTATGGCTGTACTGAAGCTTGAAAGTTAAGCGGGACGCACAATGGGTTGGGCACTGCATTTGCATCTGATTGCCGCTATTTCGTGGATCGGCGGTTCTATTTTTATGTTTGTGCTGGGCATCTCTTTAAGAGACAAACAAAAACAAAAAGAGGTTTACCCTCATCTTGGGCCTATCTTCGGGTATTTTGAGTTGGTTGCTTTAATTTTGCTGCTCGCAACGGGTGTCTATATGATAATCGATAACGGATTGATCTACCAACTCTCAAGTGATGCGGACTCTGAAGTGCTCAGCTCTTTACGCAAAAAACTTTGGCTGGTAGGTGCGCTTTTGATCCTGACTGTCATCCATTTTGCGATTGCACTCAAAACGAATACCAAAGAGAGAACACCTTTGCAAAACCTTTTTTCTAGAGGTTCTTCGATGTTGATATTTTTGCTGAACCTTTGGGTGCTGCATTATGCCATGGTGATACGAGACATTCTGTAGGCGGTCACTACAAGGACCGGATTTTATGCGAGGAGATCGGATTGATGAAAAGTCGCATCAATGATAAGAACCAAGCCGATGATTGGCATATCTTTTAACTGCCATGCGATGTTTTTCCTGTTCAAAACTTAGTGTTCCGATTCTCTGCAAAAGCTGCCGAGAGAAGCTTTTTATTCCTACGGTTACCAAAAGGACGGTAGGTACGCTGGAAGTGGTTAGCTTTTTTAAATATTCTGCCCTCGAGCCTCTCCTTCATACCAAGCATAAGCCCGAAGGCTATCGCATCTATAAGGCATTGGCAAAGATGACGATGAAGCCTTTTATGGAAAAATTTCTGCAAATTGACGATCAAACCATCTATATCGTCGGAATCGATGAGCGGGTCAAGAACGGCTATGCGCATGTGGCGCTGCTGACCCATGCCATGAAACATAAAAATGCCATACCGCTGCATGGCGCTCTGAGGGCCAAAAACAAAGTAAGCTATTCTGGAAAACCCCTTCAGTATCGTTTGGAGAACCCTAGAGATTTTGTCTATAGCGGCAAACCGAATATCGATGCAGTGCTTGTGGATGATATTATTACAACAGGCATTACGCTTCAAGAGGCACAAAAGGTATTGCTGGGACACGGGGTGAATGTGCTTTTTGCTTTGACTTTGGCAGATGCGCAGGAGTAGTTGTTTTATAAAGCAGTTTTTTTGAAGTCAATGATACATCATCTGCATGAAATACAGCAAATTTGATTGCTGCTGTCATTATTTCCGCTGTACTTTTTCCAATCTATCGGTTTTAGAGCCGCAAGGCGTTTTTGATACTCTTCTTTGCTGATCTCCTCGTAGGGCATTTGTGCATAGCAGCCTATTTTGTTATAAGGCATCATGGAAACTGATTTGATGAGCGGCAGGAACTGTGCAAGCATGGCCTCGATTTGGCCTCCTTCTTTTTGCGCATCAAAAAAAACGGTGCAGCTGACCATGTTGTCACTCCATTCGCGCTGAAGCATCGCCAAGAAAGCAAATTGTTCCCATGCCGATACTTCCGATACCTTACGGGTCGTGCCCTGATCGATAGGGAATTCAAAGACCGTTGTATTGGTACTGTAGCGGTCCGGCTCATGGGGGATGCCGGCTGATTTGAGCAGCTTGCAAATGGGGGCGTCATTTGCTACCCGCATACGGCGGATGGCGTAGCGGAAGTTTGGGAAGTGCATCCCGGAACTGACTCCGACAAGCTGGCTGATGGTGCCTGATGGTTTTACGGTGGTTACCCGGATGGAAGGCGAAACGTTGGCTTGGGCAGCCAATTTGTGATTCAGGGAAGATACGATCCGGTAGCCTTTTTGCAATCTTTGGGCCAATTCCGCCGTTCCCAGCATATCGAGCATCTCCGCGATCCCCGAAAGGCTTACGCCGATGCGGCGGTTTCGCAAGATAATTTCATTGGTTTCGCTCCGGTGTGTCGGAAGCAGCGCTACGGTGGAGGCGTAGAAGGTGGCAAATTCCAGCGCTTTGTAAAATACCGCTTCATCTTTGCAACGGGCATGAAAGACTTCGGCAAGGTTGCACAGCTCGAAACTTTCCAGCGCAATCTCAGAGCAGGGATTTGCCAGATAGGCTTTGTCTTTTGCCTTTTCGCCGTATCTGGCATATTTTTGCACATTGATCAGGTTCATGATGCCCGGTTCGCCGTTGTCTTTGATATGTTTGGCAATGCGGGGCAGTTTTTGGAAGTCTTCGTCTTTTTCAAGCACGACGGTGTTGTTGGATACCCACCCTATGGCAGTGCGTTCCGGGTTTTTGGCATAGTCTTTGAGTTCCAGAAAAGTTTGATCATCGATCGACCCCAAAGCGATCTGCGCGCTTCGTCTGACATTGCCTGCCACGACACAGACACCGATAGCATTCATGACGTCCGCAATGCACCGCGTTGCATTACACCGGCCTTTCACATAGGCATCAAGGTAGCTTTCGATACGCTTATGCAGCTGTTGCAACGGTGCAGGCCCTGACGCCGTACCGCCGAATCCCCTGATGGGCGAGCCTTCGGGGCGGATCGCACAATAGTCAAAAACATGCCATGCCCCGTTTTTGGTATAGCTTTCTATCAGCAGTCTGACCGAAGCGACCCATCCCTCACGGCTATCGGGAATGATAAATACATGAGGACGGCTTTTGTCAGGCATAGAGACGTTTTCGCCTTTCCAGGCGGTATTGAACCCCACACCCACGCCGCACATCAGCATATCCATCGTCCAGTCTGCCGCCGCCGCCAGATCGGCGGTGTCAACCGCACCGCAGTTGTTCAGCGCCGCGCTTCCGCGCTCGTAAATATACTCCGTTCCCATGATCCAAAGTCCCCGCCCGGGAGGCAGCCACTGCATTTTGAACATGGCATCTGCCAGCGCATGGGCATACGTCTGCCATTGCTGCTCATCCCATGCAAGGTCATTCCTGATGTAATGGCTTTTGCGTATGGAGATCACGCCGTTGATCACACGTATCACGGTATCGGCCCAGTGTTCCTGGGAGCCGTCGGGTTTGATGCGGCTATAGGTGCGGTAGTAGACCGCTTCGCCAAAGCCCCCAAAGCCAAAATGTGTCTGCTTTTTGCGAAGCTCTTGGCAATAGGTTTCATCCAGGTAAAAGCGCTCTTTGACGATCATGTTTTATCCCTATTCTCCTGCCGTATCAAGCATTTGTGCTTACCTTCTTTGGAAACCGTCGCAATGAGAAATAATTTACAAAATAGTATTCTATTTTTTCATCATGTGCATGATGGTTGATACACCTTTCTCTACGCCGATATCTTCATCTTTTAGACCCTGTGTTACTACAAATACATTTTTATGACTTATCAAAGGATTCTGTACTTTAATCCAAGATTTTGCATTCTGTAGATCTATAGCTCCTCCAAAAATGAAATATGCTGTTTTGATTTCAGTTCCTGATGGCAATTTCATGGATTCTGGACCGGAAGGCATATGGTATTCATAACCGATTTTCTTATAAAATGCACATATGTTTTCAAAAGTATCTTTAGTCGTATAGATTGATATGTTCCACATGTCGGCGCCTGGAGCACCTGCTGACATTTCATATGCTTCCTTTGTCAATTTCTCTGACAATTCCGCACCGGGGTAGATTTCGAAATCACCGGCAAAAAGAATACTTGTAAACATTATGATACTGCTTATAATCACCACTCTCATATTTTTCATATTCTGATCCTTTTATGTTTAGGGTGTATTAAATCTTATTTATTTGATTATTATAACATAGCTGTATCTCAAATAAATGTTTTTTCATTTCCGTACAAATCACGGGAATGAAAAAATGCTATTGTATACGTTGGCTTGTACCTCTTGCTCCGTTTAAAAGCTGCCCGTTGCATTGCCTGTATAGATTTTCAAATTCGCCGGCTGTGACCGGCGGGCTCGCATAATATCCTTGTACAATGTCGCAATCAGTGTTCTTGAGATAATCGTACGCCGCCTTGGTTTCGACCCCTTCTGCTACGACCTCCTTGCCCAGATCATGGGCCATATTGATGGTTGTTTGAACAATATGCTTTGATTTGGTGTCGGCGGGCAGATTGAGAATGAAGGCCTGATCGATTTTGATGAAGGAAATAGGCAGTTTGGCTAGGTATTGCAGCGATGAATAGCCTGTGCCAAAATCATCGATGGATAGAATGATGCCGGCATCGGATAGAGTAAACAGTTTTTCTATATTGCGCTCAATCTCTTCCATCAACAAGGTTTCGGTAATTTCCAGCTCCAGATATTTTCCGTTTACGCCGTGGTGATCCAATAACTGTAGAACTGTATCGGTGAAATCATGATACTTAAAATTGTTCACAGAAATGTTCACCGATACACACATGCCCGATATCCCATTTTTCTCCCATTTTGCCTGTTGTCTGAGCGCCTGATCGATGGCAAAATAGGTAAGCTGGTCGACAAGAGTGCTGTCTTCAGTGCGCGGAATAAACCTATCGGGAGGTATATTCCCGAGAGTAGGATGATGCCATCGCATAAGTGCCTCGACACCGCAAATATGCCCTGTTTGTGTTATCACCTTTGGCTGGTAATGCATGGTTAGCTCTCCGGCCTCGATCGCGTGTTTCAGTTCGCCCAGCAATTGAATATTTTCTCTGACCCAGCCATTGTTCTCCCGTCCGATGAAGATAATTTTATGTTGTTTTTTTTGGATCGCTTCTGATACGGTATTGGATATTTTTTCGATATATGTTCCCGGTTCATCGATAACCCTTTTCAATGCAACGCATCCAAAGTACATATCGCAATGAAGATGCAGATCGTCAAAGGCAAAGGGTTTTTTAAGAATTTTCTCCAGATTTTGTGTCAGCCGCTTCATGTCGATCTTGTTTGTTTTTGGTTGAATGATCCCAAGAGAATTATAATGTATACGGCATATGAGTAGATTATCCGGCAATTCATTGCGGATGATACCGACTAACGCGGAAAGTATCTGATCAATAGCGTTTGATCCAAAATTCATTCTAATTTCGACTGCGTTTGCTATGCCTAAACCTATCAAATAATGTGATTCATCACTATCCTCCGGAAGATCTGGCAGTGTCTGGATAATTTTTTCCATCAGAAGGCTGTTGGGCAGTCCCGTAGGCTTATCGTGGTGGGCGAGCCATTTGATTTTTTTGATATAAAAAACAGTCGTGTCGCTGGCAAAGCCTACAATGAAGCCAATAAGAGAAAAAAAAGCAGTCCTGTATACCCAGTTAACGGTATTTTGCATTTCACCGGTTATGGTGTCCATGGGCATGAGCGGACCGAGCACTAGGCCACCGAGTATTCCGATCAGTATCCCCCCTCTTGCGCCAAAAAATATAGCACTTAGAACGATCGGTACATACATTGTATGAGAAAATACATATTTGATTTCGCCTCTTTCATAAACAAACCAATAGACTATTGCAACCATTAGAAGAATGACCCCGGCAGCAGAGTATTGTTTTTTTTTGCGCCATTCATCCAGATCAAATGTCTCTATCATGTTTGTCCTCTCCTCTTTTGCTTGAAAGTTAACTATTCGCTAAGCAAATATTATAACATAGCTATATCTAAAATGAATGATTTTTTTTCATTCTCTTCCAACGGTTTCCGTGGGAACAAGAAAAACGAGAAAAAAATTGATAGATTACTTTTATTTTCCATCCCTTGTTTAGAATTATTCGTCTTTTATTGTAACCAATGCCAAATTGTGCAGTCCATTTTTTTGAAGAATATCTAAGACTAAAACAATCCTTTTATAGATCACCTCTTCATCAATTCTTACAATAATGGTTCTTGTTTTATCCGTTATTTTTTTGAGTGCATCTTCAAGCAGTTCAAGTGTCACTTCTTCGCCTCTGAATGCAATCTGTTCTTCTGAGAGTTCAATGGTAATCTGCTCTTCTTCGATATCCAGTTTCTGTGCATCGGAGGCAGGAAGATTTAAGATAAGCGCCAGTTCCTCTTTTTTAAATATCGATGTGACGATAAAAAATATAATCAGGATAAACACTACATCAATAAGCGGTGTCATCTCCAGCGTTAACGGTTCTCGCCGTTTCATAATTGCTCCAGCACTTCTTTTTCGAGGTCGATCTCAATCTTATCCAGAAGACTCATGAAGTAGTTATAACCGATATAATGAGGGATAGCTACAATTAGTCCGGCAACCGTTGTGATTAAGGCAATGGAGATGCCTGAAGAGAATACTGCAGGGTCTCCAAGCCCCTGTTGGCTGATAGCATCAAATGCATTTAAGACACCGACCACCGTTCCAAGCAAGCCTAAAAGCGGCGCAATAGAGGCAATGGTCTTAACTGTATTCAGCCCAAATTCCATCGACTTGATCTGTGCATCAATCCCATTTTTCATAAATTCTTGCTTTGTGGGTAAATCATGTTCCCGTATAAAGGAGAGGATTTCTTTAATGATCTTCTCTTTTTGCCATCTTGCTATAGCCAGGACGATAAATTTCCATACCATGATAGTAAAACCGATAATATTCAATCCTATGAGAATATAAACGATAATGCCACCTCTATCTATATATTGCATCATATCTAACAATTTAAACTCCTAATTCAAGATTTTATATCTTATCAATACCGATAAAGAAATGGATTGTTTTCCAATCTCTTCAGGGATGGGAGGAAATGATCCGATCTCTTTGAGTACCCGGATTGCAGCACGATTTAAACGTTCGTAAGGGCACTTTTTTACCAGACGAATGTCTCTGATGGCACCATCTTTGCTTATCGTAAAGGTAACATGCACGGTACCCTCCTGCCTTAATTTTTTTGCGATACTCGGATATCTTTTTTTCCGCTCTATCATGTTCCGTACTTTTGAAAAATAATGCTCTTTAAGCGCTCCTCCCCCTCCGGATCCTGATATCTGTCCGCCGGATAGGCCTTCTGAAGCGCTTTTTATATTTTTGGATTTGATTCTTTTTTTCTTGATACTCTCTTTTTTTTTGATAGGCTTTGGAATTTCCGGGACCTCCTCCTCTGCCGTAAGTTTAGGTTCGGGGAGAGGAATTTCTTCAATGACAGGCTCGTCAATAGGGTCAGGAACAATTTCTTCCATTGCAGGCCCATCAACAGACTCGGATGCTTTGATGGAAACCTGTTGGAGATTTACAAGAAAAGAAACCTTTCCGCCAGACTGGGCTTCATATACCTGCTGATCAACCTTATACGAACTCAGTACATAAGTATGGAGCAGCACAACAATGACAAATGAAGAAAAGAAAACAGTTTTACTCTTCATGTATGTAGGCTTACCTCCGGCACTGATCTCATACTTGTTTTCACACCAAGCGTAAAAGGAAAAGCAAGACTTATAAATGAATAAACATCTATTGAGACCTCAACTTTCCTTGCCTTTACCTATCTGCAACATTATAGCCTCTTAAAGTTTGAATTCAAAGTCATCCCTATGGCTTCAACCAGCGGCATCTTTTCATTTTTCCTGTATAAATATTGTTATATCCTTTTATCAAAGAAACATGGTTTTATCATAATCGTCTTAAATATATTTTCTTGTTCCTCCGGTTTTCGTGGGAACAAGAAAAATCTTTTTGATATGTTATAATCTCCCCATGAACATGACACAAAATCTACAAAAAACAAAAAAAATACTCCAAGAAGCCGATGCGCTCTTCATTACTGCCGGGGCAGGGATGGGAGGGATTGATATCATCGAAGCGCCCATCTTGTCATCAACATACCCGGCAGCATCGGCAACCATACGGTGAATCCTCTCAACAGCAAAGTCGCACTGAGAGCGGCTTCCATGGATACTCCCATCATATGCAGCAGCGTGACGGAGGTGATCTCAAATGTGCCAAGTCCAAGGGGGATCGGGCCGACCGTGGCAACCATGGATGCAAAAATAAAACTCGGAAATGCCGTCCAAAAAGAAACATTCGCACCAACGACTTTCAGCATGACCCATAAGGTGGCTGAATCCATTAAAAAAACTGTACCGTGAAAAAAAGCAATGGCAAAAATCAATACCGGTCTGTGCAGCATTCCCACGCTTGAATTTCCAATCGCTCTCATCAGTCCGCTGAGACCGGGAATTCGAAGGAGGATAGCGGGGAGTTCCTTTTTGCCGATACTTCTCAGCCATAAAGTCCCCGTAGGAATACCTACTGCGACGATCGCAAATATCAGTGAAATCAAAATAATCCATTCGTTAAGCTTATGGTAGAAATACAATAAAACCACGGCCGCGACAGCAGCAAGCAGATAGGCGCCGTAATAAGCCACCAAGCTTACTATCAGTGTTGATATACAGATAGAGTTGGGAATACTCCGTTTTTTTAAAGCAGCGATAAAGAAAGCCGTGCCGCTCATCCCGCCTGTCGGCAAAGACTGCTCGGTAAAAAGTTTTGCGATGCCAAGAGGAATCAACGACCATAAGGACTGGCGATATCCCATTTTCTTCAAGGGAACATACCATGCACCTGCTGCGCTGAAATAAGTGGTTATCTGGAGCAGTAAGGCTATCATCAACCATTTTGGTTCAGCTTGACGCGCGAGATTCGTGAAATGCTCCAGCTCCACAAAATGCGTTACTATCATGATCAGACCTGATAGCAACAATACACCTAACAGCCAGGAATATATTTGGGGCAATAGAGGCTTTTTGGAGTGTTGATGATTCATTGACGGCTGCCTTTAATCATCCCGATACGATGAAAAAATATACGTTTGGTGAATTCTGACACAATGACATAAAGAATCGTGATCCCCAGAATGGCTGTCATGATCGATGCCGGCAGCGGAACAAAACCCATCATTTTTCCAATTTCCAGATAAGGCAACAACAGTGTAATAAAAATTACAATGACCGTACTCCAGATCAAAAAGCGCGAAGGTTTGCTTTGGTAGAACGGTTTGTAGCTTCGTATCACAAAGAGGATAAGCAATTCAGTAAGAAGCGATTCTACAAACCAGCCAGTACGGAAGACCTCCGAAACGGTACCGCTTATGTACAAGAGCATGCCGAAAGTCATAAAGTCGAACACGACACTGATCAAGCCGAACACGATCATAAAATTTCGGACCAGATTGATATCCCAACGATGAGGCGTTTTATCCCAATTGCGGTCTATGTTATCGTTGGCGATACCCATAGAGGGAATATCAGACAGGAAATTATTTAACAGAATCTGCTTCGCCAGCATTGGCAGGAAAGGCAGAAAAAGCGAGGCCAATGCCATGCTGATCATATTGCCAAAATTGGCGCTTGTGGTGATAAAGATGTATTTCAATGTATTGGCAAAAGTATGACGGCCTTCATGTATCCCTTTACAGATGACTTTAAGATTGTGTTTGAGCAGAATCAAATCGGCTGCTTCTTTGGCTACGTCGGCGGCTTGGTCTACTGAAATTCCCACATCGGCAGCATGAAGGGCCGGAGCGTCATTGATCCCGTCACCCAGATAACCAACTACATGCCCGGTCCTCTGCAAGGCGCTGATGATACGTTCTTTTTGGTTCGGGTCTACCTCTGCAAACAAATTTACCTTTGTTGCAAGATGCCACAGGGCTTCATCTTTCATGACATCCAATTCTGCACCGGTAATGATACGTTTTGTTTTGATACCTACTTCTTGGGCGACATGCTGTGCGACATGTTTGTTGTCACCGGTGATAATCTTGAGTTGTACACCCAATCGGCACATCTCACCGAGTGTTTTGCTTATTCCTTCCTCGGGTGGATCAAAAAAGAGCAGGAAACCTACAAATACCATCTCATGCTCATCATCGCGAGTATAGGTTTTACCTACTTCCAATGGTTTTTGTGCGATCCCCAATACACGGAAACCTTGCTTGCTCCACTCTGCAAAATGCTGCTGTATCTCCCGGGAGTGTTTTTCGCTCAGCAACTCGGTTGTTCTCCCGATCTGAACTCTATCACAGACATCCAGTATGTTCTGCAATGCACCTTTGCTGATCATTAATGCAGAAGCTTCCTGCTTAGAAGTTATGACAATGCTCAAGCGCTTACGGATAAAATCATACGGAATTTCATCAATTTTCTGATACTCTCTCATGGATACAGATACTTCTTTACCTGCTGCAATAATGGCATCGTCAAGCGGATTAGTCAGTCCGGTTTGCAGCCGTGCATTGAGATATGCCAAGTGCAAAACCGATGCAGAAGGGGTACCTGTACTGTCCATGGCATTGTCAAGTTTAACGACACCCTTGGTCAGGGTACCTGTTTTGTCGGTACAGAGTACATCCATACTGCCTAAATTTTCTATTACATTGAGGCGTTTGACAATGACCCCTTCTTTAGCCATTTTTTGTGCACCATGAGCCAGTGTGATGGTAAGAATGGCCGGCAGCATTTCCGGTGACAACCCCACAGCCAGGGCCATTGCAAACATGAAGGCCTCAATGGTCGGATGCTGGAATAAGATATTTACCGATAAAATGGCCAGCATCATGATCACCATAACGCCGATGAGCATAGTTCCAAATCTGCGAAGTCCCCGTTCAAACTCGGTTTCGGGTTGACTCAAAGCCAGCGAATCGGCAATCCGGCCAAAACGGGTCGTACTGCCGGTGTGCACTATCAACGCCTTTGCTGAACCGCTGCGTACCGAGGTTCCCATAAAGACACAGTTGGTACGCTCAATGAGGCTGGCATTTTGAGATGCAATACCCGGCCGTTTTTCTACAGGAAAAGTCTCACCGGTTAACAGTGCCTGGCTCACGTAAAAATTTTTGGACTCAAGCAAAATACCATCCCCTGGGATCAAACTGCCTGCGGTAAGCTGGACAATATCGCCTGGAACCACTTCTTGGGAGGGGATCGATAGAGTCTCTCCGTTACGCAGAACCATACTTTTCACAAAGACACGCTGCCGCAGCTTTTCGACGGCATTGGCAGCACGATACTCTTGGACAAAACTGAGCACGGCAGTTATCAAAATGATCGCCAGTACAATGACTGCATCCAACCAGTCATGTATCAGGATCGAGACGATCGCAGCAATCACCAGAATTAGTACCAAAGGGTTGCTGAATTGGTTTAGAAACATCCACAGCACTTCACTGCGTCGATGACCGATCTCCATTCTGTTTTGACCATATTTCTGCAATCTATCAGCCGCTTCGGCCCGATCCAGTCCATTATGGCTGCTGTTTAGTTCTTGGAACAAGTCATCGGCAGACCAGCTCCAGTAATTGTCTATAACAGAAGAGGATCGGTTCATTGTCTATCCAATATGCAGATTATTGCCTTTTCCATCATCTGATATACTTCTTATGAAGCAGTGTCAGATGATCACCAGTTTATGATGTCTATCTATCACTAAAGTATACAAAAATATTTTTTCAATTACAAGAAGAAGTGAATGACGATTGAATTGAAATGATGGATTGAATCCAGGATAGCCATATGCTATAATTTTCCTATGAATATAACACAAAATCTACAAAAAGCAAAAAAAATACTCCAAGAAGCCGATGCGCTCTTCATTACTGCCGGGGCAGGGATGGGGGTTGACAGCGGGCTGCCTGATTTTAGGGGGGAAGAGGGGTTTTGGCACGCCTATCCTAAAGCCAAAGCGCTTGGGCTGTGTTTTGAAGCGCTGGCAAATCCGCAGTGGTTTGAGGATGACCCCAAACTCGCATGGGCTTTTTACGGCCATAGGCTCCAACTTTACCGTGATACCGTGCCTCATGAGGGTTTTAAAAAACTGCTTGAGCTATCTTATACTAAAAAATATGGTTCTTTTGTTTTTACTTCCAATGTCGATGGGCAATTTCAAAAAGCAGGGTTTGAGGAGAGCAGGGTGATGGAGTGTCACGGCTCGATCCATCATCTGCAATGCTGTAATGACTGTCAAGGAAAAGTGTGGAGTGCAGAGAGGACAAATGTCGAGATCACAGAGGATTTTCAGGCGAAAGAACCGCTGCCAAGCTGTCCTTTATGCGGCGGCATGGCGCGGCCAAATATTTTGATGTTTAATGATTTTGGCTGGAATTATAGCCGTACGAATGCACAAAGAGAGGAGCTTAAAGGCTGGATGCAGATGCTGGAGCATCATGGAGCGAAGCCGGCCGTTATCGAAACGGGGGCAGGGACAACCGTACCCGCCGTGCGCAATACCTCCCGGCAGATAGCCAAAAATTTCGATGTGCCTTTGATACGGATCAACCCGCGTGAGAGCTTTGGAGCAGCGATTGAACTGCCGATAGGAGCACTTGAAGCACTAAATAATATTATATAATATATTGTTATTTTGTGCTTGAGCATCGATCATTTCAGAGCGATATTTTTCTTTTTGGATTGTTACGGACTTTACTGAATCTCATCCAACAATGACATCATATTGCGGTAATGGTCTCCGTGCCAATAGATGCGTCCGCATGCGGGACATTGTTCGAAATAGTCAAAATTTTTTTTAACCCCTTCAGGCAAAAGATGTAGGACCTTCTCTTTTTCGACAATGTGAAGAGGGGTGTTGCAGATGGTGCAGCGGGGAAAAGTGTGGGCTTTTTTGCTGAGGCCAAACCGGGTAAACAGCGCTTGGAGCTGTTCTTGGATATCGGTAGGCAAGAGATAAAATGCATTGGCTCTTTTGCGCTTTGAAAGTACTTTGTCCCTTGTGAGGATGATACGCCCTTCTTTGTTGGCAAGGTTGATAAGATCATTGTCTTCGATATGAGGAAAGTACAATGTATCGTATCCCAAAATACGCAGATATTTGGCCAATCTTCCAAGATGGCAATCGGCGATAAATTTCGGATGGTTCATAGGCATGACATTGTCTATCCGCTGCATTTGCTTTTGAAGGATGGCAACGCTGTCTTTGCACAGCCTGCGCGCCTTATTTGCATGAAACACAATGGTTTTAATCTGCTTTTATCGTTTGGTGCGCCGATCGTTTGTAAAAATATTTCCATAAAAGAAAGTATATCCAAAATATCGCATTTTGAAAGATTTTTAACCTTTTTTTATAAACCTTGATAGACTTGCGGTTATGATGTTGCACCTTGATTTGGACTGCTTTTTTGCAGCCGCACACCGTATCGGCCATCCTGAACTGCATAAGATTCCTATTGCCGTAGGAGGACGGAGCAATCTGAGTATCTTTGCGCGAAAAAAAGAGCGCCGTTATCTGAGCGCGGTCGGAGGGGCTTTTACCAGTTCAATACTCAGCAGTAACGACGGCAAGAGCTTTGAGGAGTATTTTGTCGATCCTGACGGCAGGATCAGGGGGATTATCACCACGGCATCCTATGAGGCGCGGGCGTACGGCGTGAAGACGGCTATGAGTGTGGCCGAATCGCTCAGAGTGTGCCCGCATCTGACAGTATTGCCCCCCAACTATCCGCTCTACCATGAACTCTCCTATAAACTCAGAATTTTTTTAGAGCGCGAGATACCATTCGTTGAACAGTTCAGTATCGATGAGTTCTTCGGAGATGTGAGCGGATGGGTGAAAGAGCAGGATATAGAGCGCTTTGCGTTTGAGCTTAAGCAAAAAGTGAAAGAGGAGCTGGATCTTCCCATCTCGATTGGTGTATCAAGAAGCAAGTGGATCGCCAAACTGGCGACTGAATGTGCCAAGCCCGACGGCATCAAAGTGATTTATCCGGACGATGTGGATGATTTTATCCAAGAGATCCCCATCGAGAAATTTCCCGGCATCGGCAAAGGCTATAGCGAGCGGCTTTCAGGTCGGGGGATACGTACGCTTGGGGATATCAAAAAACGCAAAGAGCTCTTATACGCCTGGGGGAAGCCTGGCAGGCAGCTTTATAACCGGATTTGCGGGATTGATGAGGAGGGCATCTCTACCTCTCATGACAAAAAGTCCATAGGCATAAGCAGGACTTTTGACCCCCTGAAAGATCGGGCAGAGATACGCCGCCGCATTGCCATACTATGCAGGCATCTGGCATTTTTGGCCCACAAAGGCGGCCATACTCCGATGACTTTTGCGCTCAAGATCAGGTATGAGTATCATATCAAATCCAAAGATGCGGTTCATACCCACAGGCTATTTAGCGAACAGTATCTCAAAAGCGAAATGCTCAAACTCTTTGAACGCCTTGATATTCATCCTGCCCATGCGATCATACAATTGGGTTTGACGATCTCTGATTTTTCGGAGAGCAAAAAGACGACGATGGATCTTTTGCACTATGAAAATGACAAGAAATCTTCCTCTATCACGGCCTCGATGCAGAAGCTTCGCGAAAAGTTCGGTATCGATATCATCAAGAGCGGGGGAGAGCTATAATATTTTATAATATATAAGCAAAAAATGCATTAATTCAACGGTTAGCGTTTTTGATAAACAAGCAGAAACAGCCCTAAAAAAGCGGCAGAAACAAGGATGATGGATGCTCCGGATGTGAGATTGTATACATACGAAAACCAAAGCCCCGCAAGTGTGAAAAAAGCTGCGATAAGCCCGGAGATAAACATCATCGAAAATAGGCTATGGGAGAGTTTTTCTGCGATATATACGGGGATGGTCAGCATGGCGATGACAAGGATCAACCCCACCACTTTGATGGCTATCACTACGGTCAACGCCGAGAGCACCAAAATCAGCGTATAAAAAAAACGCACCGAGATCCCTCTGAGGGCGGCATATTCGCTATCGTACGAAACTGCCAAAATATCCCGGTACCAAAACACCATCACAAAAAGTATTACGGCAAGCAACGCAGCCATAAAATAAAGATCTTCAGTGGTGACTGCAAGGATGGAGCCAAAAAGATAGCTCATCAAATCCACATTGTATCCCGGTGTCATATCTGTAAATATGATACCGATCGCCATGCCTACTGCCCAGATGAGCCCAATGAAGGTATCGATACGATGGCGCCTATGGAGTGTCAAAAAGGCGATCAGCAGTGCGGCCGCTACCGCAAAAAGCGATGCTCCCAAAAAGACGGGGATGCCAAAAAAAATCGCCAAACCTATCCCCCCATACGAAGCATGGGCAATGCCGCCTGCTAAAAAAACCATACGGTTGACGACGATAAGCGAGCCTATGATGCCCGCTGCAAAACTGACCAGCGTCCCTGCGATCAGGGCATGCTGTACAAATCCAAACTGCAGTGCTTCGATCATTTTCTTGTGCTCCATTTGGTTTCGCTACTCTCTTGTTGGCCGGCATCATTTTTTTGAGCACCCAGCATCTGCAAAAGCTCCACTTCGCAGAAATGTTCTTCTTGGCTGCGCGGATGAAACATCGTTTTTTTGTTGCTGATATCGTGAAAAGAGAGCCGTTTGTTGATATGGGCGGCTTTGTTGGCATATTCGAGTATCACAGAAATGTCGTGGCTGACCACAATGATCGTCATGTTTTTGTTAAGGATTTTTAAAAGCTCATAAATCTCTCTTTGTCCTTGGATATCTATATTTGAAGTGGGCTCATCAAGCATCAGGATTTTGGGATGGGCGCAAAGCGCTCTTGCGATCATGACGCGCTGCCGTTGCCCGCCGGAGAGCGAACCTATCTTGCTTTGTGCAAACGCTTGCATGCCGACTTGCTCAAGGGCCCCCATCGCACAGGCTATTTCCTCTTTGCCGTATCCAAAAAGAGGTTTTTTGCTTCCGACATGCCCCATCAGTGCCACCTCTATCACTTTGATGGGAAAGTCGGTATTGATGTTTGTATTTTGCGGAACATAGCCGATCAAAGAGACAGCCTCCAAGGGGGGTTTGTCCATAACCTTGATAGTCCCTTGTTTGCTTTTGAGGATGCCAAGAAGCAGTTTAAGCAGCGTGGATTTGCCTCCGCCGTTGGGGCCGATAACGGCAAGAAAATCTTTCTCCTCTACTGTGAGGGAAATATCCTCAAGTATCGTCTGCTTATCGTATGCAAAGGTAAGGTTTTTAACTTCTATAACGGGTGCTGATTTTTTCATGGGCGTATTATAGCAAAAGTGTCGTCATCTTTTTAGATGCTCCCATGAAGAGGATGTTTGTTTGCCTCCGCGATAGACCATATCACTGTTTTTTATTGGCCAGATAGATAAATACCGACAATGAGAGGATGACAAGGGAAATGCCTCCCATCAAATAGAGTGCATTGATCATATCCGGATTTTCTTTCATGGCGATTTTAAATACCACCATGAGTGTTTCGATGGCCAATGCGATCAGAATGGTAAAAAGGAATTTTGTAAGCACCTTGACTTCGCCTTTTGCATCTTTGATGTAGCTTTTATAAAATACTTCCTGTTCTAAAATCGTCTTGGCCAAATCAAATATTGCCAGTCCCAAAGTTGCTGCGATGATGGGTTTAAATATGGTTTGTATGGAAAGGTCCATGGAAAATAGGCTTTGGGCGAAATTGATTCCCGCATAGAGTATGGCTGCAAAAGCGATCGCCATCATAAAAAAACCCACAACCATATAAAACTTTTCCTGAAAAGAGCTAAACGATGCATTTTTTTCAATAAAGCCGAGCCTTTCGATAAGCCGTTTGAGATTGAAGTCCATGAAAAAGATTTTATCCCCTTCTTTTTTGCTTACGGTAATGCAGAGATTTTGCGTAGGGGTACTTTTGTAGGGTGTCGTAAATGCAAACTCGTTTTCTTTGATGTTTAAACGATTGATCAGGTAATGTCTGTTTGCCCCTTTGGCTTCTTTGTCGATTTTGTTGTAAAAGATATTGGGAGAGATTTGCAGTTTGCTTTGATGGTCAACGACATAAACCAGCTCAAGCGATTTGAATGTGCGAAAAAGTTCTTTGTAGTTACTCTCTTCAAGATCGCCGGCAATACCTATGTTGTTGTGAAAAGTATCTTCTATGAATGCCTCAACCTCTTCTTTGTGTTTATAGTAAACGTCAATATATTCTTTCATTGTGACTCCTTGGGATTATCTAAGTATGACACAACGCTTTGAAAAATCGTAAAGGCCGATTGTATAATTTTTCATCAAACTTTGCCGTAATCATTTGAAGACAGATGCAGAAACAATGGCAAAAGCAAGCCAAATCGATACCCGGCATTCTTCGCATGAAATCTTTTGCGAAGGGATTTTATCCTTTGGAGAAGTGATAGCAGCCATTACCTTTTATTTATTCATTTTGAGTATAATTTGGTAAAACTGTACGTTAGGATTTTTTGATGTTAGAATTTGACAAAAATCAAGAAACTTCATGCATTTCTCGTTCTTTTGCATTGCTGTTTATCCCCTTTCTTTTTTTGCTGGGGCTTATCTTGGGATATTTGGATATCGTGCCTTTAAAAGTGGAACTGCACACGCTTGTGATCGTTGCTTTTATCTTTATCGTTTTTATGTTCTTTGCCCAGCATAATGCCAATTATGCTGCCTGCCACATGAGAGGTTCTTTTGCAAAGATGGAAGGCGCATTGCAAAATGCGCTTCGTGCCAATGCGCTGACTATTATGGAAAAAACCAAATCAACCCTTAATGTCCGAGAGTTTATCGCTGAGTACTACAAAGATATCCGCAATGATAACTTTGCCAGAGTGGCGCCTTCCGTGTTTCCGATGCTGGGGATTTTGGGGACGTTTATTGCGATTGCGCTTTCGATGCCCGACTTTACCGTAAAAGATCTTGAGGCGCTTGATCGTGAGATATCGATTCTTCTCTCGGGGATAGGGACGGCGTTTTATGCCTCTATCTACGGGATTATGCTCTCGTTGATATGGACCTATTTTGAAAAAAGAGGCAATGCCAAGATCGATAAAAATATCCTAGGGCTTGAAAAGATTTACAACTCCAGGGTATGGACAAAAAGCGAACTGATCAAACATGAGCATACGCAAAGCGAGCTCAAAGACCAGCAAATCGTGCAAACGCTCAAAGAGACATTCAATCTTGATTTTATCAAAGAGCTCAATGAGCAGTATCTCAAAAATTTTACGACCATCATCAATGAAACAACCTTCAGTTTCGGGGAGTTGACCAAAAATCTTCAGTATGTTACAAACGATTTGCGCATGACGCTTGAAAAGGTTCAAGACCGCCAAGAGAGCATCAATGCCGTTTCTATGATACAGAAAAATATCGAAGGCTTTAACTCCAACGCCAAAAATCTGCAAAAAGCGATGGAGCGTTTTGATAGCAGCGTAGATCATACGTTTGAGAAGATAGACCAAGAGATCGGTGAGATTGTAGACAAACTGGCCGCTTTTGCCCAGATCATTTCAGAGCAAAATCAAAAAATCTTGGAAACTATGGCAATGAGCAAAGAGGATAGAAAATAGTGTTCAATAAAAAAAGTACAAACGAAGAAAGCAACTTCTGGATATCTTATGCCGATTTGATGGCAGGATTGCTTTTTGTATTTATCCTTTTGATCGGGGCTATCGTCTCAAAATCCATTATCCTTAAGACGGATCTTCACAAAAAAGAGGATACGCTTACGCGTGTGTCTCAAACGCTTCAAGATAAAGAGCGTGCTCTCAATGAACTGAATGCTTCGCTTTTAAAAAATAAAGCGCTGTTAGGCGAAAAAACCACTGCACTTTCACAAAACGAACAACTCTTAAAATTCAAAGAGGATGAAATTAAAAAACTCAATGCCATGCTGCTTGAAGCCAATACCCAAAAAGATTTGTTGATCAATAAAGTAGTGATCGTGCAAAACCTTCTCAAAGAAAACAATACGACCATCGCTGAGCAAGCTAAAAAGATCGAAGCGTATGAAGGCAAAGTTCTGGTGCTTTCAAGCGAACTGAACGAAGCAAACAAAACTGCCAAGCTTAACGATGAAAAGCTCTTGGCGCTGCTGAATGCGCTGGATGAAAAACAGACACAGTATGATGATTTGGTAGCCAATCTGCAGGCCCAAAAAGCAAAGATCAAAGCGCTTACCGGCATCAAATTAAAGGTGATTGCGGCGCTGAAAGAAGAGTTGGGGGACAAGATAGCCATCGATAAAAAAAGCGGTTCGCTCAGGCTTGCTTCAAGTATCCTGTTTGACAAGGGGAGCGCTGAGCTCAAAGAGGAGTCCAAAGCCAATCTGAAGAAGGCATTCGAAGAGTATGTAGGCGCACTCGTGACCAATTCCAAAATCAAGCCGCATCTGGATCGGATCATTATCGAAGGCCATACCGACAGCGATGGCGGCTATCTGTACAATCTTGAGCTTTCACAAAAACGCGCTTTGGCAGTGATGAACTTTTTGCTTTCGCTTGATTTTGCCAAAGAGCACAACATTAAGCCTCTTTTGATCGCTTCAGGACGTGCCTATTTGGATGCGGTTAAGAGAGACGGCGTTGAAGATCAAGAGGCTTCAAGACGTATCGAGATTAAGTTCGGGCTAAAAAATGAAGATGCGATGCATGAGATAGAAAAGGTTTTAGATGCGCAATGATTTTGAGCCTAAGCATCTTCGGCGTGCCAAAGACAATCTTGCCCGAAGCCTGCAGACGTACGAACTTCAAACGCAGCAAAACAAACCGATGCAAAACGAAAAGCATGAAAAAATTACATTTTGGCAATGGCTAAAGTCATTATTCATCCGTTAGGTTTCGGTCATTTTCTGAATCAGAGAGAGTAGAGTTCTCCTCTTGGGCTTTTTTCTCTTTGAGATACGCTTTAAAAGCTCTGATGTTTTTTTTATGCGCTTCATAATCGTGCGTAAAGTCATGCTTTCCTTCTTTGTTGAGCATCAAAAACAGATAGTCGTTTTTTTGCGGATAGGCTGCTGCCCTAAGCGCTTCAAGGCTTATCGTGCCTAAAGCATGCGGCGGAAGGCCTTTGTGTTTGTAAGTATTGAAGGGGCTTTGGTCCGTTTTGATACGCTCGGAAGTAATGGCGGTATGAGAATAGGGCCCATAGTTGAGGGTACTGTCCATCTGAAGTTTCATGTTTTTTTTAAGCCTGTTATGGATCACCGAAGAGATAGAGGGCATTTCATCCGCAGCATTGCTCTCTTTTTGGATGATCGAAGCAATGATGCGCGTTTGTTTGAATATTGATGCATTGGCATCTTGCAGATGTTCTTTTTTGAACATTTCAAACATTTGTCTAGAGCGCCCAAAGAGGTATTGCATCGTTGTTTTTTCATTTGCGCTTCTTGCTACCGTGTACCTGCAAGCAAGGATGTCCCCCTCTTTGAAACGCGCATATTTTTTGTAATAACGCATCAGTTTCTTTTCGTCCAATTTCATATCGTTCGCCAATCGTCTGACAACTTCTTCTTTGGTTTCGCCCGCATAGATCACGACCTGCATTGTTTTGGCTCTTTGGCGATACATATGGGCATAAAAAAGGAACCGGCCGTGCGCTTTGGGATCCACCTCATACCAGCCTTTCATAGGAACGCGGATAAGTTTCAGCATAAATGCATCGACCCATGTGATATCAAATCCGTTTTTTTTGAGCGTTTGCTCAACGGTTTCAAAGTCGGAAGCGGGAAGATAAAAAGTGGTGGCGGTGTAAGTAACGGGGATAAAATTATAAGCCAAAGGCAAAAGCATTAAAACGGCAAAGATTTTTAGGTAGGTTACAAAGCGGCTATATTTTTGAGAAATAATCTTTTTCATTGCCTAAGATAAATTACTCTTCCAGTTCCATTTTTAACGCGATGAATTCAATCAGGTCTTTGAGGGTGATGATCCCTACGGCTTTGTTCTTTTCGGTTACCAGCAGCCGGCTTGCCCCTGTGGTATTCATTTTGACAAGGACGTCATCGACGGCAGTATCGATACTGACGGAATTGTTTGTATCTTTCGGCTGCATCACATCGCCCGCCAGACGATGTTTGCGATCTTCATCCGGCACGGTTTTAATCTCTTTGAGTGTGATCATCCCCACAATGTCATCTTCTTTTGTGACCGGGAACATTTTGTGGGGATAATGCGACAGATAGTTTTCGATCAATGCTTCCAAGGTTGTGTCATAAGGGACGGTAACGGGAGAGGGATTCATAAAGTGACGTACAGTTTTGCCTTCAAAGGATTGTTTGATCAGCAAAGAGTGATAGGAAGCATGCGCGGCGCTAAAAAGAAAAGATCCGATCAGTATCCACCATATCCCGCCGATGATATTGTTTGCGATCATATTGACAAAGCCGATAAAAATAATGCTCACGGCAAAAAACAGGCTGATACGCGAAGCCATTTGGGTTGCCCATCGGATGTCTTTCTTTCTCCACCACAAAAAAGCGCGAAGCACCCTTCCTCCATCCGTCGGAAAGGCAGGAAGCATATTGAAAATTGCCAGCAGCAGATTGATCATGCCAAGATATCCCAAAACGCCCGTTATAGGCAGGGGCGCCTCCATAGCGCTTCCGATCCTGTGCAGTGTGTTAAACAAAACCCAGAGCAAAAGACTGGCGATAGGCCCGGCGATGGCCATCAGAAATTCTACTTTGGGGCTATGGGGTTCTTCTTTCATTTCGGCCACGCCCCCAAAGACAAAAAGCGTTATATTTTGTATCTTGAGGCCGTATTTTCTGGCGATAAAGGCATGGGAAAATTCATGGATGATGATGGACGCAAAAAGGCCTATGGCTCCCGCTATGGCCATCATCCAATAGGTTTGCCCGCCAAGTTCTGCAAAACGGGCAGGGAAAAAACCTTCCGCAAGCGACCATATGACCAAAAAAAGAATGATAATCCAACTGCTGTCTATCCTTACATTAAATCCGAACAGTCTAAAAAGCGTTATGTTATTTTTTGGCATCTTGTATCCCGTTTTCTTTGATTTTATTATAGCGGTTTTTTTGTTGCGGCGCCATGGTGCAAACCGTTGCGCTTCTTTGACAATAAAAATTTTATCAGGTTGCAAAGACTATAATGTTTTATTTATAAGGATTGCACATGATCATCTGCCATTGCCATATTCATATGGAATTGCCTTACGTTTCTTCCCTGAAAGGGCGCAGAAGCGTTTTAAACAGCCTCAAAGAAAAACTGAAAGCCTTCAACGTTTCCGTGCTTGATCTAAGCGGAGAGTATGCCAAAGAGGCCGATGCGGCTTTTGTGTTTCTTTCCCATGATGCTAAAAGTACGGCACAGTATAAGGAAAGCATAGAGCAGATGCTGGAGCGTAATTTCAGTGAATACAGCTATGAGCTCGAGTGTGAAATGCTATAAGCGATAACGGCATCGTAGTGTGTTTGGCACTGCATTGGGAGGATCGGCCATGCAGCAGCATGATTTTATGGTTCGGGAAGTATTTCTGCAGGGAGCTGCGGAAAGCGTTTTTTGAGCTCTATGAAATAGTCGGGGCTGTCGATGCATTCGGGATTTTCTATTTCGGTGCAAGGCAGTTCTGCCACTTTCCACTTTCCGTTTTGGCGATGAAGGAGCGCAAAAATATCTTCGTAGCGGTTCATGCCGTCGGGGGATTGGGGCAAAACATGCACCCATGCCCAGTCTTCGGTTGCTTTCAGGTAGCTTACGACAAAGACCGTTTGTATCTTTTGCGTTTGCGCAATCTCATTTCTGAGCGCATCAAGGATATGTTTGCGCACCAAACTTCCTTTTTTGGGCGTAAAGGTGCTGTTTTGGTCGGCCGATGTCATCATTTTTTGGGTTTTCGTGTCATTAGGTATACCAAAACACACTATTGTTGATAAGATAAATGCAATAAGTGAAAAATAGTACTTGTTTTTCATGATCTTCTTCCCCATTCTCCAATATGTTTTTGATGCAATTTATTTTATTGTAGCACAATTTTAGTCTGAGGCATATTTTGTCAAAAACCGGTGCAGGGCATTGGCAAATACATGCGCATCTTTTTGACTGAAAGGGTTAGGGCCTCGCGTCATCTCTCCGCTGTTTCGTATCTCTTCGGCAAGGTTGCGCATGGCTAAATACTGTTTGATGTTGTCGATAGTGTAGAGTTCGCCTCTGTGGTCTATGGCATGGGCGTTTTGCGAGATGATGCGGTCGGCAAGCGGGATGTCTGCGGTGATGACAAGATCGCCTTCTTTTACCATCTTTACAATATGATGATCTGCTTCGTCAGCCCCTTGTTCTACAATGATGTATCGGATATGTTTTGAGCTGCCTATGGTGATACGTTTATTTGATATAACAAAAGTATTCAAAGAAAGCCGTTCGATACTACGCAGTACAATGGGTTTAAGAATATTGGGAAAAGCATCTCCGTCGATATAGAGTGTCACAGTATCTCTTGCACTCTTCCTACTTCTCCGGTGTTTAAGCGTACTTTGATGCCGTGAGGATGGGTGGAAGAGCCGGTAAGGATTTTTTGGACTTTGCCGTAAGTCAATCGGCCGGAAGCCTGATCTTCTTTCAAAACGACAGCCACCTCTTGCCCGTATTTGATATTGGCGCGTACTTTTCCGTCTGAAAGGAGCATTTTAAGCCTTTGGCTCATAGTTGAGTACTTTTTTGACCGTATCGATTGAGCAGAAAAAAAGAGCATCAAACACAGGGTTGAGTCTCGTGGTATGCTCATCTATCACCTCAAAAGGTTGAAAGAAAAAACCGCTTCCGTCTTCTTTGCGTTCGGGTTTTACAGTAAAAACGACGGGCTTGAGGGTGCGTACAAGATTGAAGACTTTTTTATAGCTTTTATCTGTCTCTTCCGGAAGGAGGTTGCCCCGCTTGCTTTCTCCAAGACGTACTTTAAGAAGCAGTTGAAGTTTGTCGTTGAAGATGACTTTGTTCCATTTGATACTGCCAAGAGGAAAGGCAAATTCACTATTTTTGGCTGTCAGGGGATGCGGTTTTGTTTCACGGATAGCCTCGAGAAGCTGCAAGAAGAAGTTTTTGCCTCCAAACCGGTTGGCGCAATGTAAAAGTTTTTCGTGATAAGCCTGTTTTTGAGTCTCATCAAGGTTGCTAAAGTCGCACATGATGACTTTCCTTGTTTTTGTTTATCATATTATAGCGGAATTATCCTCATCCTGCAGACTGTCCGGTCTATTTGAAAATTTTCCATGAGCCCATTTGCCCGCTTAGGATTTGATAAATGCTTTTACGGAAAATATGCTACACTATAATATTTTCAAAAGATTTGATGCAGAAAGAAAAAATGATGATTATTCCCCCGTATCCTCATAGCGAAACGATTGAAACGCTGATAGAAAATTTAGAAACATCCCAAGAGGGGTTGAGCGATGATGCCGTACAAAACAATCTTGCTTTGTACGGCCCAAACGAGATCGAAGAAAAGAAGGATTCTCGTTTTGCCCTTTTTGTTGCTCAGTTTAAAAGCCCTTTGGTGTATGTGCTGATTTTGGCGGCGATATTGTCCATCTTTTTAAAGAACATTCATGAAGGCATCGTAATCATCCTTATTATTTTAGTCAATACGCTGATCGGGTTTTGGCAGGAGATCAAGGCGTTGACGTCCATCGAAGCGCTCAAAAAACTTACCCAAAACAAAATCCATGTAAAAAGAGCGGGGCAGACAAGGCTGATCGCTTCTTGCGAGCTTGTGCCCGGGGATTTGGTGTTGTTGGAAGAGGGCGATATCGTCCCGGCGGATATACGCCTCTTTAAAGCGAACGGACTGGTTGTGGACGAATCGATCCTTACGGGAGAATCCGTCCCGGTAAGCAAAGATGCAAACTTGCTTCTTTCTAAAGAGGCTCTGCCTTACGAGCTTGAAAATATGGCATTGTCAGGCACCGCCGTAACCAAAGGAAGCGCAGAAGGATTTGCGGTGTTTACCGGATCCGAAAGCTATCTTGCCTCCATCGCCAACCAAGTCAAAGAAGCCTCTCCCGATTCGCCTCTGACCAAAGCGCTTGCAGTTTTCAATAAAAAACATATGCTTGTCATCTCTGTACTGATCATCCTTTCTGCCGTTCTTGCCCTTAGGCAGGAGAGAGGGATTTTTGAAGTGATCTATCTGGTGATTGCAGAGCTCGTCTCAGCCGTTCCCGAAGGGCTGCCTATCGTGGTTACGCTGGTACTGACTGTTGGGGCGATAAGTTTGAGTTTCAAAAAAGTTTACATCCGCCACCTTCCTTCAGTGCAAACCCTGGGAAGCGCTACCGTGATCGCTTCGGATAAAACCGGAACCATTACCGAAGGAAAGCTCAAAGTTGAAAAAGTTTTTTCGCTTGACGATACCTTTGTGCAGACGGTTTCGGCGCTTGCGAACGAATCCGTTCGGGGGAAGGGGGATCCTTTGGATGTGGCGCTTGCGCGTTGGCTAGGAAAAACGTATGATCATATCCAAGAACTGTATCCGCGCGTCAACCTCTATCCTTTTGATACCAAATACCGTCTGATGGCAAGTTCGCATATCATCGAGTCTGAACATAAGATTTTCGTAAAGGGCGCTTTTGAATCGCTTAAGCAGTTTGCGCTCAACAAAGAAGATTTTGCAAGGCTTCAGCACGAGCACGACATGATGGCATCCGAAGGATTGCGTGTGATTGCATTGGGGATGGGAGAATACACCACGCAAGAGGTGGAAGAATGGCAAATTAAGATCGTTGGGTTGGTGGGCTTTTTGGACCCTCCTAAAAAAGGGGTGCTTGAAGCGGTAAGGACGGCAAAAAAAGCAGGATTGAAAGTGATGATGGTCACCGGGGACAATCCGCTTACCGCAACGGCGGTAGCAAAATCCGTCGATATCTACCAAGAAGGGGATTTGACGATTACCGGCAAAGAGCTTGATGAGATGGATGATGAAAAACTGCTTGGGCTGCTGCCCAAAGTGACGGTGTGGTCAAGGGTGCTCCCCGAACATAAATACCGTATCGTCAAAGTGCTCCAGCAGCAAGGAGAGATCGTCGCTGTTACGGGAGACGGTGCCAATGATGCGCCGGCGCTCAAGGCTGCCGATCTTGGGATTGCGATGGGAAGCGGTACGGATGCGGCAAAGGCTACGGCTAAAATGGTGCTTGCCGATAACAATCTATCCGTGATAGTCGATGCGATCAAACGGGGGCGGACGATTGCTTCAAACATCAGAAAAGCGATCTATTTTCTCGTTGCGACAAGCCTTGATGAGGTGATGGTCATCACGGGGGCGATTTTGATGGGGCTGCCGCTGCCGCTTTATCCGGTACAGATCTTGTGGATCAATCTCGTCTCGGACAGTGCGCTGGATAAGACCTTCCCTTTTATGAGGGACGAAGAAGACGTGATGTGCAGGCCGCCTACAAAACTGCAAGAACAGTTTTTGGACAAAGCCCAAATCTTTCGCATACTCTATGCGGCACTGGTCATTAGCGCGGGTACGTTGTTTTTGTATATATGGATGTTGGAGCATGTAAGCCAAGAGAGCGCGATATCTACGCTCTTTACGGGGTTTGTGATAGCCACATGGATGAACGGGCTGCAATCGGTCAAAGAAAATGAGCCTTTTTTGAAAAACATCAAAAAATCCCTGCAGATCAACCCTTACATTTTTTACGGGATCGGTATCGGACTGGTGCTTCAGCTTGCAGCGATCTATCTGTTTGCGAATGTTTTCCATACCGTGCCGCTTGATGCGCAATCTTTGAGCATGATCGGGTTTTTGGCGTTATGGGTATTTGGCATGATCGAGTTAAGGCAATGGATCGAGTATCTTGCAAGAAACCGCTGAGATACTCCGTTTTGAAAATTTTATTGGGGGGTATTGTAAGCCCTGTCTCCGGCATCTCCTAAGCCGGGGATGATAAACATTTGGTCGTTGAGTTTTTTATCGATCTGGGCGATATAGAGTGCAATATCCGGATGCTTTTGCTCCACTACGGCCAAGCCTTCGGGCGAACCGATGAGGTTGAGAGAAAAAATGGCCTTAGGGTTTTTGGATTTGATCAGTGCGATTGCATCGCTGAGCGATCCGCCGGTGGCAACCATCGGATCAACGATGATCACCGTTTTGCCTTCGCACAAAGGGACACGGTCATAGTAAAGTACGCTTTGATGGGTTTTTTCATCACGCTTCATCGCCAAAAATCCTGCCTGTGCCTGCGGAAACAGCGCCGTTACCGCTTCGATCATCGGCAAACCTGCACGCAAAATCGCTACAAAGACCAACTCTTCTTCTTTGAGGAAATCAAAAGAGAAATCCCCTTGCCAGGTTTTGATGGAACGGGAGCAGGGTTGTTGCGAACTGAGCGCCTCATAGGCCAAAAATCTGGCCAATTCTTGGACGATATGGCGAAACCGAAGCGCATCGATGTTCTCTTCGCGCAGCCTATTGAGCAGATTTTTTGCAACGATATTGTTAAGTTCATGGATCATGCTGTGCCTTTTTGCGTCTCATTTTATTTTTATTATAGCTAAAGATGATTTGATTTGAGCCAAATGTGCCAAAACATCTTTTAAAGCTTTTGAAAAGAACATGATATAATCAAATCCTAAAACGACAAAGGCAAAACAATGGCAACAAAAAAAGAAAAAGAGACTCCCAAACTTCACAAATCAAAGATAGGATTTGACGATGTGGTGGGACACAAGCAGATCAAAAAACGTCTCAAATCCATCATCAGGATCGTAAAAAATCCTCAAACTCTAAAGCATTTTGATACACCTCCCCCCAAAGGGCTGCTGCTGTACGGCCCTGTAAGCGTAGGCAAAAGCATGCTTGCAAAGGCCTTTGCGAAAGAGGCCGATATGCCTTATTTTGAGATATCCGGATCACGGCTGTTTGATCTTGGCTACATCAAAGAGGTTTATGAGGAGGCCAAGAAGCATGCGCCTTGCATGGTGATCCTTGAAGATATCGATATCAAAGGATTGATGCAAGGGGCCATTACCAATGTCGCTTTCCCCGATATCGCCAAAGTGCTTGAAAGCATCGACGCGATGGTCTTTACCGTCGCTACGGCCGAGACGCTTGAAGGGGTCGATCCGGTGTTGACTGCACCGCAAAAGCTTGATTTTTTGCTTGAAGTGTCCAATCTTGACAAAGATGCCAGAAGATATTTCATCGAAAGGATCATGCAAAAACCCCATGACCCTGCTATCAATACCGAACGTATCGTACGCTATATCACGGGGATGAGCGCCATGGAGCTTGAAAGGCTGGGGCGGATGGCGGCGCTCAATGCCATCGAAGAAGAAAAAGAACTCATCACAGAAGAGATACTCATAGAGCAGATCAACATCATCAAGTACGGCCATAAAGTCGAAAAGGCAATGGTGAAAAACCTCGAAGAAGAGCTTAAGATGACCGCCTACCATGAAGCAGCCCATGCCGTGCTTTCTTCGGTGTTGCTGCCGCATATCAAGATCGAGCAGGTGACCATCTCGCCACGAAGCAAAATGCTCGGCTTTGTCTCCTACAATGCCGAAGACCAGCTCTCAAACGTCACCAAAGAGGAGCTGTTTCACGATGTGTGCGTTTTGCTGGCAGGACGCGTAGCCAAGATCAAAAAAGCCGGCAACGAACACATGGACAGCGGTGCGATCAATGACCTTTCCCAGGCATCCCTGCAGGTGTATGCGGCGATCTCAAGTTTAGGCATGGACAAAGAACTCGGGTTTATCAACATCGAATCCATCGCCGGGCTAGACAGCTACTTTTTAAGCCAGCAGATCGAAAAAAGATTTTTGTACTGGATAGACATCGCCAAAACCCATACGGAAAAACTGGTCGAGGAGTATTGGGAGAAGATCGAAACGCTGGCATTGAAGCTGATAGAACAGGAGATCGTAGAAGCCGATGAACTGGCCAAGATCATCGGCAAAAAAAAGGCCGTCCACAAGATACCCGAAGGACTTTAGCCACTTTTGCAAAAAAGCAAACAATTCCTTCCCGGACACATTGCGTCCGCCTTTTGTCCTATACTGCCGATAGCTAGATCACATCGCACATTTTGAGCCGGTTTGCTTGACCGGGGTCAAGGCATTGCCTTGCAAAATGGTTTATACTTCAATATAACTCAATCAAACCGTAAGATTTGTGCAATTTCATAGAAGGTAAAATGATATTTTAAATTAAATCGTTTCGGGTAAAATAAAAGTAAGATTTTTATCAGAAACAATAATCACAAGGCATACATTTAATGACCATCATCGAAATCGAACATAATCTCAATACCTTAGTAGCAAATCTTGACGAAAAATCGTTTATATTTGATCTGCTTTTAGCGTATGGTACTCCCAAATCAACCATCAAAAGACTTCAAGGAAGTGATCATGATAGATTGGCAGCCCACGGTGAACTGAGCTTGCGAAAAAAACTATTTTTCAAAGCAGCACATAAAAATATACATGCAACTATCGACAGCCTAAAAACTCAAAAAGAAGTTACGAAGCATAGCCCTAGATTTATCATCGTAACTGACTATGAAACACTCTTAGCATACGATACCAAAACAGAAGACACACTTGATACAGAACTCTTAAATATCACCAACCACTACGATTTTTTCTTGCCTCTTGCAGGGATGGAAAAAGCAACTTTTGCCGATGAAAACCCAGCTGATGTCAAAGCATCTCTTAAGATGGCAAAACTCTATGATGAGCTTCAAAAAAACAACGAGTTCAAAACCAAAGAAGATATCCACGCTCTGAATGTTTTTCTTACAAGGCTTTTGTTTTGCTACTTTGCGGAAGATACGAACATCTTCGCTGACAATGCGGTCACTTCTTCTATCTCATCGCATACACAAATAGACGGAAGTGATGTAAATAGCTATTTGGCAAGACTTTTTAAGATATTTAATACTCCAGAGAACAAAAGAGAAACAAATACTCCAACCTATCTCAACGCCTTCCCTTATGTAAACGGTGGACTGTTTCGAGATGAGTACAACATACCAAAGTTTACTACCCGTTCAAGACAACTACTTCTTGAGGTAGGACAGCTTCAATGGTCGCAGATAACCCCCGACATATTTGGAAGTATGATACAAGCGGTAGTGACACCAGAACATCGCGGCGGTATGGGGATGCACTATACATCGGTGCCAAATATCATGAAGGTGATAGAACCGCTCTTTTTGGATGAGCTTTATAGTGAATTTGAAAAAAGCTATGAGAGCAAAACCAAACTGCAAAATCTGCTAAACAGATTAAGCCGCATCAAGATATTTGACCCTGCTTGTGGAAGCGGAAACTTCCTCATCATCGCTTATAAAAAACTGCGAGAGCTAGAGATGAGCATCTTGCAACGCATCAATAGCCTAAGCAAAGAGCGAAGTTTTCAATTTAGCGAGATCAAACTCACGCAATTTTACGGCATAGAGCTAGACGACTTCGCCCACGAAGTGGCAATGCTCTCTCTTTGGCTTGCAGAACACCAAATGAACTTAGAGTTTTACAAAGCATTCGGACGAACAAGCCCAAGCTTACCGCTTCATGATGGTGGGCATATCGTACATGGTAATGCTACGAGACTAAACTGGGAAGAGGTTTGTCCTAAAGAGGATGGGGATGAGATTTATGTTTTGGGGAATCCTCCGTATTTGGGTTCAAGAAATCAAGATAAAGTGCAAAAAGCTGATATGGAGTTTGTATTTAAAAAAGACTACAAAAGCTTAGACTATATCGCTTGTTGGTTTTATTTGGGAAGTCAATATATTAAAGGTATTAATGCAAAATTAGCATTTGTAAGTACAAACTCAATAAGCCAAGGAGAACAAGTCGCTCTTACTTGGCCACGAGTTTTAAAAGATAATTTGGAAATTTGTTTTGCTCATCAGTCCTTTAAATGGCAAAACAATGCAAAAGCCAATGCAGGTGTAACTGTTGTAATAATAGGACTAGAGGATAAAAACCTTATTTCGATAAAAAATCTTTATCATAATGGAATTAAAAAAAATGTTCAAAATATTACACCTTATCTAATTGAGGGAAAAACTATTTATGTTCATTCTAAAACCACATCATTATCAAAATTACCAGAAATAAATTTTGGCAATATGCCAGCGGATGGCGGGAAACTTTTATTCACATCAGAAGAAAAAGATGAATTTATCCAAAATGAACCAAATTCAGCAAAATGGTTTAAAAGACTTCTTTCTGCTGATGAATTTTTAAAGGGGAAAGAAAGATGGTGTTTATGGCTAGAAGGGATTAAGCCAAGTGAAGTTTTATCTATGCCATTGGTGGCAAAAAGAGTAGAAGAGTTAAAAGAGATTAGGCTTCAATCTTCAAGACCTCAATTAGCAGAAATTCCTCATCTTTTTGCTCAGATTACACAACCAGCAAATAAAAGTTTTATTTTAATCCCTAGTGTTTCCTCTGAAAATAGAGAATATATTCCGATGGGATTTTTTGACGATACTTATAAGGCCAACAATAGCTGTTTTACATTAGCAACAGATGAAGCATATATTTTTGGAATTTTGACTTCCAAAATGCATATGGTATGGATGAAAGAGATTGGAGGCAAGTTGGAAAGTCGATATCGTTATTCAAAAAATGTTGTTTACAATACCTTCCCATTTCCAAACATCTCACAAAAACAAAAAGATGAGATCACCGAGCTTGTATTTGGTATCTTAGATGAGCGAGAAAAACACAGCCAAAAAACACTAGCCCAGCTCTACGACCCAGACAAAATGCCCGAATGTCTTAGAAAAGCCCACCATAACTTAGACAAAGCCATAGAACAATGCTACCGCTCAAAACCATTTGAAAGTGATGAAGAACGCCTAGAATACCTCTTTAAAATGTATGAAGAGATGATGAGTAAGAAGGGGAAGAAATGAGTTTCGATGATGAGATGGCAACTATAAATGGATTAAATGATTATGAATTAATCAAATACTTAGAAAATGGTTTGATAAGCCGTTCAACAGGGGGAAGTTTTGCATATTATGAATATGTCAGGCAAAAAGTATTAGAAAAAAGTGATTTTCAAAAATTACTTCCAAATTGGATCAAAACTTGTAGAGATACAAATCAGTTTTGGAATTTAATCAAAGGAAAATTTGGTTCTTATCAGGAAAGAAGAGAATTTATTTGGAATGAGTTTGCACCGTTGCTTAATCAACTGGAATTTAAAACATTTTCTCCACTAGATGAATTGGTTATATTTGATGAAACTCACATACATCAACAATGGCAAAAAGCTATAGAAAGAAAAAATAGTGATCCAGAAGGTGCGATTACAATAGCTAGAACCATGATTGAAAGCTTGTTAAAGCATATTTTAGACGAACAAAATATCAATCATAATGACAATATGGAATTATCAGAGCTATATAAAGAAGTGGCAAAAATTTTAAATTTAGCTCCAGAACAACATCAAGAAGGAATTTTCAAGCAAATACTTGGTGGAGCCAATGGAATAATAAGCGGACTTGGTGCAATGAGAAATAAATTAGGTGATGCTCACGGTGCTACAAAATTAAAAATAAAGCCGAAAGAAAGGCATAGTGAACTTGCTGTAAATTTAGCTGGCACTATGGCTCTTTTTTTATATAAAACATACAAAGAAACTGTATTGGGAGGTTAAAAATGTCAAGATGGGTAGATAACTATAACGAAAATGAGTTTCATGCAAAGTGGAGTGGTTTTAAAGAGTCTGTTGAAAATTTTAATGTTGAAGAAGTAGCAGATTCAGCTATTTTATTAGAACTAGCTAGATTAAAAAAGGTTTTGGGTCTTATCAAGATAGCTATCGCTCATTATCAGTTTGAAACTATCCATCCATTTTTGGATGGGAATGGTCGTATCGGAAGGCTTCTTATCACATTATATTTGGTAAGCAACGGACTTCTTAAAAAACCATCTTTGTATCTATCTGACTTTATAGAGAAAAATAAATCTGCTTATTATGAAGCGCTTACAAGAGTACGAACCGATAATGATTTGATCCATTGGATCAAGTTCTTTCTTGAAGCAGTGATCGTTACAGCAAATAGTGGAGTTAAAACATTTCAGGATATTCTGAGCCTCAAACAAGAGATGGATAGTTTAGCGATCAGTTTTGGCAAGAAAGCTCATAATGTAAGCAAACTCATCGAGTTCTTATATCAAAAGCCTATTATTGCAATAGGTGACATCATTGAGCCGCTGGGAGTAAGTAAGCAAACAGCAAGTGTTTTAGTCAAAGAGTTTGAGGAAAAAGGCATTTTAAAGGAGATTACTGGATATGAACGAAATAAACTTTTTATATTTGATAAATATCTGGCTATCTATAGTCAAAGTTAAGGCACTGAATTTGACTAAAGATTTTTATAGTCAAGTTTAAGGCTCTAAACTTGACTAAGATCTTTTATAGTTAAAGTTAAGGCTCTAAACTTTACTAGGGAGTTTACTTAGTTAAAACAAAAAGTTCCTCAAGGGAACTTAAAACTTTACTTAGTTAAATCAGAATGTATTTCATGATAAAAGAGGGATAAATGACAAACATCGTAGAAGTAAGCTATCATCAAACAGGGGAAAGCAAATCAACGAATGCACTGGGCATGCGCGAAATGCAAGCCAAGGCATATGAGGCTAGAAACTCTCAGTACCTGCTTCTCAAAGCTCCTCCTGCATCCGGAAAATCAAGAGCATTGATGTTCATAGCACTCGATAAGCTAATCAATCAGGGAATCAAAAAAGTCATTGTCACTGTACCTGAACGCTCAATCGGCAGTTCATTTGATATGACTGATCTAATGTCGCATGGTTTTTATGCGAGCTGGGAGCCAAGTTCAGCTTATAATCTTTGTACGCCGGGCAGCGATAAAAGCAAGGTCGAAGCATTCAAACGCTTTTTGGATAGCAATGAAAAGATACTAATATGCACACATGCTACGCTGAGATTTGCTTTTGAGCAATTGGATGAAAAAAGATTTGATGATTGCTTGCTTGCCATTGATGAATTTCACCACGTATCGGCAGATGTAAATAGCCGGCTTGGTGAATTGGTCCGTGCTATATTGAACAAATCAAGTGCCCATATGATAGCAATGACGGGATCTTACTTCAGGGGTGATAGTGCGCCTGTACTTTTGCCGGAAGATGAGTCAAGATTTACAAAGGTAACATATAACTACTATGAACAGCTAAACGGATATGAACACCTCAAATCTCTTGGCATTGGGTATCATTTTTACCAAGGCAAATATTTATCGGCGATCAGTGAAGTACTTGATACGGATAAAAAAACTATCTTGCATATTCCCAGTGTAAATTCTGGAGAATCAACAAAAGATAAATATGCCGAAGTAGGTAATATTTTGGATGCCATTGGCGAAGTTGAAAGAGTTACTAGTGAGGGAGTAATTATAGTTAAAAGACATAATGATGGGAAAATTTTAAAAGTTGCGGATTTAGTGGAAGATGATCCAAAATCAAGAGCAAAGATTGATGATTATTTAAATACCCATAGAAAACTTGATGATATGGATTTAATTATTGCGCTTGGGAAAGCAAAAGAAGGATTTGACTGGCCATATTGCGAACATGCGCTTACGGTCGGATACAGAAGTTCACTCACCGAAATCATACAAATAATAGGACGAGCAACAAGAGATAGTGAAAACAAAACACATGCACAATTTACCAATCTCATAGCCCAGCCTGATGCGCAGGATTCGGAAGTAAAACTCTCGGTCAATAATATGCTAAAAGCGATCACCGCATCGCTTTTGATGGAACAGGTGTTGGCACCCAACTTTAAATTCAAACCACGGTTTGAAAATGATGACGAGCCAAACAGGGAAGGTGAGCTTAAAATAAGAGGTTTTAAAAGACCATCGAGCAAAAGAGTAGAGGATATCTTGGAATCAGACCTGAACGACCTTAAAGCAGCCATTTTGCAAGATGATGTCATAGTCAAAGCGATTCCCGGCAATGTTGATGCCGAGGTTATTAATAGAGTTCTGATACCAAAGATCATCAAGATCAAATACCCAGACTTAAGTGACATGGAAGTCGAAGAGGTAAGACAGCATGTGGTCATAGATAGTGTCATAAAGAATGGCCATATCATAGAAAACGGGGATAAGAAATTTATTAAAATGGCGGATAAATTTATAAATATCGATGATCTCCATATTGACCTGATCGATCAGATCAATCCGTTTCAAAAAGCATTTGAAATCCTCTCAAAATCCGTAACAACGCAGGTTTTAAAGCTCATACATGAAAGTATCGAAGCAACAAGAATCGAAATGACATCTGAAGAGGCAGTGATACTCTACAAAAAGATCCCTGGTTTTAAAAGTGAGCATGGAAGGTTGCCGGATATAAATAGTAGAGATTTTGCTGAAAAGCGTATGGCAGAAGCAATTATCTACCTTAATAAGCTAAGACGGGAAAAAGCTAATGGCTGAATATTCCATTGATGAGATTTTAAATAGCGATCCGCTTGGACTATTAGGTGATTTAAAAACAAGACCAAAATCATTAAATGAAGATGACAGACTAGCCGCAAGCTTCGAGGAGATAAACAGCTTCTTTGAACAAAACGGAAGAGAGCCGCAAAAATCAACAAATATGCATGAGCGCACACTTTACTCAAGACTTCAAGGAATCAGAGAGAATCCGGAAAAAATAGAAGCTTTAAAGCCTTACGACAGGTTTGATCTTTTGCCAATCACAAAGATAGATTCTATCGATGATATATTGGAAAATGATGCGTATGGATTGCTTGGAGAAAGCGATGATAGTATTTTTGAACTAAAGCATGTCCCCAAAACAAGAGAAGAGACAGATTTCGTGGCTCAAAGAAAGCCTTGTAGGGATTTTGGCAAATATGAGCAACTGTTTAAAGAAATTCAGAATGATTTGAAAAGCGGAAAAAGAAAGCTTGTGAGGTTCAATGAAAAATTTTTTGAACAGGGCAACTTTTTTGTTTTAAAGGGGGTGCTTGCCTATCTCGAAAAGATACAAGATCTAAAAAAAGATAAGCATAATAAGCTCGATTCGCGCACAAGGATTATTTTTGAGAACGGTACAGAGTCAAATATGCTATTGCGATCTTTTGGCAAAGGTCTTTATGAAGATGGTTATTTTGTGAGTGAACATGATGACAAAGTGCTGGACAGATTGAGCCAAATTACCAAGGAAGATAAGCAGGCCGGATTTATTTATATATTAGAATCGCTTAGCCAAGATGATAAGATCAAGACTATAAAAAATCTTTATAAGATCGGATACTCCACAACAGATGTAAGAGAAAGGATAAAAAATGCAGCCAATGAACCTACATATTTAATGGCGCCGGTAAAAATAGTCGCAGTTTATGAAGCCTATAATATGAATACGCAAAAATTGGAACTATTGCTTCATAAATTTTTTGGCAAAGCATGTCTTAATATCGATATTTTTGGCAAAGACGGACAAAGATATACACCTAGAGAGTGGTTTGTCGCTCCCGTGGAGATTATTGAGCGTGTTATAGGACTTATCTTGACTGGAGAGATTGTAAATTATAAATATGATGACACACATGAAACTTTAATGTTTGCAGATTTAGGTCTCAGCAACAATTAACAAAAAACAATAAATTTTGACAAGCAAACAAAGAAAACCTTCATAGATGAACGTTAATCATCTCTGCTTTTAGTTGAGTGAGTTGGCCTTGACCTGCTCGTAGTTTTCTAAAAACACTTTAACGATCTGCGGGTCAAAATGACTGCCCGCATGCTCTTGGATATACTTCAGTACTTCCTCTTCGGGCCATGCCGATTTGTAGATGCGCGGATGGATAAGCGCGTCCCAGACGTCTATGATCGAAAATATTCTTGCTGCGATCGGGATGTCCGTACCCTTAAGCCCTTGCGGGTAGCCGCTGCCGTCCCATTTTTCATGATGAGAGTAGGGGATATCGACGATCGAAGATAGAAAATCAATCCCGGACATGATATCGTAAGCTATCTGCGGATGCGTTTTTATGCGGGCAAATTCATCCTCGGTGAGTTTAGACGGTTTGATAAGGATCTCATCGGATATGCCGATCTTTCCTATATCGTGAAGTATGGCTCCGCATTCGATATTTTCAAGTTCTTCGGGGTCCGTGATGCCGGATATTTTTGCAAGTTCAAGAGTCATACGCGTGACACGGGCGGTATGGTCTTTTGTCTCTTTGTGGCGGGTATCTAAGACTTTCATCCATCCGTCGACGGTTTGCTTATAGCCGTTTTTTAGCTTGGTGTTGGCATCTTTGAGTTCATTGATGCTTTTTCGGATAAGAAAAAATAAAAGTACACCGGTAAACAAAACAAAAAAAGATCCCTTGAGATTTTGTATCAGTGTAATCTCTTCTTTGTATTTGAGGAGGCTTTCGGTGGCCGCGTCGGAAAAGATGATCCACAAGAAACCGACAATGATGTATATGCCGACAATTTTGTACTCTTGACTCACTCTCATTGGCAGTTTCAACCTTAAAGTTTTATTGTGATTTATTTTACACTAAAATTTCGATAGCTGCTTTGCGCTTATCCTTTAAGCACCTTTGTAAGTTGATCGCAAAAAACTTCAAAACTCGGCAGCTGCAGGACCGCTTCTCTTTGTTTTGCCCCCCACATCGGTTCGGGAAAATGGCTGTCTTGCGCAAAACGCGCCATGATATGCCAATGCACATGGGGAAGATAGTTGCCGAAGCTTGCAATGTTGATCTTGTCGGGGTTGTAGTAGGCGATCATCTCTTTTTCTATCACGTCCAGCAGGCGATAGATCTCGTTTTTGATCTCTTGCGGAACCTCGCTCATCTCTTTGTAAGGATGCTGCGTAAAGATCTTGAGCCAAGGGATTTCGCCGGGATGGATCTCGATCTTTACGGTTGCATTTTCATAAAGTACGGACATTATCGTATCCTTTTGATGGTATGGCAGTTGAGTTTGTAGATGTTTGAGGCTTTTGATCCCGCATGAAGAGGAGTGATGACGACATCGGCGGCCTCTTTTGCAAATTTTTCGTCATACGGATGGTTTGAAAGGTTGGCTGAGGTGGTATAGGCCCAGCCAAGCCTCTCAAGGAGCAAAAGATGATGCTTGTCCCTTACGACACGGTAGGAGTGCCCGTTTGGCAAAACAAAAGTAGTTTTCTTGGCGCGTCTTACGAGATTTCGATGTCTTTTGGGTATGCGCGCAAAGGCGTTGAGTGCTGCAAGGGAAGGGACTGCTTTGATGTAGTGCTTGTGCGGCGGGCGTTGTTTGATCGCATCCAGCCTCGCGGGATTTTGCGAAACAAAACCGATAGTGGTATCGGTTTGTGTGAGAAAAACAAGGTCTGCCAATGCTTTGCTGCCCACTGTTTGCCGGCCGTTTAGCTCAGATAGTCTTGCAGCGCTTTGGGCTCAAGCGCACCGCCGTGCTCTTTAAGCTCTTTGATAGCTTCGGCGGCTGCTCTTGCGGCGGCTATCGTCGTAAAGTAGGCGACTTGGTTGGAAAGCACCGACTGGCGGATGGTTTTTGCATCGGTTTTGCTGGCTTTGTTATCGCTGGTATTGATGGCCAGCGCGATCTCTTGGTTGCGGATCATATCGTCGATATTGGGACGCCCTTCGGATATCTTAAGGACTTTGCTTGAAGCAATGCCGACTTCCTCGAGTGCCGCATGGGTCCCTGCCGTCGCCACGATCTCAAATCCCAAATCTGCAAATTTTTTGCCGATCTCGCCGGCATGAAGCTTGTCACTTTCGGTTAAAGAGATAAAAAGTTTGCCGCTAAGCGGGATGTTGTTTTTGCTTGCAAATTGGCTTTTGGCAAAACTCATGCCGAAATTGTCCGAAATCCCCATCACTTCGCCTGTCGATTTCATCTCAGGCCCCAAGATAAGATCTGAGCCGGGAAGCTTGTTGAACGGGAAAACCGCTTCTTTGACGGCTACATGGTTTTTAAGGTTGGGCTCCATGATTTTCTTGTCAAAATTGACAACATTGAACACATCATAATAGCGAAGCGCTTCTTTGAGGTCGCCTTGCACCATAACTCTGGTAGCAACTTTTGCCAAAGGAACACCGGTTGCTTTTGAGACAAACGGTACCGTTCTTGAAGCTCTGGGGTTCACTTCGATGAGATAGATCTCTCCTTTATGGATGGCATACTGGATATTGAGAAGTCCTATGACGCCAAGGCCAAGTGCAATTTGTGCAGTTTGTTCCTTGACTGCCTCGATCAGCGATTCGGAGATGGAGATCGGAGGAAGCGAACATGCACTGTCTCCTGAATGTATCCCTGCCTCTTCGATATGCTGCATGATCGAGCCGATATAGACCTCATTTCCGTCACAGATGGCATCTACGTCAAGTTCGGTTGCATTGTCAAGGAATTTATCGATCAGTACCGGAGCATCGTTAGAAACGCTTACGGCTTCATCCATATACTCTCTGAGTTCTGCATCGTTGTAGACAGTACGCATGCCGCGTCCGCCAAGCACAAAGCTGGGGCGTACCAGTACGGGGTATCCGATGCGGTTGGCGATCGTCATCGCTTCATCTTTGGCAAATGCCGTACCGTTGTCGGGCTGCTTGAGTCCCAGCTCTCTAATGAAAGTAGAAAACTGTTCTCTGTCTTCTGCCAAGTCGATGACTTTGGCCGACGTACCGGCAATTTTTGTACCGATGGCTGTAAGGCTTTTGGCCAACTTGAGCGGTGTTTGTCCCCCAAAGTGCACGATGACGCCATCCGGTTTTTCTGTTTCGATCACATTTCTGACATGTTCAAAGTCGATCGGCTCGAAATACAGCACATCGGATGTGTCATAGTCGGTGGAAACGGTTTCGGGGTTGCAGTTGTACATAATGGATTTGATCCCCATGTCTTCGAGTGCAAACGCGGCATGTACGCAGCAGTAGTCAAACTCGATCCCCTGTCCGATACGGTTGGGGCCGCCGCCGATCACCAGTACTTTTTTATCCTCGGAAGGGATGACGGACGTTCGGGGCAGTTTGGTGATGTTCGTTGTAGAATACAAATAAGGGGTCAATGCTTTAAACTCCGCCGCACACGTATCTACTTCGTTGTACTCGAAACGTACGCCAAGTTTTTCTCTTGCATTGTAGATATCATTTTCGCTCAGTGCCAATCCGTCGTTTTTGTTGATGATCTGTGCGATCATTGCATCAGAAAAGCCTTCGGATTTGATCTCGCGCAGTCTTGTTTCATCTGAAAGCAGGGCGATATCCATCGTTTTTTCTCTTTGTGCAAGCTCTTCAAATTGGTAAAGAAACCATTTGTCAATTTTGCACAGCTCATAGACGGCATCAATACTCATGCCGCGTCTAAACGCTTCATAGACGTAAAGTATGCGGTTTTGGTTTGGCCGTCTGATCTCTCTTGCAAGCTCTTCTTGGTCGCATTTGATGCTGTTAAATCCGATCAATCCCGTTTCAAGGGAGCAGAGTGCTTTTTGGAATGATTCTTTAAACGTGCGGCCGATGCTCATCGCTTCGCCTACCGATTTCATCGCAGTGGTCAGCGTCGAATCCGCCAGCGGGAATTTTTCAAACGTAAATCTTGGGAGTTTGGTGACGATATAGTCAATCACCGGTTCAAAACTTGCAGGCGTCCCGGTGATATCGTTGGTAATCTCATCAAGCGTAAAGCCTACCGCAAGCAAAGTAGCCACTTTGGCGATAGGATAGCCCGTCGCTTTGGAGGCAAGTGCTGAAGAGCGGCTGACTCTGGGGTTCATCTCGATGACGATCATGCGGCCTGTTTCCGGATTGATAGAGAACTGAACGTTTGATCCGCCCGTATCGACGCCGACTTCGCGTAAAATCTTGAAAGAGGCATCCCTCATGTGTTGATATTCTTTATCCGTAAGGGTAAGGGCAGGGGCTATGGTGATGCTGTCTCCCGTATGTACGCCCATCGGATCTAAATTTTCGATGGAGCATACGATAATACAGTTGTCTTCTCTGTCTCGGATAACCTCCATTTCGTACTCTTTCCATCCCAAGAGAGACTCTTCGATAAGGATTTCGGAGATGGGACTGGCTTCAAGGCCGCCTTTGACGATCTGTTTGAATTCATCCATGTTGTATGCCACACCGGACCCCCCGCCCGCAAGCGTATAGGAAGCTCGGATAATGAGAGGAAACCCGATATTTTTGGCTGCATCTAAAGCTTCATCCATCGAATAGGCATATTGTGACACAGGAAGATCCATGCCGATCTTGATCATTGCCTCTTTAAATGCCTGCCTGTCTTCGCCTTTTTTGATCGCTGCGGGATTTGCACCAAGGAATTCAATGCCCTCTAGCATCCCTTTGTCGTGCATGCTCATTGCAACGTTTAGCGCCGTTTGCCCCCCCATCGTAGGCAGGATGGCATCGACCTTTTCTATCTCAATAATCTTGGCAATGACTTCTTCGGTAATCGGTTCGATATAGGTACGATGGGCAAATTCGGGATCGGTCATGATCGTTGCGGGGTTTGAATTGATAAGCACGACTCTGTAGCCCAGTTCTTTGAGTGTTTTTGCTGCTTGTGTTCCGGAATAGTCAAATTCGCAAGCTTGTCCGATGACGATAGGCCCGGATCCGATAAGTAAAATAGTTTTAATGTCTTCGCGTTTTGGCATGGAGAAAAACCCTTGATTTTTAGTTAAAAATTATACAGTCAAGAGATATAAAAAGCCCTTAAAAAAGGCTTTTTAGAAGAAAAATGGATGCTAAAAAAGATCCAGGTTATTATGTTGGAGGTTTTTGTTTTTAGGTTTTTCTTTGATGATGGTTTGCGGAGGTTTTGGTTTGATTGTTTCGGTTTTTTCCAAAGGAACTTCCGGTTCAATGACACTCTCTTGTGTTTGGTCGATGCGGCTTGGTATGCTTGAGACGACAGGCATCTCTTGAGCGGCGCCTTGTATTTTGATTATGGTTTGGTTAGCTTCTTGCGGCAGTGTAGTTTGGTTTTGTTCTTTTTTGAAATGCATATCTTTGGAGATGACATACTGCAGGGCCGCATGGGTGGTGTTGGCGTCAAATCCCTGTGCTAATGTTTTTTTTGGGTTATTGATCAAGAAAAATGTTTTAGGATGGAAAATATCTCCATATGTTTTAATATGAGCAATCTTATAGGAGCTTTGTGTCTCTACATCGGTTACGATGCCTACGGGGATGTCGCTGAAAAATATATCGTCCAGCCCGTTGGTTACTACAAAATCTCCTTTTTTGATATCGTGCCATTTGGGAATGAATTTAACCTGCATCTCATTTTCTTTATGGCCTATGGCAATACCCGGGGCTTTGTCTTTGCCGATAAAAACGGCAAAGCGGCACATCTCATCAGAAGTCAAATAGCCATAAAGCTGATCGTGATGTACCCGCGCCGTGCCTGCAACGACATTATTTTGTATCAGGCCGTACAATTTGCCCTCTACAAGGCCTCCCGGTTTTGTAAGAATGATCTGAGAGAAGCTGTTGAGTTTTACATAAGATATGGTATCGATAATAGAAATGCTATGAGGAGGTATTTTGCTTAATTGGGGCAGGGCATCATAGATGTCCTTGATCTGCTTGATATAATGGGTTTGCTCTAAGAGGCGTTGGCGTAAAATAAGATTTTCTTTATTGAGCTTTTCAATGGATTCTTTTTGAAAAAGATAGCTTTGGCTTTTGTCCTCAAGGTTTTGGGTAAAATTTTGATAATTTTGTTTAATGGGGTTGATAATGCCTAGGAGCGTATTGACGATACGCTCATCGTTCCTTGTCAAAAGCATGGTTAAAACCAAAAGCAAGATGACAATGATAACAATTCTAGTCTTCATATGCCGTTTGCTGCAGAACGTCTATTTCATCCAATGCTCTGCCTGTACCTTTGGCTACGGCAAGGAGAGGATCTTCTGCGACATAAACGGGAAGCTTGATAATATCGGAAAGATATTTGTCCAAACCTCTGATAAGTGCGCCGCCTCCGGAGAGCACGATACCGTTTTCAACAATGTCTCCGGCAAGTTCGGGCGGCATTTCTTCAAGCACGGCTACAAGGGCGTCAGCGATCTCCTCAAGGGAGTCTTTCATCGCAGAGCGGATATGTTCGCTGGTGATTTCGATAGAAGTCAGGCTGCCTTCTATCTGGTCTCTTCCTCTTACAATGGTGGTCAGTTCTTCCTCGAGCGCAATGGCGGTGCCGATTTTGATCTTAAGCTCTTCTGCGACCCTGTCGCCTATGAGAAGATTAAAATTTCTTCTGCAGTAATCTACAATGGCTTGATCGATTTTATCTCCTGCCACACGAATGGATTTGCTCAGTACAAGCCCGCCTAGCGAAGTAACACCGATCTCTGTCGTTCCTCCCCCGATGTCAACGATCAGATTGCCGTTGGGGTCTTTGACGGGAAGTCCTGCTCCGATCGCAGCAGCCATGGGTTCTTCGATCAGATACACATAGCGCGCACCTGCATGTTCGGCAGAATCCTTCACGGCGCGTCTTTCAACTTGTGTAAGCCCATACGGTACGCTGATGATCACGCGCGGACTGAAAAAACTTTTTCTTTTGTGTGCCTTTTCTATAAAATAGCGGATCATCATTTCCGTGACTTCAAAATCCGCAATCACTCCGTCTTTCATGGGACGCACGGCTCTGATATTCCCGGGTGTTTTTCCTACCATCTCTTTGGCTTCCTGGCCCACTGCAAGAATGCGCTGATGGCCTTGTTTGTCAAATTGAATGGCAACAACGGACGGTTCATTGATGACGATCCCTTCACCTTTAATCAAGACAAGAGTATTTGCCGTTCCAAGATCTATGGCAAGATCATTGGAAAACATACCTAATAATTTTTTAAACATTTATCTATCCTTATAGTGTATAAGACGGATGATCGGTTTATGCCGTCTTTTTGTTTTTGATATACAAAGGTTTTGCACCCGTTTTGACCACATCTTCGGTAATTACCACTTCATAACCGGCAAGTTCTGGCAATTCGTACATCACATCCAGTAAAATTTCTTCCATAATCGACCGCAATCCTCTTGCGCCCGTTTTTCTGTCTATCGCTTTTTGCGCAATGAGCGAGAGTGCTTCCTCTTCAAAATGAAGCTGCACGTCGTCAATCTCAAAAAGTTTTTGATATTGTTTGGTGAGCGAATTTTTCGGTTCGACCAAAATACGCACCATTTCTTCTTTGCTAATCGCTCCCAGTGTTGCAATCACATGAAGGCGCCCGATCAGTTCGGGAATGAGGCCAAACGAGACAAGATCATCCGATTCTACAAGATGCAGCAGGTTTTCTTCTTCTTTTTTACTGCGCTTTTCGTGTCCGAAGCCCAGCATATTGCTTCCGAGCCTTCTTTTGATGATGTCATTCAATCCGTCAAAGGCACCGCCGCAAATGAAAAGAATATTGGAGGTGTCTATCTGTACAAAATCCTGATTGGGGTGTTTTCTGCCTCCTTTGGGAGGGATGTTCACGACAGAACCCTCGATCAGCTTCAAAAGTGCTTGCTGTACGCCTTCTCCGGAAACATCGCGCGTAATGGATCTATTTTCTCCCATTCTGGCTATTTTGTCGATTTCATCAATAAAAACAATACCTCGTTCTGTGCGTTCTACATCCCCCTCTGCAGCCATATAGAGCTTGGTGAGAATATTTTCAACATCTTCTCCGACGTAGCCTGCTTCGGTAAGATTGGTGGCATCAGCGATGGCAATGGGAACATTTAAAAATTTTGCAATCGTTTGCGCCAATAAAGTTTTCCCCGATCCTGTAGGGCCGATCAGCAATACATTTGATTTGGATATCTGGGTGTCATCCTCAGGCGTATCTTTAAAAATACGTTTGTAGTGGTTATAGACTGCGACCGCAAGTGTTTTTTTGGCATTCTCTTGCCCTACGACATAGTCATCAAGCAGGGTATTGATCTCTTTTGGGGTATAAAGTTTTTGCGCCTCCCAATCAAACCCGGCTTCTTCTTGTTCTTCTTCGCCAAAGAGGATTTTATAGGCAGAGATCACACAATTGGAGCAAATATAGACACCTTCACCCGCAATCAGAGGATTTTCCTCGCTTTCAATACTGTGGCAAAAGCTACATTTCTTCATCGACATTTTCTTTCCTTTTTTCTTTGCGTGTAAAAGGAATACCCCGCTTGGAGGTAATGATAAATTTACACATTTGTTTTACTTTTTCCGAGTCGCTCTCTTCAAGCAGTTTTTGGGCAGCTTCTTGCAGCGGATTGCCTTTTTCGAAAAGTTCGCGATAGGCGTATTTGAGTGCGTCTATGTCTTCTCTTGGGAGTTTTCTGCGCAGTCCTGTGAGATTTAAACCGCGCAATCCTGCACGATTTCCTTCAGCCAGGCAAAAAGGAGGGATATCTTGCGCCAATGCGCTTGCCCCGCCTATCATGGCATAATCTCCGATATGTACAAACTGATGTACGGGGGTCAGCCCTCCGATGACAACATGGTCGCCAAGCTCCACATGGCCAGCAAGGGTCGCACCGTTAGCCAAAATACAATGATCTCCTATGATGACGTCATGGCCCAAATGAACATATCCCATAAAAAGATTGTTGTTCCCCACTTTGGTTATGGAGCCTCCGCCTTTTGTTCCGGGATTGAAAAGAGTAAATTCTCTGATGATATTGTTGTCTCCGATCATAAGCTTCACTTTTTCACCGGCATATTTGAGATCCTGCGGAATCGTTCCTATCGCGGCATGGGAGAAAATACGGTTATTTTTGCCGATACTCGTATCTCCTTCAATGAGGGTGTAAGATCCCACTGATGTACCGTCTCCTATGGACACTTCGGGCCCGATATAGGCAAAAGGACCGATGGTAACCCCTTTTCCGATTGTTGCACCCTCTTGTATGATAGCACTTGGATGAATAGACATAACCAACCTTACTTTATATGACTATTTGTCAACGATCATTGCTTTAAGTTCGGCTTGCGCAACAATCTTGTCATCCACATACGCCAATGCATCAAGCTGCCATACCGCACCTTTATGTTTGATCACTTTGATTTTATAGACAAGCTGATCTCCGGGCGTTACTGGTGAGCGGAATTTTGCTTTATCGATACTCATAAAATAGACTACTTTATTTTCGATCTCTTCTTGTGTGCTTGCATCCATACTCTTAAATGCCAAGACGCCGCCTGTTTGTGCCATCCCTTCAATAATCATTACGCCGGGGTAGATCGGATGATCCGGGAAATGCCCCTGAAATACAGGCTCGGAAATGGAGATATTTTTATACCCCTCGATATACTCCCCTTCTTGTAATGAAGTAATTCTGTCAACCAGTAAAAACGGATATCGATGAGGCAAGATTTTTTGAATATCAACTACGTTAAAAAGCAAATGAAACCTTTATATAAAATTTAAAATTATTTTAGCAAATATTGGCTAAAAATTTTATAAGATCGCCAATTTGCCAAAATGTATGCCGATGCTATAGTGTGATCAGATTTTCTTTAACATCGCTGTAGGTTTTGCTTTCGCAGAGAATTTCGATTTTAGCGTCGGGTATCTTGTCTACTACAAGGATAGCCCCCAAATCATAAGGCGTATGTGCGATGAGGCTTCTTACTCTTACCTCCGTTTCAAAAGGCGGGGGGCTGTAGACAAGCTTTTTTATGTCAGTATAGTTTGTGCCTCCAAGCGCATTGTAGGTTTCAAGAGTGATAAAACGCACTTCATCCCGGCTTAAATGATGCACATCGTTGATGGCATATTCTATTTTTCCGCGTGTGAACTTGTTTTTAAGGGTGGAATAGGGCAAAAAATGCACTGCGACAACCTCTTTGCGTACGCGCAGCAATCCGCTGAGCAGCCTCCAGTTAAAAAAACGCTCTTTGATGATCCTGTATGGTATTTTTTTCTCTTCAAGCTCCCGCCTTTTTTCATACAGCGCAATGCGTTCATTGATGGATTCCGGCTGTATCTGGTTTGAAATGGGCGAAAAAAGTTCATCGGAAAGTTTGTTTTGCTGCTCTCTTTGCATCGTAAGCCCATAGAGGCATCCGCAATAGTCTTGACGGTAGAGGGCATCTTGTTTTGCCATGGTATTTTGCTCTTGCGTCCCGGAAGCTTTGCGGTAGTCGGGTGCGACGAAAACAATGCCTTCTCTTTGTGCCAGCGCATCGCCGGCTTGTTTGAGCTGCATGAGCGACTTTTTAGGGCTGGTAAGGAGCGTAGAGGTGAATGTTTTTTCTCCAAGCTCTTTGGCTTTTTGTGCGGCAATATCAAAACGTCTGTCAAAACAGACAGAACAGCGTGCGCCTTTTTCCGGTTCATTTTCCAAGCCTCTGACTGCCTTGAGCCAATTTTCGGTATCATACGGGCCTTCTATGAGTTCAACGCCCAGCATGCTGCAGCTGCGTTTTACATCCAACAGTCTTAGATAGTATTCGCTGTAGGGATGGATATTGGGATCATAAAAAAAACCGACAAGTTTTTCATTCGGATACTCTGCTTGAAGTTTTTGTAGAAAAAAGTGGCTGTCTACCGAACAGCAGATGTGTACTAGCATCGTTGCCCTTTGCACGGATGAAATGAAGAGTAGCGAGTGAAGCGTGAAAAGCGCATTGAGTTACTCCATAATAATGTTTGCTACATTTTGGCTGCTGCCGTGAGAGAGATATGCTCTAAGTTCTTGCGCTTTTTGCGCGAATATGTTTCGGTCGGTATTGTAATATTCTTTAAGCAGATTGTCAACGGTCACGTTTCCTTGAAGCAATTCGTTATGAAGAGCAGTATGGTTGTAATGCGCAAGAATGATATTTGCAAGGCCTACCTGTTTAATACCCAGCAGTTTTGTGCCTATGAAAAAATCTATTTTTTTGGCAATGAATGCCAGGGTAAAAGGGGTGCCTATCAGAGCGGCTTCAAGCGTTGCCGTGCCAGAGCAGATAAAAGCAAATTCGGCTTTTTGAAGCGCTTCATGCGTATTTCGCACAATCTCGAACTCACGGCAGTCCCCGTAAAAGCTGTTTATTTGTTCTTGGCTAAAATGCGGAGGAATGACAAGCAGGGCTTTTAGATGGGGAAGTTTTTGGCGCACTTCAAGAAAAATGGGCATCAGCTTGGTAATTTCGCTTTTTCTGCTGCCTGGCAAAAAAGCGATACAGCCCCTGGCTTGATCTTCTTGCCATGCTGCATTGATCTCATCTAGCAGCGGATGTCCTACATACGCTGCCTTTCCCCTGGCGTACCAGTCTATTTCAAACGGCAAAATCCCCAGCAGCCTGTCGCAATATGCTTCAAGGTCCTTTGTTCTTTTAGGACGGCTGGCCCATACTTGCGGAAGGATATAGTAGATAATTTCTTTGTCAGGATAGGTTTTTTTGAGTTTTTTTGCCAAAGGAAGGTTGAATCCGGAAGAATCCATTAAAAGGACTTTGTCCGCTTTGGCAGCCAGCTCTACCATCTCGTCGGCTGCCTTGAGAAACCATCTTAGTTTTTTAATGGCATCGACGATGCCCATAATGGCCATTTGGCTGACATCATAAAGAGGTCTTCCCTCTTTGATATTCTGATCAAAAATCCCGAAAAGTTCTACATCGTGCATATATTTCAGTACTTCTTTGAGATGAAGATTTGATGAGGGCTCAAGCGCCGAGACTAAAAGTTTCATTTTTAAAAATCCTTTTTGAATCGATAGGAAAAATATTTTTTGGCAAAACAGCCTTGCTTCACGCCGTGAGCCATCCTGCTATCAAAAATGCGATGCTTGCCAATCCTCCCCCGATGAGTGCATAAGGCAATTGCGTGCGTACATGGGAGATGTGGTCACATTCTGCCGCCATGGAAGAGATAATGGTCGTATCGGAAATGGGCGAGGCGTGGTCGCCGAATATCCCTCCGCTAACGACTGCACCGATCACAAGCGGAATATCAAGATGCAATGTTGCAGACAAAGCCAGCGCAATAGGCATCATGATCGAAAAAGTTCCCCAGCTTGTTCCGGTAGAAAATGAGGTGATGCTTGAGACAATAAAGATAAGCAGGGGTACAATGACGGGAGAAATATTGCCTTGGAGCAAATGTGCCAAATAGTGTGCCGTACCCAGATCCTCGATGATCCTGCCGATCAAAAGGGCAAAAAGCAGGATGATGGTTACAGGTATCATTTCGCCCATCCCCCGGTAAAGCAATGCCATATAGCTTTTATGGGTCAGTGTTTTTGTCGGGATATAGTAAAGATACATAAAAATCAAAGTCAGTGCAACGGCATAGTATACAGAGGTAGAACCGCTTCCTTTAAGAATATCGCCTTTGCCGGTAAGATACAGCATAAGCGGTACCATCAAAACCATAAAAAGGACAGGTAAAAGCATTTTGTAAACAGAAGTATGCGTTTGATTGGTCGAGATATGCGGAACGTAGGGTTGGGGGACGGAATATCTCATGGGCCCAATATTGATATTTAAAAATATCACAGCCAATACGATAATCAGCGTAAAAATTGAATAAAAATTATAGGGAATAGAGGCAATGAGCAATGCTATGGCATCTCCGGAAATTACCCGGGCATTGATTGCTGCGGCAATGAGCCCCAGCAGGAGTGCACCCCAGGCATTCAGCGGGATAAGCGAACATACCGGTGCAGAGGTAGAATCGCAAATATAGGCTAGTTTTTCCCTGCTGATGCCGTTTTTGTCGCATAGGGATTTGGCAGTCATGCCTGCAACCAGTGCAGTAATGGAAGACTCTATAAAGATAATGATGCCGATAACATAAGCCAAAAGCATCGCTCCCCTTGGGGAATCTACGGTTTTGGCTTTTTCGCCAAGATAGGCAATGAAACCGTCGATTGCTCCGCTGTTGGTAAGCAGTTTGATGATCGATCCGACCATCAGCGCAAAAACAAGAGTTTTTGTAATCCAGTCTTCGGCAAAAAGCGCAATAATTTCTTCAAAAAAAGCAACACCGCTCTCCAGCGGATTATAGTGATGCAACACCAGCATTCCTATGAAAATGCCGCTGATGAGCGAAATCATAACATCTTTGGTTATAATTGCCAACAAGATCGTTAATAGCGGGATGATGATCGATACTATTCCATATTCCATAGGGGGATTATAGCACAATGAAGATTTTAGCCGTATTCTGTTTTTCTTTTTTTCTTCTTTATGCGCAAAAGATAGAAAGCAAACAGCTGTTGGTGGTGACATCTCAGACCTGGGAGGCGCCTATTGCCGTATTGGAACGCTATGAGTTGCATCATGGCAAATGGAAAAAAGCAGGCGATGCGATAGAGGTTAAAATAGGCAGAAACGGCATGGGATGGGGGCTTGGATTGCATAAGGTGCCAAATAGTGCAGTGTATATCAAAAAAGAGGGTGACGGGAAATCCCCTGCTGGTATCTTTAAGCTAAAGCAGGGTTTTGGATATACGCCGCTAAAATCCGCCTATCCGTATATAGTTTACAAAGAGACGGACCATTGCGTCGATGATGTCAATTCAAAATTTTACAATCAAATCGTCGACAGCACCGCCGTTGAAAAAGAGTATCAAAGCTATGAGGTGATGAAGTTCCCGAAAAACTACTACAAATACGGCATCGTGGTCGCGCACAATGCACAAAAAAAGAAGGGAGCGGGCTCTTGTATTTTTATTCATATCAAAGACGTTCCGACAGCCGGGTGTACGGTCATGAGCGAAAAGCAGATGAAGGAACTTCTTTTATGGCTGGATCCTGCTGCAAATCCGCTTTTGATCCAGGCGCCAAAAGAAGAGATCAAAAAGCTGCTTGAAGAGATCTCTTTTTTTGAGAGTTAACATCCTGAAGCCAAACCGTTCGGCAAAATTGATGTCTAAAAGATGGTGTTCAAATCTAATCGATTTGTAAAACCGAATAGACTTGTGTATCAAACCCTTCACGCCCTTTTAAAAAAGCAAGTTCCATGATAAAGCATGCCTCGACGCATTTTGCACCCACTTTATTGATCAGGCTTGCAGCAGCTTTGGCGGTCCCGCCTGTGGCGATAAGATCATCCACCAACAGTACTTTGGCTCCCTTTTTTTCTCCGAATGCATCGATATGTATCTCCACCTCGTCAAAGCCGTATTCCAGGGAATATTTCTCTGCTACGGTGGTATAGGGGAGTTTGCCTTTTTTGCGTACAGGCACAAACCCGATACCCAGCCTGTCAGCCAAGATGGAACCGAAAATAAACCCTCTTGCATCAATGCCTGCAACATAATCCAGGTTATATCCAAGATAACGGTTTGTAAGATGGTCCATCAGGATATTGAGTGCTTTTGGATTTCCAAGCAGTGTCGTAATATCCTTAAAGATAATCCCCGGCTTGGGAAAGTCAGGGATATTGCGGATACTGTCTATGATAATCGTTCTTTCTTCGGTTGATAATGACATATAATCTCCTGATAGATTGTTTTATTTTTAGCCCAAGTCTGCCCCAAAAGAACAGCTTCCTTCTATTTTTCCGACGCGTTCTGCATGTCTGCCGCCTTCAAATTGGGTTTGGCAAAACGCATCGATCATGCTCTCTATAACTCCTTTGCCTACCACTCTTTCGCCAAAACAAAGAATATTGGCATCGTTGTGGGCTCTTGTCATCTGTGCCGTGTAGGCATCATGGCAAAGACCTGCACGGATCCCCGGAACTTTATTGGCGGCTATGGAGATGCCTATCCCCGTACCGCAGACAAGAATTCCAAAACTTCCCGGGTCTTTTAAAACCGCATGGGCACATTTTTTTGCATAATCGGGATAATCGACCCTTTGGGGAGAATCAGGCCCCAAATCGATGATCTCGTGTCCCAGCGACCTTACATAATCTTTTACAAACTCTTTTATCTCAAAGCCTGCATGGTCGGTAGCAATGTAAAATCTTTTCATACTCTTCCTTTATTCTATAGGTTGTTCGCGCTCTAAAGACTCTATGTTCCTTCCTACGCGTCCCCAGCGTACGGTGAAACGCTGATTGTTCCAAAGCTTTTCACACTCTTTTGAGGCGATATCGATATTTTTACAGACATGTTCGAGCCTGGCATGGTCTTTGCCGCCTCCGTATTCGTCTCCTTTAAGCACTTGTTCGTAGGTTCGGTGCTCTAAGCTCATATAGGTTACCCACGGTTTTCCTACAATGAGCCTATAGGGAACCGAACCCCAAAAACGGCTATCGTTTGAGTTATCGCGATTGTCGCCTATCATATAATAATGGTCCTCTTCTACTTTTTTGTAGAATGCATTGACTGTTTTGATGCCTACTTCATATGCGGGGGCATCAAGTTCGGGTACATGAACGGGTGACATATCTATCTCTTTGTTGTTTGCATAATAATGCAGCATCATTTCAAAGATATTCAAGCCTTCCGGGACATACTGTATCCCCGGAAAATGATCCATATAGGGATTCTCTACCCATAGTTTATCGTTGATGGAAACAATTTTTTCTTCAGGATAGTTTGCTTTGATATAATCATCCCCTTCATGAAAATGAATCATAAGACGTTTATCTGCATATAAGATTTCATCGCCGCCTACGGCAACACAGCGTTTGACATAGTGTATTTTTGGATTGACCGGATAGCGGAAGATGATGATATCTTCTCTTTGCGGTCTTGGGCCCTCAATGAGATGGCCGTTACCGTTAAAATCCGGCAATAAGGGAATCTCCAGCCAAGGCAAATGGGGGATAGGAATCCCGTAGCTGAATTTTTTGGCAAACAGAAAATCGCCTATAAGCTGGGTGCGTTTCATTGAGCCGCTGGGAATGACAAACGATTGGGCCACAAAAAAGATCAGCATCAAAACGATAACAACCGTTCCTGTCCATGAGGTAGAAAATTTATAAAAAGCTAAAGCAGTTTTTTTCACTTAAGACCTTTGTTGGGCTGATTTAAGAGTATTGGAAAGGAGCATGGCAATAGTCATAGGCCCCACGCCGCCAGGTACAGGAGTGATAAATGAGCATTTGGGCGCGACATGTTCAAAATCAACATCCCCGACCAGCGAGCCGTCTGCTATGCGGTTAATGCCGATATCTATCACAATGGCACCTTCTTTGACCATATCTTCTTTGATAAGGCCCGGTACGCCTGTACCTACTACGATGATATCCGCTTTGGACGTATGCGCTTTGAGATCTTTGGTAAAGATGTGGGTGATGGTAACGGTAGCATTGGCATTGAGCAGCAAACTGGCCATGGGTTTGCCCACAATGTTGCTTGCGCCTACTACGCAGACATCTTTTCCTTTCAAGTCGATTTTGTACTCTTCAAACATCTTCATAACCCCCAGGGGCGTACAGGCAACAAAACTGTCCAGTCCGGTTACAAGACGGCCTACATTGCAGGCATGAAACCCGTCAACGTCTTTTTTGGGATCGATCACTTCAAGAATTTTGGCAGTGTCGATCTGTTTGGGCAAAGGAAGCTGAACAAGGATGCCGTCGATGCGGGGATTGGTATTCATCATTTCGATAGTTCCGATAATTTCGTCTTGGCTGATCGTTTCAGGCATATGATGCGTAATGGAGTAAAACCCCACTTTTTCGCACGCTTTTGCTTTCATTTTGACATAGGCATGGCTGGCAGGATCATCCCCGACAAGAATGACCGCAAGGCCGGGAACGATATTTTTCTCTTGTTTGAGTTTTTCTACCTCTGTTTCTACATACTTTTCCACTTTTTGGGCTAGCGCTTTACCATCAATCAGTTGCATTGTGCTCTCTTTATCTTTTTCGGGTATTATATCAAAAATAGTTTAGGGCAATAAATTGAGAGGTTGCAATGAAAAGAATATGGTTATTTTTGCCGTTGTTGATAATGCTCAATGCCGGTGAAGATTTTATTTCGCATTATGAATACGGTGAAATGCTCTACAATAATCCAAGAGGCGTAAGCTGCGCTCAATGCCACGGAGAAGACGGCTCCGGCACTATCATCGTAGAGTTAAAAGAGCAGCAGGAGCTGCAGACCATTTCGGGAACCGACATACGAAACAAAAGTCTTGAAATGATGATAGAAAGCGTGAACCGCTACCATGAAATCATGCCTCGTTACTATCTGACCGACGAAGAGGTAAAGGCAATTTATGATTTTATCCGCAAAAAAAACAAGCTGGATATGGTTTCCGAAAAAAAGAACAGCAATCCGTGATAACTTCGTTATAATAATTCTTTCTCAAAAGAAAGGATAGAAAGGATTGCTGACATGGATCTCTCTTTAAAAAAAACAGCAGTGGCCCTGTTATTCGGTCCTGCACTCGGATATGCTTCTGCCTTAAACGTTTATCAGGATATGGCAGAATATACGTTTGCCCCCAAGGACGGATATATAGGGTTTGCCAAAAGCGTGAAGGCCAGCTGTAAAAACAATGAAGTGATGCTGGCAAAAAAGCAGGCATGCCCAAATGAAGAGAGGCTCTGTAAGGCATTTCTTCTTCATGAAAAGACAAAATATGATCTCGTTGCAACAACACAAAAGCTTACCATGCTCGATAAGCTTGTCTCTTTTTCAAACTCTACGGATTTTGATCCCAAAGCATGGATCGACGGATCCGAACTGCTAGGAGAGCGAAGTGCAGCATTGATGCTGGAACAAGAAAGGCTCAAGGCTGCATTTGCCATCGAAGAAGAGGCATTTTTTAAGCAGGCTCCCTCAGCCGATCCGCTTTATTTGGCAGAAGGATGCCAAGAAGACACTAAACTGACATTTCCGTATGGGCAAATCGGTTTTTCTACGTTTTATGAGGCCGAATTTTTAGAAGAAAACCAAATGAGGGTAACGCATTATCTTTCCGTACGCAATCACAGCGGCGTGGATATCAAGGCAGACAGCGCAATGTTTTACTATCGGCCTGCGAGAAGATACATCGATCCTATCCATTTTACACCCTGGGTAGTCAGCAAGTATGCCCCTAAAGCACCGCAGGAGTATCGAACCGCAACGGCAAAGATGGCGCCCATGGCAGAGAGTGCGTCTATGGTTGAAGAGATGGGAACGGATAAAATGCCGTTGCCGGAAGTTTCTTATGAGGATGCCAGAGTCTATCAGGTCAAAAATCTCTCTTTGCCTTCCTTGGGGATACCTGTAGATATGCCTATCGTTTCATGGGAAGCGCCCGCAGATTGCAAAATATACGTTTATCCTTATGCTAATACGACATCTTTCACTCTTTGTGCTTTTAAGCCGGCGTATCAAATAGATACCCATCGATGGAAAATCAAATCCGGCGGGGAAATCATCAATGATCATGCCATAGGCGAATACTATGAGGGGATGTATCAACTTTATGCCAAAGCAGAAGAAGATATTCAAGTTTTGCGCAGACCGATAGTGCAAAATGAAAAAAACATAGGTTTTTTCGGCAACACCGTCCGAAAAAAAGACGGTTTTACACTTGAAATCACCAACAAATCAAATAAGCCTAAAACACTCAACGTGATCGAACGCTTTCCCGTCTCTTCCGCAGAGGAGATTAAAGTAAAACTGCTGAGTGTTTCTTCAACGCAAAAAGTTGACTATGAGGAACTCAAAGAGGGGCGCATAGAGATGAAGATAGATTTCAAAGCCAATGAGAGCAAAAAAATCGAGGTGTTGTTTGAAATATCGTATGATAGAGAGTTGGATATAGAGTATTAAAGAAAAGATGCAGAATAAATTCTGCATCCCAACACGATTAAAGCGGTGTTACATTCTCTGCTTGAGGCCCTTTTTGACCTTGGCCGATTTCGAATGTTACGGCTTGGCCTTCGGCAAGCGATATACGGCCTGCACCTGTTTTGTTGATTTGACGGAAGTGTACAAACACGTCATTCCCGCCGTTTTCTTGTTGGATGAATCCGTAACCTTTTTCATCATTGAACCATTTTACCGTTCCCTTGACTAATTCTGCCATTGTTATACCTTTATGATTGGGCTTGAGCCCTTTAATTTGCACTTTTATATAAAGTGGAATCTAAAATCGGAGAGAGTCTTTCGGGGGTCTAGCAATATACTTTACACACGATAGATGAACTCGAACCTCATCTGTCTTCAGTTGTATTGTAGCTATTTTTTTAATTTTTCTGCTTATTTATAGATAGTTTATTCTAATAATATTATTTTTGATATTCTTTTGTGTAGTTTTGTAAACTTCTTTAGCAAAAAGGCAAGCGTTTGGCTTATTTTTTTAGCCAGTCGCTCAACGCAATAAGCTCATGGGGATGTTTTGGCGGAATTTTAAGAATTTCTGCAAAACTTTTAACACCCATAGAGAGCAGATACTGCAGATTATCGTCAAACGTTGCATTTTGTATGACAAAAATATTGTCCTTGTGCACCTCAAACATATATCCGCCGTTTGGAATGGGAGACATTGAAAGAGTAACCGTATAGTGGTCTTTGATGATGCTCTCTTTTTGAGAATACATTAAGCCTATATTGTATCCTTCGTTGGCAAATCCCCGTATCGCCACGACCAATACTTTATTTTCTCCCTGTTTGGATGAGTTGAAAATGCCTATGATGTCTTTTACTGTCGAATAGCCCGGTATTTTTGCAAGCAGAGATTCAAAAAATCCGGCCAACCTTGTTTGCATAAAATGACCCACGATATACAGCAAAAGCAAAAAAGCGCCGATTGCAAGCAGAAACCATAAAAATTGATGATTTTGCGGAACAAATCCAACCATTTGAAATATCCAGCCGACAAGGGCATCGACCTTCCCGTACAGCCACAGTATGACTACCGTCACAACAGCCACAGGCAGCAGGCCGAACAACCCTTGCAGTACAGTTTCCATAAAATGTTTTAAAATTTTGATATTTTTCATTGTTCAAGTTCCTTGAGCCAAATTTCCATATCTGCATCGCTGGGCATTCTCCAGTCGGCTCTGGGGCTGAGACTGACGGTTCCGACTTTGGGCCCATCGGGCATACAGCTTCTTTTGAACTGCTGGGTAAAGAAACGCTTGATAAAAAGAACAAGCCATTGTTTAATGGTTTCTTTGTCGTAAGTGCCTTCAAATGCCAGTTGGGCAAGGAAAAGAATTTTGCTCGGTTTGGCTCCGTATTTGATGGTATGATACAAGAAAAAATCATGAAGTTCGTACGGGCCGATGATCGCTTCGGTTTCTTGCAAAATAGTGTCTTCTTTGTGCGGAAGCAACTCCGGAGAAATGGGAGTATCGAGAATATCTCTAAGAATAGAAGTGATCTTTTCTTCGGCTAAAAAATACTCAATCACATACTTGATAAGGGTTTTAGGGATTCCGGCATTGAGCGCATACATGCTCATATGGTCTCCGTTATAGGTGCTCCATCCCAGAGCGATTTCGCTAAGATCTCCCGCGCCTATCACCAACCCGCCTTCTTTGTTGGCCAAATTCATAAGCACAGAGGTTCTTGCGCGGGCTTGCACGTTTTCATAAGTGACGCTATGTACATTTTTATCATGTTCTATAGCTTCAAACTCTTTGAGGGAGATATCGGTGATATCTATCTCTTTCAGGGTGACCCCCAATACGTTGCATAGCTTGATGGCATTTGATTTGGTACGGCTGGTTGTGCCAAAACCCGGCATGGTCACGGCAATGATATGTTTGTGGTCCCATCCCATGATGTCAAAAGCTTTATGCGTAGAAAGCAGCGCAAGGGTAGAGTCCAGCCCTCCCGATACGCCGATCACCGCTTTTTGAATGCCTGCATGGCGCATACGTTTGATAAGGCCATGGGCTTGGATATGGACGATTTCATCGCAATGGCGTTTTTTTTCTGCATAGCGCGAAGGAACGAAAGGGGCAGGATTGATATCGCGTTGAAGTGTCTCAATCTGCGGCGGGGGCGCTACTTTGATTTTTCTCGTTTTTTTGTGTCTTCCGTCACAAAAACTGGATTCGTTCAGTCTTTGCCATCTTAGCCGCTCAAGATCCACATCGGCCGTGATCAGGGTGTTTTGCAGGCTGAAACGTTCGCTTTGGGCCAGGGTTGTTCCGTATTCACTGATAATCGCATGTCCTCCAAAAACCATATCGGTAGTGGATTCGCCTACACCCGCAGAACTGTACACATATGCGGCCATACAGCGTGCGCTTTGTGTGCGTACAAGTTCTTCTCGATATTCTGATTTGCCTACAAGTTCATTGCTTGCCGAAAGATTAAAAAGGAGGTTTGCGCCGTTGCTTGCCATATGATTGCTTGGAGGCGTTACGGCCCAAAGATCTTCGCACAGTTCTACCCCGAATGTCATCTCTTTGCCGTCATAAAAAAGCAGATCCACACCGAAAGGCACCTCTTTGCCCATCATTTCTATCGTGCTTTGTACGATATCCCTGCCGCTTGTGAATTGGCGTTTTTCATAAAACTCTTTTTTGTTCGGCAGATAGCTTTTGGGCACAATCCCGAGTATGCTGCCTGCTTGTACGACCAATGCGCAATTATAGAGCCTGTCAGCATAAATGAGGGCCATACCGAAAATAGCAAGGGTGTTGATCGTTTCACTGTTTTTCAATATCTTGCCAAGCGCTTCTTCCTGTTCGGCGATAAGGGTTTGATGAAGCAGAAGATCACTGGCAGTGTATCCCGTAAGCGAAAGTTCAGGGAATACAACGACACTAACCTCTTTGGCATACGCTTCTTTGATGAGCTTGATGATCTCGTCTGCATTTTTGGCAGGATTTGCCACTGTGGTATGATGGACCGCTGATGCGACTCGGTAATATCCGTACATTTGTCACTCCAAAATTAGATAATGTCACGGTGAACGCCATTGCAAGCACTCTTATATTTGCAGCAGTGCAAAATAAGACGTTGCATTTCGAGAACCGTGACGGTATTTCGCCTACTTTTTTTAAAAAAGGTAGAGAAAGAATATTTTAAATATTATGCTTTTTTAGCAAAGATCTCGATAGACTCGATAGTGTCATTTTGTTTGATGTTGTCAAGCACCATAAAACTTTCCGTATCTCCTTCTTCGATCCCTCCAAATACCGTATGAACCCCGTCAAGATGAGGGGTCGGCACAAAGGTGATAAAAAATTGGCTTCCGCCCGTATTGGGCCCTGCATGCGCCATGGAAAGCGCGCCTCTTCTGTGGCGATGCGTGCTGGTATCCGTTTCGCAGTCGATGCACCAGTCAGGCCCGCCTGTTCCCGCCATTGCCGGGTTGCCTCCGGGGCCTGAGTGCGGGCATCCGCCTTGTGCCATGAATCCAGGGATTACTCTGTGAAATTTTAGATTGTTATAAAATCCTTCATTGGCCAAATGCGCAAAATTCGCTACGGTATTGGGAGCATCTTCATGATAGAGTTTTACCCATATCACACCTTTGTTGGTAGTGATCTTTGCATAGTTGTACGTTTCCATCACATCTTGAGGGATATCGTATCGTTTTGTCTGTCTTCTTCCAAACATATGGTTTAGTCCTTCTGTAGTTAAATTAGGCTATTATTATACCACTATTTATTGAGGGGTTAGCATGGAACTTTGCGTAGCGCTTGATTTGCCTTCGGCAAAAGAGAATTTGGATCTTGCCAAATCGCTAAAGAGGTATGATGTCTGGATGAAAGTGGGGTTTCGTACCTATATCAGGGACGGAAAGGCATTTTTGGAGGCGCTTAAAGCGGTCAATCCGAATTTTAAAATCTTTTTGGACCTTAAGCTTTACGACATTCCCAATACAATGGCGGATGCCGCAGAGGAGATCGCCAAGCTCGGCGTGGACATGTTCAATATCCATGCGAGCGCGGGGCCTGCAGCGATGGAGGCTGTCATGCAAAGACTTGCAAATCATCCAAATCGCCCGCTGGTGCTTGCCGTGACTGCGTTGACCTCTTTTGATGAAGCAAACTTTCAAACAATCTACGAAAAAAGCATTCAAAGCAAAGCAGAACAATTTGCCAAGATGAGCTATGAAAACGGCCTAGACGGCGTGGTATGCTCGGCATTTGAAAGCAGGGCGATCAAAGCCGCCACAAGCGAACGGTTTTTAACCTTGTGCCCGGGTATTCGTCCTTTTGGCGAAGAGGCCGGCGACCAGCAGCGTGTAGCGACTCTGCAGACGGCCAAAGAGGAAAGCGTGGACTTTCCTGTCGTGGGAAGGCCCATCTATAAAGATCCTGATCCTTCAAAAAAAGTTGAAGAGATCCTTCGGGTGATCGCATCCTTATAGCGCTTTGCCTGTTTTGATGTGCAAAGAGCCGGATTATTTTTTTTCTTCGACTTTTTTAGGTTCAGTCATTTTGACTGCATTTTTCATGCCTTGTATCATAAAATACGTCCCGATGGCAAACAGGATCAATATGATAATCGGCGTTAATTTTTTAAGCATCTGTTGTCCTTGCTTTTGATTTTAAATCATACTGTAACATAATACACGAATAAAGAAAATCAAGCAAAGATTTTGGCCATAAAGGACAAACGGCACAAAAAAATATTTTTTTAAGCTTTTATTTAAGGGTAGTGCATTATAATCCCATTTACAAAAACACGGACAGTTGGGTGAGTGGCTGAAACCACACCCCTGCTAAGGGTGCGTATCCTAACCGGGTACCGAGGGTTCAAATCCCTCACTGTCCGCCACTACTTCACTAATCCCCATTACATGGAGTTTGTTAAAATTAAAATGGCTACTGTGCCCAAAGTGTGCCCAAAAATGTCAGTTACTTTGTGAGAAATTCCGCTCTTCCTCCTCACTTTTCAGAAATTGCGTTTATTGTTAGAATTGGCGTTATTGTAACTTACATTACAGGCATTACAATAACAACTGGTTCAGGTGGAGAAAAAATCATATATGGTGACTTAAAGTCTTTTACTCTATGTTGCTTAATGATTTTGTAGTACTTTTCGTTTAGTCCCAAGTCTTGAATATTCTTTCCTCCTACTGTTAGAGCAATAACTCCTTTATTTGTTTTAAGTTGTACCTGTCCCCCTCTGCTAAGCTTCGGAAAACAAACACCCTTGATATTATTATAGTCTAGATATACAAGCTTTTTGAGTAACATTCCTGATTTTGTAGCAGAATATACTATTAGCTGCTTATCTGTTAAAGCACAATTTGCTTTAGAAAATTTTGCAGTTTGTTCTGTACCAAAAGCGTATGCAAAATGACAAGCATCAATAGTTAAAAAATTACTTTGTTTATAGGCTTTATCTTTTACAGCTATGTTTCTAAAAGATGTTTCATTTACAGCAACTAATGTAACACATCCTGATAAAATGAATATACTCATAGTCAATAAAATAACTTTTTTCACGTTCTCCCCCTTTTGTTTTTGAGTATTCAAAATAGTATCAAAAATAACTTTTGAAAAATAAAGTATTTGGCAGAGGCTGCCTGATTCTTTGTACCAAAAAGTATTGACAGATCAATTCAAAAAATGCCTTATAAGCACGGTTCAATTATCACGGTTCATTTTTTTACAACTTAACATAGATCAAGTTTTATAGAAATTATACATGTTACGATATATTTTTTATAATAAGGAGTAGATCATGAAAAAAAGTGTTGGGACAATCATTGCTCTAACGGCTATGCTTTTAGCAACTGATAGTCAAAAGGGAATTGAATCATTATCAAAAGGTACTAGGACACTCCTTGCGGATGAGATGAGACACATTGAAAAAGGGATGCACAGCATCTTTTCCAACATCGTCAAGGGGGAGTATGATCAGATAGCCAAAACCGCAACAGATATCCAGGATAGTTTCATTTTTGCCAAAAGTTTAACGGATGCGCAACGCTCCGAGCTCAAAGCAAACTTGCCGCAAGGATTTATCGAGCTTGACCGTTCTTTTCATATGACGGCGGGTAAACTGTCTGAGGCAGCTGAATTTGAAGACAAAAAAGAGGTAGAACGAAATTTTGCTCAGATGATGGGACTGTGTGTGCAATGCCACTCTACTTATGCAACACAGCGATTTAATACATTTTCTGAGTAAATTGATAGAGAGTAATTTATAAAAAAATATAGTTTAAATATCCCTGCACGTTCTATATCCAAAGATATGGAATGAGTTGAGTGCAGTTTTATTTTGACGGCAGTATCGCTCTAGGTTATACTGCTATCTTACGCTTGGTAAAAGGGATGTAGATCGTTTTTTCTTCAACACCGTGAAGAACATAATAAAGTTCGTGGTGATGGTTGACGATGGTCATGAAACTTTTTAAGCTTGGCTGGATGGTTGCTATCAGCAGATGATCGTTGAGCTGTAAAGGTGTTTTGTCCTCCGGCATCAAGATAAATTTGCCGTCTTTACGTTTGATTCCCAAGACGGCTATTTCCAGATCGATACCGTTGTGATACGGGTTGTTGATGATTTGGCCCAAGGTTACGGGAGTATGGGTTAAAAAATCACACAGCGCGTACATTGTGTTTGGATTGACGGCAAGTTCTAAAAGGTCAGGGCGTTTGTTGACGCGGTTTGTAATGTGCTGGAGCGTATCGATAAGTTTTTCTTTTTCGAAAAAAGAGATCGTGTCGATAAAATCATACGTCATCGGGCGGTCGATGTAGTTGTATGCATCCAACGCGGCGATTTGGTCGATCATGAAGATTTTGTCTGCACGAAGATGAGAAAATAAGCTTCTTTCTTCAAGTTCGTTTTCGCGGACAATGACAAAGATATCAGGCTTCAGTGCACGAGCTGTTGCAACGATGGAAAGATTGATCGCATCGTCATTCGTTCCTGCAATGATACACGATGCATTCATGATGCCTGCTTCAAGAAAAAATTCTTGGTCGGAAGATACTTTTTCATTAATTTTTTTATTGACATCCAAAAAGATATACTCCATATGATTTTTATCAAGGGTTTTTTTAAGCGTTTTTCCGAAGCGCCCGCCTGAACAGACGATATATTTTCCGCTTGGCAGAATATCGGTTTTGCTAACATGAAGATTGCCTCCTTGCATCCAGCTGTAAAGATTGAAAAGATAAGGGGACTTAAGTGCAAAATCGATTCGGCGCGCAATAATCAAAAAAATATCAATGACATGATTGACGCCGATATTGGTAAGATTTTCGCCGCCTTGTTTCAACCCCGAACGTGCAATAATCTTAAGGTTTTTGTTTAAAATGCGTGCACGTACAGAAATTTTGAGATTGGTCTGATCGTCATCAAAAAGTGTGATAAGGTATTTGCAATGCATAGAGAGTACGCCTGCAGACTTTAGTACATCCGTTGATGAAGCATCTGCGACAACGGCCGGAATGGAGGGCATATAAAGTTCGCTCTTGAGCGCTTCTATCTTGTCGGCATTTTTGTCTATGACGATGATACGAAAAAGATTGTCTTCGTTGAGCTTGTTGATAAGAAGGCGTCCCGCATCGGTGTAGCCGCAAATGATGATAAAGTCTTGTTTTAGATTGCGTACTTTTCGCCTAAAAGTATTCATTCTAATGGCATGAATAAATGCTTTATCTTGAAAAAGGGCGATAATCGATCCAAGTGCATAAAGCCAGGCAGGAACGGCTGCATATATCGTAATAAGCAGTATAATGCGCTGTGGATAAGTAAATGCGTAAGGAACTTCTCCAAACCCTATGGTGGTTGCCGTATAGGCTACTACGTACATCGCATCAAAAAAACTCAAATGGATAGGATTTCCTTCGCCGTCTGCACCGGGCACCAAAGTCAGAAGAAGCACAGGGATAGCGTGTGCCAGATTTAAAACAATCAGCGGTGTTCTCAGTTTTCTGAGGATTAGCCAAATAGAGGATTCGTGGCGCATGTCGACCTTTATCTTTTTAAAAGAAGTGTTTCACCGATAAACAAAGCAACGGATATGATATTGGCTATCAAAGCCCCTGCAGCCAAAGATACGACTATGGAAAAGAGGTCCGGAGTCATGGTGCTTGTCATGTTGATAACCCCCCAAACGGTAGCTGCGGCGATGAGTTGCAAATCCGCAACAAAACTTGTCGCAAGCAGAACTGATCCTGTTTGTGTTTTGTCCCCGAGTTTCATAATAGTGGCGATAAAATTAACTGCGATTGCTGCAAACAGTTCATAGACACTGTGATGGGCAATGGCATCGATCTCTCCATAGACAAAACCAAAGTTCAGCGTTAGTGACAAAATGATAAAAAAGCCTGAAATCACTTTTTCTGAGTTCATATATTCTTTCTCCTTCGAATGTAAAAGATCATTATAGTAAGTTTGGCATTAGTTGTGATTTAAAAAAAAGTTCATTAAATCCAAAATAATGTTGTATTCACTGCTTATTTTGAGCACTTATCTCACAAAAACTACACATTTATATTGTAATATCATTTATTATAAAACAAAAAGGATAAAAAATGATCAAAATGGACTTTAAAAAATGGGCAATAGCTGCAGTTATGTGCGGGATGTTGGGAGTAGGCGCCCCATCAAAAACATTTGCGGCACCCCCGATTCCTATAGAAGCGGTAATAACGGATATTATTATCGGTGCGTTTGACCGGCCTTATTATGACCGGCCTTATTATTTTTATGAGGGAAGATATTATTACGGAGGGGCATGGCGCAACGGATATTACTATTATAAGGGACGCAAATTCAGACATGGACGTTTTCATAGACATGGACGTTTTTATCGGGACGGACGCTACTACAACCATGGCCACCGGTTTGACAGAAGAGACTACAAAAAAGACAGAAGGGATCACCGAAGAGATTTTAAAGAAGACAGAAGGGATCATCGAAGAGATTTTAAAGAAGACAGAAGGGATCATCGAAGGGACTACAGAAGAGACAGAGATGAGCGCGGAAGATAAGTCATTTTGCGGCATTTGAAATAAAAAATAGCATATTTTCAGTCCACACAAAAGATATCAGTTGGTTTCTTTTTGCTTTAAAAGATAAGATGATGTTATGTATTATTAAGTGTTTTTAATATAAAATACTTCAAAATTTTTAATCAAATAAGCCAAAAAGCATAAATTATGTGTGGCTGGCGGAGATGGTTAGAGATAAAAGAAAGGCAGAAGGTTGAAGTCTTTTTGTTTCGTTGTACTTTTTATTTTTATATCGGGTTTTACTCAATGCAGTGCAAATCAGATTGACAGACAGAATGAAGACAGAATCGTTTTTCAAAAAGAAAACGATAATATAGAAAATGAATTTGAAGAATTTGCCGATGAGTTTGAAGCAGAAGAAAAGACAAGCGATCCGTTTGCAAGCTACAATAGGGCGATGACCCGCTTCAATGACGGTATGTACGAGTATGTGCTCAAGCCTGTAGCAAAGCGCTACGATCAGGCAGTATCTCTTCAGGTGCAAGAGAGTATAAGAAATTTTTTCAATAATATCTATTTTCCCGTGAGATTTGTCAATAATCTGCTGCAAGGGAAATTTTCTCATACCGCCCAAGAGACCCAACGTTTTTTTATCAACAGTACGATGGGTATATTGGGGTTTTTTGATCCTGCAAAGAATTATTTTAAGATTGAAGCGCATGAAGAGGATTTTGGCCAGACGCTTGGATTTTACGGCATAAAAAGCGGCCCTCATATCGTTTTGCCTCTTCTTGGGCCTTCGAACCTCAGAGATACGATAAGCCTTTATCCCGATGCACTTTTGAGCCCTCTTGATTATACAGAGCGGAGCTACCCGACACTGACGGATACATGGGCTGAGTTTATCTCTGCAAAATCACTCGAAGAGATCAATCGTATTTCTCTTGACATGGAAAATTACGAAAAAATGAAAAAAGATGCAGTGGATTTGTATCCTTATCTAAAAGATGCCTATGAGCAGTATAGAAAAAAACAGATCGAGGAGTAAAGAGTGAGGGGCCTATACAAAAAATTTTTATTGTTTTTTTTAGTTGCTTTTATGGCGCAAAATGCAGCGGCAAATGAACAGGTACAATTGCAAAATCGTTTTTTAAAAAAAATTGATGAAGTAGTGCTCATTGTAGAAGACAAAAAACTCTCCAAAGATATAAGAAATCGTAATATTGTAAAAGCATTGACGCCGATGTTTGATTTTGAGCTGATGGCAAAATTGAGCCTTGGCAATGTATGGAAAGAGCTTTCGTCAAAAGATGCAAAAAAATTTGTAGATCTTTATGTGGAAAGAATGAAAAATTCCTACTCTGCAAAAATCGATGCTTACGAAGGCGAAAAGGTGCAAATCAAAAAAATCGAGCAGCCAAAATCTGATAGAATTGCTTTTGTTACAGATTTGACCGGCAAAGAAAATAGACTTGAAATTGTTTATAAGTTTTATAGGCCAAAAATAAAAATATCCGGCAAAGACGAGTGGCTCATCTATGATGTGGAGATTTTGGGAGTAAGTATTTTAAAAACGGACAGGGCCCAATTTAGGGAATTTCTGCAAACCAAAAGCATCAACGAATTGATGGATGTTTTGGCGAAGCAGCTCTAAGCAGCGCAGTGTTCTGGTGTTGCAGTTTTTTGTAGGATGTTTTAATTTCTATAATGTATCAATCTATTTCATATCACAGATGAAGCTTTAAAGCGGCATGATCGATGTCATGCCCTCTCAAGAAGCTTAAAACAAAGAGGTGAGTTTGAGGAAAATTTCATTGATCTCTTTTAATGCGCTTTGAGACAGCTTTTGCGCTTGTATTTTGGATTCTTGATATTTAAGAGAAAACTCTTTTTGTGCTTCCTGCCACCTATCATCACTTTCCATTTTTGCCAGATGGGCTTGAAGTACCGCAACATCCAGTTCATGCTGTGCTTTTTTTGAAAGTTTATAAGTAAACTCTTCTGCACTCTTTTTGATTTTTTCAACTCTGTCTCGCGCCTCCATCATGCTTAGGTGCGCTTGAAGTTCGGATTTGTTTTCCAGTTGTATCGAAGCATCTATGAGCTTTTCATTGATTTTTAAAAGGCGGCTTTTTAGGCCGTTCCAAAATTCATGCACCTCTTGACTAAAATCTTCACTTAGATTTTCTATTTTTTCTTCCGTTTTTTTTAGCGATTGTTTGGATTGTTCTATGAGCTCTTTTAATTCGTCTTGCATCAACATATACCTTTTGTTTTTTATTTATTATAGCATTTTTTAATGCTAAAAAATGCCGATTTTTAGCATGAATCGGCATGTTCATAGGCTCTTTTAGATGATGCAATCGATATAATTGCTCCTGTCAAATCCCAGAACAAAACAGTTATCTTGAAGATGAGAAAAATGATGCAGATAAATGCAAAAATAGACAAATACTCCATAGGCATGGTTGTTGCAATGCTGCTATGGGGTGCAGCTTGGACTGCAGGCAAGATGGCAGCGGAGCATTCAAATGCGCAGGTCGCTGCGTTTTGGAGATATGCCGTTTCTTTTGTCAGCATTGTTCCGGTGGTATGGTTTTTGAAAACCCCGCTAAAAACAGATAAAAGAGGGGTTTTTTATATGCTTGCAGCCGGTGTATTGACCTCTTTGTTCAATTATCTTTTTTTTGCAGGGCTTGCAGAGGGCCAAGCGGGGTACGGCGGAACCATGGTCACATCGCTTGCCCCCATTATAACCTATGTGCTTAGCGTTGCTTTTTTGGGCTTAAGGGTAACGTCTAGACAAATAACGGCGCTTTTTATCGGTATTCTGGGTGCACTTGTTTTGCTCCGTGTGCCTTTTGAAGGGTTTGGGTTTTTAGATGTGCAAAGTATGTATTTTCTTGGATGTGCGGCAGTATGGGCGCTTGTGACGGTGGTTTCTCAAAAAGCAGCCGCAAGAGCACACTTGATGTTTTATACTTTGGTAGTTTTTGGCGTGACGGCTTTTGTCAATATGCTTTTTGCCCTGCCGTATCGGCCGTTTTTTTTGACCGCTTATGATGAGGTATTCTGGATAACAATCATATTTATCGGAGTGCTCCCCGGTACTTTCAGTACGGCACTCTATTTTGTTTCTGCGGGCAAGGTAGGGGCACACAAAACAGGCGTATTTATGTTTATTGTCCCGATCGGCGCAATCGTTTCAAGCTGGGTTGTATATAAGGAAACGTTGACTTTGTCGACAGCGGCGGGATGTTTGTTGGCTTTTGCGGCGGTGGTTTTGTTCAATAGCCGGAAATCCAAAGCTTGCTAGCCGGGTTTGCGGCTCAAAAGGCGAAGCCTTTGTAAGGTTACAGGGGGATCATCTTGGGCCTTTTATCCTGTTTTTATAACCTGCATTGATACGAAGATGCAGTCCCAGATAATAGATGTGCGTTATGGCTTTTTTCAGCAAATACGCCGGATATCCTTTTACTTTGATCCATCCAAACAGTTCTCCTGCGGCCCATCTTCCGCCAAGGGCTATAAAGATGCCAAGGATAGTTGCGTTAAAAGGCTTAACGTCTTTCCCGTCTATTTTGTTACGGATGGTGTGTGCAACGTATTCGGCGCTTCTTTCTGCAGTTTGCGCAGTGGGGGGCAGTATGTTGCCTTGCGCGTCTTTGATCTCGACACAATCGCCGATCGCAAAGACATTGGTTTGGTTGCCTATATTGAGTTCGCTGTTTGGTATGAATTGAGAAATTTTATTTTTTTCAGCCTCTACGGTATCGTTAAGGCCGGAAGCTTTGATGCCGCCTGTAAAAATCATAAAATGGTATTTTAATTTTTGGGAATTTTGAAAGCGGAGGTATGATTCGTCGACTTTTTCGATAAACGTGTCTGTAAGGATATTCACACCCAAAGAGTGAAGTCTTTTTTGGGTGTTTTGTATCAAAAAGCTGCTCATTCCCGGAAGAATGGTTTTGCTTGCATCAATCAGATAAATTTTGATTGTTCTAACCCTGTCTCCTATGGTTTTTTTGTACATTTCAATCGTATTTGCCATTTCGGCAGCCACTTCAACGCCGCTGAGTCCTGCCCCTCCGATAACCAAATTGATCTCTTCGCAATTGTCATTTTGAAGTTTTTTATAAATCAAATTTTCAAATTCAACCCTGAAGTTATAGGTTCGGTGCAGATCTTTAACACCGTAGCTAAATTCTCTCAGTCCCGGAATAAATGAAAAGAAGTTTGTTTTGGCACCCGTGGCAATGATCAGATAGTCATATGCAAATGCGCCGGCAGAAGTTTGTACGAGTCGGGTTTCAAAATCGATAGAACTTGCTTTATCGTAAACAAAATGCACTTTTTTCTTGAAGCCGTCGCACCACTCTTGCAAATCGATTACGATATCATGCATATCAAATCTGCCTGCGATATACCCGTAGGCTTCCGTTTGGAGATAATGATAGGGATTTTTGTCAATGAGCGTGATATCTATGTCTTCGTGTTTTGCCAAAAATTCTATGGCACGCAATCCGCCATATCCGCCTCCGATAACTACTACTTTTTTGTTCAATGTTTGCCTTTGTTGGATAAATAGCTGAAATTATACAAAATTGTAGGTGTGGAATGTCTGGTTAACTATAGAAAAATGGGAGAATTTAGTCTTTTTTGGCTTTTCAAAGACGCCAATAAGGCGCCTTTGGATTGATAATTTATTGCTGTTGCTGCATCATGCCGCGTTTTGGCATCATGTACCCTTTGATCATATTTTTTTTGATCGTTTTTTCGATCATATGAGCGGTAAACTCGCGTGTAAAGATTTTACGCTGCTCTTCATTGAGAATAGCATAAATACTTTCGAGCATGTCTGCTCTTGCACTGATCATCGCATCGGGTCTGCTGAGCATCATTTCTCTAAATACTTTTTTATCAAAGCTGTTTCCTTTGAAGGCATCAAGCGGGCAAACCGGGCCTTCTTGCTTCATTGCCATTTTTGCCTGTTTAAAAGCGTTGACCGCATCGGTTACTTTTTGGGCTTGCGTGCCGTCAATGCCTGTTTTGCTGACAGCATCGATGACTTTTTTGACAAACTGTTTTTTATGTTGGCTGCGATGATCTTTTTTGCCATACATCGCTGAGCTTTTCATTCCGCCCTGATTGCACATGGAAGAACCTTTCATCCCGCCATGATTGCACATAGAAGAGCCTTTCATCCCGCCATGATTTGACGCCAGAGCAGTTCCTGTAAGCAAAGTCGATGCAAGCGCAGTTGCTATCAAAATACGTTTATACATTTTATTTTCCTTTAGCTAATTTAAAAATCCATCGTATCTTAATTATAATTAAAAAAAAATAAAAAAAATTTTTAATTTTTATCTGTCTCTCTTCCCGAGTTATTGTCGGCCTAAACTCGGGAATGGTCATAAGAGGGGGGTTATCTTACGTTAATATTCTTTTTTTTGATCATTTCGATCAATTGTGTAATGTCTTTAAGCCGTTTTTCTTCTTCTGCGATATGATTGATGGCATCAAGTTGGAAATGTTCCAATTTTTCGTCCAAATAGCTGGTATTGAATTTTCCGTCGATAAAATCCTGATCTCTGACAATTTCTCTATGCAATGGAATATTGGTCGGAAGGCCGTCGATGAAAAACTCATCCAAAGCCCTTCGCGCTTTTTTGACCGCACCTTGCCAGTCCAAAGACCAAATGATCAATTTTCCCAGCATCGAATCGTAGTTTGAAGGAACGGTATATCCGCTGTAGAGTCCGCTGTCCATTCGAACTCCGGGCCCGCCGGGCGCTATATAATTGGTAATTTTTCCTGCAGAGGGGAAGAAGTTCTTTTTTGGATCTTCGGCATTGATACGAAACTCGATGGCATATCCTCTAAATTTGATCTCTTCTTGCAAAAATTTGAGTTTATCTCCTTCGGCAATCTCTATCATTCTTTGGATGATATCAATACCGGAGATAAGTTCCGTAACGGGATGTTCTACCTGAACTCTGGTGTTCATCTCGATAAAGTAGATGTTATCCTGTCCATCCACCAAAAATTCGATAGTCCCCACGCTTTCGTAGCCCAGCCTAAACATGGCTTTGGTCGATATCCTGTAAAGTTCTCTTCGGACATTTTCGTTCAGTCTGGGAGAAGGGGCAATTTCGATAACCTTTTGGTGTCTTCTTTGGATGGAGCAGTCCCGCTCTCCCAAATGTACCACGTTGCCGTGTTTGTCTGCGACAATCTGCACTTCGATATGTCTTGGATGTTCAACATATTTTTCGATAAATACCTCTCCTTTGCCAAAATATTTTTTGGCTTCGGAGGTGGCAGACTCAAAAAGTTCGTTAAAATCTTTTTCATCTCTTACGATACGCATTCCTCTTCCGCCGCCGCCGAATGCAGCTTTGATGATCACCGGAAAGCCGATCTCTTTAGAGATTTTGATCCCCTCTTTGATATCGATAATGGGCTCATCCGTTCCTTCTAAAACCGGAACTCCGATCTGTTTCATGGCAACCTTTGAAGCCATCTTGTCGCCAAAAAGTGCGATGTGCTCGGGTTTTGGGCCGATAAAAATAAGCCCGTATTCTTCGCAGGCTTTTGCAAATTCCGCATTTTCGGACAAAAACCCGTACCCGGGATGTATCGCATCGCATCCTGCTTTTAGTGCAAGGGAGATGACTTTTTCATAGTTGAGATACGCATCAAGCGGATTGCCCAGAATCGGATAGCATTCGTCTGCTTTTCGTACCCAAACCCCTTCTATGTCTACTTCCGAAAACATCGCAACGCTTTTGATGCCTAGCTCTTTGCATGCCCTGATAATTCTTAGTGCAATTTCGCCTCGATTGGCTACCAAGATTTTTGTAATTTTTCTCATAGTGTTACCGCCTTATTAATTTTTGTCATTGTAGAATGTTTATAAAAATATTTCTTCTTTTTTATTGCTAAATTTATTGTTTGATATTGCTTATTTTGTAGTTTGTTTTTGTGCATAAAATTGTTTAAAATGGTTATAATATGGTATGAGAAAAGAAACACTGAAAAAAAGAACGAAAATTGCAAACAATATCATGTACTATATCTATACGCATATAGATACCCATATTGATATTGAAGAGCTCAGCAGAGACCTTGGTGTAAGCAAATTTCATATGCATAGGATCTTTAAAGAGGCGTTTGGAAAAAATATCTACGAAAATATCAAATCCATTCGGCTTCAAAAAGCTTCCAACCTTTTGCTGTCCAATAAGTTTTCAACGATTTCGGCAGTAGCCAATATGTGCGGATACAGTTCGCAATCCTCTTTTATCAAAGCATTTCAGGAGCGTTTCGGAATGTCTCCCAAAGCATGGAGAAGCGGAGGATATAAAACGTATTCGAGCCAAATTTTGCAGCAATCCAAAACGGCCATGGAATCAGATGCCGATTTTAGTGCATTGGTGCCGACAATAGTGAAAATGCCCGTATTTGAAAGTTATTATATCCGCAATAGAGGATACAATGTGAACATCAAAGAGGTGTGGCAAAAACTTCATACATGGATACTGAATGATGATATCTCTGCGTATCAGCAAATTGCTCTTTTTCATGACAATCCGACCATTACGCCCCTGAACGAGTGTCAGTATATCGCTTGTGTGGTAGTGGAAAATGAAGAGGGTGTCACCACTGACCGTTTGCCCAAGTTCAAAATATCTGACGGGGTGTATGCAAAATTTGATTTGCAGGGAAAACAAGGGGATATTTTAAAAATGGTACATTGGGTCTATCATGATTGGCTTCCGGCAAGCGAATATGAAACAACCACCAAGCCTTCTTATGTTATCTATAGAAAAAACAATTTCCTCTCAGAAGACAATACGTTTGATTTGAGTTTTTATGTTTCTGTAAAATTTTAAAATATTGACATAAATCAAGACAAAATCCTTGCTTTATAATGTATAATTTTAATAATCATTATTAAAATGAAAAATTTTACCATTCATGCAGGAGAAAAGAGATGCAATCGATAATCAAAATAGTGATGATGGTTTTTTTAGCGCAAACCATCATCTTTGCAGACCAAAAAAATATCGTATTAAGCGGACCGATTGCGACCGCATCACATCCGTTTTTTAAAATTATCGAGGATAACAGCTTGAACGATGTGGCGTCAAAAGTTGAATTTAAAGTCTGGAACAATCCGGACGAACTCAGAGCGATGCTTCTCAATAAACAAGTTGATTTTGTCGCAATTCCGACCAATGTCGCTGCCAATTTGTACAATAAAAAAATCCCGTTGGAGTTGATGAACATTTCCGTATGGGGTATTTTAGATATCGTAAGCAGAGATTTTGATATCAAAAGCATAGAAGATTTAAAAGGCAAAGAGATAGTGATCCCCTTTAGAGGGGATATGCCTGATATCATCTTTCAGGCTTTGCTTAAAAAAGCCGGCATGGATGCCAAAAAAGACGTAACGCTTAAATTTGTTCCGACTCCGCCCGATGCGGTAACCTCTTTAATGCTTAGACAAAGCGATACAGTGCTGTTGGCGGAGCCTGCCACTTCGATGGTGATGAGAAAAACGGATTCGTTTCCTTTGAAGCTGGTGGCACCCGAATTAAAAAGAGTGCTTAATATAGAAGACGAATGGGGCAGGGTGACAAACACCGAAAACAAATTGCCCATAGCGGGTATCGCAACGTTTGCAGATATGGATGAACATACCAAAAAAAGGGTGGATGAAGAGTATAAAAAAGCGCTTGAGTGGTATAAGCAAAACCCGAAAGAGGCTGCTGCATTGACCGCGAAGTATCTTAAAATGTTTGACAAAGAGGTGATCGAAGATTCGATAGGATTTGTAAAGCTGGAGTACAAAAGTGCGCAGGATGCCAAAGAGAAGTGCGAGCATTTCTTTGGCGAGATTTTAGAAATAGAGCCCAAACTGATAGGCGGCAAATTGCCTGAAAGCGGGTTTTACAGCAAATGAAATTTATTTTAAAAATACTGAAAGATTTCCCATGGTTTTTGTGGAGCGGGTGGGGGGCGGTCGCTTCTATCTTTTTGTTTATCGCCCTTTGGGATGTAGGGTATCAGCTTTATGGTGAACTGGTGCTTCCTTCCCCCAAAGCAACGTTTGGCGCAGTGGCTGATTTTTTCAGCGATGAAGCGATCGTCTCGGACATGATCCTTACGATCACAAGAGCGATGATAGGATTTGTTGCCGCTTTGATATTCGGCTCTGTTTTGGGCCTTTTGGCGGGATTTTTTGCCACAGCCTCTATCATGAGCAGGCCGATCGTGACAATTTTGGTAGGAATGCCTCCGATTGCATGGGTCGTGCTTGCGATGATTTGGTTCGGGATGGGCGATACGAGCGTGATCTTTACGGTGGTTATCGCTTCTTTTCCGATCGTTTTTGTCGGTGCGATGCAGGGAACACGAACGATAGAGGGCGAACTCAAAGAGATGGTGGACAGCTTTGGGTTGTCGCTGTGGCAAAAATTTACCAATCTTTATTTTCCTCACATTTTTTCCTATATTTTTCCTGCCTGGGTCAGCGGCTTGGGAATGAGCTGGAAAATCGTCGTCATGGCGGAGCTTTTAAGCAGCAGCGACGGCATAGGAGCGGCATTGGCGGTCGCAAGAAGCCAGCTTGATACAACCGTTGCGCTTGCGTTGGTGGTAGTGATGATAGGTTCGCTTTTGTTTTTGGAGTATATCGTACTGGAGCCCATTAAAAAAGAGGTGGAAGCATGGAGAGACTAGAAGTTAAAGGACTTAACCATTCGTTTGGGTTTTTTAGGGTTTTGGAAGATATCAATTTTACGCTTGAAAAAGGAAAAGTGATCTCTATCGTAGGGCCCAGCGGCGGGGGGAAAACGACACTGTTGCATCTTTGTGCGGGTTTGCTTGACCTTACCGAAGGCGAGATTGTCAATACCTTTAAAAGCAGCGCTTTTGCCTTCCAGGAACCAAGGCTTCTGCCGTGGAAGAGCGTACTGGACAATATCGCTTTGGGGCTTATCGCCAAAGGAGTTAGCAAAAAAGAGGCCGAGATAAAAGCTACGAATATCGCCCTTGAATTTGGGCTGGAGCTGAAAGACTTGGAGAAATTTCCCAAAGATTTAAGCGGCGGGATGAGACAGAGGGTGAGTTTTGCCAGAGCACTGGTCGTCGAGCCCAGTTTGCTTTTTTTGGATGAGCCGTTTTCTGCTTTGGATATCGGACTAAAAAAAGAGTTGCAAAATCATCTGATAGACTATATTGCGCACCACAACTTGACGATTTTGTTTATTACGCATGATATCATGGAAGCGATTCGTTTGAGCGATAAAATATTGCTTCTCAAAAGTGATCCCGGAGAGATAGTCAAACGTATCACGATTGATACGCCGCAAATCGAAAGAACCGATAAAGAGGTATTTGACAGAATGATTGAGCTGCTCAAAGATCAAGATATTATCAATACATTTGAACTGGAGATCAAATAATGGCAAATGCAACAAAACATTATCTTCATTATCCCGAAGAAGAAAATGTACCTATTTATTTGGCTTACGGATTTAGGCCGATTTTTTTACTTTTGGCACCTTACATCATTATCACTGCAATTATGTGGGCTTTGGCATGGGCCGGCGTGGTCAACCCTTTTGGAAATTATCTTTTGGAATGGCACATCTATGAATATCTTTTCGGCGTAGGGGTGGCGGGAATCATGGCGTTTGTTTTTACCGGCGTTCCTGAGCTTTTTCCCGGAGTTGTTCCGCTGATCGGCAAAAAATTGAAATATGTGGTGCTGCTTTGGATAGCCGGCAGGATAAGTTTTTGGATGATCGATATCCTTCCGCTATTTGTGATCGCTTTGACCAATCTCTCTTTGTTGGTAGTTGTGATTGCATGGGCTTTTAAACCTGTGGTGCTCGATCCGCTGCAAAGGCATTCCTCGTTGGGATATGCACTTGCAACGATGCTGATCGTAGAGGGATGGTTTTACGGCTCGATGATGGGGATCTTTGAAACGCCGGCATTGGAGATTTTAAAGGCGGCATTGGGCATTATGATGATACTTTTGCTTTTGGCGCTTCGAAGGGTCAACACCGAAGTGATCAATGAGATCATGGAAGATGAGGGGATGGATGACAAATTTTTTGCCAAACCCTTTCGATACAATCTGGCTATTTTCAGTATCGCTTTGTTTACGGCAGTGGAATTTTTTTACGGGATAAACTCAGCATTGGGTTGGATAGGATTGGCCGCATTTGCAGCAATTCTGGGTATTTTGAATGACTACAATCTTGAATTTGAAAAAATTACATTTAAGCCGTATACGATTTATTTGTCATTGGTTTATGTGCTGATGGCTTGCGGGTACGGCTTCATGGGGATCGATATCCTTTACGGGCAGGGGACGCTGCAAAACCACTTTAGACATTTTTTAAGTACGGGGGCTTTTGGCTTGAGTTTTTATATGGTAATGATGATCGTCTCTTACGTACATACCGGGAGACATTTAAAATCTGACTTTTGGATGGTTTTGAGTGTGGTATTGGTCGTTGTCGCTGCGATTTTAAGAGTAAGTATTGCTTATTTTCCCGAAGCGGCAAATTTGCTCTATGTGTTGTCCACGATGCTTTGGATCATGCCGTTTGGGATCTATTATTGGCGATTTTATAGATATCTGCTTTTGCCGAGAGCAGACGGCGTCAAGGGCTGATTTTCTTAAAAGTGTAGGCGGTGCATGAAAACATATTTAAACAAAATGAGGCCGAAAACAAAAAATCCGCCTCGAAAAAAGTTCAGCAAGATCCTATGGTCAGCCTTGGGGTCTTTTTTGGGTATCTATTTTTTGGCGGTATTTGGCAAACTGTTTTCTTTTGAAGAGAGTATCTTTTTGCTTGGATCTTTTGGCGCTTCAGCAGTGCTGATCTACGGCGCGCCCGAAGCCCCTTTTTCGCAGCCTAGAAACCTTATAGGCGGGCATATGATCTCTGCGTTTGTGGCAGTGGCGCTGGTAAAGTGCTGTCAGAATATTTTTTCATTGGAAATCTTGTGCGCGCTCGGTGTCGCTTTGGCCGTGCTGGCGATGCATCTCACCCGCACCGTCCATCCTCCAGGCGGCGCGACTGCGCTTATCTATGTGATGGGTACTGATTTTATCCAAGGGTTCGGCTGGCTCTATCCTTTTGCGCCGATAGGAGTCGGTGCGTTGATCATGCTTCTTGTAGCACTGTTGGTCAATAACCTCTCTTCCAATGAAAAAAGACACTATCCGCAGTATTGGATTTGAGTGCAAAGGGGTTTTTTTAGAAAAAAAGCCATATAAGCAACGCAATGCCAAGGAAGAGGTTGAGCCAGCTTCCGCCGCTCTCAAACAGCATGACTAAAAATTCATACCAGTAATGCTCGATGCTTGACGGGTCGGCAAGCAGCGCTTCTTTGGCAAACCTTGTGATCTCATCTCCCCAGATAAAAGCGATAATCTCCGGAACGATAAAAAAGAGAACCACCCCCGCAGCTCCCCACAGCGACTTTTCGGGTTTAAGAGACAACAGCGCTTTTTGGGTTGCCGGATTTTGGATGAGTTTTGTGGTTTTTTGTTTGATTTTTGTTTTCATGTCGGCATCATACCTTACACTTCTTTAGAGTTTATTTTCTTATAGTATTCCTAAAAGAGCCAAAAGTCTTATATAGGCTAAACAGTTTTATGGCCAGTTAAATGGATCCAAAGATTTTAAATCAAGTGCGCAATGAGGGCAAATCGTTTTTGCATGGGTTTGTTTTAAAAAACAATTTAAACGATATGTTTATTGTCGTTCAGTTTGGAGATGACGATCTTTTTATCTTCAATTTTTAAAATCTTGTCGCAGAAAGCCAGCATCCTCTCGTCATGCGTCACCATGATCACGGCAACGTTTTGTTCCTGTGCGATCTTTTTAAGCATTTTGACGACATTGACCGAACGTTCCACGTCCAGTGCTGCCGTCGGCTCATCTGCCAAGATGATCTGGGGTTCATTGGCAAGCGCTCTGGCGATCGCAACGCGTTGGTTTTGTCCTCCGGAAAGCTGAGAAGGCATGGATTTCGCTTTTTCTGCGATCTCCAGATACTCCAGCAGCTCCATTGCTTTGTCGTGCGCTTTGTCTTTTGCCAAGCCGTTGGTTTGCGGCAAAAGGGTGACATTGTCAATCACATTCATAAAAGGGATGAGATAATGCGATTGGAAGATAAAACCGATCTTTTCGCGGCGGATGCGGCGGGTATCGTTTCCAATCCAGCGGCCATCATAAACCGCTTCTTCTCCAAGCCATATCGTTCCCGAAGTCGGCTCAAGCACGCAGCCGATCATCATCAAAAGCGTGGTTTTTCCTGCGCCGCTGGGCGCGATGAGCGCAACCAGTTCGCCTTTTTGAACTACAAAAGAAGCGCCGTTAATTACTTCAACAAGGCTTTCGCCTTGGCCGAAGTTTTTTACCAGATTTTCAACACGGATACCTTGTGTTCCCATCTTAGCCTCCTATCGCTGCGGCAGGATCGGCATGGATCACTTTGGCAATGCCGATGAAAGAAGAGAGTACCGACGCGGCGATCACCACACCAAAAAGCATCCACGCATCGGGGATTTCCAATACAACCCGTTTGGGAAAATTGTCATAAATAAGATGAGAAAAGAGATTGCCGAAGATAAAAGCAAGAATCCCCAGTATCAATGTTTCCTGCACGATCATTTTGATGATCATGCTGTTGGGGATGCCTATCAGTTTCATGATGGAGATCTCTTTCATTTTTTCAAGGGTCATGGTATAGATGATCAGCGCGATGATAATCGTAGAAACCACGACTAAAATCGCCGTAAAAAGCCCGATCTGCTTGGAAGAGCGTTCGATAAGGTTTTTGGTCAAGATCGCTTTTTGCTCTGTCCGGGTATAGACGCTTTCGTGTTTCCATTGTTTGATTTTGTTTGCCACATCATCGATATCATATCCGGCACGGACGGTAGCGACAACGGCGTTTGCCATTTTTGCTTCTTTGGTTTCCGATATGCCTCTTGCACGGTCGCTGCGAATACGTGCATTGGAGTAGAGAAACTGCAGGTTTTGGGCGTCTTTGAGGCTGATATACACAAGAAGGTCTCCGCCGGAAGAGACAGTATCTCTAGTGACCCCTGCGACACGATAGATATCTCTCCCGAGCTTAAAGGTGTCATCCACTTTGTATCCTGTTTTTTCAGATACCACGATTTGATAATGCTCTTTTGTGAGGGGCTCTCCGGCAACGAGACGCCCCGGATTGATGGGGTTGATCTTTCCGAAAACATCAAAGCCCACCGCCGTAACCCGTATGGGTTTTGTTTCTCCGGGCAATTGGAGGTTTTGAAAGGTTAACGCTTCGCTTTTGTCTATGCCTTCAAAAGCGCGCAGCGTATCTTTGAGGTCTTCGTGTACTCTGGATGCCTCAGCAAAGGGGCCAAGCGTATCTTCCTGCACGATCCAAAGATCGGCATTGATATCGTTAAGCAAGATCTCGGCATCCACCATCATCCCCCTATAGACGCCGATCATGATCAGCACGATCCCAAAAAGCATCCCCACGCCCATTGCCGTAACGAGAAATTTGCCAAGCGAGTGGGCGATATCTTTTTGTGCCAGATTGATCAATGTTGTATCTTCATGCCCTCAAAGAGGGGTTTTTTGTGTGCATCAGGGATAATGAGCAGGCTTTCTTTGGCAAGGCCTTCTGCGATGCCTGCTTCATTTTCGCCTCGGGCGGTTATGTTCAGCGGCTTAAAATGCGCTTTGTTTCCTTTGGCTACCCAAACGCCGATTTGGCCGTTGAATTGTCGCAGCAAAGAGAGGGGAACTGTGAGAATATTCTCTATCGTGTGGGTCAAAATGGAAACTTCGGCTTGCTCGTTGATGTAAAACGGGATAGGCAGCGCATCAAAGGCGATATTGATTTCCCGCTCTTGCGTTACGGCGTCACTCATGGCCGAGATGCGTACCACACGGCCGGAGAGCGCTTTGCCGTTGTGAGATCGCAAGAAAATCTCTGCCAAGTTGCCTGTTTTTACTTTTCCGCTGATGCGTTCGTCGATATAGGCTTTTACCCAGACTGTTTTAGGATCGACGATGCGAAAGATCGTTTGCGAGGGCGTAAGGGTTTGGGCAGCTTCGGCATCTTTGGAGATGACGTAGCCATCGACGGGAGCATAGACCTTATAGCGTGAAAGTTTTTCATCGAGTCCTTCGATATTTTTTTGCAGGCGGGATATTTCGCTTTTGCTCGAGTCGATACGTGCAGAGGTTGCCGCTATCTGCGCTTTGATGCCCTCCAGATCCGTTTTTGCTTTGTCGTACTCGGCCTGCGAGACGTATCCTTGTTCTTTCAGTTTTTTGTAGCGCGTATAGGTGAGCAGTGCCAGCTTTTTTTGTGCCTGAATGTTGTCAAGCTCTTTTTTCAGCGCTTCAGACTCCTGGCTTGCTTTTTTAAGGGCAAGATTGGCTTCTTCGCGAAGCTGGGGCAGGTCCACCGGATCGATAGTGGCCAAAAGTTCTCCTTTTTTAACCCATTGGCCTTGGTCGCTCAGGAGGGTTACGATCTTTCCTCCCATCTGAGAGCCTACCGCATAGATATCTTTTGCTCCCATTTCTCCGATACCGAATACTTTCACTTCTATATTTCCTTCTTTGGGATGTGTTGTCTTGAAAGTCGTTTTGGGTATATAGGCCTTAAAGTAAAAAAGTACTCCGCCTGCCAAGATAAGCAAGAGGGATATAGCGTATCTGATCCACATCTTCATTTCATTTTCCTGTAAGATAATCTATGCGATTGAGCGTAATACGTTGTTTGTACCCGACCTCAAGCAATCCGAGCTTGGCTTGAAGCAAAAAAGCCGCACTGTCAAGCACTTCTATATAGGTAGACAACCCCTCTTTGTATCGGGCATTGACTACCTCTTGGGCTTCCTTGGCAGAAACCAGCTGTGCCTTTTTGGCTTTTGTGCTCTCTTGATAGCTTTCAAGATCAAGAAAAAGATTTTCAAGTTCTTCTTCGAGGGCAATGGCTTTGGATGCAAGCTGTTCTTGCGCTACGTTTGTTTCGATCTGCATGCGCTGCTCTTCCGCGCTTAGTCTTCCGCCGCTATAGAGCGGGACGCTCAGGGTGATCCCGACCGTACTGGTATCGTATCGGTTGAGCATGTCCGTTTGCGTGTGCGATGCGATCGCGTCGATAGAGCCAAAATGGCTTGCTTTGGCGGCTTGATGGAGTTTTTGATTTTTATCGATCTGTTTTGATGCGATTTTGAGCTGGAGGTTATCTTTGAGCACCTGATGTTTGAGTGCATAGATATTTTTTAGATTGACAGCATCTGATGCAATGGTTCGGATATCGGGTTTGACATCCTTTTTGACGGGTATGCCGGCATAAAGCGACATAGTAGTGCGCGATTTGTCAAAAGAGGCTTGCGCTGTCTCAAGCTCTTCTTTGGCAAGGTAGTAGGCTGCTTGAAACCGCGCTGTGTCAGCTTTTGTTTTAAGGCCCTGTTTTTGAAACCCCTGTGATTGTTCGTAAAGCGCCTGTTTAGCCTGCATGTCTTGACGGCGGACTTTGATCGCCTCGTATTGGAGCGCCATAAGGGCATAAAGAGATTTGATCTTGTATGCCATGATCGCTTGGGCATCATCCAACGAAAGTTTTGCGATCTCTTGCTCTATTTGGGAGGCTTTTGTCAGAGAGGATGTTTTTGAGAAGTCCCAAATCTTTTGTTTGAGTATCGCGCCGATAAACCAGCCCTCATCATCGACGGTGCCAAACTGTCCGGCTTGCTGCAAGACGTAGGTGCGCTGCGGGTCGTATTCGCCTACTAAGGTGACTTGCGGCAGATACTCCGAGCGGGCGATGTCGTAGCTTTTTTCACTTTGTGCGACTTTCAGCATAAAGACTTTGATATCGGGATGGTTTGCCAGTGTTTGTTCTACGCATTCTTGCATGCTGAGGGTTTGCGCCCCCGCAGCAAACGTAAGCAAAGCGAAGAGCAGCAGCTTTTTCATGTCGGCCTTTTTTGTGGTTTGCAAGGCCTATTTTATCGCATCGATATGAATCAAATATGAATTTTATGAATGTATGCATTCCCACGCTCTCCGTGGGAATAAGAAAGGTATCTATAGCCTGCCTTTTACGATCCTTACCGCTTCTACCATATTTGTGAGTGCGGGTTTTACCTCCTCCCATTTTCTGGTTTTTAGCCCGCAATCGGGGTTTATCCAAAGCTGTTCTTTCGGTAAGACTTCAAGCAGAAGTTCTATCTGTTTTACTATCTCCTCAACGCTTGGGATCCTTGGGCTGTGTATATCGTAAACCCCCGGACCGACCTCTTTTGTGTAGCCTACCTTTTTAAAGATTTTCAGCAGCTCATTGCCGCTTCTAGCCGTCTCTATGGAGATAACGTCCGCGTCCATATCTTCGATGGTGTTTATGATGTCGTTAAACTCGCTATAGCACATATGCGTATGTATCTGCGTTTCTTCTTTTGCACTGCTCACGGCGATTTTAAAGTCTCTTGTTGCCCACGCTTCATACGCTTTTATCTTCCCACCTCTTAGCGGATATCCCTCTTTAAATGCCGCTTCATCCACTTGAATGATTTTGATACCCGCATTTTGCAAGTCATCTATCTCATCGCTTAAAGCCACGGCTATCTGTTTTGAGACTTCACCTCTTGGCATATCGTCTCGCACAAACGACCAGTTTAGCATAGTTACCGGACCTGTGAGCATCCCTTTCATGATGCGCTCAGTTCTGCTTTGCGCATAAGTTATCCACCCAACCGTCATAGGACGAGGCCTGCTGATGTCTCCGTAGATAAAAGGCGGTTTTACACATCTGCTTCCATAGCTTTGCACCCATCCGTTTTCGCTAAATCCATATCCGCTTAACTGCTCACCGAAATACTCGACCATATCATTTCTCTCAGGCTCGCCGTGAACTAGTATATCTAAGCCGCACTCCTCTTGAAATGCCACGCACTCATCTATATACTTTTTTATCTGTGCCTCATAACTCTCTTTTGAGATAAGTGCGGCTTTAAAATCGCTTCTGGCTTTTCGCAGCTGTGGAGTTTGAGGAAACGAGCCTATCGTTGTCGTTACCAAATCGCTATATCCCAAAACCTCCCTTTGGAGTTTTAGCCTCTCTTTCGCATCTCCCTCCCTTTGGAGTTTAGTATGCTTCTTTACTCTTGCTTGTACGGTTTTGTTATGGATAAGAGGCGAAATTTTTCTATTTTGGTTTGCTTTTATATTGCTTGAGAGAGCCTCTTTTTGAGCCTCGTTCAAACTGCCCTCCCCATCAAAAAAGATTTTTGATAGAAGAGATAGCTCATCCAGTTTTTCAAGCGCAAAACTAAGCCACTCTTTGATCTCTTTATCCATTTTCTGCTCATACTTCAGAGCAAAAGGGACATGAAGAAGAGAACAAGAGGAAGAGATCAAAATCCTCTCTTTACTTACAAAATTTGAGATACTCTCCAAAAGCTGAGTAGTTTTTTCTATATCGCATCTCCATATATTTCTGCCGTCTACTACTCCCGCGATAAGCTCTTTGCCGCTTAAAGCGATGATATCAAGGGATTTTAGATTTTCATCTCCATGTACAAAATCAAGCCCGATAGCCCAGATAGGCGTATGCACCAAGATTTTGGTCGCTTCGTTTGAATGCTCAAAATAGGTTACGACCGCGATTTTTATATTTGATGAAACTTTGCAAAGTCTATCATAAGTCGGTTTGATAAGACTTAGCACTTTTGTATCCAACTCTTTTGCAAAAATCGGCTCATCTATCTGCACGACCACCTCATCATCAAGCGTGCTTATAACTTTTAAAAGCTCTTCATAAAGAGGAACTATTTTGCCCCAAAACTCATAAACATCGCCTCGGTCGACTCTTTTGCTAAGTCCCAGATAAGTGACAGGGCCGATGATATTTATCTTTGTTTTAATGCCCAGAGCCTTTGCCTCATGGTACTCATCTATGATTTTAGAAGCGTTAAGCGAGTACTCATCATCCAAGCTTAGCTCCGGTACGATGTAGTGGTAGTTGGTGTTGAACCACTTCGTCATTTCCATAGCGACACATGAAGCATTGCCTCTTGCCATTGCAAAGTAAAGCTCTTCATCTTTTAGATGGCGAAATCTTTTAGGTATCGCACCCAGCATAACAGAGGTATCGAGCATATTGTCATAGAGCGAAAAATCGTTAGAGCTTATAAACTCTACTCCCGCATCTCTTTGATACTCCCAGTGTCTTCTCTTTAGTTCACTTGCATTCTGTTTTACATCTTCAAATGAGCATTTTTTTGCCCAAAACTCTTCTAAAACTCTCTTTAATTCTCTTTGTTCCCCGATTCTAGGGAAACCTGTTACGTAATTTTTTGACATGAATATATCCTTTTATTGTTTATAACGCCGAAAGAAGCAATTCCTTTGGCTAAGCTAGCCGTGATGGCACTTAAAGCTTGACGCATAAAGCGTCAGAAAATTTACAATGGTGAATGTGAAGAAAAGATGTTAAAGAGAAAGAGGAGGGTGTACGCCGGTGCGTCTAAACGCAAAACAGGTGGTATAGTATGGGCAACGGGGGATAAAATGATTCAGCAGGAGGATAAGTCTTGTCTTTAGCTTAAAAATCTTGTTGCAATGACAAGGCTTGCCGTTTTGCAACAACAAAAAAGGCTCAAGTGACGGCGGTTCATCTACTTGTTTTTCTTTTTTGCATAGCAGAGGGTTTGACAAAAAGGCCAGACATGCGCTCGCATCGGCACTAAGTTTTATATTTGCCGAGTAAGCTTGTATGGCGCTTAGCGTAAAGTAATTTTTGCCAAATCCCTTTATCATTTTTTTAGCCTTTTGCTGCCTTTAAATATAACCATTTTTTTGAAATAGTGCTATTTGTTGTAGATGATTGTTTTTTTTAGGCGTATTATAGTATATCCAACTGCATTTTTAGTTGATTGCGTGCGTATCAACAATGCAAATGCTTTGTAAGCAGTTTTGCATCTAACTCCTTTTTGATGCGGTTATCGTATGTTTAGAAAAGTTTCGGCTGCCAAAAAGCACACAACTTACCTGATAAAATGATATACATTATCATAATCATAAAACTTTAAGTTTTTGTAGGATAGTATTTCATTAATTGATAACGAATATCATTACGATCAAAGGATTTACTTGGAACAGTTAAAATATGCAGTCGATTACGGCACGCTGGGAATACTTTTTTGCATGAGTGTCTTGGTTTTTGGATTTGCAATAAAGCGGTTGAAAAGATAGCGATGGCGGTGCAAGGTGAAACATACCAAACAAAAGCGATAGATTCGCAAATGCTTTTTGATCAGGGTGAAAAAATCATTCACATCGTTCATGACGGCGTTGTCTATACGTTGCGGATCACCAAAGGAAATAAACTTATCTTGACAAAATAGCAGCAAAGCAGCCAGCAAATTCTAATCTCTCCCAGATAGTAGCCAGCCAAAAGAATCAAAAATAGGAGTAAAAGATATGAAAAAGACGGCGGTACTATTTTTAACCGTTTTGGCTTTAAATGCAGCCAATATAGAAGAGAGATTCCCGGGGGATTATTTTATGATCCACAAAAATTTGCCTCATTATATGCAGGTTTTCAGGATGTATGGAGATGATCCCGTGTTGGGGTTGGATGCAACGCAAAAACAAAAACTCTCTGCATTTCAAGAATCGGTCGTGCTAAAGGTGACAAAAGCTGCAAGTCAAATCAAAGAACTTGAACTTATCGTTCAAAAAAGAGTTGTGCACGAAAATGCCACAAGCGAAGATCTCAAAGAATTGATCGCAAAAATCGCAAAGCTAAGAGCAGACTTGACGATGGAGCATATCAACTGCATCAACCGGGTACAGCAGGTTCTTACGCCAAAACAGCGTCAATTTTTTATCGATAAATCGGGGATTAAACAATGAAAAAGATCCTATTGCTAAGCATCGCGGCAGCTTCTTTTACAGCAGCAGACGAAGTGGTGGAACTAGAACAGATTACAACGGTTTCAACCGCGACAAAAACGGAAAAAAAGATCGACGGCGTAGCGGCTTCGGTCGAAGTAGTCACCGAAGATGAGATCAAAAAAACGGGTGCCGAGTCGCTTAAGGATATTTTAAATAACACCGCGGGTGTAAATGTACAATACGGTACTTTCCCAAGTGCAAGCAGCAAATCAAAGTCTTCAATCTCCCTTAGAGGCATGGGGGCAAAAGGAACGCTATTTTTGGTTGACGGCAAAAGGCTTGGAGGCGAGGTGGCAAATCCGTATGATTTGGATCGTATTCCGGCAAGCCAAATCGAAAAAATAGAGATCGTCAAAGGCCCCATGAGCACGCTATACGGTGCAGACGCTACGGGCGGGGTTGTCAATATCATCACCAAAAAACCCAAAAGCGGCAAACCGCAGATTGATTTCGGTTTGCGATATGGGCAAAACGGTGACGGCGACGACCAAAACAAAAACGCAAACTTTTCTATCAGAGGAAAAGAAAATAAACTCGGATACAGTTTGTATCTCAACAAAACCGATACCGCCCCTTATACCCAAAAAGAGGTGGCAGACGTCTATGTCAAACAAGTAGGCGGGCCAAATCACGGTACCATACAAAAACCTTCAGACATTACCGACGGCACCCCTTCGGCACAACTTAAAGGCTTGAGCGATACCTATCTGCACGATGTAACGTACAAAGAAGAGAGCGATGTTTTTACATATGGCGGGCGGATCGAATATGATTTCAGTGATAGCGTAACGACAGGATTTGAGCTTAATGCTTTCACGGAAGAGAGGGAGGGCAGCTATATCGGCTATTTTCATCCATCTAATGTCTCTCCGGCTCCCGGGCAGAAAATCCCCGTGTTCAATATCCCCGTTGATTCCGAAGATGACAATGAACGGATGGATATCGCCGCTGATGCCAAGATCAAAGCAAGCGATGAGCTAAATCTCTTCTTCAGGGCTTACCAAAGCTACTACGAGAAGCGAAACAAAACAACTACGCCGTATTGGAGTGAGCTCAAATACGACAGCCAAGAAGCATCGGCGCAAAACGGTATGAATGCCAATGTCGATATCAAAAGCATAGAAGCCATGGCAAACTATCTGTTTCGCGAAAATCATCTGCTTACTTTCGGAGCAGAGTATAGAGAAGAAGATCGGGAAGGAACGGTATTTGACCCCAACAGCAATGCAATGACGGGCAAAAATGTTGATTATAAAGCGCTTTATTTGCAAGATGAATGGATGGTGGATGAATCGTTCAATGTTATTTTGGGTGCCAGATACGATGATATCAGCAATGCCGATGCAAAGGCCACCTTTAAACTGGGAGCGGTAAAAAACTTCTCAAAAGCACTGAATGTCAGAGCCAATATCGCGCAGGGGTATCGGGCGCCGGATATCAGAGAGCTTTATATCTTTAAAAATACGCCAAGCGGCGCACAAAGAGGGGCTGAGGTCATAGATACTTCCGTGGGTAAAACCCAAACGTATGATCTGCAGCCTGAGTCAACTTTGAGCTATGAGGTCGGCATAGGCGGAACATTCGGCGCATCACGATACGATTTGGCGCTTTTTTATAATGACATAGAAGATTTGATCAGCGAAGTCAATAAGGGTGCCTACTATACCTTTGAAAATATTTCCAGCGCGAAAACCTATGGGGCAGAGTTTACGCTTTCTCGCGATTTCAGTGATACCCTAAGCGGAAGTTTGAGCTGGAGCGAGCTGGGAAGCGAAAACGATCAAACCCGAAAAGAGATCGAGTTCAATCCTGACCGCATCATCGGTGCAAAACTTACCTATCAAGCCACAAGCGACATCGACACAAGTTTGGGGGTAAAGTATGTAGGGGAGCAGTACTATAAAGAAACCGTCAATCGCGGCACTCCTGCCCAAGCGATCGTAGACAGCGAAACAAATGCCTTTACGACAGTTGATTGGAATATCAATTATGCCTTTTCTAAAAACTTCTCAATCTATGGCGGAATCAACAACATTGCCGATGAGAAAATCGATGATGTGCTGGGAAGCAGCAGCGGAAGATTCTTTTTTACAGGGATGAGAGTAAGTTTTTGATGCTAAAGGCCATGAATTACGAAACAAGAGGGATCGTTCTTTCTCTCTTGGCGCATGTTGCGGTGTTGGGGGCTTTTTTTTCGTACCAGGAAGAGAAACAGCCGGTACAAAGCGAAAAAAAGATTGTGATGGATTTGATGCAATGTCAAATCATAAAACCGGAACTTCCGAAGCCGGAGCCTGTTATAAAAAAAGAGCCTCCAAAACCACAGCCGATTGAAAAACCGGTTGAAAAACCAGAGTCAAGAGCGATTGAAAAAGAGACAAAAACGCATAAACCCGTCATTCATGAAAAACCAAAACCCAAGCCGAAAACCGAAGAGAAGCCAAAAAAAGAACCCGTCAAAAAACCGAAAGAAACAAAACATGTCCAAAAAGCAAAACCGCAAAAAGAAAAAGCCAAGCCATCGCCAATCCCTCAAAAAAAGCGGCCAAAAGAGGCTAAAAAAACGGCAAAGACACAACAGCCTCTTGATACCCGTATGCAGCAACAGGCATTTATAAAAACAAATCTAGCCGTTATCAGAAGCATGGTGCTCTCAAACCTTCAATATCCGAGCATTGCAAAAAGGATGAGATGGAGCGGAACGGCAGAAGTCAAACTCATCATCGATACTTCGGGAAAACTTCTTCACTGCAGCATCTTCAAATCTTCGGGCAAAAAACAGCTTGACAAAGCTGCCTTGGAAGCGGCAGAAGCGATAGCCTCCGGAACATTGCCAAAACCAAACGCAAAAACGGCCGTGATATTGCCGATCATTTTTCAAGTGCAGTAGTTTTCTCTGTCCTCTTGCACTTAATGCAGGATCAGGATGCTAGATCAAGTTTGCACACAATTTTGATCTCATCTTTCCTTTTGCTCCCATGCTGTGCGTGGAAACGAGAGAAATCAACCCCGGCTCCAACCCGAGGATGAGGGCTCTTAGCCATCTCTGCGAGGGTAGGAATCCGTTTTTTCACTTCTCTAAAAATATCTTTGCAAATTCTTTTGCCGCATCGATATAGGACTCCTTGCTTTCATCCGTCTCGTCCTTGCTATATTGCCAATTCCAGCATAAATCATCTGACACATGAAATCCAAAAAACTGCAACACTTTCTTTTGTGTATCAAGCACTTGAACACTGTTCCAATTTTGCGAGATGATGATAATGCCTGCATCAATATTTCCAGCAATATTCTCCTCTTTAAGTGTCGAGTGCCTATTTTCTATCCATGTGAGGCGTTCGATCAGTTTTTGATATTCGCTATTCATTTGCCCCCATCGAACCGAACCGAAAAATATCACACATTCAGACTCAAAAAGCTCCTTGCTTATCTTCCAAAGCTCATCATCTTTGTTGTTGACGCTCGCCCAACAACGGTGATAGCCCGAGGGGTTTTTGAACGGATCTTTTTTCTTTGCTTCAAGCTGTCCGCAAGTATTGCCTCTTGCAGTCGATACATTTCCTTCGCACGGATAGATTTTAAGCAGCGGAACTTCTATGACGGAGATAGTTGCATCTTTCATATGTTTTGCGATTTCATAAGCCAACAAAGTACTTTTAGGCATTTCGCCGCCTTCTTCTCCGTGCCAGCGATTTGAAGTGGTTAAAAACAGTATCTTTTTATATTTCTTAAGCATTTGGATGGTGTTATCGAGTATGTTTTTATAGTTTTCCTCATCATTTGTTGCCATCTATGAACCTTTTTTTTCAAATGTTATCATTATACATAAAATTTGAATGCGTTAACACTTCAAACCGGCAGCACCATGCAGCCGGCCAGTCCGACTAAAATATCATCTATCTCCAAAAGTCAGCTATACACTTCCCTCAAGATGATAAGAGTGAGGCTAAGAGTCTTGATATGGCGGATGAGCAATGATGAAAAAATCCGGTATCAAACTTTGCTCTAGGATTCCAGTTTTCCCTTGCTCCCATGAAAGAGTGTGGGAATGAGGGAAAGGAAAAATATGCAGGGAGGCAGACAGCTACTCTTTATTTTGGGTATCTTGATTCCAGATAGGGTTTTGCTTGTCATCCTCATGGAGCTTGGCTCTCTCTTTTTCATGGATGTGCCAATAGGAGTAATCTATACTTGAGCCTTTGTACTCCTCTTTTTTATCATGTTCGAACGGACACCACCAATTCTCGACGATTCTGACAAGATAGGCCATATATCTGAACATCGCCACACTGACGGGGCAGTAGATATTGCAGTTGAATATCCAGTAAAAGCGGTAAGACCTCAGGTTTTTCCAGTTTTTTTCATCTCCATAAACGATCTGGTTGTCATAATGGTATCGATGTGAAGCCCAACTTGGAAGAAAATCACTAAAGGGTTTAACCCCTTCTGCCCCGACCAGTTTTAAATGGGCCTTGACAAGCAGGATGCCCACAGCAACAAAAGGCACGGTAATGAGCAGCGGTATATAGATGAGGGGAACGCCTGTTTTTACTTTCCAGTATGGCTGTTTATCAAAATTTTTTCCTATCTCTACTCGTTGTTTCATCGTTTTTCCTTGCAGTTTTGAAATACTCTGTTTCCCTCGATTGTATGCTCTTGCACGGGAGTGTCTATTTTAGGTTATTGTGGGGTGTATGCATTCCCAACGCAAATGTTGGGACGAGAGAAACCCGTTTCTTTGTCATCCTGAACTTGATTGAGGATCCGGATGCCAAATCGAGAATGGCATTGCACTATTTTCCCTCCACAATCCTAATCTCATCTTCTGTTAAGTTGTAGAGTTTATAAACCATCGTATCTATCTCTTTGTCGGTTGCGGCTATCTCGTCTTGAAGCTTACATGTAATGGCTTTGTCGTTTTCAAAAAGGCTTTGCCACTCTTGTTTGAAGTTGCGTTCTGCTAGTTTGTCGGCAAATTTTAGTTTCTTTGCTTTTGTGTACTCTTTTACAAACTCATCAAAAGTTAGTTCCTCGAAGTTTTGCAGTTTTTGAGGGATTTTTTCTAAACCTAGCTCATTTAAAAAGTTCTGTTTTGTTTCTTGAAGCTGTTTATTAAGTGAGAGCATTTTGTCTGCTTTTTGGATGTAAAAATCTTTTTTATCCTCTTCAATTTTTTGAATCGGCAATGTATTCATTTTATTTGCATCCAAACGAACTCTTCCACCTTTTTCAGAATCGCCAAAAGATGGAAAAAGATATTTTTTGACAAAATGAAAAAGTTTAGAGTTTAAAATACATTGCAAATATTTATCTGCATTGGCTATAAAATAGCAATTTGCACTAATATAATAACCTTCTGTATCATAATAAAATCCATGGTTTAGAGCTGTGTGATAATAAATCAGTTTTGGCTGTTCTAATTTGTCATAATAATCACATGCGCGCAGATTCCAATAATTTTTACCTTTATCTTGTCGTTTAATTAGCTTTTCTCGATATTGCTCAAGGTAGTTATAGATTCCCTTATAGTTATTTTCGATTTCTAAATCATATCCCGTAGCGACCATATATCGACCAGAGTGCTTTAGGTGCCATTTTCCAAAATCATCGCCTTCAACCATTTTTTTGAGTAGTTTTTCGGATGCTTTGTCTTGTGTGACAATCTCCAAGTATTTTGTTTTATCGATAATAAAAGCTTCATTTAGACCAGTTAAAATACCTCTAAAATTGCCTCCATTTGTATATTCTTGCAAGGTTGTATTTACATTTCTAAATTTATTTAAAATGGATAAAACCAAAGGATTTGTAAATTTCCATATTTCTGCTGATAAGTCATTTTTTCTATAAAGAGCTGTTTTATAGTCATACGATTGCGCTTCTTCTAAATTTTTAACCATAAGATAAGCAATATCATCATAATTTTTTTGATTTTTTATGATGATTGTTGCAGGCTCTGTTGAGGCATCTTCAAAAATATTTAGTTCACCATAATTAATGATTGTTTGAATATTAAAATCTTTTAAATAATTTCTTAAATTAATGCCATATTTTCGTTCCATCCATTTATTTGGAGTAATAAAACCAAGCAACCCATTTTCTTTCAAACATCTCATTGAAAGTTCATAAAAATAGACATACAAATCAGCTGTTGATGTTCCAACTTGTGGATACATTTGCATATATTTTTCTTTGATTTTATTGTCTATCATCTCTTGCCTCACATACGGCGGATTACCAATCACAACATCAAAACTTCCCTCAGAAAACGGCATATCCAAAAGTGAATTTGCACAGACGATTTTATCTGCCAATGTCGTAAGCTCTCGCCCTTTTTGTGCCGTTCTCAGCCACAAAGAGAGTTTTGCTATCTCAACTGCATCTTCGTTTATGTCCACACCGTAAAGATTATGCTCTAATATGGACTTTTCTATCTCGTAGTAGGCGGTTATATCGCCCATGATAACCAAATCTTTTTGCAGGCTCTCATGCTCTCGTATGAGAAAATCAAGGGCTTGGTTTAGAAACGCTCCGCTTCCGCATGCCGGATCTAAGATCTTGAGATTTAAGAGCCAGTTTCTGTACTCTTCAAGATTTTCTTTTTGGATCTGCTCTTGTTTTGTCGGCTTTTTAGGGTTGAGAGGCGGTGTGATATTTGTGAGTTTTAACGCTTCTTTTTTGTCATGGCAGAGTTTGCCCAAAGTGTTATCCACTATGTACTTTGTGATGTATTCAGGCGTGTAAAATACTCCGTCTTTTTTGCGTTTGGATTTTTTGCTATCAAACTCCGTATCGTTTATGGAAGCGTTTATCTCTTCTAAGTCCGTTAAACTCTGCTCAAATATATGCCCCAAGATGTTCACGCCGATGTCGCTCATGAAGTCATAATTACTCAGTTTTTGCGCTTCCATATTGAGGTAGGCATCCTCGACGCGCAGGCTGTCCAGCAGTTCGTCTTTGGCGAAAAGCCCGCCGTTGTAGCGGGGGATGTTCAGTTTTTCGTTCCCCTCGTTGATGGCGTTAAAGTAAAACTTGTAGATATCGTACAGCGTATAGGAGGTGAATTTCTGGTTTTGAAACTCATGGCGTATCTCTTTGATGGTGTTGGGCGTGAGCAGTCCCCTGTCTTCTGCAAAGAGGATGAAGATGATGCGGTCGCACAGTTTTTGGGTAAGTCTTAGAAGTGCTGATTTGTCTATGTATGAGTTGTTTTTGACTATGTTTTCAAAAAGATGAGTTCTAAAGAGTGAAAAGTCTTTGTAAAGCTCTTTGCTTATCTTGGCTTCAAAGTTTGCCGATTTCTCTTTTAGTTTGAGCGGTATATCGCTCTTTATGCTCTCATACGATAAAAGCAGATGAAGCTTTTTAAACTCGTCGTAGTCAAGGTTAAATAGAAAAAATTTCTCATACCCCGTTTTTTTGTCTATGTAAAAACGCAGTTCGTCAAAGTTGGAGATGATGATATAGCGGCTGTTTGCATGGGAATTGTGATAGTTGAAAGCCTGCGCTTCGATGGCATCGAGATTTTTTGTTTTTTGGTCTTTGAGCTCTATAACGCCTATGACTTCGCCTTCAAGATAAAGTACGCCGTCGGCTTTTTTGGCGTCGGTTTCGTTTTTCTTTTCTCTCTCAAGGTTGTAGTTTTGAGGGTTTGTGCTGTCAAGTGTGTAGCCCAGGCAATTTTCAAACACATCTTTTAAAAACCCGTCTTGGTATTTTTCCTCTTTGACCTCTTTGAGGAAATCAATCTTGGAGAGATAAGTTTGAAAAGCGGCCCATCTTTGGGCGATGAGAGCCTCATCTTGGGATACGTTTTTTAAAACCGACGGCTGAAAGATAGACACGTTTGATACCTTTTTGTAAATAGGCATTATTGTAGCAAAAAGAACCCAAAAACAAATTTGGAACTATGGGCTTAGATCGCTTTGAAAGCCACCAGGCTGATCGCCATCACAAGCATGCCAAGCGTGATGCCGCCGATGGTGGTGTGGGCGTTGCCGTATACTCTTGCCGCAGGCAGAAGCTCGTCAAAAGAGATATACACCATGATCCCGGCCACCGCCCCGAAAGTGATCCCCAGCGCCGTATCGCCCAAAAAAGGCAAAAGCACAAAAAATCCGACCACCGCACCCAGCGGTTCGGCAAGCCCAGAGAGGGTCGCATACCAAAAGGCGCTTTTTTTGTTCCCTGTCGCATGATAGATGGGCAGCGATACGGCCATGCCTTCGGGTATGTTGTGGATCGCGATGGCAAAAGCGATCGTAAGGCCGATGGTGAGGTCATCCAGCGCTGAGACAAACGTGGCAAATCCTTCTGGAAAATTGTGGATCGCGATGGCAAGCGCCGTGAAAATGCCCGTTCTTTTTAGCGAAGGGTTGACGGGGGGACGGGCGTTGTTTTGGGGTTTGAGTTCGGAGAGTTCTTTATCACTTTTGATCTCGTGGGGGTTGACGTCTTCTGGGATGAGGTAGTCTATGAACGCGCTTAGCGCAATCCCTCCGAAAAATGCCAAAAGCGCCAACGATTCGCCCCATACCTCGCTGCCGTACAGTTCGCTAAATGCATGTTTGGATTTGCTTAAAATCTCTACAAAAGAGACATAGATCATCACGCCTGCTGAAAATCCCATCCCCACAGAGAGGACGGTGTGGTTTTTTTCTTTGGAGAAAAACGCCAGCAGCGCCCCTATGGAAGTGGATAATCCTGCTAACAGGGTAAGTAAAAAAGCCGGCAGTAAAGTATTTAGCGATAATTCTTCCATAGAGAATTATATGATGTTGCAAATAAAAAATAAGTACTTAGGAGTATAAATCCAGATAGAATCATAAAAACAGAAACGTCAATCAACATTTTTTGTGTACCAAATGCAGAATGTTTGATGTAAAATAGCATAAATCCAATGGGAGAAGAGAAGATGAGAGGGATTGTGTTTGTAGCACACGGGAGCAAAAAAGCAAGCTCCAATGACGAGGTTTTGGCGTTGGTGGAACGGCTGAACGCAAAAATGGCGCCGGGGAAAGCCGATATCACGGCTGCATTTTTGGAGTTTGCACAACCCGACATCCCGCAGGCTGTCAAAGCAAAGATCGATGCAAAATGTACCCGCATAGACATCTATCCTTATTTTTTAAATACCGGAAAACACGTGGGTACAGATATCCCTCAGATCATTGAAGAACTCAAAAAGCTTTATCCTGACACGGCATTCAGGATCCTTCCGCATTTTGGCAGTTCTATGAGCCTTGCGGATATCATACTGAACGATCTGGAGGGATTGGCATGAAAATAGCAGTCTCTTCCTGTCTGCTCGGGATCTCCACCCGCTATGACGGCGGGCACAAACATGACCGTTTTATCACCGATGAACTTGGAAAATATGCGCAGTTTGTTCCTTTCTGCCCGGAGCATTTGGCTTTCGGGACGCCCAGGCCTACGATCAAGGTCGTTATGCAAAGCGATACGCCTTTGATCGTCTCCAACAAAGATGAAACCGACCTGACCGACGCGCTTAAAAAAACAAGCCAAGACGAAACCCGCGCGATCAGTCAAGCGGGCATTTGCGGCATCATATTTAAGGCAAAATCTCCAAGCTGCGGGCTGGGAAGCGCGATCGCTTATCTGCCGAACGGCTATTCGATCGGCAAAACCGACGGGATGTTTGCGGCGATGTGCAAAGCCGATTTTCCTCTTTTGCCTATGGAGGAAGAGGGCAGGCTGTGCGATCCTTGGCTGCGGGAAAACTTCATCATGCAGCTGTTTGCATATGATGATTTTGAGCAGTTTAAGGCATCCTCGCCGAATATGGGCGATCTGGTGGCGTTTCATCAGTCTTATAAATTTATGCTTCATGCCAAAGATGAGCCTTCTTACAGAGCGCTGGGCCGCATCGTGGGAAACTTGGAGAAGCTTGGGTTTGATGAGGTGCTGAGCGCTTACGAGAGGCTCTTTAAAGAGACGATCGGCATCAAAAGCAGCATCAAAAAAACGCGCAACGTGCTGGAGCATATGGCGGGATTTTTAAAAAAAGAACTCAATGCGGTTGAAAAAACCGTCCTGCATGAGCAGATCAAAGATTATGCCGAAAGAATCGTCCCGCTGATCGTGCCTTTAAGTACACTGGATATGCTTGCCAAAAAATACGAAACCTCCTATCTTTTGGGACAAAAGTTTCTCAACCCCTATCCCAAAGAGCTTGCCTTGCGCTCGGATCTAAAAAGCGGAAAATGAAACGGATACTGTGGTTTCGGCGCGATCTGAGGGCGGAGGATAACCCCTTGCTCTCGCTAGGCGGGGAAGTGTTGCCCATTTTTATCTTTGATACGCATATCCTTGGGGGGCTTGCAAGGGATGACAGGCGTGTTTCTTTTATCTTTCAGGCTGTGCTGAAGCTCAAAGAGGCGTTACGCCAAAAAGGGCTGGATCTGAAGGTGTGTTTGGGCGATCCCGTCGAGATCTTTGCGCATCTTGAAACATTGGGGTTTGATGAGGCAGCCGCTAGCGGGGATTATGATGCGTATGCCGGGCAAAGGGATATTAGAGTATCGCACATCCTCCATTTTCGCTATCTGCACGATACCTATATCTTTGAGCCAAACGAGATACTCAAAGAGGACAAAACCCCTTATCTGGTCTTTACGCCGTTTTACAACAAAGCAAAAGCACACTTTTCAAAACAGCATCTAAGCGCGTATACGTTTGCCGAAGATCAGCGGCTTTTTGGTGCCTCCTATGAGGGGGTGACGGTTTTTAAAGAGCAACAGCAAGCATGCCTTCCTTTGGCGATAGAATCGCTTGGTTTTAGCGAAAATATGCCTAAGGTCGAAAGCCCGCAGATCAAACTTGAGCAGTTGAAGAAAACACTTTCTTTTTACCAACACGACAGGGATGATATGCACAAAGAGGCAACGTCGCATCTGAGCTGCGATCTGCGTTTTGGCACGGTTTCTGTGCGTACGGTACTGCGGTTTTTGGCAGAACAGAAAAAGCAGGGAGTGCAAACGGAGCCGTTTTTTAGGCAGTTGGTTTTTCGTGATTTTTATGCCTATTTGCTGTATCATTTTCCTTATCTTGAAAAAGAAAATTACAAATATCGCTTCAAAGGCATCGAAGATGAGGTAAAATACGATCTTTTTTGCAAAGGGATGACGGGTGTGCCTCTCATCGATGCGGGCGTCAGGGAGCTTTTAGGTACGGGTTTGATGCACAACAGGGTGCGCATGGTCTGTGCGTCGTTTTTTACGAAGGATCTGTTGCTGCCGTGGCAATGGGGCGAAGCGTTTTTTGCGAAACATTTGCTTGATTATGATGCGGCATCCAACGTGCTTTCGTGGCAGTGGAGCGCAGGAACCGGCATCGATCCTCAGCCGTATTTCCGCATTTTCAACCCTTATATGCAGAGCAAAAAATTTGACAAAGAGGCGCGTTATATCAAAAAATGGGTTCCCGAGCTTGCCTTTGCGGAGGCGAAGCGTTTGCACGATGAAGCCTTTTTGCATACGCATGGCATCAAAGGGTACCCAAAGCCCATCGTATGCCATAAAGAGGCCTCCCAAAAGGCGCTGGAGTATTTTAAAGGGCGATTGAATTAGAAAGAAAGGATGAGGTATGTTAGATTTGCAGGATATGAGGACGGAGTACAAAAAAGCCACCCTGGATGAGAGCAGCGTGCCTGCCGATCCGCTGGTATTGTTTGAACAGTGGTTCAAGGAAGCAGTGGACTCACAGATCATCGATCCCAATACGATGATCCTGGCGACAAGCGGAAAAGACAATGCGCCCAATATCAGAGCGGTACTTCTTAAGATATTTGATGAAAAAGGGTTTGTTTTTTTCACCAACTATAACAGTGCCAAAGCCAAAGAGATTGGCCAAAACAGCCATGTTGCCGCAGAATTTTTGTGGCTGGATCTGGAGCGTCAAGTCAGGATCAAAGGGGTATGCGAAAAGATCAGTACGACTGAGTCGATGGCGTATTTTATGAAGCGTTCACGCGGCAGCCAGATCGGCGCATGGGTGAGCGATCAAAGCAGCGTAATCAGTTCTAGAAAGATGCTCCAAATGCAGATCGAAAAAATGAAACAGAAATTTGCAAAAGGGGATGTGCCGCTGCCTGATTTTTGGGGAGGGTATCGGATCATCCCTTCACAGATAGAATTTTGGCAAGGGCGGGAAAGCCGTCTGCATGACCGTATCCTCTATACCAAAACCGATCAAGGATGGTGCATCGAGCGGTTGGCCCCGTAGGAGGGTTGTTTCTTTTTGGAAGATTGGGATATACTAAAATAATCCAATAGCGCAAAGGAATCTCATGAAAGTGCTGCTCACCGGGGCAAACGGATATATCGGAAGACGGCTCAAGCAAAAACTTTTAAATGAAAACGTATCGCTAAGGATACTGGTACGCAATCCCAAAAGCATAGGGCTGGACGTGCATGTGCGCACCGAAGTGTTCCGCGGAGATACGTTTGATAAACACTCGCTTGAAAATGCGCTTGAAGGGATCGATGTCGCCTACTACCTCATACACTCGCTTCAGCATGAAAATTATCGGGAACTGGACAAAACAAGCGCCCAAAACTTTTTGGATGCGGCGATCAAGCAGGGTGTCAAACGTATCATTTATCTGGGCGGCCTTGGCATCAAAGAGCACGCCAGCGAGCATCTGCTCAGCCGCATAGAAACAGGGGAGATCCTCTCAAGCAGGCCTGATCAGATACAAACCATTTGGTTTCGTGCAGGCGTGATCATCGGGTCCGGAAGCGCAAGCTTTGAGATCATACGGCATTTGGTCGAAAAACTTCCCGTCATGATAACGCCCACATGGGTCAATACCCTTGCGCAGCCGATAGGAGTGGATGATGTGGTCTCCTACTTGAGCGAAGCCAAAGGCCTTGTCTATGATAAAAATTTGACGGTGGATATCGGCAGCGAAAAGATGACCTACAAAGAGATGATGCTAGGATGCGCCGATGCGCTCAAGCTAAAACGCTTTATCTTTCCTCTTCCCGTGGTTTCGATCAAGATTTCATCATTTTGGCTCAATATCTTTACCCCTGTCCCGTACAATCTTGCCAAATCTTTGATCGAGGGGCTCTCTTCGGAAGTGGTTGTCCAAAACGATCATGCAAAGCGGTATTTCCCCCGCATTCATCCGTGTCCTTTTAAAAATGCCGTACTTAAAGCGATCAAGGAAATGGAGCAAAATCAAATACTCAGCCGCTGGAGCGATGCAGGCGGCGGCATTGATCTGTGGGAGGAGCACCGGAATGATCCCTCTGCAGCGATATTGACAGATCGGCAGCGCATGGAGATCAAGGAGGCATCTCCTGAGGCAGTTTACCGCACATTTTGTGCGATAGGCGGCAAAGAAGGGTGGTTTTCACATCATTGGCTTTGGGAGATCAGGGGATGGTTCGATAAAATGATCGGCGGGGCAGGGCTGAAACGCGGCAGACGCCATCAGCATAAACTGAGAGTAGGAGAAAGCGTTGATTTTTGGAGGGTGGAGGATCTTGTGGACAATGAACGGCTTTTGCTGCGTGCCCAAATGAAAGTGCCCGGAAAAGCATGGCTGGAGTTTAAGATACAGCACAACGAACTGATCCAGACAGCCTATTTTTATCCAAAAGGGCTTTGGGGAAGAGTGTATTGGTATGTGATGATACCTGCGCATTATTTTATATTTCGCAGCATGATCGCAATGATCCTAAAGAGAGCCAAGCAGCATGAACAAACAAATTTTGCCTATCAAAATCACGCCAAATAGTATATAATAGTTAAAAAAGGAGCTACACATGATAAAAGATATTTTGTATACCGGACTTGGCGGTGCAGTGCTGCTCAAAGAGCGGGTGGAAGAGGAACTTCAAAAATTGCAGGAAAAAGGCAAAGTGAGCAAAGAGGATGCCCAAAAATTTATCGAAAATCTTAAAACAAAGGGCGAAGAGGAAGAAGCGAAATTAAAATCGCATATCAAAGAAGCTCTCAAAGAAGTGATCGAAGAGATGGGGCTGGCTACAAAAAAAGATATCGAAGCGCTCAAAGACAAAGACAAATAATCAATGCAAAAACGCTATTCGCCTCTTCGGATATGGAGAGTTTTTACCGTTTTGCTGACGCTGTATCTGCTGATCAAAAAGCGTTCGAGTTTTCTTTTGATGCGCGCGCTTTCGCCCGATCAGCTGACAAGAAGGATCACCGAATTGGGGGCAAGTTTCATCAAACTTGCACAGGTGCTGGCAACACGCAATGACTTTTTTACGCCCGAATACCTAGTAAAGCTAAAAACGCTGCATGACGAACTGCCTTCGATGAGCCAGGCGCAAATGCAGGGTGTTTTCGATCGTGCATTTGTGCAAAATCCCTTTTACCGCTTTGAACAAACGCCTATCGCATCTGCATCCATAGGCCAGGTGCATGAAGCGTGGCTGGACGGGAAGACAAAAGTGGCTGTCAAGCTCAGGCGCGAGGGGATAGCCAAACAGGTCAAAGCGGATATATTGATCCTCAGGATGTTCAACAATCTTTTCAGGCCGCTTTTTTCTCATTATACGAAACATTCCATCGAATCGGTGATCGAGGAGTTTGCCTCGATGATCCTAAAAGAGGTCAGCCTCAATCAGGAGCGGGAAAATCTTATAAAATTTTCTAAAATGTATGAAGGTTTAAACATCCGTTTCCCAAAAGTGTATAGCTCTTTTTGCAGTGACGATGCGCTGGTGATGAGTTTTGAAGAGGGGTTTCGGTTTGACGATCAAGATTCGCTCCAAAAGCACAATATTCAGATCAAACCCCTGATCAAAACACTGGTAGGATTTTATACCGAGCAGATGCTGGTCAAAGGTTTTTTTCATGCCGATCCGCATCCGGGAAATTTGCTGGTTTCCAAAGAAGGGCAGCTGATCTTGCTGGATTTTGGAATGGTCAAAAGTATGCCCAACGAAACGCGTATCGCCATTATCGAGCTGATCAAGGCGGCCAACGAAGAGGATTATGAGCGTTATATCAGTGCGTGCAAACGACTTGGCACCGTAGCATACGATGCGCCCACCTCAGAACTTGCAGAGTTTACACAGCGTATGTTTGACATCTTTAACAATGAGGCATTGGATAGTTCCAGTATGCAAAAACTTGCTTTTGACGTACTTGAGCAGACAAGGAACCTTCCTTTCAAGCTTCCCCAGGAGGCGATTTATATCTTAAGGGTAAGTGCGATTATCGAAGGGTTGGGGACTACGTATATCGAAAATTTCAACGGCGTCAAAGATATCCTGCCGATCCTTCAGCAAAATATCCCAAGGGCGCTGGGTGCGGGCGATAGTATCATCGAGATGATCGTAGATGAGTTTAAAAGCCTTCCATTGGACCTCCGGGCGTTTAAAACGACGCTTTACCGCATGAGTGAAGGGGAGCTTGCAGTAGAGCTTTCCAAGCCGCAGCTGGAGAGCTTGAAAAAATCCCTTAACGAGGCGTTGTCTCCGGTGATAAGCGCTATGGTGCTGCTGGTGAGTGCTGTTTTTGTGCTGCTTTTGGACCGTTCGCTTGAGTCTTTTGCGGTGATTTTATTTGGCGCGGGGTTGGCGCGTTTGATTTTCCGATAATGAATGCGGCAGTTTCAATAAAATAGATATAAAAGGACTACAATGCGTGTAATACTCTTTATAATGATGTTTTTGCTGGCAGGATGTGTAGACAAGCCTGAAAAAGTGACGCCTGTGAAGAATTTTGAGCTTTCGCGCTATCTTGGTACGTGGTATGAGATCGCAAGGTTAGATCACTCCTTTGAAAGAGGGCTGGAGCAGATCAGCGCAGCTTACAGTATGAGAGAAGACGGCGGAGTAAAGGTCATCAACAGAGGGTTTGATACAAAAAGCAAACAGTTCAAAGAGGCTGAAGGGAAAGCTTATTTTGTCCAAACTCCCGATACAGGCTTTTTAAAAGTTTCTTTCTTTGGCCCCTTTTACGGCGCTTATATCATTTTTGATCTTGATTATGAGCAATACTCGCTTGTCAGCGGCCCGGATCTCTCTTACCTTTGGATACTTTCACGTAAGCCCGTGATGGATGAAGAAACCAAAAAGCGTTTGATCGACAAAGCCAAAGCGGCAGGGTTTGATACGGATCAATTGATTTTTGTAGAACATGCACAGACAAATGGAGCGGCAAAAGACGCTATGCCATCCTTACAAAACAGATAAAACTATAGCCAAGCCACACTATAAAAAGGAGCATATATGTTTAACGTTTATGAAACGCTTGAAAGAAGTGATCATTCCCAACCAAGAGTTGCCGCACTTTTGGCGTGCAAAGGCAATCTGATGGCTGCATCCTGGCATATGCCGATCTCAAAATCTCCTTTTCGCTACGCCGTTGCGGTACGCGAGGAGAACTATACCCATGCGCTTTTGAGTGAGTACGGCAGTTTTACGCTCAATTTTTTACCCTATGAGTATTATGAAACGGTCGATCTGATGGGGCGGCTGCACGGAGATGAGTGCGATAAGCTTCGAGCAAGCGGGCTTAAAAGCCAACAAGTTGACACAAACGGCAATCCTCTTCTTGATGCATCCGATTTTATCTATGCATGCAATGTATGCGATACTTATACAAACGGGGATCATACCGTTTTTATCGCCGATGTCGTGCGCATTTATGTGAATGCGCATCAAAGCAAAGCACCGATGCTGTTTTTTGGCCGTGGGCGCTATGCCACCGCGTGCAAGGATGTTGTCATCTAGCTAGCGTGCATTACATGGCCCTGCATCGACAACGATTTTTTCGCCATAGCGTTTTTTTCTCAGGAGAGTGTACTCCCACCATGGCCGGGGTTCATTTCCGTTCATAAAATCGGTGACCGACATCAGTACATCAAGCATGCAGGGATCTTTTTTTGCTTGAAATGCGCGACAAAATCGCACATAAAGTGCGTAAGGGTCTTGGCCGATAAGATCTTCAGGACTACTAATTCCGATGGATGCAAGATCGTGAGCGATTGTTTTGCCGACATTGGGAAGGTCGGTCATCTTGAAGACTTTTTCTCGTATAACTTTAGAGGGATTCATCTTTTTAAAACCTTACTTGTATAATTTTTTCAAACCCGCCAAAATGCACCAGCTTTTTTATGTATGGTAAATAATACACTCAATTGTCTGTTTTTGGCAAGTATGATATTTTTTTTATTGTTTTGGCTTTTTTGTGGGTGACAAAAATATCTATTGCGGTTTAGGCGGCAAAAGTTTCCTACCAAACGACGGAAAAATATCATATAATGGTTTTATCTATTTAGGAGGTGCATGATGAAAATAGCAATCACCGGCGCAAGCGGATTTGTGGGTACGACGCTGCAGCAGACATTTGCCGACAGTGTGGTGATCAACCGCAACGATGAGCATGCGGCGATTCTAAGAAAGCTTGAAGGTGTTGATGTGGTGATCAATCTTGCCGGCGCTCCCATCATCAAACGATGGAGCGATCCTTATAAAAAGGTGCTCCAAGAAAGCCGCATCAAAACAACAAGAGCGCTTGTGCAAGCGGTCAATCAAAGCGAAGTATCCCATTTTATCTCTACTTCTGCTATCGGCATTTATCCGGATGACAAACGATGCGATGAGCAGTGCAAAGAGAGGGCGGATGATTTTTTGGGCGCTTTGGCGTACGATTGGGAACAAGAAGCGCTTTTGTGCCATAAGCCTACGGCAATACTGCGTTTTGGGGTAGTTCTTGGCAAAGAGGGCGGTGCTTTGGCTCAGATGTTTACACCGTTTCGTTTAGGCGTAGGGGGCATCATTTCGGATGGAAAGATGATGACAAGCTGGATAGATATTGAAGATTTAATGCGGATTTACCGGTTTTTGATAGACCGTCGGCTTACCGGGATCTACAATGCCGTATCGCCGCACCCCATCACCAATTATACTTTAACCAAAGCCCTGGGGAAAGCGCTTCACAGGCCGACTGTCTTGCCGATACCAAAATTTGTGCTGCGGATCATGTACGGCGAAGCTGCCTCGGTGCTGACAGGTTCCAAAGAGGTTTATCCCGGTGCGCTGCAAGCGCAAGGATTTACGTTCAAATATCCCAACATAGAGGCATCTCTTAAGCATATTTTAAAGGGATGAGTTGAGGGAAAGTTATCGGCTTGTCAAAAGACTGACCAAAAATTCTCCGATCAAATCGAATCAAGCAAAGACGGGGCAAAAAACTTCAGAAATCAGTTTTTTCTATAACAATCGGTAGCTTGTATATAAAAAATTGAATTTTTTAAAAGAAAACGCAGAGAATAAATATTGACAATACAAATTTTGGTGTATAATCTTTCATGGACTTTATTAAAATATTGCAAAAAATCAAAAAACTACAAAGTGCCGATGAGACAGTCATAGGTACATTATATGCTCTGTCAGAAAAAAGCATTCTTGCAGCAATGGCTGTTGCGGTGCTTACGGCTGTTTTCCTTTTTTCTTCGCTTTCGTATGCCATCGTGATATGGAGTGTTGTGTTGGGGTGCTTGTTGCTGTATCGGTTGAAAGAGGCATATATTTTTAAAAACATGCCCCAAACCCATACGATAGAGGTTTGGTCTAAGCGATTTGCCTTGACGGCATTTGCAACGGCTTTTTTGATCTCCTTGCTCGGTTTTGCTTTTATCCACTACGTGGAAGCGTATTATCAGCTTTTTATCGTAACGGTTCTGGTCGGTATCACGGCTGCTTCAGCGATTTCTTTGTCTGCAGATCCGCGCATTGCCATAGGCTATATCACTGTGATCATCTTCCCTCTGATTGCCGCGACATTGGCAGACAGCCATCTGCAAATGCAGGGTATTCTGGTAGCGCTGATTATTTTGTATTATTTTTCGCAACTGATGATGATCGTAAGATCATACAAGCAAAGCCTGCAAAATAGAGAACTTCAAGAAAGCAAAATGATGCTCCATGATATTTTCAAAGAAGCGCCGATGGCCATTTTTTCCTATGATCCGCAATTGCATATCACCAACTATAATCCTCAGTTTCATGCGCTTTTTGGCCAGCATGCAGAAGAGATGATGGGATTTGATCTCAATTTGCTGCCGGAGAGAAAGCTGTTTGCTGCAATGCAGAAGGCTCTGGAAGGCGATTCTCAAAATTATTCGGGTGCATACCCCGTTTCTAAAGACAAGGTGCTTTGGCTTGAGGCAAAATGCTTTCCTTTTAACGGCAACGGGAAGCGGTTGGGAGGTATCGTCATCGTCGATGACAAAACCAAAGAACATTTTGCCCTCAAAGAGCTGGTCTATATGGCGCAGCACGATGAGCTGACGGGGCTTTTGAACCGAAGAGGGCTAAAAAACTATATGCAAGAACTTATAGAAGATAAAAAGCATCATGAATTTTATTCGCTTCTGTTTTATTTGGATTTGGACGACTTTAAGGAAATCAATGATTCGTTGGGGCATAGCGTGGGTGACCATGTACTAATCGCTATTTCTGAGCGCCTCAAAGCGGCGTTGGAGGAAAAAGATGAAATATTCAGGCTGGGAGGAGATGAATTTGTCGTTGTGTGTCCCTATGTTTTTGAGGAAAAAGCAAAAACAAAAGAACATGCCGAAGCATATGCAAAAAAAATAAAAGATGCCCTCTTGGATGAGTTTGTCATCAAAGGTTTTCATTTGCATCTTCAGGCGAGCATAGGCATTATTATTATTAATCCCAAAGAAAACAATATCGAAGAGATCATTCGTCATGCCGATCTTACCATGTATCAAGCCAAAAAAGCAAAAAAACATCTTTCTTATTATGATGAAAATCTGGACAAAGCGCAAAAAGTTCTTTTTGTTCTGCAGCATGAGCTTATGGCTGCTATCGCTGAAAACCAATTTGAAATTTTCTTCCAGCCTATCGTTACCATCAAAGAGGATAGGCTGGTCGGAGCCGAAACGCTTATACGTTGGGATCACCCTACAAAAGGACTGCTCGCGCCTGCTGATTTTATCCCGTTGGCCATCAAGGCAGGGCTGCTTGGAGAAATTACATGGTGGATGGTGGATGCTTTATGTCAAACCATAGTAAAATGGAAACAAGAAAAACAGTGGAATATTTCTTATGTTTCTCTCAATATCAATGCCAGACAACTGCTCGAAGAAGACTTTGCTCAGCTTTTTTTAAAAAAACTCGAAACTTTTGGTATAGAACCGCAAATGATCATGCTTGAGATTACGGAGCGTTCTTTGATAGACAATTTCGAATACGCACAAAGTGTCATCAATGCCCTTCGAAAGCATGGAGTGAGATGTGCCATCGATGATTTTGGGGCAGGATACTCTTCTCTTTCTTATTTGAAGAAGCTTTCATTCGATACGCTCAAAATCGACAAAGAATTTATCAAAGATATTGTAGACAATCCAAAAGAGGCCCATTTGGTAAGTGCGATACTGGACATTGGAAAAGAGTTTGGCTATAAAATGATAGTGGTGGGCGTAGAAAACGAAGCCCAAAAAAGAGAGCTTTTAAAGCTGGATGAGCGGCTGCTTTATCAAGGATTTTATTTGAGCGAGCCGATGCAGTTGGACCAATTTACACAGAGGTATCTTTCTGCATAAATACCTTGTTTGATCAATACAGTTTTGCCGGATTTTGCTTTATTTCTCATAGCTTTTAGCTTGCGTAGTGCTTTCATTTTGTTTTAAATGGATAGCTGCTTTTGCCATCAAATGCGCGCTGATGGGAGCGGTTATAAACAAAAAAAGTGTGATAAGAACCTCATGCAGGCTTATTTCGTCTTTTGCCACAAAAAAGAAACTGCTCGAAGCAACCAAAATGGAGCCCACACCTAACGTAGTGGCTTTTGTAGGGCCATGAAGCCTTGTAAAAAAATCAGGCAGTTTTACAAGGCCGATAGACCCTACCAGCGTAAAAAAAGCACCGTTTGCAACAAGCAAAGCTATGATGATTTCAAACATTTTTTCTCCTTACTCTATAATATCGCCGCGAAGCAAATATTTGCTAAGCGCAACGGTGCCTACAAACCCCATTACCGCGATCAGCAAGGCCGCTTCAAAATATAATGTACTTTCAAGATAAATCCCCAAAAGTATCAGTATCGCGATCGAATTAATGTACAGCGTATCAAGCGCCAAAATCCTGTCGGGCATACTCGGGCCTGCTATCAGCCTGTAAACGTTTAAAAAAAGTGCTACAACTATCATACCGATAGCTAAGGAAAGTATGGTTTCTAGCATGGTTTAAATACCTCCATTAACGGTTTTTCATATCTTGTTTTTATTTCATTAATTGCCTGGTCAATATCCTCTATGCTAAGGCCATGAATCACAAGATTGGTTTTATCTTCGCTCAAATCACAGCTTACCGTGCCGGGCGTAAGCGAAATGGTGCTGGCCAGCAAACTGATACCAAGCGGATGCTTTATGTCAAGAGGAAGATCAAAAAAAGCGGGTTTTAGATTTTTGTTGGGACCCAGTATCAATTTGGAAACCGTAATATTTGCTATCAGTATGTCATACAGTACGATACCGACAAATTTTAAAAAGAGCAAAGGGTGTTTCATACAAACTTCTTCAGGCCAAAAAGCGGAGGTAAACCACGGGATCAAAATTGCTAAAATCATGCCCAAAATCATATGGCCCGTGCTTGTTGTATTGTTAAGCAAAAGCCATACAAAGACAAGCGCAATACTCAAAAGAGGGTGAGGCAGTATGGTTTTAAATTTTTTCATATCAGTGTGCCCCTTTGGATCTGTTTAGAACAGCATCGAGATAGGCATGCGTGTCAAACATCATTTCTGCCGTATGTTGGGTAAATTCGGTAAGCGGATTGGCAAAAATAACCATCAGCGGGGCAAATGCAAGCAAGAATACTATAGGGTATAAATCGTTGTTTGTTACATTGGCCTTAAGCGGTTCTACCGAATTTTCCGTATCGTAAAACAGTTGAGAACCGGTTTGTGCAAGCGTGATAATCACAAGCAAACTGCTTAATAAAATCACAGCAAAAATCATCCCTTGCTGCTGATGATTGATGGCTGCAAAAAGTATCATTGTTTTTCCGAAAAACCCTGAAAGAGGCGGCAAAGATGCAACGGCGATGGCAAATACAAAAAACAGTGTACCGATCAGTACGCCTTTTTCAAAAAAAGGGGCTTTGATAAGCTTTCCGCCTATTTTTCCCCTAGAGCGCACAATGACATCGGCAAGCAAGAAAAAACCGCCCGCCATCAGTGTCGAATGGATCATATAATAAATGGTACCGCTCATTGCATCAACACTGTGCATAGCTAGGGAGATAAGAAGCGTAGAAACTGAAACAAGCACCAAATAAGCAATTTGGGTTTTGAGCTCTTTGGAACTCATGACGCCAAATGTTGCCAAAATAAGCGTCATAAGGCCGCCATATAAAAGCCAGGGGGTGTAGTAGTTTGCAAGCCCGCCGGCATTGTCTCCAAAAATTGTGCCATGCACTCTTATGATGGCATAAATTCCGACTTTGGTCATAATGGCAAAAAGCGCCGCAACGGGGGCTGAAGTTTTGCTATAAGCGTTTGGCAGCCAAAGATAGAGGGGAAATGCAGCTGCTTTTAGCCCAAAAACGACCAAAAGCAAAAGGCCTGCAGCCGCAATAACACTGATGTCTTCATTTGGCAGCATGGATATTTTATGTGCCAAATCTGCTATGTTGAGCGTACCCGTAATCCCGTACAGTGTGCCGACTGCAAACAAAAACAGACTTGAGCCTGCAAGGTTGATAATCACATAATGCAGCCCGGCTTTTGTTCTGCCGTTTCCTTTTCCGTGAAGCAGCAAACTGTATGAAGCCAGAAGCAAAATCTCGAAAAAAACAAATAAGTTAAAAAGATCTCCTGTTAAAAAAGCGCCGTTTAGGCCAAACAGCTGCAGCTGGAAAAGTACATGAAAATGAGCGCCTTTTTTGTCCGTATCGCTGATGATGGCATACCATAGAGCGCCAAAAGCCAAAAGCGATGTGGCAATGACCATTAAAATCGAGAGCCTGTCAAGAACCAACACGATCCCGTAAGGGGCTTCCCAGCCTCCTATCGCATAAACAATGTAGTGATGTTGCAGTACTTGAAGCAATGCCGACAAAGAGACGGCAAACAAAAGTATCAAAGAGGCTACCGAGAGAATCCTTTGATTGTTTATCCCGTAATTTTTTATAAGAAGCAGCATAAATCCGGCTAAAAGAGGGGTTAAAATAGGCAAAATGGCACTATGCATTTATCGTTCCCTCCTTTTTTTTGTGTGCATTCCATCTATATGGTCATTGCCTAATTTGCTGTAAGCCTTTAAAGAAAGCGCGATAACAAATGCCGTCATGGCAAACCCGATGACAATGGCAGTCAAAACCAGTGCTTGCGGAAGGGGATCGGTGTAGGCATTTTCGTTATCGCCTAAAATAGCAGCTTTATCGATATGGAGCCTTCCCATAGCGAATAAGAAAAGATTTACCCCATAAGAGAGCAGGGTCAGCCCCAATACGACGGGGTAAGTTCTGGTTTGGAGTATCAAAAATATACCGGCCGAGGTTAAAACGGCGATCATTAAAGCAAGTATTATTTCCATGTGTTTTGATCCTCTTTGGAGTTTTTCTTGGGGCTTCTGTGCGAATTAAGGCTGAGTTTTCCCAATTGCACAAGTATCATGACCGTTGTGCCTACAACGACCAAAAAGACACCCAAATCAAAAGCAATGGCACTGGCAATTTCAAATTCTCCCACCATAGGCCAATCAAGATGCGTAAATGCAGAAGTTAAAAAAGGATATCCAATCACCATGGAAACAAGTCCTGTTACGGTAGCTATCAAGAGTCCGTAAGCAAGCAAATTGTGCGTACTGAAAGGAATCCTTTTTCGCGTCCAGGCGATGCCGTTTGCCAGATATTGAACAACAAGGGCGACTGAGACAATCAATCCGGCTATAAATCCTCCGCCGGGAAGATTGTGTCCTCTTAAAAATATATAGATGCCGACCATGAGCATCAAAGGAAGCAGCACTCTTGCAAGCGTTTGAAGTATGAGCGGATAGATATCCGTCGACCACAAAGAGCCGTGTGTATCTTTTGAAGGCGCATAGAGCTTTAGCCCCTGAAGCATCGCAAATATGCCAAGACCGGCAATGGCCAATACGGTAATCTCTCCTAGCGTGTCAAACCCTCTAAAGTCAACCAAGATAACATTGACAACATTTGTTCCGCCCCCGCCGGTAAGCGCATTTTCCAGAAAATATGATGAAATCGTATCATAATCTCTGCTGAGTACCGCTAAAGTCAGTATGAAAACACCTGCTCCGCCAAAGAGGGCAAGCAAAATATTTTTTATCATTTTGGTTTTAGGCAGCTCTTTTGGCGTATGCTGCGGAAGATAGTAGAGTGCCAGCAATATCAATATCATCGTCACCACTTCAACGCTCAGTTGGGTTAAGGCCAGATCGGGTGCCGAAAATTTGATAAAGAGTAATGATACGATCAGGCCTACAATGCCGATGATAATAAGCGAAACCAATCTGTTTGCGTGCATTGCGGCGGTTGCAATGGCTCCAATGATTAAAATAAAAGTCATAATGATTGTCATCAAATCAACATTTAAAAAATTTCTTTCGCCTAGCATCGGTGAATTTCCGTAGGCAAATCCGACAATCCCCGCCAAAAAAGATACGCTTAAAAACCATACAAGCATCGTTTGCAAAGATTCTTTGTGCAGCATCGAAGCAAAAAAATCGGCGATACGATAGAGGGCATGAAGTGTTTTGTTGTAAGGAATTCTCGCATCTATGTGCGATAGGTTTTTTTCATACCATTCAAACAATTTTTGCCTTTTGTAGTAGATAAAGATTCCGCCGAAAAATGCCATGAAACTCATCATCAAAGGCAGGGTAAAACCATGCCAGAGGGCAAGAGAGTATTCGGGGGGAGAAGTTTGAAGCGATCCTGTTACGGCAACGGCCAATAGCGGGGCTACGGTAATCATGGGAAGCGTTCCGACCGCAAAGCAGGCAACTACAAGCAAATCAACGGGTATTTTCATGAAAACAGGAGGTTCATGAGGGACTTTCGGCAGTGTTTTCATTTTGCCGTTAAAAAATACACTATGGATAAATCTGATCGAATAGGCAACGGCAAATGCTCCGGCCAATGTAGCAAATATAGGCGATAAAAAATTTAAAAGCGTTTCATCGATAAGCGTTCTTTCAAAAAACATCTCTTTGCTCAAAAAGCCGTTTAAAAGAGGAACGCCGGCCATGGCCGATGCAGCGATCATGGCCAGTGTCGCCGTATGGGGCATATACGTCCACAATCCCCCCAGCCGCCTCATATCTCTGGTGCCGGTTTCATGATCTATGATGCCTGCCACCATAAAAAGTGATGCTTTAAATGTGGCATGATTGATGATGTGAAAAATGGCTGCCACGGTAGCCAACGGGGTAGAGAAACCAAAAAGCAGCGTGATAAGGCCCAAATGGCTGATCGTAGAATAGGCCAAAAGCCCTTTGAGATCGTGTTTAAACAAAGCGGTAAAAGAGCCCAGCAGCAGCGTAATCATCCCTGCGCTTGAGACAAGGATAATCCACTCTTCCGTACCGCTAAGGGCAGGATAAAGCCTTGATAGCAAAAATATCCCCGCTTTGACCATAGTCGCCGAGTGAAGATAGGCCGATACCGGAGTCGGCGCTGCCATCGCATGGGGTAGCCAAAAATGAAAAGGAAACTGGGCTGATTTGGTAAAGACTCCCAGCAGTATAAGCAAGATAACAGGAGTATATAGCGAATGTGATCTAACGGCATCTCCGCTTACAAGAATATCGCTCAAGTTATAGCTTCCGACGATATGTCCAAGCAGCAATATCCCGGCAAGCAGTGCAAGCCCGCCCGCCCCCGTCACAGTCAATGCTATTTTTGCACCATCCCTTCCTTGGGGAGTGTGCTGCCAATAGCTAATCAGCAAAAATGAACTAAGCGAAGTGAGCTCCCAAAACACGGTAAGCTGAAGCAGATTTTCTGACAATACGATACCGAGCATCGAACCCATAAAAAGCAAAAGATAGGAGTAAAATCTGCCCATGCTGTCACGCGAAGAGATATAGTACCGTGCATATACAATCACAAGCAAACCGATGATCAAAATCAGATAGGCAAAAAGAAGTCCCAGCCCATCCAGCCTAAAGGCAAAATCCAGTCCGATGGAAGGTATCCAGCGCCACGATTGAATGAGCGTTTGTTTTTCAAAAGGAAAATAGGCCAAACTTGATAAAATAGCCAGAGAGGATAGCGCAAAAATGCCTGCGCCCCAAGCGCTTGCAATTCTATCCTTTTTTGAAAGAAGCGCTACGGCTGCTGCCCCTGCAAAAGGAAGCAGTACGATGAGTGGTAAACCTATTGCTTGAAATAAATAAATAACAGACTCCTTTTTTCTAAGTGTTTAAAATGACGGTATGCAATCTTGGATCAAAAAACATTTTTTCCCTTTTTGTCCTGTGATATGCGACTTTTTCGGTTTTTACCGTCCTTTTTCACAGGAAGCACATGATAGGTTTTATGTATCATTTTGCGCCGATCCCTTGAAGTTCCGTATTGATTTTTTCCATTTTTTCCAGTGCATCTTGAAGCGCTTGCCTGTTTTCTTCGATCACCTGAACAGGGGCATTGGCTACGAATCTTTCATTGTTGAGCATTCCTTGAAGCTTGGCAATTTCTTTGTCCAGTTTTTCTTTTTGCTTGCTCAATCTGCCGATGATGGCGCTCAGGTCGATCTCATCGGTCGGGATATAGACTTCAAGAGTATCTGCGATATCAGTAACAGCATTTTCTACTTTCGTATCAACCAACTCAACATCTTCAACTTTTGCAAGCTTTTGGATAAATGGTTTTACAGTTTGAATACTAAACAATTTTGTTGGGTCATTACTTATAAGATTTGATTTAATATATGCTTTGGCTATTTTGCTGTTACCCATATCGATAACAACTTTTGCTCTTCTAATAGCGGTAATCGCCTCTTCAATATGTGAAAAGAGCTCCTCATAAATCATTGTTCTACGGATATCATTAGGGAATCTTTTTATCATCAAAGATTCACCTTCTTCTAATGAAGTACCACTCAATTTATGATACAAATGATCCGCAATAAATGGCATAAACGGTGAGATCATTTTCAAAGTTTCTTTAAATATCGCTCCAAGTTCAGGAATAGACTCTTTAGAGGCTTTGGAGTATTCTATTCCCCAGTCACAAAACTCATTCCATACAAATCTATAGAGTATTGAAGCAGCATCATTAAAGCGATATGAATCCAAAGCATCTCTCATTTCTTCAACTGCAAGAGATAATCTGTATTGCATATAATGGCCAAGTGGTGTTTCAATTTTTATATCTTCAAGATCTGAAAAGGTATCGACATTCATCTGCAGGAAGTTGCTTGCATTGTACAGTTTGTTGGTGAAGTTTCTGAACTGTTCAAGGTTCTTTGCGCCCAGTTTGATGTCACGTCCCTGAACTGCAAGGAATGCGAGGGTAAAGCGGATGATATCTGCACTGTGCTCTTCGACCATATCCAGAGGATCGATGACGTTGCCTTTGGACTTGCTCATCTTAGCGCCGTGCTCATCGCGGACAAGCGCATGCATGTAGATATCTTTGAACGGCAGTTCCCCCATGAAATGTTCGCCCATCATCATCATCCTTGCCACCCAGAAGAACATGATGTCAAATCCCGTGATCAGCAGCGAGTTGGGGTAGAAATCTTTCAGGTCTGTCTCATTGTAAGTATTGGCCATTTTCCCGTTATTTCCCCAGCCAAGCGGCGAGAATGCCCAAAGTGCGGAGCTGAACCAGGTATCGAGTACATCGGGATCCTGATGGATATTTTTGCTTGCACAGTGCGGACACGCCTCAGGCGCATCATGCTTGTCCGCCCACTGGTGACCGCAGTCATCACAATAGAATACAGGGATGCGGTGTCCCCACCAGAGCTGTCTGGAGATACACCAGTCTCTCAGCTCATCCATCCATGCACGGTAAGAATTGAGCCAATGCGGCGGGTGGAACTTCGCTTCTCCCGCATAGGTCTTTTCAATGGACTTTTTCGCGACTTCGCTGCGTACAAACCACTGTTTGGAGATATACGGCTCGACGATGTTTTTGCATCGGTAGCAGTGGCCGACCTGATGGACATGCTCTTCGATTTTGACGATAAATCCTTCACGCTCCAATTTCTCTACGATCGGCTTTCTGGCTTTCAGCCTCTCCATCCCTGCAAACTCGCCGCAGTAGTCATTGAGGATGCCTTTTTCATCAAATACGGTGATGAACTCAAGATCATGCCTTTTGCCGACTTCGTAGTCGTTCTGGTCGTGCGCAGGCGTGACTTTCACGACCCCCGTTCCAAAGTCCATATCGACATGCTCATCGGCGATTACCTTGATCTTTCTATCTGTCAGCGGCAAGACAACCTCTTTGCCTATGATGTTTTTGTATCTTTCATCGTCGGGATTTACCATGATCGCGGTATCGCCAAAGTAGGTCTCCGGCCTTGTGGTTGCAACCGTGACATATCCGCTTCCGTCGGCAAAATGGTAGTTCATATGGTAGAATTTACCGCTAATTTCTTCGTGTTCGACTTCGATGTCAGAAAGTGCGCCGTCATGGGTACACCAGTTGACCATATAGTTGTTTTGGACGATCATCCCTTCATTGTAGAGGTGAACGAAAGCCTCTTTAACCGCTTCTTTAAGGCCCTCATCCATCGTAAATCTCTCTCTCGACCAAGCCGGAGAGACGCCGAGTTTTCTCATCTGGTGAACGATGGTCCCGCCTGAGTACTCTTTCCATTTCCAGACACGCTCCAAAAATGCCTCTCTGCCGAGCGCCTCTTTGGTAGTACCTTCGGCCAAAAGCTGTTTTTCCACGACATTTTGTGTAGCGATACCCGCATGATCGGTGCCGGGCTGCCAAAGGGTTTTGAAACCGTCCATTCTTTTATAGCGCGTGATAATATCCTGCAGGGTAAAGGTCAGGGCATGGCCGATATGCAAGCTTCCGGTTACATTTGGCGGAGGCATCATGATGGCAAATCGCTTGTTTGGTTCTTGAATCTTTTGGTTTCCGTCAATTTCAAAATAACCGCGTTCTTCCCATATTTTGTAGTAAAGTTCTTCTATTTCTTTTGGATTGTAAACAGCTTTTTTGGTCTCTTCGCTCATAGGTATGTTCCGTTTGTGGATTAAAATATGGCAAAGATTATAGCGTATTGGTGCTTGTAGGGAGTTGGCTTTTAGGGCATCTCTTTCTATTGACAATCTAAACATAATGAAATACAATGATAAAAAAGGAGCATAAAATGAAACAAAAAATTGAAGAAACTATCGAGCATATCGAACATTCTGATCAAATTGCGCAAGAGATAAAGCCTGCAATCATTGAAAAACTCAAAGAATGGAAAGAAGAAGATAAGGCGGTCAATGACGTTGCAGTCAGGCTTGAGCAGTGGTGGGCAGAGGTGGAGCCTATTTTTGCAGAATTGGGATGGGTATAGAATATGGAGCTTTATACCCGGTATATCTATGAAAAAAAATGGTCAAAAACGACAAAAGAGCAAGCGCTTCGCATTGTACAAGAAGAAATGCCCCAAACCGATGCAGAAGGAACGTTAAAGTATATATTGGAACAGTTGCAAAAAGGCAAAACACTGACACTTGGGGAATGCCGCTTCAAAATGGCCTCTTGCGAAGGTTCGTTAGTTTGAGTTGCCCATACGCATGCAACATTATAGTAAAAACATAGAAGACCCTCATTCAGTTGAAAAAAAACAAATAATATATTGCGCAGAGCCCAAAGCGGTATCAAGCCGGCCATATCAGTTTAAACTCGCTCCCTCTTGAAACTTCAGAATCAAGCAAAATGCCGATCTTGTCGTCTTTGATACTGTAGTAATTTTCTGTTAATGCGATTTTGATGTTGCCGTTTTTTTTGGAAAATTTGATGGCATTTGAAAGCAGGTTGTCTATCGCCAAAATAAGCTTTCTTTTATATCGGCTTTCTGCCTTACAGTCAAAATATAATCTATAGATTTTTTATTTTAAATAAGCGGCGTGTTGTTTTTGTCGTGCCATGTTACAATCGCATCCCAGGCTTCCTGTGCAGTGTCGGCATAGAGAATGATATCGGTATCGCTGCGGGAAATGACCCCTTCTTCTATCAAAAAATCAAGATTAATGGCTTTTTGCCAGTATCTTTTGTCTACAAGAACCACAGGCATAGGTTCGCTTTTTTTGGTTTGAATGAGAGTGAGTACCTCAAAAAGTTCATCAAGAGTCCCAAATCCTCCCGGAAAAAACACGAAAGCTTTTGAGCGATTGAGAAAATGAAGTTTACGTATAGCAAAATAGTGAAATATAAAACAAAGTTCCGGGGTAATGTAAGGGTTGGGAGACTGCTCAAAGGGGAGTTGTATCGTAAGTCCAATCGATTTGGCGTCGACATCCATGGCACCGCGATTGGCCGCTTCCATGATCCCGGGGCCTCCTCCCGTCATAATGGTGACTTCGGGATTGCTTGATCCGTTGCCCTCTTTTCCTACCAGTCGGCCGAACTTTCTTGCCTCATCATAATAAATACTTTTACGCACCATGCTTTCTGCTTTTTTCAAAGCTTCCAAAAGCTCAGGGGAATGAGGTGTGCTTTCTAGTTTTTGTTCGATATTTTTTAGATTTTCCAGTGCTGCTTCGGACGGAACGATACGTGTGCTTCCAAAAACAACAATCGTATGTTCTATGCCTTGTTTTCTCATTTCTATTTCAGCTTTGAGATAGTCAAGATGCAGCCTGACACTTCTTGCTTCGTCTGCTTGAAGAAAATCGGCATCTTCGTAGGCAATCTTGCATTTAGCATATTTGCTTGTTTCTTTTTTTTGGTTTGATTTGTAAGCATTTTGATCTTTCTTTGCTATCTTATGCATTTTTGCCTCTGTGTTGATTGTGTAATAATAAAAAATATTTTACCATGCCGCGCCTATAGATTGCATGATATTGATTGTGCCGATTTTTTGTTGAAATATTTTATAAATGGTGGTAAAGTATGAAAAACAAAGAAAAGAGATCGCAAATGAAAAATATTGGCATATTGTGTTCGGGTGGGGATGTGTCCGGTATGAATGCCGCACTCAAGCGTTTTGTCGAGTATAGCCTTGCAAAAGGATTTGTACCGTATTTTGTCTATAACGGGTTTGAGGGGCTGATAGATAACGATATTCATCAGGCGGGATATCATGATGTCGCAGGCATCATTTCCAGAGGCGGCACCAAGATACGTTCTTCAAGGTCCAATCGTTTTATGGAGGAAAAATATCGCGCACAGGCCATTGAAAACCTCAATGCGCACAACATAGGGTATCTTATCGTTTTGGGCGGTGACGGATCCTTTAAGGGAATGCAGAAATTAAGCCAAGAGAGCATGGGGATCAGCTTTTGCGGGATCCCTGCCACGATAGACAACGATATCGCCGGCACGGAGTATTGTTTGGGTGTAGATACCGCACTAAACGTGATCAGAGATGCGATCGATTCTATCCGCGATACCGCTTCATCTTTTAACCGTGCCTTTGTCATTGAAACGATGGGGCGTCATTGCGGCTACCTGGCTTTGGTTTCAGCGCTCACCAGCGGTGCGGAGATGTGCCTTGTCCCCGAGATTCCTTATGAACTTGAGCAATATCAAACGACTTTTTTACAGCAGAAAAGAGCAGGGAGGAAGTATTTTATAGCCATTGTATCCGAAGCTTTGAACAATACAAAGCAGATTTCCGAATGGTTCGAATCAAAAATAGGCGTAGAATCCAGGGCGGTTGTGCTTGGGCATATACAAAGAGGAGGAACTCCTACGGTTTATGATCGTTTAATGGCTTTTAATTTTGTTACGCATGCCATCGATAGCTTTCTTGGGGAGAGCGCATGCGGTGTGGTTTGCTATAGCGAAGGGGGATTTCATCTCAAAAAGATAGAAGATGTCGCATTCAAAACATACCAAATCAATCCATTTTTGCTAAGGCTCGCAAAAGAGTACGGCCGGCAGCGATAAACAGGTATAATTTATTTTTATTTAATTGTACTAAGGGTACTATAAATAAAAAAGAGGAGAAAATAATGATACATAAATTGCCAAAACTGCCTTATGAGATGGATGCATTGGCTCCTAACATATCTGAAGAGACTTTGCGGTACCACTATGGCAAACATCATGCAGGATATGTAAATAAACTCAATGCGCTCATTAAAGATACCGAATACGAAGAGATGTCGTTAGAGCAAATCATCCATCAATCCGACGGTGCGGTATTTAACAATGCCGCGCAGACATTTAACCATAATTTTTACTGGCATTCGCTAAACCCGACAAAAACTGAACCCTCTGCAGCGCTTCTGAGGGCTATAGAAGAAACATTCGGTTCGATGGATGCATTGAAAGAAACGTTTGTACAGGCTGCAACGGGACAGTTTGGTTCAGGGTGGGCTTGGCTGGTGCTAGATCAGCATGACAGGCTGCTGATTGAGGCGACATCTAATGCGCATACGCCCATAGAACATCATATGACGCCGCTGCTTGTCTGTGATGTATGGGAGCATGCTTACTATATCGATTATAGAAACGAACGTCCAAAATATGTTGAAACGTTTTGGAATCTCATCAACTGGGATTATGCTTCTAAGATCTTTGAGGACAAAGAGCATTTAAAAGCAACAGCGATGCTGCCTATTTGCAATAATCCGGATGATCCGATGTGCGAATATCTTGATGAGCTGTTGCACCAAGATATGACAAGCAGCTAAGGGCATCCGAACAGGATATTTTTCAAAGAGGTTAGTTTACCGTTTCCATGACGGTGCGCTCCAGATAGTAGGCAATGCGCCAAATGTGGGTACTGACGCGGGAGAGCCATTTGATGGCTTCTCGATGTTGGTTTCCTTCGGGAATGGTGATTTTGTCTTCAGCTATTTTGGCGGCTATGAATTCCCTGAAAGGCTCGATAGCATTATTGATCACTTCGTTGCTCTCTTTGGCGTATTTGGTCGCCAGCGAGAAGTTTTTGGAAGTAATCGCTTCTATAATTTTTTCATTTTTTGCACAAAAACCGTTACGTTCTTCCTGTAAATTCATCGAAGAAGCGGCATAGTGGGCTCTTTTTGCGTCTTCGTCGCATCTTTCGTGAAGGCGCTGCAAATGGTCAAGCAGATGCGCAAGAAAAACCATCCGCTGCCATTCGTGAACCTCTTTGGGCTGGATTTTGATCGAATCGACATAATCTTGTGTTTCATCCAAAGAGAGTTGAAGTGAGGTCAAATCCGTTCTTTTGCCGCAGGCGAAATCCCCTAAAATAAAATTGATATGCTTAAGAAGCGCTACAAACTCTCTTTCGATTGAGATGCGTGCAACCTCCAATGCAAGAGAGGGTTCTTTAAGCAGTTGCTTATCCAGTCTTCTTGTCAATGGCGGTTCTTCGGATTTAACGATTTTTTCCATCAGGGCGGCAAACTGTTTGGCAAAAGGAAGAATGAGCAAAACCCCTAATGTGTTAAAGAAAGTATGGAACGCCACAAGCGCTATCTCTGCATGCATATCTAAAAAAGAAGGATTGATTGTCTCAAGAAAAAAAACATAAGGGGCAATCAAACAAAGCGCCATGATCGCCGTAAGACAATTGTATACCACATGGGAGAGGCCTGTTTGGCGAACGCTTGCAGAGCCCCCGATGGAAGCGAGTGCAGCCGTGACCGTTGTCCCCACATCCATCCCGATAACAAGGGCTGCTGCTTGCTCGAAATTGATGGTGTGCAAATAAAGCGCTGTGAGCGTAGCGGCAACACCTGCACTGGAGGCTTGCGTGATAAGTGTTGCGGCAATACCCAGCAAGACGAGCTTTATGCTTCCTGTCCAGGAACCCGAAGGCAAATGTTCGGGATTGATGATGCCTTCAAAATGGGCCATTCCCTCTTGCAGGGAAGCAATGCCTACAAAAATCAATCCAAATCCGGCTATGGCGTAGCCAAACGATGCAGCTTTGCCTTTAAAGAAAAGCTTGCCGATGACCCCTAAAAAAATAAGCGGCATTGCAGCAGAAGAGAGGCTAAATTTCAATCCAAACAGCGCCACCAGCCAGCCCGTTGCCGTAGATCCGATATTGGCTCCGAAAATAATGCCCAACGCTTGAGGAAAGCTCATCAAACCCGCTCCGACAAAACCGACCGCCATAACAGTGGTTGCGCTGGAGGATTGCAGCAGGATGGTGCTAATGGTGCCTGTTAAAGCGCCTGAGTAGGGGCTTTTGGTAAAACGCATGAGTGCATTTTTGATCATATCTCCGGCCAATGAGCGCAGGCCCTCCGTCATAACGATCATGCCAAGCAAAAACAACCCTAAGCCTCCAAATGCTTTAATGACGGCAGGGATGAGGATTTCGTAGGACATGGTTTGATTTATTTTTGTTGTGTAGCGCTTTTTTGGCAAAATAGATTTGCATAGCCATGGTAAAACGTCAGATTGATCAGAGCACCTGTCAATGCGCAGAGAGTGTCTTTTTGTGCATCCCACTCATCTCCCTGCGTTCCTAAAAAAGCGGTACCCAGTTCGGGATGCAAAATGATTGCCGCCAGCCATTCAAGCATCTCGTATACCGTTGAAATAGAAATGATCAATGTCAAAGTAAAAAGCAGTGCCGTTCTGACTGAAGAGATGTGCGGTGCAGCCATTTCAAAAATAATGCGAAAAAGCAGCAAACCAAAAAGAAAATGCACCAAGCGGTCAAAATGATTTCGCTCAAATCCAAGAAACCGGGTGATTATATCAAAATGTTCCATTTCCGCATAGGTATAATGCGATCCCAAAGAATGCAGGCTGGCAAATATAAGAAGCATGACAAGCGCAACAGTGCTAAATTGATGGCGTTTATCCATCCAGATGATAAAAGGAAAAAACAGAAAAACCAAGATGTTTTCAACCAGCCAGTCTTGGGGATACTTGGGATTGATTGCCATAGCAATCCATACCGCAATGTAAATTCCGTAGATAAGTTTATGGGATTGAGGCATAGTAAATTCTTTTTTAGTTGGTATTATACATTTTATAAATAAAGAATTAAATATTTATGATGTTAAAAATATATTAATTTTAATAATTAAATTAACAAAAAATTAACAAACTTTATATAGACTGTGTCTCGCAAAAGAGGCTTGTTCGTATCTTTTCTATTGGCGTAGGAATACAAACAAACGCACATTACATCGCAAAATGTAACATTTTAGTATAGCATAAAAAGATTACTTTTGTTCCTCTTTTGCAAGAAAAAGGAGGGAGTAACTATATGTACAACAAAAAGATTAGCATCGTTGTTTCCAGTATGATTTTCGGGTTTGCAACCCTTCATGCGGAAACTTCCGATTTGGGAACGATTCAGGTTGAGTCTACAACCATAGACGATAAAATCGAATCAAAAAAAAATGAACCGTCATCCGTTGCCACAGTCAGCGGAGCAAAAGTAGAAGAGAGCAAGGCAGAAAATATTCAAAAAGTTCTGCAGTCAATTCCAGGCATCACGACAGAAGTGCAAAGCGGCGATTCTCTCAAGATCCATATACGCGGCGTAGAAAACCAGCGTTTTATGGGAGAAAAGCCCGGTGTTGCTATCGTGATTGACGGGGTGCCTGTTTTTGAAAGGACAGGGCGAGTCAATATCGATCTAGACAACATAGAGAGTATTAAAGTGATCAAAGGAGGCGCGAGCTATTTGTTCGGCGATGACGCACTCTCAGGCGCCGTGATCATCACAACCAAAAAAGGCGCACAAAATGCCGGCGGCAAATTTGAAGTAGAATCAGGCACCTATGGGTACAAAAAATATCTGGCAAAATATGGCGTTTCAAAAGAGAATTACAATGCATACATCCAGGCAAGCAAGCGAAAAAAAGACGGCTTTTATGAAGATTCCGATTATAAAACGGATTATCTTAACGGAAAAGTTCAGTACCATATAGACGATACCAGCGATATCACCGCGGGATTTGAGTATTCAGAGAGGGATAAAGATTCTCACGGTACTGTAACAGGAGAAACCGAAGCTAAAGTGAACCCGGAAAGTATTTGGACTGAAGGTAACGACGGGGTGCGTGACTACTCGGCAATGTATGATGTGAAACTGTTAAAAATGTTTGCAACTTATGCCAAAAACTTCGATGAAAACAAAAACCTTCTTGTGAACGTCTACCAATACGGCGATGATACCAATTTTTATAGCGCATATGCCAAATATGACGGTGATCATAACCCGGTGACCGATCCTAGTTATAAACCAAACTACAATGAATACTCGCAGATACAAAGAGGGATCAAGAGCGAATTTAGAGATACTTTGGGAAAATCTGCCTATATGGTCGGTGTAGATCTTCGGAAAAACGAATACGACAACAAAACCTCTTATGCTGTGGATTGGGCGACATATAACTATAGAACCAGAACTTGGACGGATTATGAAGCAGGAACGATAACGGGGGACAGTACCACCGATGAAAGCGTTTATGCACTTTACGGCGAATACAAATATGCCCTCACCCCCACATGGACTTTGACAACCAACCTTAGATATGACAAGATCGAATTGGATTATCTTGATTATTTGAATACGTTGACGCTTGATAAGAGCTTTGATCAGTACTCTTACCGTGCAGGACTCAACAAACAGCTCAATGACCACACCACGCTTTATACCTCTTTTTCTACCGGGTTTAGGGCTCCGTCCATAGAGCAGCTTTTTTATGGGGATTTGGATCCAACCGGCGGGACTGACAGCAACCCTGATCTAAAACCCGAAGAATCCAAAAGTATTGACATCGGAGTGAGAGGAACAGGTGCTGTTTGGGGTAAAAACTTCTCCTATGAAGCCGGCCTTTTTTGGATAGAAAGGGATGACTACATTATGTCTTCTTCAGGCCAATATGCCTCAGAAGATGAGGTAAACAGCCAGTTTCAAAATATAGGCGGTATGCGCAGCCAAGGTTTAGAATTGGCTTTGTATAGCGATATCACAGAGATGCTCTCATGCAACGTAGCCTATACTTATACCGATGCATATTTTACACAATACGATAACTTCAACCTGCTTTTGGGCAATCCGTGGGGTGTTTATACGATTGAGCATTACGACCTTAAAGACAATCAGGTTCCGCGCGTACCCAAACATCATCTAAATTTGGCCATGAACTACAAGTTCAACGAAAAGCTTACCATCTCTCCGGAGATAGATGCGATTTCGCCTTATTATGCCGATGAACTCAACTGGATCCAAATCCCGGGGCATGTTGTGGCCAATCTGAATGTTTCTTATGATACAAAGATCAACGGGCTTGACACAAGCATTTATGCACGAGTGGACAACTTTTTTAATAAAGATTATTACAATACGGCTAGAGCGTTTCAAGACAGTGATGCTGACGGGGATTATGATAGAGAAGATATGTCTATCGTAGTCAATGAGGGCAGAATATTTACATTCGGCGTACAGGTTAAATTTTAAAACAAACCAACAAACAGAAAACCTGAAAGGTTTTCTGTTTTTTATATTTATCAATTTGCTCTCATCGCAACACACAACACAATTCAACATCCCCTATTTAATTGAATAGAATTTCCTAAGCAAACTATCAATACGCTACAATATGGCTATGCAAACATTATACAAAATCTTTATAGTGCCAAAAAGAGGAAGAATATGGAATATAGATATATAGGAAAAAGCGGCTTAAGGGTGAGTCCCATCTGCATGGGGACGATGACTTTCGGCACTCAGTGCCAAGACGAAAAGGAAATTTTTAAAATCCTGGATAAGGCCTATGATGCCGGGGTCAATTTTTACGATACCGCCGAGCTTTATCCTGTTCCGCCTAGTGTACAAGATGCGGGTATAACTGAAGAGATCGTCGGCAAATGGCTCAAAGGCAAACCCCGTGAAAGCATCATACTTGCTTCAAAAGTTGCCGGTGCGGCCAGCGGCTGGTTTGTTCCTCCGATACGCCACGGATTGACGGCTATGGACAGTTTTCATATAGAGCGTGCTATCGAAGGGAGCCTGAAAAGGCTGGGTACGGACTATATCGATCTTTATCAGATGCATTGGCCCGACACCGTAGTGCCCATAGAAGAGAGCCTCAAAGCATTTGACCGACTGGTGCAAAGCGGAAAAGTGCGCTATATCGGCACCTCAAATGATACAGCATACGGCACGACAAAAGCTTTGATGAGTTCAGCATTCAAAGGATATGCCGCCTTTGAGTCGATTCAGAACAATTTTTCTTTGCTGAACAGGCGATTTTTAGACGAGCTGGCTGTTTTGGCACGAAAAGAGCAGATATCGCTTTTGCCGTATTCCCCGCTTGCAGGCGGTGTATTGAGCGGTAAATACAACGAAGGCATACACGAAAAAGGGCGTTTTAGCGATTATATCAATTCGCCTCATCAGCGGCAAAGGCTGATGGCTGCAAGGTTTATGAATGAAAAAACCCTTAAATCCACCCAAAAATATCTTAAAATCGCAAGCGATTTCGGGCTGCATCCTGTGACCATGGCGATCGCATGGTCTAAACAGTTTGATTTTGTGGCTTCAACGATTATCGGTGCCACGCATGCCAAACAGCTTGACGCAAGTTTGGCTGCCATGGATTTGACTTTGAGCGATGAAGTATTGGAAGCATGCGATCAAGTGCATCAAGAGATTTTGTACCCGATGGGTTAATCGAGCCTGCCAAGCGTTTGTATCGGCAAAGTGTATAAAATATTTTAAATTTCATCAAACCATGCAAAAACAAGGGTATATTTATGTTTTGCCCAGTAAAATGGATACAATTTAAAAAAGGAGCGCACATGGCAACAGTAACCTCATACGGAGCGGCACAAGTAGTAACAGGATCCTGCCATTTGCTGGCTATAGAGGGCGGCCCGCGCATTTTGATCGATTGCGGTATGTTTCAGGGACCCGAAGAGGAGCGTAATTTCGGGCCCTTTCATTTTGAGCCTTACGAGATTGATTATCTGTTTTTGACGCATGCGCATCTTGACCATACCGGCCGGGTCCCGAAACTTTTAAAAGAAGGTTTCAGCGGCGTTATTTATGCGACAGAGGCGACACGGGATTTGAGTGAAATTATTTGGCTGGATAGTGCCAAGATCATGAAAGAGGATTATGAAACCAACTACAAAAAAGCGCAGCGTCGCGGCACGGAAGAGGAAGTCAGAGAGCCGCTTTATACGGAAGAAGACGTAGATGCGACGCTAGGCTTGACATGGCGTTATCCCGAATACAATAAAACTTTTGAGCCTGTTGAAGGGCTTAAGGTAACCTATCGGGATGCCGGCCATATTTTGGGGTCTGCGTTTATCGAAATTACTTATCTGGAGCGGGGGGTTGAGCAGACCATTGTCTTTTCCGGTGATATCGGCAACGGCAATGATATGGTGATGCCCGATCTTGCCAAATGCTCTTATGCCAACTATCTGTATGTGGAATCTACTTATGGAGACCGCAATCATCAAAATATGGAAGGAACTATTGCGGAATTCAAGCGGATCGTGATCGATACTCTAAACGATTGGGGAAATGTGCTGATACCTTCTTTTGCTGTTGAGCGGACACAGGAGATTTTATGTATTCTCAAAGAGATGTATGAAAGAAAAGAACTGCCCCAATGCAAAATATTTTTAGACAGTCCGATGGCCACGCGTGCCACGCAAGTTTATGACAATTATGTATATATGCTCAATAAAAAATGCCAAGAGATTAAAGAGCATAACGGGTCAATTTTTGATTTTGAATTGCTTACCTGCACTCCGGATGTGGAAGCATCCAAAGCGATCAATGAGGTTGACCGCCGTGCCATTATCATCGCAGGCAGCGGGATGTGTACCGGAGGAAGGATCCTTCATCATTTTAAAAATCGCCTCTGGAATCGAAAAAATGCCGTTATCTTTGTCGGCTACCAAGTAGAAGGCACGTTGGGAAGGCACATGGTTGACGGGGCACGGTGGGTTAAGATATTCCATGAAGATATCCTTGTGAGAGCCGGCATTCATACGATAAACGGTTTCTCTGCGCACGCCGACCAGTCTGCCATCGTTGAATGGATATCCCAGATGAAAGATCTTCGCCGCATTTTTTTGATCCACGGAGAAGAAACGAAGCAGGTTATTTTGCGCAGTGTGCTCGAAAACACCTTTGATCAAAAGGTGCACATTGTAAAACCCGAAGAGGTCATATACCTGTAAAGAATGCATTGCCTGGCGAAGCCCAAGCAATGAAATTGTTATAGACGGTTTTGCAACTCTTTAAGCGTATCTTGCGCAACATCTCTTTTTTGGCTAAATCCGCAGGCGCATGATTCGATATCTTTATTGTCCAGTGCCGTCATTTCCTTGTATTTGCCCCATAGTCCATTGCCTTTTTCTTTTGCATAGTTTTGCGCAATCATCATTCTTCGTTTAAAGCCGGTCGGAAGTGTCGAGTCTTCCAAATCGATGAGGGCATAACCGTCCTTGATTATTTTGTAGTTCAACCCGTCATTATTGTCTACCCATACAGAGCGGATGCCAAATTTATCTTCCGAAACAGTCGTATAGGTAATGGTTGAATCTTTCGGAAGCACATTTTTTATATAAGAGAGTGCTTCTTTTTTTAATTCTTCCCGTTTTTCCATATTGACTGTTGTATTGTTTTCTTTGTTGTTGTTTGCTTTGGCAAAAAGTTCTATCCCTGTTAGGTGTAATTTTTTTTCAACACCGTTTTCTATCACTTTTATAGTATTTTCTGAGATCACTTCAACCATTTGTGCTGACTGTGCAACAATAGATGAGATCGATAGCGCCATAAATAAAATCGTTTTTTTCATAAAAATTCCTTTGTAAGATTTGAATAATCATAGCAAAGAAATGTTAATTTTGTATTATCAAAAAAATATCTTTTGCATAAACTCTTTTTTTCTCTTGACAAATGGACATATGCGCATTATAATGACATTAAGTTTTGGACATATGTTCAGAATTAAAGGAAAAAAATGAATGGCCCAAACAGAAGAGAAAACACAGAAAAATAGAGGGAAATCTTGAATACTTGGGAATGATGCCTTATGAGACACAAGAAAAAGAGATAGAAAAAGCATTGTATATACTCAGCAAAAAAAATGATAAAAGGGGTGAAGAGATGAATGCAAGAAGAGGTTTAGGCGCCAAACAAGGAAGAGGTGCACAAGGAGGTAACGGTATGGGGCTAGGCAGAAACGAAAGAAGAGTCCAGGGATTGAATGTTAACCTTCAAAGAGAAGAAACAGCGGATCAAAGAAGAGGTTTAGGCGCCAAACAAGGAAAAAGAATGCAAAGAGGCCGGGGCAGGGGGTGCTGCAGAGGTTTTGGAAGCCTATAATGAAGATAGCCATTGCAAGCGGTAAAGGAGGGACGGGCAAAACGACCCTCTCAACAAATCTTTCCTCTTATCTGGCCCAAAGCAGACAAGTGGTTTTGGCGGACTTGGATGTAGAAGAGCCGAATTCCAAACTTTTTTTAAAAGGGAATTTGGTTTTTGAAAAGCCTTGCAGCAAAATGATACCTCAATGGGATAAAGAAGCGTGTACGTTGTGCGGCAAGTGTGAAGAAGTATGCAGATTTAATGCAATTATGAAAATTGGCGATGAAATTTTGGTATTTCCGGAACTTTGCCACAGCTGCTATGCGTGTTCTGAACTTTGTCCAACCGATTCTTTGCCTATGGTGCCGAGAAAAATCGGAGAGTTGAAACATTTTAGAGGAGATCATTTTGATTTTATCGAAGGAAGGCTTGATATCGGAGAAGAACAGGCTGTTCCGTTGATCGGCCAGGTGATTGAGTATGTGGATGAAAAATTTTCGGCAGATACCATCAAACTGTTTGACGCGCCTCCGGGAACCTCCTGCCCGGTCATCGAAGCGGCCCGCAGCAGCGATTTTGTTATATTGATAACAGAATCAACTCCGTTTGGACTGAATGACCTTAAGCTTGCCGTTGACACGATGAGAGTTTTAAATCGGAAGTTTTCTGTTGTCATCAACCGTTACGGTATCGGCGATAATGGGGTAGAGGAGTATTGCGATGCTGAAGGCATTTGCGTCATCGCTAAAATTCCAAACGACAGACGAATCGCCGAGCTTTACTCCAAAGGGGAACTGGTTTATCCGAAAATACAAGAGTTTAAAATCGCATTGGAGCAGATTGCACGGTTTGTCGGAGGCTTAAAATGAAAGAAATAGTCATTATATCGGGCAAAGGAGGAACGGGCAAAACCTCTTTTGCCGCCTCTTTTGCCTATCTTGAAAAAGAGAATGCCGTGATTGCCGATTGTGATGTGGATGCAGCCAATATGCATCTTCTTTTGGATGCCGATTTTAGATACCGGGAAGATTTTTATAGCGGTGAAGTAGCCGTTATTGATGAAGAAGCCTGCATGAATTGCGGAGAGTGCAAAGAGGTGTGCCGGTTTGATGCGATCAATGTCATAGATGATCAGCATCGTGTTGATCCTATCGCCTGTGAGGGGTGCTGGTATTGCTCCAGGATATGTCCTGTCGAAGCGATCGATCTGAAAACGCAAAAAATCGGAGATTTTTATCTCTCGACAACAAAAGCCAGAAACGATTTGGTGCATGCAAAACTGGGATTTGCAGCAGAAAATTCCGGAAAACTTGTCACCAAAGTAAAAACCGAAGCAAAAAAACTGGCTTTGGCAAACAAAAAAGCATTTTTGATCGTTGACGGAAGTCCCGGAGTTGGCTGTCCGGTCATCTCTTCATTGAGCGGTGCGGATCTGGCGGTATTGGTTACCGAAGCCACGGTTTCGGGGCTGCATGACCTTAAAAGAGTCTATACATTGGTTAAAAGTTTCAATTTAAAAGCTGCGTGCATTATCAATAAGTACGATTTAAATGCAGAGGTAACACATGAAATAGAAGCATTTTTACAAGAGGAGCATATCTCACTTGCAGCAAAAGTTGCTTATGATGAAACATTTGCCAAAGCCCTTTCTCAAGCTAAAACGATTGTTGAATATGGCGACAGCAATCTTAAAGCAGAGATAGAACAAAGTTGGCAAAACATCAAAAATATATTAAGGGGTTAGAATGAAAATTGTATTTACGGTAAAAAAAGAGGGTTGGGATACTCAAATGGATCCAAGGTTCGGAAGAACGGACACGTTTGCAGTGTATAATGAGGAAGATGAATCGCTGAGTTTTGTTTCCAATGCGGATACCGAGACGATGGAACACGGAGCGGGGCTTCAGGCGGCAAAAAAGGTACTGCAGCTCAAGGCCGATATCCTTATCACCGGAAACGGGCCCGGAAACAAGGCTTTAGAGATATTGAAAAAGTCAAAAGTTGCCATCTATGTCGGCGCAGGCGATATGAGCGTAAGAGAGGCTTACGATGCCTATCGTGCCGGCAGATTGCCAAAATTTGAAAGCAAAGCGTAAAACATAAAAGCATTTGAAATGCTGCAAAAAAAGAGGCTGCGATGTATCAAGAAGATTTTGGAAAATTAAGTTTCGGGCCCGTACCCTCAAGAAGAGTGGAGAAAAGTTCCAAAAGAAGAGAGGGACGACGGCAATAGCTTATCAAATATTTATGGAGCATGGTCTTGATGTAAAATTGCTGAATTGGCTACATGGGTAACGCCTTTGCATTTACCCAAGATCCCAAATCTGAAAACAAAACTGTTTTCCATACAAACAGAACCCTCATTGTGCTACAATAATCCAAAGGCATCGCTGCAGCAAAGCAATCACCGCTGCAGACATGAACGCCAAAAGGAGCAGAGCATGCATGATTATATCAAATGGTTTGAAGAGATAAGCATCCAAGATGTGGAGCGGGTGGGCGGAAAAAATGCTTCGCTTGGGGAGATGTACCAAAATCTTAGCACTGAAGGCATACGCATTCCCAACGGATTTGCGATCACCGCAGAAGCATACCGCCATGTGCTTGATGCAAATGGGGCATGGGAAAGGCTGCATGCGCAGCTTGACACTCTTGATTATGACAATGTTGCCCAATTGCAAGAAAAAGGAAAGCGGTGCAGGGAGATTATCCTTGAGTGCAAGCTGCCTGGCGATCTTGCTGCACAAATCAAAGATGCTTATGAGAGGCTCAGATCACAGTACGGGCATGAAATAACCCTGGCTGTTCGAAGTTCGGCAACGGCAGAAGATTCTCCCGAAGCTTCTTTTGCCGGCCAAAACGATACCTATTTGAATATCAAAACATTTGATGCGCTTTTGGAGGCCTACAAAAAATGTTTGGCTTCAAATTTTACGGACCGCTCCCTGCACTACAAGTATGATCACGGATTTGATACGTTTAAAGTGTATCTTAGCGTCGTGGTGATGAAAATGGTAAGAAGCGACAAGGCAGCAAGCGGCGTGATGTTTTCGATGGATCCGGAAACCGGATTTAAGGATGCCGTGTTTATCAATGCAGCGTATGGGCTTGGGGAAAACGTTGTGCAAGGCAGTATCGACCCGGATAGTTTTTATGTGCACAAGCCTACTTTCAAAAAAGGTTTTCGAGCCGTTTTAAAAAGAAAAATGGGCACCAAGGCATTAAAAATGATCTTTGCCCATGAGTTTGAAAACAGCGAAAGTATGCAAGAATACACAAAAAACATATCTACCCCCAACGAAGATCAAAATCGCTTTTGTCTAAGCGATGATGAAATTTTGATGCTGGCAGAATATGCAATCAAAATCGAAGAACACTATTCGCAAAAAGCCAACGCCTATAAACCTATGGATATAGAATGGGCCAAAGACGGGATAGACGGGCAGCTCTATATCGTGCAAGCGCGTCCCGAAACGGTCGAATCGCAAAAACAAGAAAAAACCGCCGAGTTTTACCGCCTCAAACAAACCTCCGATATTCTTGTGCAAGGCCATGCGGTTGGCACCAAGATCGGAAGCGGAAAGGTTTGCAAGATTACCGATACCGCTTCACTTGATCGGTTTAAGCCGGGCGATGTGCTTGTTGCCCAGACCACTAGCCCGGATTGGGAGCCTTTGATGAAGATCGCATCGGCTATCGTTACCGATAGCGGAGGAAGGACCTGCCATGCCGCCATTGTTTCAAGGGAACTTGGAATCCCTGCCGTTGTAGGGGCCAAAAATGCAACACGCATATTGCAAGAAGGCGAGGCCGTGACCATAAGCTGTGCGCAAGGAGAAGTAGGGCTGGTATACAAAGGGGTGCTAGACTATGAAGTACAAAAGATAGATTTGGCCGCTTTGCCAAAAACCAAAACCCAAATCATGATGAATCTGGGCAATCCGGATATGTCTTTTTCTCTAGCTTCTCTTCCGGTGGATGGCATAGGGCTTGCCAGAATGGAGTTTATCATCAATACGTTTATCAAAGTCCATCCTATGGCGCTTAAACATCCTCAAAAAACCGATGAAGAAACGCAAACAATGCTGAAGCATCTTACTGTTGGGTACGAAAGCAATGAAGACTTCTTTGTCAAAACGCTCTCTGAAGGAGTGGCCGCTATCGCAGCATCCGTCTATCCCAAGCCATGCGTGGTTCGTATGAGCGATTTTAAAACCAACGAATATGCTTCTTTGCTGGGGGGCGCTTTTTTTGAGTTCGAAGAGGCAAATCCGATGATAGGATTCAGAGGCGCTGCCCGCTATACCCATCCCGCATACGAGGAGGCATTTGCTTTGGAGTGCCGTGCGATGAAGCGGGTAAGGGATGAGATGGGATTTGACAATGTCATCTTGATGATCCCTTTTTGCAGACGGGTCGATGAGGGCAAAAAAGTGCTTGAGGCAATGGAAAGATACGGATTAAAAAGAGGCAAAAACGGACTTAAAATATATGTCATGTGCGAGATACCCAACAATGTTATCCAAATCGATGCGTTTAGCGAACTGTTCGACGGTTTTAGTATCGGCAGTAATGACCTTACGCAATTGACATTGGGAGTGGATAGGGACAGCGAGATTGTTTCGTTTGACTATGACGAGCGAGACGAAGGGGTAATGAAAATGATCCAAATGGCCGTCGAAGGGGCAAAAAGAAACCATCGCCACAGCGGTATCTGCGGGCAGGGCCCTTCAGATTATCCGGAAATGGCAGAAGCTTTGGTAAAAATGGGGATAGAGTCGATCAGCCTCAACCCCGATAGCGTGCTGCAAACTATTTTGAGCATCAGCAACCTTGAAGACAAACAAATTTTAAGACATTAATTCCTGTTTGAGCTTTTCCTGATTGAGCTTTTTTATCAATTTTATGGAGAGTTCGCCGTATTGTTTTTCGGATAGATTGAGTTTGGCGGATATCTCTTGCATGGGTGTCCCTGAGGCCCATGCTTTTAAGAGTTTGTATTCTTTTTTGGTGAGTCTTGCTTTCAGTACCATGTTGAGCTCTTCAGGTTCCTTCAGGGGCCTTTGAAGTATTCTGATATGCTTTTCTATTTCTTTGGCGATATTTGTCATCGGTTTTCCTTTTTATGATGGCTTTGGTAAATAAAATGATGCTATTTAGAATTAGCGGCTGCGCTTATGGTGCATATGTTCGTAGTCTATCATTTTTTGCATCTCTTTTTGTGCTGTTGTGAACCACTCTTCTTCTGTGTCTTTGACATTGATTGTGGGAAGAAAATGGAATTTAATGGTAGAACTGTGCCCTGTTTTGTCGTGTTCGTTAATAAGCTGTTTGCTCCCTGTGATAACCACAGGTTGAACTTTCAGCCCCAATTTTTTGGCAACCATATTCGTTCCCTGTTTGAAAGGCAGCAACGATTGTCCTTTCGCTCTGGTGCCTTCTGGAAATATTGCTACGGCTCGGCTTTTTATCTCTTTTGATTCTTTGATGTCTTTAAGCAGCTTCACCAATCCTGCTTTATTTTCTCTGTCCAAAGAGATCATGTCTCCAAATTTTAACAGATTGCCAAACCAGGGCATCTCAAATAATTCTTTTTTTGCAACCCAGCGCAAATGATTGGTTTGCAAAGCTTCCATCGCAATGATATCAACAATGCCTTGATGATTCATAATGTACATATCCGCATCGGTATCCATTTTGCCGTCTTGCTCTATCTTGCCGCCCAAAAAAAAGAGAATGAGGCGATTGAGTTTGTGCATGATGATGCCTTTATGTTTGTTAAAAAGCGCAATCAGAGGTATCATCAATAGGCCTACCACCAACGCAATAACAATCGCACCCCAAAAAAATCTAATTTTCGCAAAGATCTTCATTTTTGATCCATCCTATGATTCCTTTTTGGTACTCAATTTTTTTAAATTCTCCGCGCTCTCCGAGGAGCATTGTCTCCAATCGGCTATTCGTTTTGGTGCTGATGGTACTGTTGGGTGTGGGCAGGATATAAAGAGAGGCTCCTTGTTTTACGCAGATTTTTTTGTGCGGCATATAAAAAGTCAATAGCGTAATCAGTGAAACAGCGCCAAATACCAAATAGAAAAAATCTCTTTTTATGATAAACATCAAAAGAAAAAAGGATACCAAAAAAAATAAAATATATTTCTTAAGCTGCTCAAAGCTGTCCTCTTGAGGATTGAGATCGGATTGGGTGGAAACAGAAGTATCGGCAAGTTCAATAGGAATTTCAAAAGAGACATACTGTTGTTTAATGGTGTTGAAATAAGTAAAAGTAAGCATTTTTTGTGAAACCGGCATGACGACATAAAATTCGGCTTCTGCTTTTGCTTGATTGCGCTCAATGTCCTCGATGCCGTATTCTACAACATCTTTAAGCTGCATATCTTCAAGATTTGCTTCATACGCTTCAATGGAAAGTGTAACCAAATGGTGCGTTTCGTCATAATTGGAAACTTGATTGTTCTTGATCTTCATATCTGCAGCAAGCACGCCCGAAAAATCTTTTCTTCCTTGAAGTTTGGCAAGCAATATTTTTTGCTCCGCAAGAGAAGATTGGTGAGTGCCAGAGTCAATAAAGAGTTTTGGGATGTGTATCTCGTTTTTTAAAGCTTTAAAATAAAACGTGTAAAAATTATCGTTTCCGTTTTTTATATTGAGCGGCGTTTTAAACAGAGGCTGCATTGCACCGTTGGGATCAAAGCTAAATGTCAGCGTATCACCGTTTTCTTTTCCTGTAGCCATGACTGTAACGGGGAAGATTTGATTTTCATAGACTTTTTTTGGAACATAGCTGTATTTAAATTCGCTTTGGGCATTTAGGGGAGAAGCAACAAATAAAACAAGGCTTCCTATTGCCCAAAAAAAACGAAAGATATGCTTCAAGCTTCAAACCCTTTGAGCATCTTGATGCCGTCTTGCGAACCTAGAATGGACTCTAGAGCACGTTCAGGGTGAGGCATCAGCCCAAATACATTTTTTGTTTCATTGCATATACCTGCAATATATGATACAGAACCGTTCACGTTAAGCCAATTGCCTTTTTCATCGCAATAGCGCAGCAAAATCTGCCCATTTTCTTCAAGTTTTTTCAACCCTGCTTCATCGATATAATAATTTCCGTCGGCATGGGCAATAGGAATATTGAGCACTTCGCCTTTGCTGCATTGATTTAAAAATGCATTGTCATTACTGACAACGCAAAGTGTTTGATGTTTGGAGATAAAATGAAGATTTTCATTTCGTTTAAGTGCACCCGGCAGCAATCCTGCTTCGGTGAGAATCTGAAAGCCGTTGCAAATGCCAAGAACTTTGCCTCCCTTCTCTGCATAGATTTTTACTGCTTGCATAATGGGAGAAAATCTTGCGATAGAACCTGAACGCAGATAATCTCCGTAAGAAAATCCGCCCGGAACTACCACAAGGTCAATCCCCTCCGGTAATGCAGTTTCCTCATGCCATACAAGTTCGCATGTATGGCCAAGCTTCTCAAATGCATACTGTGTGTCAAATTCGCAGTTTGTCCCCGGAAATCTTAAAATAGCAACTTTCATCACGCAATCTCGATACTATAATCTTCAATAACGGTATTGGCAAGCAGAGTTTCGCACATTTCTTTCACTTCTGCTTCTGCGCGGGTTTTATCGTTAGCGGTTAGTTCAAGAATAATCTGTTTTCCGATTCGGACATCTTTGACATCGTTAAAATTAAGTGAGGCAAGCGCATGATGTACGGCTTTTCCCTGCGGATCAAGCACGCCTTCTTTTAAAAATACATTTACAATAGCTTTCACTTGTTTTCTCCCTGTTTGTATGATTTGTTTGTTTATCTGTATCGCGTTTTTAAATTCCAATACTTTGTCTTACCGCTTTATTTTGTTTTGAGTATTCTGTTGAGTACTTCTTCGTATGCAACCTTGAGTCCCCCCAAACCTTGTCTAAATCTGTCCTTATCCATTTTTTCACCGCTGGTGCTATCCCATAGCCTAAAGTTATCCGGGCTTAATTCGTCGATGAGGATAATATTGCCATTGATGTCGCGTCCAAACTCCAGCTTAAAATCAACCAGCGTAAGATTGCGTTGCGCATAAAACTCTTTTAGCAGTTCATTGATTCTTCTTGCCATATAGCGGATATATTCGAGTTCTGAAGCATCTTTTACCAGTTTAAGAATCAAACAGTGTTGATCATTGAGTTTCGGATCTCCAAGCGCATCGTTTTTATAATCAAATTCTACAAGCGTAAACGGAAGTATCGTGCCGTCTTGAATACCCAAATTTCTGCTTAGACTCCCCGTAGCAATGTTTCTTACGATAACCTCTATCAAAATAACATCCGCTTTTTTATGAAGCATGTGGTTGTCATCGATCATCTGTATGAAATGGGTAGAAATGCCTTTATTGTTAAGATATTTAAAAAGTTCTGTAGAGATTTTATTGTTAAGGGCGCCTTTGCCTTCTTCTGTGGATTTTTTCTTTCCGTTGAAAGCGGTTAAGTCATCTTTAAATTCGGAGATGTAGAGTCCTTCATTTTCAGTTGCCCATATTTTTTTTGCTTTGCCTTCATAAACAAGTGCTTTTTTTGTTGCTTTGTCTGCCATTATTTTTTCCCTTTGTTTGTGATAATGAGTGCTTTAAGAATATCGATACTGCTTTTAAGCTGTGCATCATTGTAGAGCTGCTCTTCTGTGATAATTGTTTTATCTGTTATTTTGGTTTCATTGTTTTCGCTTGAGGTGGTGTTGGTGTCATTTTTTGTCTTTTTTACTGTTTCTATTTTTTCAAGCTCCCTGGTTAAATGTTTGCTGAGTTCTTTTTCTTTCAGCAAAACAAGATCATCTTCTTGTTCGATTTTACCCGAATGGATAATAATGTCAGGCGCTACACCTTCAGCTTGGATCGTTCGTCCGCTCGGCAGATAATATCTGGCCACCGTAAGCTTTAAAGCCTCTTCTTTGCCGATAGGCAAAACGATTTGCACCGAACCTTTTCCAAAAGTCTTTTCGCCGATGACTACGGAGCGGTTAAAATCCTGAAGCGCACCGCTTACAATTTCGCTTGCGCTTGCACTGCCGCCGTTTACGATCGTCACAATAGGTGTTGTTTTGTCTGTATTTTCCGCATGTGCATCAAAAGTGATATTTTCTTCTTTGGTTTTTCCTTTTTGGGAGACGATGGTTCCTTTGTCCACGAACAAATCGACAAGCCCTACCGCCTGATCAAGCAATCCTCCGGGATTGTTCCTTAGATCGAGAATAATCCCTTTGGTTTTGGGATGTTCTTTGAGTGCTTTTGTGACATCCTCTACCACTTTTTGGTCAAAAGAGGTAATGCCCAAATAAAGAATTTCCTCGTCAGTTTGAAGCGTTTTGGTATATACTGATTGTATTTTGATGATATCTCTTGTGATTTTAAGCGTAAGAGGTTTGGGTTCGTTTTTTCTGATGATGGTTAAAACGATATCGGTTTTGGGTTTTCCCCTCATCAGTTTAACTGCGTCGTCAATGTTCATGCCGATCGTTGCTCTGTCGTCAATTTTAAGAATAATATCACCCGCCTTTACGCCTGCATGAAAAGCAGGGGTGCCGTCCAGAGGAGCGATGACGGTGAGTGCGCCGTCTTTCATGCCCACCGAAATGCCCAACCCGCCAAATTCTCCTTTGGTTTGAACGGTCAGGTCCTTATAATCTTTTGCATCCATGTAGGTGGAATGGGCATCAAGGTTTGTCAAAAGTCCTTTGAGCGCTTTGTCTACAAGGGCTGTTGTGTTGACATCATCGACATATTGATTTTCAATGATATTGAGTATTTGTGTGAATTTTATATAGGCTTCAAGTTTTTCTTTTGCTGTAGATTTAACAGCAGTACTTTTTGCTTCTGCAAAACTGCCGAAAAGATAGGCGGCGGCTACGGTAGAAAACAATCCAAACGCAATCAATCTTTTGCTTTTCTTAATCATTGATACTCTTTTAAGTGTGTATTAAAATGTATTTTTCATACTTTTTGAGATATGGTATACAGATGTATAATTTTATTTAAAAATATCTAAGAGTAGGCTTTTTGACAAAAGGATGATTTGCATGTGTTTAAGAAAAAAAATACTATATCATTTAATAAATGGACGAAAGAAACTTGACACATATTGACTAAAGATGTATAATAATTTTATTTTAAACAAAAAATTAGATAAAAAGGAAAAGTGATGAAAAATATTTTAGAGAAACTTACGCATCAAATGACGAGCGCCATCGAATCGGGTGTTTCGCTTGCATTGCACAATAAAAATCCCGAAGTGGAACCCATCCATCTTATTTGGGCACTGTTAACCAATAGCGGGTCTGTACTGCATCAGTCGTTAAACAGAATGAATGCCCAAAAAGCAGCCATAGAGCTTGAGGCTAAGAGTGCTGCCGGTAAGTTGCCGACTGTTTCAACCGTCAATAAAGAAAATATCAAACTTTCCCACAATCTTATACGCTCTTTGCAAGCCGCAGAAGGGGTGATGGCAGCCAATGGAGACCAGTATCTCTCAGTTGACTCTTGGCTGATTGCCAATATTCAAGAAGATTTCATTAAAGGTGTTTTTGGAAAATATATCGATATCACCGAATTTAAAAAAACACTTGAATCCATTCGCGGAGGCAAGCAAATCGATTCGCAAAGTGCCGATGAAACACTTGAAGCGCTTGCACAATACGGGATTGATCTAAACCAAAAAGCAAGAGAAGGTACGCTTGATCCCGTGATAGGAAGAGATGAGGAGATCCAGCGGGCAATGCAGATTTTGATCCGTAAAACAAAGAATAATCCCATCTTGATAGGTGAACCCGGAACGGGCAAGACGGCGATTGTTGAAGGGCTGGCACAACGCATAGTAAACAAAGAAGTACCACTTAGTTTGCAAAATATGCGCGTAGTTTCTTTGGATATGAGCCGGTTGATTGCGGGGGCAAAGTATCGGGGAGAATTTGAAGACAGGCTCAAAGCGGTGGTCGATGAAGTGAAAAAAGCGGCCAACATTATCCTTTTTATCGATGAGATCCATACGATTGTGGGTGCCGGAGCAAGCGAAGGAAGCATGGATGCAGCAAACATCCTCAAGCCTGCTCTTGCGCGAGGCGAACTTCATACAATCGGAGCGACTACGCTTAAAGAGTATCGCAAATATTTTGAAAAAGATGCGGCATTGCAAAGACGTTTCCAGCCGATCAAGGTAGACGAGCCCAGCATTAATGAAGCGTTGCAGATTTTAAGAGGGATCAAAGAAAGGTTGGAGGCGCACCATAATGTCATTATCACAGATGGGGCACTGGTGGCGGCTGCAAAACTTTCAGACCGTTATATCACAGATAGATTTTTGCCTGACAAGGCGATAGACCTTATCGATGAGGCGGCTGCCGAGCTTAAAATGCAAATCGAAAGCGAGCCTACCGATCTGGCGAAAGCAAAACGCGAAATTTCGACACTTCAAGTGGAAAAAGAAGCACTCAAGATGGAAAAGAGTGAGAAAAATGCCCCCCGTCTCGGTGAGATAGAAAAAGAGCTGGCTGACCTTGAAGAGAAAAAAAGATCATTGCAAAGCCAATTTGAAAATGAAAAATCGGTCTTTAGCCAAATTGCGGAAGTCAAATCAAGCATCGAATCACTCAAAGTACAGGCAGAACAGGTCAAGCGTGAAGGCGATTTTAACAAAGCCGCCGAGATCGAATACGGCCAAATCCCGGCGAAAAACGGAGAACTTAAAGCGCTTGAGGTTAAATGGCAGCAAATGATGAGCGAAGGGACACTGCTTAAAAATTCGGTGGATGAAGAGATGATCGCAGGCATCATCAGCCGTTGGACGGGTATCCCTGTAACAAAAATGCTTCAAAGCGAAAAAGAGAAGATTTTGCATATAGAAAATGTACTGCAAGAAGAAGTGGTAGGCCAAGAAGAAGCCCTAAAAGCGGTTGCAAGAGCAATTAAGCGCAATAAGGCGGGATTGAGCGATACCAATCGCCCTATCGGAAGTTTCATGTTTCTGGGGCCTACGGGAGTAGGCAAGACGCAAGTGGCTAAAACGTTGGCAAAATTTTTGTTTGATACCGAAAAATCACTTATTCGTATCGATATGAGCGAGTATATGGAAAAACATGCAGCCAGCCGTTTGGTCGGCGCACCTCCGGGATATGTAGGATACGAAGAGGGCGGACAGCTGACTGAAGCAGTCAGAAGAAAACCCTATAGCGTTGTGTTGTTTGATGAAATTGAAAAAGCCCATCCGGATGTCTTTAACACTTTATTGCAGGTGCTTGATGACGGGCGCTTGACTGACAATAAAGGGGTCACGGTAGATTTTAAAAATACCATCATCATCATGACTTCCAATATTGCTTCAAGCAAGATCATGGAGCTTCATGATCCTGAAGAGAGAAGAAAAGCGGTAAATGATGAACTCAAATTCCATTTCAAACCGGAGTTCCTGAACCGTTTGGATGATATCGTGATCTTTAACCCGCTCAACAAAGAAGCGATCACCAGTATCGTTGACATTCTCTTTAAGGGGATTCAGAAAAAATTGCAGGAGCGAAATATCAACGTTGTGCTTGAACCGGCGGCAAAAGCATATATTGCCGAAGCGGGATTTGATCCCGTGTATGGAGCCAGACCGCTTAAAAGAGCCTTGTATGAGGTGGTGGAAGATACGCTTGCCGAGCTTATCCTTGCAGACAAAGTGGTCGAAGGTTCAAGCATTGTTTTTGATGTGCAACAGGGTGAAATTGTTACACGGATCAACTAAGTTTGCTCTATTGCCTCCAGGCCCTAAGGCCTGGGAGGACATGCTTTTTTCTTGATATACACTTTTTGTCTTTCTATTTGGTTGCTCAATTAATGGTATCCTATAAGTTTTTTACAGCATTGAACCGGATGCATCATGCTACAATAAAAAAATATTTTGATAGTTAAATATCTCTATAAACGAAACACATAAAAAGGATAAACGGTGGCGGCAAGTTTTTTTGCACTGTTTGACGATATTGCGCTCTTGATGGACGATGTGGCATCGATGAGTAAGGTGGCTACTAAAAAAACAGCCGGAATATTGGGCGATGATCTGGCAGTCAATGCAGACAAGGCTTCCGGAGTTGCTTCATCAAGAGAGCTGCCGGTGCTTTGGGCGATCACCAAAGGTTCTTTTCTCAACAAACTGATCATTTTGCCTGCAGCGTTTTTGCTTAGCGCTTTTTTGCCTTGGATCATCATTCCTATTTTGATGGCCGGAGGGATCTATCTGGCATATGAAGGCATTGAAAAAGTGTATGAATATTTTGTGCCTCATGAACATGAAGAAACGCATCATGTCACACTCGAAATTGTATCTGAAGAAGAAGTGCTAAAAGAAGAAAAAGAGAAGATCAAATCGGCGATTATAACCGATTTTATCTTGTCGATCGAGATTGTCATTATCGCTTTAAGCACGGTCACGGAACAGGCATTGTCTGTTCAAATTATGGTAGTTTCTTTGATCGCTGTGCTTGCAACCATCGGTGTATACGGAATCGTTGCGATGATTGTAAGAATGGATGATTTTGGATATAAACTGATCGTTGCAGGGGATAATAAAAATAAAATACTTATCACTATAGGTGAATTTTTAGTCAATGCGTTGCCGAAGGTAATTAAATCTCTTACGGTGATCGGAACGATAGCCATGCTTTTGGTCGCGGGAGGGATATATATGCATCATGTAGCGTGGATCCATGAAGCATTTCATCCGCTTCCTGCTCTTGCAGGAGAGCTTCTGGTTGGGGCGGCTGCAGGGGTAATTGCATTGGTATGTGTCGGTGTATTTAAGAAAATCGGGGGTATATTGAAGTCATAGCCATTTTATATGTATTCACGGGCTGTATATTTTTGCAAAAATAGAATGAATGCAATAAAAATATCATTTTTGGTCTAACGTTGAATAGGCTTAGTGTCTTTGGGTAAGATTGAGGTTTTTGCAAGATTCGGATTTTATCTGATAAAGAAAGATACATCTTAGGTGTTAGAAAGGGTGGGAAAATGACTTTGTCATAGTTGAAGCCGACGATACATTTTAAAAGGAGGAAGAACGTAAAACTTCTTTAACACCTAAGATATAACCGAATTATAGCCAAATAAGATAAAAATACTCTTAATTAGATATCTAAAAAGGAAAGTTTTTATCCATTAGCATATTTGCCAATTTTCCGGTTTAAAGATCTCTTCTACGGCAGGCATCCCTTTCCATCCGCTGCTTTCAAGATACATCATTTTGCCGCCAAAGTATCCGACGATATATTTTTCTTTAAAGATCGCAAAACCGCCCCTGTGCAACATCTTAAAAATATCCTCATGTGCAGATGCTTTTGTATAGCTTGAAAAATCAAAACCATGCAAGGCTGCAAGTGCGGCGCGAAGCATCTCATTTTGATACAACGATGCGCTTAGCGTATAATAGGCCGGATAAGCAACGGCCGGATTTTGTACAAGATCGCGGATGTAGAGCTTTTCTTTTTTGGTTCGATACATGGTAAACCTTCAAGTAAAAATTTGATAATAAAAGTATAAAAAAAGTATAACGATTTGAGCGAAGAGAGATATAAAAAATGTCAAATTGGCAGATTTTTGTTTAATTTTTTATTTTCGTTATTCACGGTAAATAAAAAACATAATGCAGCTCATATTGCCCTATGCTTTTTACCACGAGCCGCCTCCGCCGCCTCCGCCTCCGCCTCCGGAGAATCCGCCTCCGCCTGAAAAACCGCTTCCTGCACTGGAGGATGGCGGTGTTGCAGCATTGTGAACAGAAGAAGAGAGATGATTGAGATCGTTGATATTGCCATGGTACCAAGCCGGCGTGCTGACATGTAAAAGTTTATAAAACGAAAGCCAATGTTTTGTTTCTTTAAATAAAATTGCATAAGGCAGCATTTTGTCAAGATACAAAGGGTCTTCTTTCAGCCTTCTTGCGATCTCATCTTGTTTTACCCGCTTGATAAACATTTCCAATCCCAGCAAGTGTGTACGTGTTTGCGCACCTTTGGGGGTGTATTTGCCTATTTTTTTATAGACGTATATCATCGCAAGAATCAGGATGAAAAGTACGACAAAAGGCCCCGCAAGAAGTTGGAGCAGGGCAGAATGCGCATCGGCTATGCCGATAACGGGAAATATACCGCTTATGGCAAAAATAAGGCCAAAAATCTTAGGCCGCCATGCTGTGCTGCCCATCATGATGCTCAATCCAACCGCACCGAATATCAGCGGAAACAAGAGCGCAATGAGCATCTCCGGGCCGAATTTGGCCCAAAGCGAATAGAGTACAAGCCCTATCACGGGAAGCAGATAGAGGATGCTTTTCAGTAAAAACGCTCTTCGCACTCGCTGAGGATTTTCACTCATATATCCGGCGCCGACCACCCAGGCATAGAGACGATCGTTGATATGAGAAAAGCCTTTTTGCAGTGTTTGGGCTTGGGAAGATGAGCCTTTTGAGAGCGTAAATGTTTTGCCCGATGCAAAAAGAATGCCGGAAAGCAGATATGCTTGATCCATACTCAAAGCTTGATCGATGGGTTTTTCGGTACGGATCAGCATAGGATCAACAAGCGAAGCACTTTGCTCGATGTTGAGATATCCTTTTTGTGCAAGCTCAATAATAGCCGCAGCGATATCTTCATCATCGGCAAAACGATCCAATATCAGGCCTGATTGAAGCAGTGTCAATTCTCGGGGCGGTTCATACTGTACGGCGATGGATCGCTGATCGATGAAACCGGTATGCTGTTTAAGGATATTTTTAAAGTACAACAAAAATCCGATGAGTGCCGTCCAATGCCAATATTCAAATATCCAATCTGTGAATGTGTTTTTTGTATTGTCCAAACCGTGCTGATCCAGCAGATAAGCCGGATAGGCCAACTCTACGGTCAATCCTTCCTGCGGCTGAAGCTGCGAAAGGGTGATCTGCAGTGTTTTGGGATCAAGCCACCGCATAGCAGCGGATGACGTTTGAGTTTTGTAAGCTCCGCTGAAAGTGGAGAGCGAAATGATCTCTTGCGAAAGCGAAGGGGGCAAAAAAATGCGGGCTTGAACGTTAAAGAGAGGCACAGCCCATCCGGTGCCGATGATGTTCCACCGTATGGCGTCGTTTTGTTCGTTTTGATATGCTGGAAGCACCCCTTTTTTGACACGGTAAGTGATGACATAGGTATGTTGTTTGGTTACATAGGAGGATGCCGACCCGATTTTAAGGCGTATGATATCCCCTGCATGTGTCGAATGCATTTTTGATTCTTGCCACTGGATTGCAGACCCGTCCATCATGACGGAAAAATCATAAAGTCCGATATCTTTAAGACGGCCTTTGTTTTCTATCAGTCGAGGAATATCACGAAAGATGCCATGCTTTTGCAACGCCCCAAAATCATAAACGATCGTTTCTTTTATGGCAAGCTCACCGCTTTGCTCTATCAGGATATCGACATGATAGCGATCGATTTTTTCAGCATAAAGAGATATATGCAACCCGACAGCAAGCAAGAAGGCTAAAAAAAGTTTTTTCATCGGAAAATAAAATTAAAAATCAATCATAGGCATTTTCTTGGCTTGCGCAGCCTCACTCTCTTCAAGCTCAAAATAGTCTTTTGGCTTAAACTGAAACTTCCTTGCCACAAAAAGATCCGGAAAAGATTCAAGTTTTGCATTATAGTCTCTTACGATAGCATTGTAATAGCGTCTGGCATTTTGAATCGCATCTTCTAGGTTAGAGAGTTCGTTTTGCAGATGCAAAAAATTGGTATTTGCTTTGAGATCGGGATAGGCTTCTGCCAGTGCAAAGAGTTTTCCCAAAGCGCCTGAAAGCATATTTGCCGCTTCGGCTTTTTCCTCAATCGTTGAGGCGTTAAGCCCTTGCTGTCGAGCCTGAATAACTTTCTCAAGTGTCTCTGCTTCATACTCTTTGTACCCTTTGACCGTATCAACCAATGCCGGGATCAGGTCAAAACGGCGCTTCAGCTGCACATTGATATCCGACCAGGAAGCATCGATCCCGGCCCTTAATGAAACAAATTTGTTGTAGATTACGATTACATAAATACCGATTGCGATAATTATAAGCAGTATGATATTGATAAAACTCATGCAAGCTCCTTTTGTATGAAACTATCCAAATTATACAAAAATAAAACCAAAATGATCTATCTTTTTGAAGCAATCGCTGCAAAATAAGAATTGATGAATTTTTTTATCCGGTTGCAGATCGTTGCAGCAAAATAGCAGGCTTACATGCCTCTTTTTGCATAAAATTCAGCCCTGAACGATTCGAATCTTCCCTCTAAAATCGCTTCTCTGGCTTGTTTCATCAAATCCAGGTAATAATAAAGGTTATGGATAGTTGCCAGCCTAAAATAGGTGATTTCTCTGGCTCGAAAAAGATGGCGCAGATATGAACGGGAGTAGGTTTGGCACACCATGCAGTTGCATTCGGGATCGATCGGCATTTTATCGGTGGTGTATTCGGCTTTTTTGATGTTGATTTTTCCAAAAGAGGTAAACAAAGTACCGTTGCGTGCATTGCGCGTAGGCATCACGCAGTCAAACATGTCGATCCCTCTGTAAATATTTTCGATCAAATCTTCCGGAGTTCCGACCCCCATAAGATAGCGCGGTTTGTTTTCGGGCATAAATTGTGTAGTCCATTCGACGGTATCGTACATATCCTCATTGGCTTCGCCTACGCTTAACCCGCCTATCGCAAAACCGTCATAGTCTAAAGCACAAAGCTCTTGGGCGGATTTTTTGCGAAACGCCTTGTCTGTCCCGCCTTGAATGATCGCAAAAATATTTTGATCAAGCCCGATGCCTTTTTGTTGGTTGGCTCTGTGGTAATCTATGGATTCTTTTGCCCATCTGGTGGTGCGCTCTATGCTGGCTTTGATGCGCTCTTGTGTTGCAGGCAGCGCGACCAAGTCATCCAGTATCATCATGATATCCGAACCGAGGTTGTATTGAATGTCTATGACTTTTTTTGGGGTAAAATAGTGTTTGCTTCCATCTAAATGGCTTTTAAACGTAATGCCTCCTTCATCTATCTTGACATTGTCAGAAAGTGAAAACGCCTGGAATCCGCCGCTGTCTGTTAAAAAACTTTTCGGAAACTTTGTAAACCCCTGCAGTTTGCCCATGGTATCGATGATTTGATCGCCGGGACGCATATAAAGATGGTAGGTATTGCCCAGTATAATTTGCGGATTGATGAAAGATTGCAAATCCGTAGCATCGAGTGCTTTTACGGCCCCTACGGTTCCTACAGGCATAAAAACCGGCGTTTGGATTACAGAATGCGCGGTTTTGATGGTGCACGCCCTGGCTTTTTGGTCTATTTTATCTATCTGAAATTGCATTGTGTTATAATATTCCCCCAAAAATGAATGATGCCATTGTATCTCTTTTTTGGTTACAATCGCGCTATGAAAGATAATTGCATGAAGAATATACTTATTTTGGCTGATGGCAGTATCGCCAGACATTTTATTGAGTGGGTAAGCTGCAAAAGGGTAGCCAAAAATAAATACTATGTCGTCTCTCATAAAGCCGATATGCTGGCTGAAAAAACAGGAAAAAATATCTCTTTGATTGAGGCTGATCCGACAAGCTATTCCAAAATGAAAAATATTATGGAAGAGACCAAGTATAGCCTTGTGTTTATCATTATGGATAAAATGGAAGAAGCCCGCTATTCACTTAAAAATATTCGCCTGATAGATAAAAAAATAAGGATTGTCCTGCTCAACCAATGGGATGATGCAAAGATAGCAAAAACAGAAGAAAATATTACGGTTGTGTATAGGGATGAGCTGATTGCTGCGCATCTTTATGGCAATTTGCCTAACGTTCCCGTGGTGGCTCAAAATATCGGGTTGGGGCACGGCGAAATTATGGAGATACTTGTTCCGTTTGGCAGTGCATATGCCTATAGGCATGTAGGCTCCATTGTGCAAAGAAAATGGAAAATTGCAGCCATCTATCGTGAAGACAAACAGATCCTTCCTACGAATGCAACAATGGTTTACCCCAATGATACACTGCTTGTTTTGGGCAAGCCTATTGTATTGGACGGTGTATATAAAATTATCAACAAAAGAATGGGGCTTTTCCCCGAGCCATTTGGTAAAAACCTTTATTTATTGTTGGATTTTAGAAATGATGCCGAAAATGCATTGCTTTATTTGCAGGAGAGCATTTATCTTGCAAATGAATTAGAAGATAAGTTTCTCTATGTGCGGATACTTTATCCAAATAATTTTGAACTGATTGAGGTGCTAAAAAAATATGAATCAAGCAATGTGATACTTTTAGTTTGCTATGATGATCAGAATTTTGGACCGCTTATAGAGTATGATATGCAGCAGTATGATATCGGACTTGTCCTTAGCAGTATCAAAGCGTTTGACTCAAGGCAAATTAAAACCTTGTTTTATGAATTGAAAAAACTGGTTTATCTTTTTGGGGACAGACAGATTTACAATATCAAAGAAGCCGTTGTGCTTATGAATGAAAAAGAAAAAATGGAATCCATCTCTTCTACTGCTTTTGATTTTGCCGAAGAATTGGGCATCAGGCTGACGCTTGCAGATTTTGATCCCGAAGGTGATTTTGAAGCAAAAAAAATGATCATAGAACACTATGAAAACATGGCGCAAATTTTTAACATCGAGATTCATCTTGAGCAAAAGGTAGCCAACCCCATTAGAGAAATTGAAAGAAAAAAAGAGATACTTCAGATCATTCCTTTCGAAAAAGGGCTGGCATATAAAAAGTTTTTATATTTTCTTTCGGCCAAATCCCATAATTTTTTACTAAGAACACAGAAACATCCCAAATTGCTTGTGCCTTTTGAAGCAAGCGAAGGATAATTTGAGGTGATTTTGCCCATTGCTTTTGTTATGCAATGCATATTTATCTTTGTATCCGTTTTTATAAAATTAGAAATTAACCGCAAATGAGATAAAATAAAACAATTTATACGATATACGAGGTTTTTGATGATCATTCCCATAGAATTGGTGCAGGCGCAAAATATAAAATATGACATTGTGATTGATGATCTGCCGCAACTTACATTTGATACCAAAGTTGTGATTGTTACTAACCCTACGGTGGCGGGTTACCATCTTGATATGCTTTTGGACCGTATAAGCGCACGCGAACTTCATGTAGTGCGCATTCCCGATGGAGAAGAGTATAAAAATCTTGAAACCATTGAAAAGATATTGAATGCACTTTTTGAGCACAAACTGGACAGAAAATCATTGCTGATAGCTTTTGGAGGAGGGGTTATAGGCGACATGACGGGATTTGCCGCAAGTATCTATCAACGGGGTATAGATTTTATCCAGGTTCCTACAACACTTTTAAGCCAGGTGGATGCAAGCGTAGGGGGCAAAACCGGTGTTAACAATAAATACGGCAAAAATCTTATCGGCACATTTTATCAGCCTAGAGCGGTTTATATAGATCCAAAATTCTTAAAAACACTTCCGGCACGCGAATTTGCAGCAGGTATTGCCGAAATTATTAAAATGGCTGTCATGTTTGATAAAGATTTTTTTGATTTTTTGGAAGAAGCTGATTTTTCTGATGAAAGTATGCTCAAGGAAGCTATCGCAAAAAGCGTCACGCTTAAAGCATGGGTGGTCAATCAAGACGAAAAAGAAGCCGGTATCCGCGCAGTGCTTAATTACGGCCATACATTTGCCCATGTCATTGAAAATGAAACAAATTATACGGCGTATCTGCATGGAGAAGCTGTTGCTGTGGGGATGGTTATGGCCAATGAACTTGCCGTTGAGCTTGGGATGATGACGCAAGCAGAAGCAGAGCGTATCAAATCTTTATTGAAAAAAGTATCATTGCCTATAAGTTACTCTATTGAAGATGTGAATGACTTTTATGAACATTTTTTACTCGATAAGAAAAGTGCAAAAGGCAGCATTAAATTTATACTGCCAAAAGGATTGGGAGGATTTGAAATCGTTTCAGGGATTGATGAGGCAATCGTTAAAAAAGTACTTGGCAGTTTCGGAGAAAATAAATGATAAAACCATTTCTGGCCGGGTTGGTTCTTTTTTGCGCCCTTGCAGCTGCACCTGTGCAAACGGAAAAAAATGCAACCGATCTTAATGCCAGCCAGACACCGCTTGAAAAACAAATCTCTACAGACAGCACTCTTCATAAAAAAAAAATAGAACAGCTGCTTACGCAAAAAGAAGCAATAGACAAAGAGCTTTTAGAAAACAATATCTGGTTTAAAATTTATAGCAATTACCATACCTATAAAGAGTTGATTCATCAAAAAAAAATACTTGACGATACAATCAAGCTTTTGGAAAAAAGAAAAAAACGCTCAAAACAAGAAGAAGAGGAACTAAAACAAACCAAACAAGAAAGTTTGATACTTTCAGGCAAACTTCAACTCTTAAAAGAATACGAAACCGATCCGTTTAAAAAATTTTTAATGCCCCCCAAAATTGAGAATGTTCCTACGGTTGAAAATCCTTTAGCAATTATTTCAGCATACTCTTACCGGGAAAAACTTCACTCTGATCAGATCGCCTATGAAAGCAGATATGAATCTCTAAAATATGTTTTAGAGAATCTCGATAAAAAAAAGAAAACGATAGAAGAACTCCTTGTCTTGGAGCCGGAAAATGAAAAATATCAAAATACAGCTAAAGAAATAGATGAGCAGATCAAAACGTTTGCTTCTGTAATGGAAATTTTTGAAACAACCAAGAATGTTTACGTTAAAAAAATAGATGAAATCAAACTCAATCTGAAAAATGATATCGACAGAGAGATCAATAAAACAATACAAATCGGTGCCATTATTTTGGTATTTTTTATTCTTCTTTTTGTTATTAAATATTTTGTCAGAAGATATATGTCGGACAATGAGCGTTTTTATATCATCAATAAAGCGCTCAATATTACCTTCGTTACTTTTTTGCTGGTTATACTTTTGTTTGCCTATATTGAAAATGTGAGCTATTTGGTTACTATTTTAGGATTTGCGTCTGCGGGTATTGCCATTGCCATGAAAGAGTGGTTTATGTCACTGATGGGGTGGCTTACGATTATCATAGGCGGATCGGTTCATGTGGGCGACAAGGTGAAATTTGTCAGAGGCAATGTGGAATATGTAGGAGATATTGTTGATATTTCTTTGCTGCGCATGACGCTTCACGAAGATGTCTCTCTTACGTCTCTTATGCAAAACAGAAGAGCAGGGCGTATTATTTTTATTCCGAATAATTTTATCTTTACCGACATGATCGCCAATTACTCCCATGCAGGACTCAAAACAGTATGGGATGGAATAGACTTTGTGATTACGTTTGATTCAAATATCTCAAAAGCACAATCCATTGCCAAAGAGATTACCAGAAAATATTCCAAAGGATATACGGATATTACAAGAAGGCAGCTCAATAAACTAAGAAGCAGCTACAGCATAAAAAACACCAATGTTGAACCGCGTATTTATGCACTTATTGATACGTACGGCATCAAAATAAGCGCTTGGTATATGACAAATGCTTTTGCGACACTTACGCTTAGAAGTACAATCTCGGTGGAGATTATTTCACGCTTGCAGGAAGAAGAAGATATTTTTCTTGCGTTTCCGACACAATCTGTTTATATGGACAAGGATGTTCGCAAGCCTTTGCAGGGTGCAGAGACAAAAACAAAAACAGAAAGGACAAACAATGCAGGTTCCTAAAAAAATCTATTTTAAAACTTTTGGGTGCCGAACCAATCAGTTTGACACCCAGGTAATGATTTCTAAACTTAAAGAGTTTGAACTGTGTGACGATGAACAATGCAGTGATATTGTTGTCGTAAATTCTTGTACTGTAACCAATGGGGCAGACTCTTCGGTGCGTAATTATATTTCTTCTATGAAGCGAAAAAATCCCAATGCGAAAGTGATTTTGGCAGGATGCGGCTCGCACTCCAAAGGAGAGTCGTTGTTTGAAGAAAAAAAAGTTTTTGGTGTCATAGGCCACTCGGAGAAAGAAAAGATCAATGAGATTCTCAAACAGGAAAAACCTTTCTATCAAATTGGAGATCTTACACATATCGATTCTACTATTGTGGAAGAGTTTGTCGGTAAAAGCAGGGCGTTTATCAAGATTCAAGAAGGATGCAGCTTTAGATGTTCTTACTGCATTATCCCTTCCGTGCGCGGAGATGCCAGGAGCCACAAAGAAGCGGATATCCTCGCTCAGGTGGAAAAACTTGCAAGCAATGGTTTTGGCGAATTTATTTTGACAGGGACCAATGTGGGAAGTTATGGACAGGAGCGCAACTCTTCGATGGCAAAATTATTAAAAAAAATCAGTATGGTGCGAGGAGTGAGGCGCATACGCTTAGGAAGCCTTGAGCCGATACAGATAGACGATGAGTTTAAAGAATTGCTTGACGAGCCGTGGATGGCAAAACATCTGCATATCGCTCTTCAACACACCAGCGATAAGATGTTAAAGTTGATGAACAGACGCAATACTTTTGTTGAAGATTTAAAATTATTTCAAGAGATAGCACAAAAAGGGTATGCGTTGGGTACGGATTATATTGTAGGCCATCCCGGAGAAGGCGGTGCGGAATGGAAAGAAGCGATAGAAAGGGTCAAACAGCTCCCTCTCACCCATATCCATGCCTTTACCTATTCAAAGAGAGATAATACCCCTTCGGCAATGATGAAAGCTGAAGTAAAAGGGGATGTCGCAAAAAACCGCCTTAAAGAGCTTACGGCAATTATTAAGGAAAAAAATTATCAATTTAGGTACCAACATAAAGACAATCTTATAGTGTTGCTGGAAAATGGCAAAAACGGAGTTTATCATGGATTTGATCAATACTTTAACAAAATAGAAGTTAAAAGTGATGAAGATCTTAGTAACAACTGGATATTGCTGAATGATATAGAGGTGACGGATGAAGGAAATAAAGCACAAATTTTATCTTAAATCTTTTGATCGAAAAAACATAAGTATTATTGCAGGACTGCTTGCAGTTTTGTTGGGGCTTTTGATTTTTTCAATTTCAAGGGATACCGATCGGCTCATAACCCATATGCAAGCCAATGCTCTTTATACTGAAAATAAAATTCAAAAGGTCATTCTTGACGAACCTTATATACATTTATATACCGGCGAAGGCAGATATAAAATCTATAAGGAAGCTATCAATCAAAATGCTTTTTTCAGTAAATATCCTGTGGAAGTTCGCCAAAAAAGCGGCTTAGCGTATGTTAGTGTTTTTTTATTGATTGTTTTATCGGTTTTTGGATTGATGTTTTGGTTTTTCAGTAAGCAAAAATTTCGACAATCCAAAGGGTTTGGCAGCATTTTGGGCGATGCCAATGAGCTGCCTGCCTATGAGCCTATCCAGGCGCTTGCTTCTAAAGTAAAATTTTCTGACGTAGCAGGCATCAAGGATGTCAAAGAAGAACTTGAAGAGATTATAGATTTTCTAAAAGAACCTCAAAAATATCGTGATTTTGGTATCCGTTTGCCAAAAGGCGTATTGCTTGTGGGCCCCCCGGGCGTAGGAAAGACACTGATCTCCAAAGCGGTAGCAGGAGAGGCGGGTGTTCCGTTTTTTTATCAAAGCGGAGCTTCTTTTGTTCATATTTATGTAGGTATGGGAGCGAAAAGGGTAAGTGAGCTTTTTAGGAAAGCTAAACAAATGGCCCCGAGTATTATATTTATTGATGAGATCGATGCGGTAGGCAAAAGCCGAGGAGCGCTTAGAAATGATGAAAGAGAAGCAACGCTCAACCAGCTGCTTACCGAAATGGACGGCTTTGAAGAGAGTTCGGGTGTTATCGTTATCGGCGCGACCAATAAGATAGATGTGCTGGATGAAGCTTTGCTTAGAGCCGGACGTTTTGATAGACGCATCCATATTTCGCTGCCTGATTTGCAAGAACGTGCAAAAACACTTGAGCTCTATCTCAAAAACAAGCCAAACGAGGTCGACATAGAGCAGGTTGCCCGTATGACGGTCGGCTTCAATTCCGCTGCGCTTTCTACTTTGACAAATGAAGCAGCAATTTATGCGATGAGGGAAGGGCGGAGGATCGTAAAAACAGATGATTTTGAAGCCGTAAAAGAGAAAGTCTTGCTTGGCAAACGTAAAATACTTAGTTTTACGGAAGAAGAAAGAGCGATACAGGCCCGCTATCAGGCTGCCAAAGCGCTTATTGCAACATGGCTTGATGTGGAATTTGAAAAGATAGGAATCGTCAATTCCAGATTTATAACCCTCGATCATGAAATCCTTTCTAAAACCCAGCTTCTATCGCGCATTAAAGTTTATTTGGCCGGAAGCATTGCAGTCAAAATGTATTACAATGAACAATTTACCAATGCAAGTTCGGATATTTCCAAGGCCAGAAAAATGGCAAAGAAAGTAATTTATGAATATGGTATGGGTGAAAATCTGATAGTTGCTTCTGATCAAGAAGAGCAGCTTTTAAGCGAATCTGTTTCGTCCGTTACTTCACTTTTTGGTACACTGAGCGAAGCATTGGATAAAATTAATGACTATTTGCTGGTGCATGAAAATATAACGCAAGAAGAGTGTAGAGAAATTTTGCGAGAGATGTTTTAATGATGAAATATTTTAGCGGTTTTTCTCTTCAGGGCGAGGAAAATTTTTTTACCGATATCCTGATCGATACAGATATGTGTATCGCAGGGTTTAGCTATGGTGCGCAAAAAGCGCTCGAATACGCTTTTGCTTCAAAAGAACGGATTGACAGGCTTATCTTAATTTCTCCTGCTTTTTTTCAAACACAAAAATCAAGTTTTATGAGAGCGCAATTAAAATATTTTGAAGCAGACAAAAAAAGTTATACCGATCAATTTTTAAAAAACGCAGCTTATCCAAGTTCTATCGATCTTTGTTCTTATTTGCATCTTGGCAGTAAAGAGGAGCTTGGCATGCTGTTAAATTATGTGTGGGATCAAAGAAAAATTCAAGCACTTTTAGACAAAGGGATTGTTATTGAGGTTTTTTTGGGGAGCGAAGATAAAATTATTGACGCTAATGCGGCATTGATGTTTTTTTCTCCTTTGGTAACTACTTATTTTGTAAAAGGCGCCGGGCATTTATTGGCACGCCGAGATAAAACTTAAAAGCGGCCACACAATGCAGGCAGCCAAGGCCTGCATGTTAAGAGAAGTGTTTATCTTCTTCGGTTCTCGTAATAATTGTCTCCGCGATATCCGTATTCGCCTTTTCTGGCTTTGTATCGTTTATTTTTATGGTAGCGGTATCCTTTGTGGAAATAATGTCCGCCTACCAATTTGCGCCCTTTATAATAATAATATCCGTTTCGCCAATCCCCCCCTGTATAATATCTGCCATTATAGTAATAGTATGGTGAGGCATATCTATTTACATCATGATGTCTGTAGTATCTAGGATAGTAGTGACCTCCATAGAATCTGCGTCCTTTGTAAAGATAGTAACCATTTTGATAAGTTCCGCCATAATAGTACCTGTCATTATAATAATAATACGGTCTATCATAATATCGAGGACTGTCGTATGAACCTATAATCGTTCCTGCTACTGCACCTACGGCAGCTCCTGACGCAAATGCCTGTTCTTCAGGCGTACATCCCGAAAAAAACAGCATACCAGAAACAACACCGATTGCACTCAAATGCTTTATATTGATGCTTTTCATGTCAACTCCTTTATGATTTATTTTATATCATAGCACAAAAACATACATTTTACGCAAGACAAATTAAAATTTTTTAATAAATATTGATATTTATTTCTGTCTTCTTTTTTCACTCTTATACTTATAACTTTCATTTCCTTGTTTTCCTTGAGTGTGGCAGCTGTCGCAGATTGAAAAACGATAGGAGAAATCAAGTATTTTTCCGCAACGCCGGCATTTTTTTACAAAATGCCCTTTGCGAAGAGAGTTTTCTATGAAGGTATTCAGCCGTCCTCTGGCTTCTATGGCTATTTTCGTATCTTTAAAGAGATCCGGAAACTTAAAGGAAAGCCATAGATAAAGAGAGATCTCTCTTACTCTGTCTTCAGCATTGAGAAGCATGTCGTTGGTTTGCGCAAAAGCCGGGAGATCCCTGGGAGGGATGTAGAGCACTTTGTTCCCGGCTTCGATTTGTCGAATATAGCGATGCAAAACGGATTCGATATAGGGAGATGAGATACTGGCCGGAGCGCATGCAAGATAATACCGTGTCCGCAGATCCAGATCGTATTCACTGACGATAGCGGCTATTTCGAGCATGGACTCAATGTTTGCAGCGACAAACGGCCCTTCAAACTCCATATTGTCGGCAAAAAAACCGAGGATATCCAAAAGATTGTCTGTTTCCAGGATTTCCCCTATAAGCATGACATGCTCCAGGCTTGCCATTACCGAAACGGGAAGCTCAAGATCGGCAAGCGGGCTATGGAAGATTTTGTCGACAGTATAGAGAATGCTATCGCTTAATGCCCCTACATACCCTTTTTCTTCAAAGCCATAGCGTCCTGCACGTCCGGCAATCTGCAACACTTCGGTCGGAAGCAGTTCGCGACGCCGCAATCCGTCAAATTTGTTGTCTTTTGCAAATAAAATGGTTTTTATGGGCAGGTTAAGCCCCATGGCGATGGCATCGGTGGCGATCAGGATATCGCTTTCTCCTTCTCTGAAGCGTCGCGCCTCTTCGCGTCTCACTTCGGGGGAGAGATTGCCGTACACGACTGAAACGCGATAACGGTCGCTAAGCTGCTGCTTTAGCGAAAGTACTTCGCGTCGCGAAAATGCCACAATGGCAGTTTGTTTTTCTATTTTGCGTATCGAAACTGCGTGGTCCATCATGGCCAGTTCATTTTTTCGTTCAAATTCGACCACTTCAAGTTCTTCTTGCAAGTAGGCACAAAGTTCTTTGACGGCATGCAGCGCATCGCTTGATCCTGTCAACACAACTGTTTTGGCGGGCGCGCCTATCAGTGCATTTGCCCAAGCCCATCCTCTGTCACGGTCTGCGATCATTTGAATTTCATCGATCACGCATACATCAACATCAACAGAAATATTCATCATTTCAATGGTAGAGCTGATATGGGTGGACTCTTCATCGATAATTTCTTCCTCCCCTGTCACAAGTGAGACGTGTATGCCTTTATCTTTCAGGTTTTCGTATCCTTCCAGTGCCAAAAGCCGCAATGGCGCAAGATAATAGCCTGTCGTTGCGGTTTCAAGCATTTGAAGCGCAGCGTAGGTTTTGCCGCTGTTGGTCGGCCCGACATGAAAAATGATTTTTCTTTTAAGGTTCCTTGCCAGCGGGAAAAGATTTTTAAAATCACGAATGGTTTTAGCAAGCAGCTCTTCTCTTTTTTGCTTGGCTTGAAGCGGCTTGATATACTCCGCAAAATGAAACAGTATGCGCCGTTTTATTTTTTCTTTCAGTTTTAAATTTTGAGAAGTACGTATTTGAGGTTCTACGAAACGTGTGATAAATTCATGGAATATCTCTTCTTTAATAGCAAGTTTTTCGCTCATGAAGCGCATTTCATCGTAAAGTTCGTCAATAGCGACTCTAAAATGGGCAAGAAGTTCATCGTTTACATGGTTGATATCATCTTTGACGGGCAATTCTTTGCCTTGCCAGATAATACTGTAGAAAAAAGGCTTCTCGTACGATACCGAAGTAGTATAGTAGAGCGGGGTGCCGAATAGGTCGTGGTGTTTTTCTTTTTCTATGATAATATGATCGGTCGTTTCAAATACATGGTATTTATCACTTATATTTTTTAATATCCTTTCAATAGTATCATAAGAGAGGGGAGCATGGTAGAGCGCTGCTTCGGGAGACATGCTTTTGAGTGCTTGTGCTATCTCTGTTGACGTCAAATAATGATGTTTTGCCTTAATGATCTTATTTAAAAACAGGGAGATTTCATTTGTTTTTTGGGCAATGGCTTCTTCTTTGATATTTTTAAGCCTGTCGATGATTTCATCCTCTTTGTATTGCTGCCACTGCTCCATGGGAAGAGGTTGGGTTGTGCAAAGCAGTATTTTGTTGAAATCAAAATCATGCAATGCAAACGTAAAACTGTGATAAAAAGTCATTTCATTTGATGCGTCAAATGCGACATCCAGTATTTTCTCTAGTTTTTTGATTCTTGACTGCATTCGAAGGTAGCGGAGCTTATTGATGACTTTTTCCTCTGTGATCTTTGAATCTTTCATGTCTATAAAAGATTCAAGCACCATATTTTCTTCTTGTTTTGTATGTTCTATATTTTGAAGCGCTTGAAGAATGACCTGTTTTTTATCTAAAAAGCCATCGGCTGCTTGTTGATAAGGCAGCGAACGGTATCGTTCGGTTAGGTGTGATACGATCATTTCTCTCATGCCGGCCTCTCCTTCGCTCCAGATGCGTCTTAGGGAGCGTATCATTTCATCTCTTGTAAAATGCGGAAGTCTTATTTGAAGAATGAGCATGAGTTCGATAAGCTTATCATCATCCAGTGTGGCAACGCCTTCATCAAAAGGGAGCCCGTTAAAATAGTTTCGTATTTTGTTGTTAAGTTTTATGAGGTATTTTTTCTTTTTCTTTGCCATATTTATAAGTTTCAATTTAATTTTCATAAGTATAGCATGATTTAAGATGAGATACAGAGTGGTAATGATACCTGTATTATTACGCTATAATGTTATTCGATTTAAGCGTATATCGGTCAATGACTTAAATTTTGTAAAAAACACACCAACTAAGCCTAAGGCCGACCTATACACTTTATATGGTAGGCTCCGTTCAAAAGGTACAATAAAATAATGTCATTCACAAATCTAGGGTTATCAGAACCCCTTCTCAAAGCAATTAAAGAGCAGGGGTATACTATGCCTACGCCTATACAACAACAAGCCATTCCGGTAGTGATACAAAAAAAAGATGTTCTGGCTGCGGCCCAAACAGGTACAGGAAAGACTGCAGGGTTTACATTGCCTTTACTCGAAAGGCTCAGCCAAAATCATCCAAATATCAATAAATATCAAATACGTGCTTTGATCTTAACGCCTACGCGTGAGCTTGCTGCACAAGTAGCTCAGAGTATAAAAGTGTACGGAAAATATATGCCATATACTTCTGCGGTTGTTTTTGGAGGCATAGGAATCAATCCGCAGCTTGCAGCCATTCGCAAAGGAGTCGATATCGTTATCGCTACACCGGGCAGACTGCTTGATATCGTTGGACAAAAAGGTATAGACTTTTCAAGGTTGGAATGTCTTGTTTTGGATGAAGCGGACCGTATGCTTGATATGGGTTTTATACACGATATCAAAAAACTCATGAAACTTATGCCGCAAAAAAAACAAACCTTGCTTTTTTCTGCAACTTTTTCACCTGAGATAAAAACACTGGCATCAGGATTGCTCAATGACCCTGTGCTTGTGGAGGTGGCGCGTGAAAATACCGCCGCAGAGCAGATATCACAGGTAGTGCATTATGTTGATAAGACGCGAAAAAGGGAATTATTGTCACAGTTGATCAAAACAAAAAACTGGCAGCAAGTCTTGGTGTTTACCCGCACGAAACATGGGGCCAACCGTTTGACCGCGCAACTTGAAGAATCCGGTGTTCTTGCAGCAGCCATACACGGCAACAAGAGCCAGGGAGCAAGGACCAAAGCATTGGCGGATTTTAAGGATAAAAAAATAAGAGTGCTTGTGGCGACAGATATTGCTGCAAGAGGCATTGATATAGACCAGCTTCCTCATGTGGTCAATTATGAGCTTCCGAATGTGCCTGAAGACTATGTGCATCGCATCGGCAGAACAGGGCGTGCAGGAAAAGAGGGCGAAGCAGTTTCTTTGGTTTGCATCGATGAACATAAGCTCCTTGCAGATATTGAAAAATTTATTAAATCACCCATTAAAAAGGTGGAAATTCCAGCTTTTGCCCCAGATCCAAGCATTAAAGCCGAGCCTATTCAAAATGGAAGAGGGGGAGGACGCGGCAATCAAAAAAACGCTTCTAAAAATATCGGCGATGGCAGAGGAAGCGCATCTTCTCAACGCTCAAGATCATCACGTGGACCGTCGTCGGCCGCAAAGACTGCTGCTCACCAAAGATCAAAGGTAAAATAAATGAAAAAAATTTTTAAATTACAAGATGAAAAAAAACATGCAGACCGCGTACTTGAAGCGATAAAGCATGAGATACGCAAATATGCAAAACGTGAATCCAAAAAGAAACTGCCTGAGAGCACATCGATGTATTGGGATTTCGATTGTCGTATCGGACGTGATTTTCCAAGTTCTCAAGCGGTAAAATTCGAAGAACTTATCAAGGTTCTGGATAACGCCAAGGAGTCCGGATGGACCGAATGCTACATTGAGATACTTGCAAGGGCTGCGAACAAGCCTTTAAAAATAGCAAAACCGGTGCCGGAAGAATTAGAATCTAAAGAGGTATAGAAGGGAAAGACAACTTGAAAAAGAGATTCATTTGGATTGCAGCAGTGATGATTGGATTTTTTATAAATGGATGTGCCACGTGGAGCGGCATCAAGTATGATTCAAGCAAAGCTTGGAGAAGCACCAAAAAAGCAGTTCATGATGCGACTGCCGACTAACCGGGCATTCTTATGTCCTGAGCACACAAAGAAGAGAAAAATTTTCAAACTTTGTTTTTGCTTTTTTTCGCTTCGTATTCTGTACTCAGGGTAAACATCAATTTCAGATCGGACGGGCTTGAAGCATATTGATACGCTTGCTCTTCTGTGATTTTTCCGGCCAATGTAAGATCAAACAAAGCCTGATTGAACGTAATAGAATGAAACATTTTGCCTTCTTTGGCAATAGCATCGGGAATCTCATTGTCCCTTTTTGTACGAATAAGCTCCTGAACAAGAGGGCTTCTGAACATCATCTCAACCGCAGGGACCATCTCTCCCGAAATCCCCTTGATCAAGCGCTGCGAAATTACCGCTGCGATCGTAGCGGCAAGTGTTGTACGTATGCGGTTTTGTTCTTCACTCGGAAAAATCGCTATCATTCTGTCTATGGTTTCGCGTGCATCAAGTGTATGCACGGTAGAAAAGACCAAATGCCCCGTATTGACGGCCTGAAGGATACTTTCGGCTGTTGCAATGTCACGGATTTCCCCTACAACGATAATGTCCGGGTCTTCCCGCATGGCTGCACGCAAAGCCAAAGAAAAACTATTGGTATGGTTGCCAAGTTCGCGCTGTTCAATAATGCATTTTTTATCGCGATAAACATATTCTATAGGATCTTCAATGGTAATGATATGATAAGGATAGTTTTGATTGATTTCTTCGATGATGCTAGAAAGGGTGGTTGATTTTCCGCTTCCTGTGGTACCTGTTATCAAAACCAGCCCGCGTCTGAGTTTTGCTAAATTGTGCAAAGCTGAAGGCAAATTCAAAGCTTCAATGCTTTTGATACTTTTTGGGATAAGGCGCAGAGCGATCGAATAACCATCCAGGTGCATATAAATGTTTACACGAAAACGAAAATCATCATTAAAGGAATAATGGCCGTCAAATTCTTTGGTTTCTTTAAAATTGGCATATTTGTCTTTCATGAGTATCTGAACCAATTTTCCCATTATCTCGTGTGAGACAATCTCGTGGGATAAAATAGCAATATCGCTTTTTACACGTGCATGCACAGGACGGTTGCTTTTTAGGTGCAAATCCGCACCGCCGACTTCTATCAGTTTATTGAGCCAGCTATTTAATTTTGCTATAGGTTCCATCATATTTTCATTGTTTAGCATCATAACAAAGACCTTTTCTATGAATTTTATATATTCTACAATAAAAACAAATAAAATGGTTATAAAAATCTGAGTTTTATCGGCTGGCGGCGGATAAAAATAACATTGGTTAACATAATATAAATTCTATCAAAAATATGAATTTGTATTTATGGTGTACTCTTTTATGTGTAAATAATATCAAATCAAAATGTGATTTTTAATTTTTTATTAGTTAATAAAAAATGTACGTAATCACAAAAAACGAGAACAATTTACGGTAAAAACGGGAACTGCATTTTTTTGTTCTCATTCTTACTGTAAAAAAAGAACTACATGAAATCCCACTCTTGTTTGTCTATTGACTTAACACAGTGGTCTTTTTCGTTAAATACTGCATCAAGCAGAATGCAAAAGTATTTTCTAATCTTGCAACATCCAAGCTTTCCTTTTTGTAGATAGTAACCGTCCTCGCCGCTTATGGTCTCATCCGCCTTACCGCCTCTTTTTGCATTTGAATATTGATCTCTTCCTAATGCTACATTATGGAAATATTGCGGCAGATTCTTTCTATTCCTCCAGACGGCTCTTGGCATCATAAATAGATCGTATATTCCAAATACAATGAGTGAAGCAATGTATATAAAAAACTCTCTCATAGTTCCCCTGCATTGAGCTGATCTTCTTTTGCCTGCCGTTGTCCGGTAAGTTGCGCTATTGCAACAGTATAAGCATCAGCTTTTTCGATGATCTTCCCTATCAGGTAACCCCTATCCACACCTCTTGCAGTTGCGATACCGTCGATAAGTGGCGTTGAGACTGTATTATCCGTTATGTAGGCTCTTGCTTCTGCTTCCTGCTTGCTCCATGTGCCTTTTTCGCTTTCCGGTGTACCTGCTGTTAGTTGCGCGATAGCGGCTTCATATTCCCTGTTGATATTTTTGAGTTTGATCGCATATATCTCTGCAGCAGTTTTGTCTAAAACCTGTCTTGTTCTTGTAACGGTCTTTGTATCCTCAGCAAGCGACACAACCTCTTCACCGAGCTTTTGATACTCCGTGAACGCCGGCGCATCATCGACAAGCTTGTACAAGCCAGCTTCAAAATATTCCTGATCTGTTGCGTTCTTTCCGAACGAGATGTTCTTATAACTTCCGCCCGGTCTTACCATTTTTGTTATCTTGTTTTCTATTATTTCTGCGTACATTTATTTATGCCCCTCTCAGTAGTAAATACATCGCAACACCTTGCTGATATGCATCCGTTGCATTAAACGTGAATGAAGGCACTGTATTATCATCAATCTCAATTGTAAATATTTTAAACCTGGGATATGTTTCTATAGTATCCGCAAACAACAACGCTACATCATGCGTCGATGAAGATACATTTAGTGTGTCTGCATTGGAGCTGTGTCGCACATTCATGATCGCTACGATCAAATCGCCTTTCTGTGCTTCTGTGGCAGATGCGCTATATGGATACGCTGTGCCTACGAACTGCCCTTGCTTCACTACGTACATATTTGATTTGCCTAAAACCCTACAATATGAAAGACGAAAATCGGTTGTTATAGCTTGATCAAGTTGAAGATTTTCAGGGTCCGAGAAGATAGTTTGCGTATAGTCTCCGTTTGTGATACTTTTTACCCCGACGAACAACCCCGCATGCTCCTCATCGGTATTGTCCACCGCGCTATAAAGCGGAGTCGGAGTAACTCCATCGATAGTGAAAACACCAAGATCATTAGAATCGTCGTCGTAGGTACTCGCTATCCCGATAAGAAGCATTTCTTCATTAGGCGTAGCGCTTCCTGCGGTTGTATCCAGCGTGATCGTTGCAGCGCCGTCTGCCCTATAGTTCGCACCAAATTCAATATGTAGTTGCTTGGTTTTTACGCCTGACGAGGCGATCAGCTTTTTAAACAGCATCATGCTATTGCCTTAATGTCTTGTGCAATTACAGTCAACATCAATATACCGTCTTTGTCACATGTTACGAGAAGTCTATCTGTTCCGGCCGCCGTGTATGTCGGTGCTTCTCCGCCTGCAAAAAGCATACCTGTCGGATGCGTTACCGTGTAAGCTCCCCAGTTCACCGCATCGATGATGAACGCAGAAACCTGCCCAGACGGGAATCCACTAAAAGAAAAGCCAAATGCGTTTCCTGTAGCCGTGACTTGCTGCATATCTCCATCTGCATAGTTGAATAGGTGAGTGCCTGCAAAGATGTTAGCGTCTGCTATCTGTCTCACCCCAGAACCGTTGATCGTTTTTCCGTTACAATCTAAAGCGCCGGAGAGTTGCGGCGCTTCATCTTCAGATAGACTGCCAATCTTTAGGCTCAGCGCTTCCGAGAGGTCAGGCTGGTCTTCTATGTTTCCTGTGACACTGCCCCAGGAAATTGATGTTCTCGCCCAGTTTTCACCGGGCGGCGGCGTGGTATTTGCATCTATTTTGGATATGTATATGATGTCCCCTACCGATACGCTCTGGCCTTTGTCATATGTGCCGCCTTGAGAGTATTCGCCTGTATACTTGCTTGTATCGATCAACCCGTCCGCAAGCCCTACTGCCCAACAGATGTTTTGGTATGCGTTTTGCAGCCAAGGGATGAAGGTTGTCAAGAACCACCCTCTGTATCCGTTGCACGCTGCCATTTCCTGTACTGTCGACAGCCCCGGTGTGCCCGGTATCGTCCCCTCATAGGGGGTTAAGTTTTCGCAGTTTGCCATTGTTTCTCCTTTAATTCTGTATACCAAACGCCTCGATAGGGATCAAGGCATAGTCGCTGCTGTTAATGGGAACCATAAATCTGTGGCACCTTCCCAGTAAAAATCCACTCTTGACCGCGTCTTTTTCGTCAAAAACGTAAAAATTCAAAAAAGATCCGTGTCTATGGATCAACTCTTGGATATCATCAACCTTGCTATACTTGATACGCACGTTTGCAGATATTGTTTTTTCGATATTGGCAGGATACACGCCTGTTTGCTTGATGTCCTCAAACTCCCTGATGTTTTTGGGGATGACGGTTTCTATGCTCGCTCCGTACTGGATGCATCCCAGATCATAGGCATGGCCCACGGCAAGAGAGCCTATGGCCATATAGGTTGAAGTTTCCGCTTTTGTAAAGTGCACACGGATTAGTGAATTTTCAATGCACCCTGCCGCATCAATTTGATAGTGGAACATCCGTTTTTGTACCGGTTCAGGGTTGCAGCATGTATCGCAGCTGTACGACTCCAGAAACATCAGATCTATTGTCGCAATCTCATCCCCCGTTGAGTTGTCCGGGTTGATTTTGCTGATGGTAACCTTTGTGGCATGTTCTATATTCTGCCCGAACAGGTCCGTCATAAAAGTGACATCAAAGTCGATGACGGCATCTTGCGTGTATATAGCCTGAGACGTGAACAGGTTGTCTGACACTTTGTACGCGTTCACGCCCTCACCAAACCACCCGGACGAAAGCGAAGGATGTCCCACGGGGTTGTCGACCGTTGCGGTGTATTTTGTATGCAGAGCTGACACGACCACTTCATCCAAATATTGATAGTCCGTCTTCAGCGGGTCCCATTCAGCGATCTCTTCGGTGACCGCATTGTTTGCCACGACATTTCCGAAATATGTCTCTTTGACGATTTTCCCGTTATACGTGGCAGAAAACTCTTGTCTCGGTATGACGACTAGCTTCATTTTTTAGACTACCTTTCTTGTGTCTTGGATTGTGTTGCGGGAGGTGTTGAGCGTATTGGTTTCGATCGCTCTCAACCTTGCTTCAAATACCTCATTTGACATCTTTTGCTCATCCCGGAGCGCCCTGATCTCTGCTTCCATGCCGGCATTAGGGTTAATCGGTTCTACACGCTGTATCATATGGTTGGCATCGGCGATCATAAACACCCTCTCTTTTTCTGTCATGTTGCCGCTTTTTGCCATATCGACGATCGTGTTGTACGCGTCCCCTGCTCCTGCCCAGTCTTGATTGTTGATGTAAGTATCAAGGCCGTACATTGCCTTTTTCACGGTTGTCGTGTTAAAATCAAGCAATATCTTCATGGAAGACTCTTTGAGGCTGTTGAGCTCTGCGTTTAGGCTCTCCATCGCATCGCTGAGCTGGTTGAAACCGTCCGCGAGCAAAAGCACTTGGCCGAACAGATACGCGCCCTCTTCTGTGCTTGTGTCGATTCCGTAGAGCATGTCCCTGAAAGACTGCTTGGCGCTCTCTGCGCCATGTGTGACATCAGGCATCGTAAGACCAAGGGTTGCGAACGATATCTCCATGGACTTTGTCAAAAACTTCATCTGCTCCGCTTCGGTAAAGAAGCCTGACATGAAGGCAGACATGGCGTCGTTAAACGGTGTAAGCCCCCCCGCTGAGTCTACGATATCCAGTACCTGCATTTGCGCCGTATAGGCTTCCTGATATGTTTCGGTAAATACTTCCGTTATCTCCTCTGTCACGGGCTTTAGCCATCTTGTAAAAGAAGAAGCCATACCCCCGAACATCTCCGCAACTGAAGCGTCGATCGTACGCCCGAAAATGTCTGTATAATCCCCCGTCGCGCGGGTATAGGTTTCCGTCCATACTCTTGTGACATCCATGACACCGTCATTAAAGCTCTTTCCTATCAAGTCAAACATAAATGACGCCTGGTCATACTCCGTCGCTATCCTGATCAGTGTTTCCAGCGAGTACTCGGTATTTTTTGCATATCTTTCCACAAGGGCGGAAAACTCAGAGATGCCGTCTACTACGCCGCTCAGCGCCGTGCTGAAGATTTGACTCATCCGGTCTGACACTTCGTCCGGGCTTAGCCCCGTAAAGTCTACCTTTCCTATATCCAATTCAGCGGCAAGCAAAGCTTCTTCCAGGCTGGTTTTTTCCAGCCCCAGCGTCGCACCTGCCAAGAGAATCGTCTCAAAACCTTCGGCGAAAGCATCGGATATTTCATTGAGCACGCTATCGGGTAGGCCTTTATAAGACGTGTAAATTTTAGAGCTTTTTTTTAGCCCAAAAAAAGAGGATTTCTGCACCAGCGTCGTTGTATAGGCACGCACGTCTATCGTGGCTGTCTGCATCAATTCGCTAAGTGTTTGAAGTTCAAATTTTAGCCCTGTGCCAATCAGGGATACGGATTTTGAGCTGAACCCTAAAAACCCTGATTTGTAGGTATCTACAAAATTCACTCCCGTCAGGTCAACGCCCCCTATCGATGCCTCCGCGTTCAGAGACCTGGCCACCGAGTAAAAATTTGCATCCATATTCCTGATGTGCTTGAACATCTTGTTCGTCACTTCAAGCATCGGATACTGCGCCGCTTCAAATACGTTTCCAAGATTTTTCAGGGAGTTGTCGTCAAACTCGACCCTCCCTTTTGCTGCGTCGATCTCCGCTTGAGAAACTTCGTTGCTAAGTAAAGAAGAAATGGATCCGAGGCCTATGCCTATCAAACCGCTGCCTAAACTGCCCAACCCACCTAAAGAACTCTTCAAAAACCCTGACATTGAGTTTGCCCAGCCGTTGATCAGGTCTTTGGATAAATCCATAGATATCCCGTTAAGAAAGCCCACAAAGGCTCCCGCGAAATCTCCGCTAAAGAGCCCCGCAAAAAGACCGCTGAACTGATCGCTAAAATCGATCGCTATCTCTTCGTTTGCATCCTTGCCGTTGGATTTGTATTTTTCCCACATCGCGTCGTATGCTTTGCCGATCTCTTCTGCGGTAAATATCCCGCTTTGCATGAACTTTTTGAGTGTTTCGTCTATATCCATCTGGAACAGTTTGTCTTGCTGACCCGTGATCTCATAATACTTCCTCCAAAGCTCATCCGCTTCTTTGGCTGCATCGGCAAGCGCCTTGGCATGCTCTTTGGCGGCCTTGCTTGATTTGTCTGCCGCTTTTGCGTTTGCCTCGGCGGCGGCTGCAATGCCTTGGGTTTTGTTGCGCAGTTGATCCGCAGGCGCAGCGGCTTCGATGATAGGATCGGCGATGCTCCCGCGCTTGATCTTGATCTTTTCTATATTGGCTGCAAGGCCTTGGACCTTCTCGTCAAACTCCGCTATATCTTCAAGATCGGCGTCTGCATCTTTCCAAAGCTTCTCACCTGCCAGAGAGTCTTTCATATCCTGCCTGATTTGATTGATGTCGGCGTTGATGAGAGTCAGGCCCCTTCCTCCCCCGGTTTCTTTCCTGAGTTTTTTCTCTTCCTCCAGGGCTTTGAGTTTCAGCCGGTTGTCTTTTTGGGTACCGTTCCAATATACGCGAGCCGCTCCTGCAAGTTTCTGATACCCCGCTATCGCGATCCTGAATCCTGATGTCAGCTTGGATACCCACGATATCAGTGTGCCTATTGCCTGTATGCCGCCGTTGACCATATCCACAAGCGCGTCAGAAAATATCTGCATCGCTTGCGGCGAAGCGTCTCCCATCTGCGCGGTAATGAATTTGATCTGCTCTTTGATCCCGTCAAATATCGGCGCGCCTATCTTGCCTGCCATCGTATCCCAAGCGACTCCGAAGTTTGAGGTTGCGGTCGCCCAAGTGTCCTGCGCCGCCCCCGTTTCTTTCATTTTTTCTTTGAGGTACGCCACTTTGTCGCCAGTTGCTGCAAACTCTTCTTTTGTCACACCCAGCTGTTTCATCATTTTGCCGAAACCTGAACTCACATCCCACGTTCCGTCTGCAAGGTCGTCGATACCAGTGCTGAGTTCTTCGGCGCTCATGCCGAAATTTGATGCGGTATTGGTCGCAAGCTTGAGGATTTCGATCTGGTCTCCCAGCGCCCAGTTGTGCCGCTCCATGCCTGGCTTTGCAAGCGCGTACACGTCGACGAGTTCGCTCATCCCCATTGCCGTTTCTGAATTTACGGTTTTAAGGACATCCATCGTCCTGGCCACCTCTTCGCCGATCATTTTTTGGCGTTCTTGTGCAGAAACCTGTTTGCCCGAAACCGTGATATAGCCCTTGGTTGCAGACACCATGGCGGTGAGTTTGGCGGTGGAGGCATCCATCGATTTGTAGTAGTCAAACGAACTTGCCGCGGCAAGATCAAGTCCTTTTTTGATGCCGTAGAAAACAGTTGCAACCCCTCCTAATGCAAGGAGCTTGCTTGCCATGGACGCGCCGCTTTTTCCTGCGTCATCCAGCCTTTTGGGGAGGTCGGAAAGGTTTTGGTTTGTGCCGGCTACGGAGCGGTCAAGTGCGTCAAAGCTGTTTTTTACCGCAGTAACCTCTCCGGTCTTTGCATCAACTTTTAGTGTGATCTTAAGATTTTTCTCCATCGTTTGCCTCTCTCTCTATCAGCTTGATCATCTCAAGTGTTTCGATATCGTCCATGCCCCACTTGTCTGCATATCTCCATATCGTTTCTCTGTCTATCGTCACGCCGCCAAAAGACGGTTCTCTTGCATTCAGCCATACGCGGATATGCCAAAGGCTCCATTCATCCTCCAAGAAAACAAGCCCGTATTTTCGCGCATAAAAAGCTTTCTGCTTCTCTATATCCTTATGCGGGTCTATGTCCGGCACCTCGCGGTTGACAAGCTGCCTGGCGTAGCGTATGACGTCATCTACTTTTTTTTCTTTGCCCTTGAAATGAGATCTGATATCTCAGTCATGACGTCTTTGTATCCGAACCCCAGTTGCTCAAGGCGGTTTTGCAAGCTGGTTTTCTCTTCTGTGTCGATGACTCGCAGATCAAAGACATATCGCGCAACGGACTCTTTAAGATTATTGGCAGTTTTGATGGAAACGTCTGTGGGATAGCGCTTTGTGATCTCATCTCTCCTGTCCTCAAGCTGTCGTATTTCTTTTCTGATCTTTCTCTTCTCCGTCGTGAGCTCTTTTCTTTCTTGCGGTTCCTCCTCCCCGATCATGAGGAGGTCTTCTTCTATATCGTCCATGTCTTCTGCAAGCCTTTGGATCTTTTTTGAGATCTTTGCGGACTCGTCATTGGCTGCGAGTATCTCTTCGTACTCTTTTTCTTTTTCTTTTTGAAAAAGTTCAAACGCCGCCTCATCCTCAGATGTCAGCGTGAGCCTTACCCGCAGGGGAAAGCTCTCGATTTTGCTTCCGTTGTCTATGTCGAATGTGATTTTTGCATCATGCGCGATCGCCATCTTTTCTCCTTTATTACGCTGTATAGCATCTCAGCTCAAAGTTGTCATCGCCTGAAACTTTTCTGCATTCAAACGTACGATCCACATCCAGGCGTCCTTCATTGTCCGGTGTTTTTTGTTCGATCACTACGCATTTTGGCGCGATGAGTTCCCATTTTTTTACGCCGTTTGCATCAAAAAGCGGGATCACGAAGTTGAACTGGGTCCCGCTTTTGAGGTCGTCAAAGGCATCCTCATTGTCTTCCGTGACAGACATCAACACTTGCAGCTCCGGCTTGGTGTCATGAGTATAGCACGCGCCTGCACATGTGTCTTTGGGGATTTTTATATCAGCCCCTAAGTTAAACACCACTTTTTTGAAGTGCGCGCTGTTGCCGTTGACAAGGTAAGCCGTACAGTCTTTGGTCATATAGACTTTGTCAAACGTGGGTGTGCCAGGAACGGCATTGTCCTCATCGGCGGCGGAAAGTTGTGTCACAGCCGAGAGGAGCGATTTAAAGTCGAACGACACTTCCGCGGATTTTCCCACTTCCATCGTGAGTGAGAAGTCTCCTCTCGCCCCGTAGGCGGCTGTGGTTTTTCTCTCAGATACCTGTAATAGGGAGAGCGTTTTTTTGTTCTCCGAATCGTAAGCATACGCGACATAGCCTGTTTCTATTACTGGCGTGAGCCCGCAAGCCTGAAGCGCTGCATCGATCAGGGTATGGACTGACGGCAGCTTCATCGCCGAGGAAACGGGCACGTCGGCAAATGCCGTGATGATCGTCGTTTCTTTGCTCCCGTGATGAGAGGATACCGGGTCGCTCTCGTCTTTGTCGTAGTTCGGCATCCAGATGCCTGACCCCTTCTCTAGCGGCAGCACCGCATCGGGCACGATATATACCCCCGGCGTTGTTTCAAGTTTGACTTTGATGGCGCTTCTGTCCGATACGTATTTTGTACCCATTATTTGCCCTCCTCTTTCGTTTTTGGTGCGGCGGCCGTATAGCCTTTGCCGATAAATGCATCTTTGAGATGCGCAGCGATTTGAAGCGAGTTCCCGTTTTTATCGTAAATTTCTATTCTTTTTGTGTTTTTTTGTTCCACTTGTTCTCCTTTACAGCCCTACAATTTTTTTTATAAACCCGACCACGCCGACTTCCTGCACCATGTAAAATGTGCCTATGCCTACCAGCCACCACTTGATGTTGACCAGCACTGCTTTGAGATCGCCCAAGTCTTTATGCAGCATATTGATGCGCTGCTCCACATAAGAGATGCGTTTTTCATGGTCTTTTACGTCATATCGGAGCTTTACTACCACTTCTTCAGTCTCCACCCGATTTTCCTTTGATTTTTTCTATCGTTCGATACCCGCCAAACCCAAGCATCCCCCCTACAAGGACCATGAGGTTGATGATGTCCAGATTCGGGGCTTGAATCTCTATCTTGTTTGCATGCAGCACCAGCACCAAAAACGGCTGGATGATGTATACGTACGCCAAGGCAACCCCGCCGATCCACCCGATGAAGGGGCGCCATCCCGCCACAAAGATACTAGGGTGCTGCGCCTCTTTTTCGTTGATCAGCATCTGCGCTTTTCGCAAATCTGATTCGATCATCTCAAGTTTGAGCGTAAGCTCCGCCTGTTTGTGCGGGTCTTCGATCTTTTTGCCGGTGATCGCCTCCCTAAGGTCCGTAAAGAGGTTACCGACATCCCCCAAATTAAAATCCATCATTCCCATCAGCTTACCTCCGCTTCAATGTCCAATAAAAATAGGTCTACCAGCTTCTCATCTCTAAAATTGATCGCTGACGAGATCACCTTGATGCAGTTGCCTGTGTTTGACTCGAGCTTTTTGAGTTCTTCAAACATCGACGTGTTTTTGTCTACATCAGGCTTGACTACCACACCCAGCCTTATCTTATATGTTATGTCGGCCGTCGTTTCCCTGGAGATTATAAATATCTTATAGTCCCCGGGATGAAACGCTTCTACCGTCGACTCGATCCTCTGTTTTGTCTGGGCAAACCCTACACAGCACGACACTTGATGCCTCCCGTGTCAACTTCCCCGGTATCCATGTCCGCCGTGGATATGGATTCGCAGCGGTCAAGCCAGTACTGCCGGAACACTTCAAGATCACCGAATGTCTGAAGCGTCTCCTCATACTCGTTTGCACGGTTTTGTATCTTCTGCCAAAGCATGGGAGCCAGGTAGTAGATAGCCTTACATGAGACTGCTTCTATTTCGTCGAAGTTGTCATCATCTACTTCAAACACCTTCCCCCTGAAATCACGGTTTGCGCGTTTTAGGTGCGGGGAGATCAATGTATCATCGATCTCCGTTAAAGGAAGCCTTTCTCTTACATCAGCTATCGTTGTTATCATGGCTCACCCCCCTACTATGGAGCTACTGCTTCTGTGACGATCGTCACGTACTTGTGGATATCGAACTCATAGTCAGGTCTTACCACGAATTTATAGCAAAGAGAGCTGATCTCGTTGCTATACCAGCGCTTACGATCGATCTGTGTTGAGATACCCATAACAAGGTTCTTCTCCGGAGATCCAAGATACACGCCTTTAGGGATACCGATCTGAGGGCTTAGCTTTCTTCCCTCAAACTCAAGCAGCTCTCCAGACTTAAGGATCTCAAGCGCTCTGAACTCCCCTGCCACACCCCTGACGTATGCGTTATAGTCTTTTTTGGAAAGGTAGATAGTGAGGTTATCGCTGACATCCTCATCGGCATTATCCACTACTGCCTGAAGTGCGGCTTTTACTGTTGCATAGGCATCATTTGCCACGGCAGCATATGTTGCTTTCACAGTGTTTGCAGACTCTGCAGCAACGGTCAGCCATCCCTTTGCAAGCTCTGCGAAAGGTGCGGTTTCTAAATCATTGTCATCTGTACCCACCCATCCAAGATAGACAAGGTCATTACTGAATACCATGGTTGCCGCATTATATTGCTCATCTGCAAATCCAGGATTGTCCTGATTGTCATCCAATACTTCATCCGTAAGGTTTAGCTGGTAAACCACGCCGTTCACCATGTTAAGCTTTGCACCAACCACGCCTAGTTTTTTAAGGTTGGCTTCGGATACTGCCTTGCCTGCGATATGTCTCGCCAGCTGACCCCTAAGCCCTTCAATAGCCGTACGGTTCTTTGTAAGCTTGCCTGCTACGTCCACCGTAATAGCCTTAAGCAGTGCTGAATTATCTTTGATAGCATTGGCAAAAGCCCTTCCCTGCTTGGGCGTAAGCGTACCTCCCAGTGCAACATCAGTCGCGACTACAGATCCCGCCTTTAGGATCTGGTTAAGTGAAAAGATTTCCGTGTCTTCCATTACATTACTCCTTCATTGTCTTTTTTAGCTTCATCTTTTTTGATGTCTTTTTTCTGGCTTGACTTTTTCAAAGTCTCCTCTACGTCACCTGTTTTTTTCTCAAGATCTGTGATCTTCTCGCCTTGCTTTTTAAGATCATCTGAGAGCTTTTCGTTATCTTTTTTTAGATCATTGTTCACCGTTACAAGATCCTCGTTGGCCTTCTTGAGCTCCTCGTTTGATTTGACAAGCTCATCCATTTTCTCTCCGGCTTCTTTGGCTGACTTTTCAAGAGCCTCGATCTTTTCGGCCTGCTCTTTGTTAGATTTTTCGATCTCGCCTGCTACGCCTGCCACTGATGCATTAATCTTCTTCTTGATGCTATCGCCAAGACTTTCCATCTCTTTTTTCATGTCAAAACCTTCTTCTTTACTTTTTGCGATGCGTCCGCCGAAGTCGAACCATACTTCTCCCACAGCGTCTGCAAATGCCGAAAACAGCCTTTTGAGAGGAGTGTCCTCATCGGCCTTTTTAACCTCTGTCTTTTGTGCCGTTCCTGCCATGGATAGACCGGCAAGATCACCGCTTTTTGCCATCTCTTTGAGTTCATCGCTCTCAAGCTGGATCGCCACTGCCCATGAACCTTCAGGCTCGTCAGGGAAGATCGGATCTCCTGATTTTGTCAGCCAGCTCTCCGCTACGTAGGCATCCTCGTTCTGGAAACTATGGCCTACATCCACGTTTTTGGCATTGAGCGACTTCATGAAACCATATGCCGCCTTTTTGATATCACCCGCCTCGGCAAAATCACCTTGGGTGTCAACCTGCCCCGGGGAATAGACGATCCCATAGACGATCCCCTGCTCCTCATCTGTTTTTCTGATCTCTATCGTATGTTCATACCCGCCAGGGTCTGCGGCTGATTTGTAGATAAAGACTTTTCCGTTCGCACCTGCTTTAACAAGCGATATATGCGTGACATTGATGTCCGTTAATCTGTTTGGCACAAGCTGCTCCTTTCATGTCGTTTCGCTCCTTTTTTGAATGGATAAGCGCAGTATAGACCAAAAAACAAAGCCTGCAAATATGGATATCCACACAATGGTGCGTCCCTCAATATCTACAGCGGCATATGGATTGTTTTTGCACATTCTTATGGTCTATGATGTCGTCAAAAAGAGGTCTTCATGCATGGAAAAAAGCTGGTTGTAAAAAGTTCAACCGAAAGCAGGCAGCGTCCACTTGGCGAGGATTCGTTAAATCTTAACGGACGAATCGTAGAACCGTACCTGAACTACGATGCATTGCGCGCACTTTACGCGTACAACACCTACCACAAACGCTCCATCAAACTTAAAGCGCTGCTTCTGTCGCAGATAGAAAATACAGATATGGACAGATTCCTTCCGGACGGCATGACACCAAAACGGTTCCTCTATAAGTTCATGCTCAATGCTGAGACCTACGGTTCTGCATTTTTTGAGAGAGCAGGTACACAAAGCAACTTCTACCTCTATCATCTCAATAGCTATACTGCAAGGGTGGACAGGGAACATCATATCTACCAGCGAAGCAGTACCGAGCATATCCCGCTTGAAGGCGGCCACTTCATGTACGATACTATCCTCTCAGATTTTTACGGCGAGCCTGACTATATCGAAGCGATAAACCAGATCATTACCCTTTACAAGGCAGACCAGTACAACACGAAGTTCTTCGATAACGGAGGAAAGCCGGATCTTGCTATTATCTTCGAAGACAGCGATCCAAGTGATGAACAACTTGAAGCCATCACAGAATACATGAGAACCAACTTCAAAGGTTATGACAATGCCCACAAAACACTTATCCTGACAACCGGTCAGGGAAACGGTGAGAATAAACCGGCTATCCGCATAGAAGAGATAGGAAAAGTGGAGGATATGAGCTTTGAGAAGCTTAAAAAAGTAGGACGCGACGAGATCATCGCTGCACATGGTGTTCCCCCAAGGCTCGTCGGCGTGGTAGACCCAAATGCACTTGGCGGCGGCGGTGAGCTTGTCAGCCAGCTGCATATGTTCAACCAGACATCCATCCAGCCAAAAATGGAGCTGGTGGAGGAGTTCTTTGCAGAGCATGGCATCGAGCTGGAGCTTAGACCGTTTGATGCGACTGCATTCAAGGACGATGCAGATCTGGTCAGCGGGTTGGTTCAGACTGGCATTCTGACGCCTGCAGAAGCCAAAAACGTTCTAGGGTGGGGCAAAAATGGCCATTAAAAAGGAGCTCAAAGCCCGTATCCTCGCATTGGTTGACTCCGGCATCCCCGTCGATGAAGTCGCTGACGAAGAGGGAGTGAACCGCGGCACTATCTACGCGTGGCTGAGAAAAAGAAAAGGAGACGGGGAGGATCATGGCGATACGGTTAAAAGTATAAAAAAGCAGCTTTCCCTACTTGCCAAGCGCAAACAGACAGAAGCGGTCTCGCGCAAGATCGCCATGCTCACCGCCTCACTTTCACGCCTTGAGCGTTCTGAAGAAAAGCGTACCAAGAGCATCAATCTCGCGCTAAACAAACCAGTTATAGCCGACATCACCGACCACGAGGAAGCCGGTGAGCTTTTGCGACGCGCACTGAATGGTGATTTCGGGGAGCTGTACCTATATCAGCATGAGTTTCTCTCCTGTCAAGATCAGTTCAGACTGGTGATCAAGTCCCGCCAGATCGGATTTTCTTATGTCGCCGCGCTTGACGCTCTCATCGCATCGGTGGCAGGCCGCAACCAGCTCTTCCTTTCCGCCTCAGAAGAGCAGGCGCTTATCCTTATGCGCTATGTGGAGCACTGGGCGGGGAAAATGGGCATACTCTTCACTGTGGATAAGGAGAACGAAAAACGTCTCGCCAACGGCGCGATTATTAAGGCCATGGCAAACAACTTCCGTACCGTCCAGGGGTTCACGGGTGATATCTGGATGGACGAGTTTGCATGGTACCAGAACCCTAAGAAGATTTGGCATGCGTTTGTTCCTTCGATCGGTGCGGTCAAAGGGAGGTTTACTATCCTCTCTACGCCGTTTGAGGAAAATTCACTCTTCCACGACCTGTGGGTGGATGAGGCCAAATACTTCATGTTTACCCGCTTCCGCATCGACATCTACAGAGCGATGGAAGACGGGCTGGAGTTTGACCTTGCAACGATGCGCGCACTGTTTGATGCCGACACCTGGGCCAGCGCGTACGAGTGCCAGTTTATCGATGATGAAAGTGCACTATTCTCTATCGGGCTTATAAAAAGCTGTGTTGATCCTATGCTTTACTACTATACGCCAAGCTCAGGAAAGGTACTCTTCAGCGGATATGATATCGGACGCTCTGCACACCGTTCTGCGCTGGCTGCACTTGCACTGCATGAGAAACGCTATGAGCTTGCCATGATGGATGTCCTAGCAAAAGCATCATTTGACGAGCAGCGTATGCACCTATGGTCGTTTATGGATACTAAGCCTCTTGCACAGCTTCGCATTGATAGAACCGGTATCGGAATGGACTTGGCTGAAGGTATGGTAAAGAAATACCGCCAGAGGGTCATGGGAGTGCATTTCACTGCAACGCAGAAAGAGAGTATGGCCCTCAACTTGAAAAAGCTATTTGAAGATGGCACGATCACGATACCAAATGACCCGATACTGATTGCTGATATCCACTCCATAAAGCGTAAAGCCGGAGCCCGCGGCTTTCTTTACGACTCAAAGCAGAACGAACACGGACACGCCGACAGGTTCTGGGCATTGGCATTGGCGGCAAGTCATGTTGAAGCGATCGAGAGAAAACAGAGTAAAAGGGGGAGAGGGATTGTGATCAGGAATTAGTATCAAGTACGCATGCCAGAAAAAATAAAAAAAAGGAGTAAAAATGCAATTGGTTACGCTAAACAACAATGAAAAAGACATCATCATCGGTCCGTGGGAGATCGTGCAATTTGTCGTCAACGATGGCGAAGTGATCATGCTGCAAAATCTGCACAGAACCCATGACGTACTCTTCTCGTACACAAACGATCTCTCAAGAGAGTGGTTCGTGCTGTCCGAACTTGAGTTTCTGAGGACGGACAGGACGGTTTTTTTGAGGGGCGATTCTCCTGCCGCTGAGATCAAACTTGCTACAGACAGGGGGAATTTATGAAAGTGATAGACATCACAAACCAGGCCGCAGGCGGCGGTACAGCTTCTTTCCCGGACCAGACAGGCAATAGCGGAAAAGTGCTTGTTACGAATGGTGCAGAGGTGTTTTGGGAAGATAGATACACAAACGAACAGATAGACACGATTATCGAACAAAACGGCTTCGGGCAGATCAGTATGGACATTATGGTTAACAAGCCGTCCATCACCTATCCGCTTACAGGTGCTACAAACTTTGCTGGAGAGTTGACATCTTCGTCGTACGGTACTGTCACGGGATTTAACGGCGTTCACACTCATACACAATGGCAGGTTTCAGATACGGTAGACTTCTCAAATATTGTTGATGATAGCTATACAGGCAATCTTACAACTTGGCAGCCTGACTATAAGTTAACTGATACTTTGCTCTATGCAAGAGTGCGCTATAAATCATACAACTTTGTAAGCGAATGGAGTGATGCGGTAAGCTTTACAACGCCAACAGCATTTTCTCAAACTCCAATTGTAACAGTTAGAGGTGCAGATACCCCATCCATATTACCGTATATAGAAACATCGGAGTTTGTAAGCTATAACGGAACAGATACACACGTTTCTACTTCATGGAGGGTAAAAGAGAGCGGAACGGTTATCTGGGAAGATTTGGAAAATACTACCAAAAAATACACAATAAGAATACCCGTCGGTGTATTGCAACCAAACAAAACCTATACATTTGAAGCGAGACATAACAGTGAAACTTATGCGGACAGTGCATGGGGTTCTTTGACCTTAACCACACCTCTGGAGTTTGATACGACGCCGATGCTGGTTGTTGGGTCAAACAGCTCACCCTATCTGCATATTTACAATCAAGACGTAGATACATTTACGAAGTTGCCAACCATATCGAACGCCCCAACAGAAGAACCAGTTTTTGTTAGATTTAGCCCAAATGATGATTATCTATATGTTTATGTCTATGGAGGGACGGTATATGTTTACGAAAGAGCAGGAAATGCGTTCAATTTGGTTCAAGCTTTCAGCCCTTCAGTAGGTTCAGGCAGAAGCGTAGCCGCAAATATGACAAAGGCAGGCGATCTGTTTTTAGCATGCGGAGCCAATTCTCCTTATGTAAAAATATACACGATAGGCGGTGATGGAAAGTTAACTCAAATTACATCGCCATTTGACGTGGCTCCTACAGTGAGAACTACTTACGGTTCCTTCTCACCGGATGGGAATTATCTAGTGCTTCTTCATGGCGTGTCTCCGTGGTTTTCGTGGTATAAAAGAAACGGGGACACATGGGTAAAACTTGCTAACCCTGATGTAATGCCGACAAATATTACAAGTGATTATGGACAAAACATAGCATGGTCTCCAGATAGTTTACACGTCTCTATAAGTAACATCACTCAAAAATTGATTAATTATCGAAGAGTGGAAGACACATTGACTAATATTACTGACCCAAACCCTCTGCCAAGTGTACCCCTTGGTTCCTTGGTATATTCAGCTGATGGGCAACATTTGTTTGCGCTCGACACATCGGCAGTTATATACACATATAGCGTAAATGACTCACAATATGTGAAAATAAGTAATCTATTTAATCTTGCTTCTGGTTATGTGCCTATCTGGTTCAGCCCTAACGGTGAGTACATGGCACATCCTACGAAAAATGTATCTCCTTATATTGGGGTAAAAAAGCAAAATATTGATGGAACTTATACTGATGTTCCTGCATTACCAGCAGCGTCATACTATATAGGCAACAACAACCATACAGATAGTGTCTGTTTTAGTAACACCGGCTATCCACAAGAATAAGGAGTAAACAATGTACGCATATAAAGAAAACAATCGATGGGTTTATCCCGTTGGGTTACGAAGCAGATTTAAAGGTGTTGGCGGATTTCATACACTAACTGATGCACAAAGAGCACAGCATGGTTGGTATCCGCTAAATATTGTGAATGGTGAATATGATGAGCAGACACAAAACAGATTTTTTGTATCCGAAGAGTTTGAGAATGACGTTTTGGTTGTAACTTACAGAGTTGAGAAAAAAGATATTGAAACTCAAAAAATTGAGGCCAAAGAAGCCTTAAAAAAACTAAGACAGCAAAAGCAGCTTGAACCTATGGACATCTTCGGATTTACGGAGGTATTTAGCCCTGAGACGATTGCTTTGTTTACGGGTAAAGCATTAAAAGCTTCCCTAGACAGCACGATAACGTGTCAGTGGAAAACGCCAAGCGGGTTTGTAACTTTAACAGCAGAGCAGATCATGGCTATTGCTAAAGAGGTAGATAACAAGATACAAGCATTGTTTGACAAAGAATCGGAGCTTTCTGCGCTGATGGATAGTGCTGAAAATCCGTTTGAGATTTTGAAGTTGTGGGAGTAGTAAAACAAAGAAAGAAAAAGTTGTTTCACTCCAAAGCCCGCATTTACGGGGCTTTGCGAGGAGCAAAACAACGAAACAAGCAAAACGCACATTTAAGCCAAAGCCGTTTTTGCAAGGTCGTTCCGGATGCACTCCACCATGTAGTACGCCCCCTCTTTTTCAGCCTCCCCGAAAGGTATCGCCTCCGTATCCCACGCAAGCATCAATCTTGCAAGAAAGTCCAGTTGTCTGTTTGCGCCGATAAGCGCGTCTTTTTGATCTATCGTCATCGTGTCCCCCTTTTATAACGTTTTAGTGTTTTTTATGTAAACTTAGGATGGCTTTTCGGTAAGGCTCAAGAGCCAAAGCCACCAATGCGGTGATAGAACTGCGGTTTTCCATCATGAGGCAGACCCGCGCTCTATGCGGGTTCATGTCTGCTCCTCCTCAAAAAGCGGCAGCATGTTTGCCTTTTCTTCTTCGAGATACGCCCAGTACTCATCTGCAAGCCTCTCAAGCGTATCTTTTTCTTCATCGCTAAGCGGAGATCCCGGCTTTCTTTTGTGCGGAGTGAGTGAAACGCCCCTTGCAACACGGACAAATATATTTTCGAGCATTGATGCCATCTGCTCAGGCGTTGATAAACTGTAGCTTCCTGTTTTTCTGATACTTGGAAGTACTTCTGATGTGACCCATAATCTGAAAGCTTCTGCTTCTGGTTTGTTGCTTCTAAATATTAGGTTGTAGAGTCCACTCTCTGTGCCAAAATTCATCTCTCTTAGTTGACCACCTGATGTAGCTTTTACCGACACCAGCTCATCATTATGTAGTCTTTGAATTGCATCTCTTGAATTTGCTATATCTAAACAGTCACAAATATCTTTTGCATTAAACAACGGCTCTCCGTTATCACCTATTACACTTCTTACTTTGATGTCTTTAAACTCATATAAAACTATCTCGTTCATATCTATTCCTTTATTTGAATGTGATGTGAACACTAATGCGCGCAAAAATATTCTCAGAACCCATAAAAATGAAATGACATTGATATGGGCTCAGTTGAGTATTTTTTTATTAAACAAATTGGCTCAGTGCCAATTTATTTATGAATTATATTGATTTATTGCTAATTTGTCAAGAAGAATTATAGGAGTGGTGCTAATTTTTATTTGAAGATGTTTGAAATTTGATTAAACTTCTCCTTTGCCTCATTAAATTTTTTTTCTGTCTTTAGCAATTCAAACATTTCAAAAGCCCATTCTGGAATAGACACTTTTCCTTGAGACCACCTTGATACAGTGGTTTCATCAACCTTTAATCTACCTGCCAACTCCTTCTGAGTCATCCCCAACTCTTTAGCTGTCTCTTTTACGATATTACTCATAACTTAAGTTCCTTTATTTTCTCTTTTAGCTCGATTAAGCTGTTTTTTGGATCAAGATCCACTTGTAATTGCCGTCTGACCTCTATGCACTTATTGAGGTATTTATCGTATATTTCCATCTGACTAAGATTAAGCTTATTCGCAAGCTTCATTAGCAAATTTACTGAAAAAGGAAGAATATCCGCCCTGCTTTCTGCAAATCGATTGCCAAATAGGTGAAAATTACTATTATCAAGATAGATGATTTCCATCAGCACATCAAGCGCTTGAGTGTAGCGTTTCTCACTATAAAGCACATCGAACATATCAAGCTTCACATTGCGATAGTGTCCATACCTTTTTTCCGTAAGCGTAACAAGAATCTCATTATTTAAGATATACCAAGCAATATCGCCTATCTCGGGTGGTCTTCCAAAACGGCTCGTTAGTTCATTTATGATTGTCTTTTTACTGTACAACTCAGCCCTAAAATACTTTTCAATTATCTTATCTATCTCTTGCCTCGCATACATCTCTTCATACTGCTCCTGTCGTTCTAAGTCAAGCTTTTGCATCTCTTTTTCTGTAACAATAACCTCTTCTCCTCCTATCGTAGTTCTTTTGTAGGCAAAATTCCCGCAGTTTTTACATTTTGATTTTGCTTTTACGGCTCTCTTAAAATCACTCCCACAATACGGACATAAAGATGTAACATGCTGGATATCGCTTTTCACTTCTTTATCTTCAGCAATTAACTTTTCAGATTCTTTTTGGCTTTTAAACAACCATCCAAACATAACCACTCCTTGCTTTAATTTGTTCTCATTTTACCCTATCGCCACTATATAGGTCATCCCTAGGCTCTTTGCCGTGGCTTTGACGATGTTTGGTTGTTTTTGTTCGGTCATCCTTCACGCTCCACACTCACCAGCGAAACTCTTACCTCTACCCCCTCGCCGTTGATCATGCTTGTTTTGCGAAGGTTTGCGATGTATCGTACTACCATCTCTCCGAAGTAGTGACCGCATACGCCGCACACCTGCACCTCTTTTGGATTCATCATCGGAATGTTGGTCTCTCCGTGGCAGTGATCGCATTCTACGCTTATAAAAGTTGCTTTGCTTATGTCTATCTTGCATCGTTTTTCTATCATGTGGCTTCCTTTTTTCATTTTTATTCCTTTATTTTACCTTGATATTCCTAAGCCCGTCGGTGACGCTCTTAAACATCTCGTCGCTCATCCTGTCTCCAAAACCATCTAGCAGTCTCTCAAGCCTTCCGGACCTGGCGATCGCATCAAGTGCATCTTCAAGATACGGCTGCGCTTTTGTTCCCGGATGCTGCACTTTGGTAAATACCCCGTAAGGCGTTTCCAATCCCTTTTTTTTCTTCGGCCTTATCTCGTGCGGCTTTGTGCCGTAGTAGACGTATACCGCATAGTCTATCGTGCTGGTGTTTCCTACACTGATCTCCGTGAGTTTGGTCTGGGGAAATACCGTGATATCCCCTCTAAGCTTGGTCGTTACCACCGGAGCATTGATTGCCGCTTCCGTGCGGAGTATTTCGGCGCCTTGCCGTAAAAACTGTGCGATAGCTACCTCATACATCGTACTTCTCCCCCTCGTTCGCCGCCACCAGCAACGCGTCAAAGAGTGTGCCGTCGAACTCATAGAGTTTCTCTTGATGGTACTTCCACACCTCTATGCTCACCTCTTCTTCAAAAAGAGGATCGTCTTTGAGGCTTTCGACCAGGTATTTGGCATGACAGGGCTGGACCCCTATCTCTATCAGCTTACCCTCTTCATCCAGGCTGCTAAAAGCGATGAGGCCATAGCGTTCTTCTTTTTCCTCCGGGTCAAGTACGCCGTTTGCCTCCCCATCTGTCTCCAGTACGACCGTACGCCCAAGATATAGTTTAAATTTTCTCATTGTCTTCACCTTTTTTCGCATCTGAATGGCTCTCTATTGTAGAGATGTCTGTATTTTGTTTGAAATAGTCTTTTTTCCTCTGATCAAATACCGTGACAACCTCACCATCCTCAAATACATAGAATAGCTTCTTGTCAGAGCTATAACCTACCGTACGGGTTGGAAACTCACGGTGAAGTGCCATCTTTTCTATGCTATTGAGCCCGGATATGATGTCCTTTTTTGATAAATTATGTGGGTTTCCGCCGTGGTTGAATGTCTTATCCGTCACCACGTACTCACGCTGAAAGTTCTTATCAATATGACTGAAGATCACCTCTTTGTTCCCTTTGTATTTTTCCCCCGGCAGCAGTGACCCGTTCACATTCTTACCGTCAATTTCGACATTTTGCCTAAAGTATGCTACCACAATCGTCCTGCATCTGAAATGATACGGCGGCAGCGCCACACCCGAGGGAAGTTTACCGAAGATCGGGGCAGACTGCCACCTTGAGGCGGCTTTCTTCTCTTCTATCGATTTGGCTGCCATGATCGCGTCTGCCTGTGACTTCACGACTGCTATCGGGATGATGCGCCCGTGCATACTGCGGCACACCGCGGAGGTCTTCTTGTCTATGAGTGCTATGACTTTGACCTCTTTTACCCCTGCTTTCTCAAACTGATAGATTCTTGTGACGCTTTGGCTTTGGCGGATGACGTGGTCGCTCACCCCCTGAAAGTACCGCGCGCTCTCGTCGATGACCCCCTCGAACTCTGCCCTCAGCGTCTCTCCCAGATCGTTGATGCGGACCTCCCCTTCCATCGCCTCGGCGATGATCTCCTTGAGGCGGCTTTGCGTGTTGGCCGCGCCGTCTTCTTTCATCCACACCAAAGCCCGCTGCATCGACTCGAGTACCTGCGCGTCTGTTTGGTCAAAGACAAACGCCGCCCCGACTTCAGCGGCAGCGGCGGCAGCGGCCTTTTCATGCAGCGCCTCCAGTGCGGCAGTATCCAGCGTGTAGCCTAGGCTTTGTATCTTTGCTTCCACGATGCGAAGCAGCGTCTTTTTGTCTATATTTTCCACATTCTGCGTCACATAGACCAGCAGGTCGGAGACGAACTTCTCCGTCTCTTTTTTGTTTTGCGATTTGACGTCTCTGAGATAGGAGGCGATAGCCTCTTCTATCTCGTCAGCTTTCGTCTTTTTGGCTTTGAGCAAGCTCGCCAGCAATGTATTCTTCATACTCTTCCTTCTCCTTTTGCGAAAATAGCGTAAAACTCGGCCGCTCCGTCGTCGTAAACGAAAACCCGCACCTCCCGCAAAAGCGCAGCCGCCTTACAACGCCGCCGATCTTCTCTGTTTTTGGCACAGAGGTTTTTTCGTTTGCACATTTTGGGCACATCATCCTATCGCTCCTTGAGTGTGTTTTTCAGCGCCACGATCACCATGGTGGCATCCGCTTTGGAAAGCTTGTCTACATGCAGGTATGTTTTCCCCGTGATGCGTTTCACGAACGCCCTCAGCGCCTTATCGCTCACATCCTCAGCATACGCGCTCCAAAGGCCAAATATCAGGCTGATCTGCGCTGCCGTCACCTCTTTGGATCGGTCTTTGATGATCGGCAGGTCCGGGATATCATAGTTAAAGTATTTCACCAGAGCCAAAAGCTGAGAGATGTTTAGCTCTTTTGAGCTTCTCTCCCCAAAGTGCCTCTCAAGAAGTGCGCGGTATGCTTCCTCTTCTTCCTTGTAGTACCCCTGGTATCGTTGTGATATGTGCAGCTGTTTGACCAGCTCTTTTTTGTAGGCTTTTTGTTTGTGTGTCATGCTTTTTCCTCCAAAAGATGGTAGATGTGGTTGTTGCGGCTTTTCTCGTCCACACGCCAGTACTTGCCCGTCAGCTCGCGCACCAGCCTTTTCCCGTTCCGGTCAGACGGCACGGCGTATCCCATGCCGAGTATCATCTTCGACATACTCAGCCCCTCGGGCGCATTTTTCAGCGCAGCGATGCCCGCTTCGACAGCCTGCTTGTCCTCTTTGCTCATCCCTGAACTGACCGGATCGTACTCCCTAAGCTCAAGCGTCTGTGTGTCGACGCTCCATTTGCAGTCCTTGACGAGCCCTCTTGCATGGGTCACCGTAAGCAGATAGTTGATGATGCCGTTCAGCTCCCCTGTTTGCTTCATACTGTAGACATTGTCCGGCGTATTGATGAACGCCTGGCTCCCCGATATCCTTCTCTCATTTTTTGTTGCATGGTGCAGGATGATGACCGTTCCGCCAGCATCTCGTATCCGCACACAGTGTTTCATGAACTCTGTCGCCTGCGTTTTTGAGTCTGTATCGACAAAGTCCTTGGTGGTGTCAAGAAAAAAAGCCACCCCCGCATATGCCTCCCGTACCGCCGCAGAGGCTATCGCGCCGAGCTGTTCAAGCGGATCGCACCCTATGGTCCCCCTCGTGAGATAGTGGATTTTCTTGTGCACGATCAGCAGCTCATCCACTTTCCTGTCTTTCAATGTCGAGACCGAGTTGTCCATATCCAGATAGTAGATCTCGTCGATGTCCTCATCCGAGGCTATTTTTTTTGCCATACCGTAGGCAAGCCACGTTTTCCCCTGTTTGGGGGGCGAATAGATCAGTGTGATCGACCGCGAAAAAATAAAGTCTTCGATGTAGGCGACCTTATCGTCGATCTCAAAATCTTTCTGTGTCAGTACCTTGCCCTGAGCCCAAACAAACTTTGAACCTTTTTTCTCCTCCATTTTCCTATCCCCCTTGATTGTTTGCCTTGATCAGTGCCCTGATGTGCTCAAAGCGCCTTTTGATGCCCTCGTCCGCGGCGAGGATCTCAAATTCCCCAGTTGCTCTGTCCGCGGGAATTTCGTTTTTTTCCTGTGCCGGTGCGGGCTTTGATTTCAGCACGGCCCTTACCCTCCTGAACGTGATAGACTGCTTAAGGTTTTCTGCTTTGTATATCTCCCTCATTTTTTGCAATATCTCTTCTTTTTTCATCCCAAATTCGCTGACTATGGCAGGATGCGCAAGATAGAGCACAAGTTCGTCCCCCGTCAGCGAACCGTGGGAAAAAAACGGCTGCATCTCCCCAAGCGCAGCGCTGAGTTTGCGTATCGCCTCATGTTCTTTTAGCTTCGGGCTGCCTAGCGCGCTGCAGCCGAGGCTTTTATCGTGGTCTTTGCACACTTTATCGGCGATTGCCATTTTTTTTCTCCTGTCTTTTATGAACTCAATAAAGCCCGCATTGACGGGCTCTATGAACTCACCGCCGGAAGTGGCTGATTTTGTCACACTACCTCGATCTTCCCGAGCCTGCGCACGTCATATACCTCTCTCATGTCCCGTTTTGTAATGGGGTCGCGCGTGATCTGCCAGTGCGGCAGGTCCCACCCCCATTTGTAATATCCCCACTCGATGGGCAGTCCGTGGCGGCGGATGACGGTGTGCATTGCCTCTGCGATTGCAGGATAGTACCTTTCGTTCCAGCTTGGCTTGCCGTCCACATACGCCACAAGGTCCACCGCCAAGCCGTAAAGGTGATAAGAATTGTTTGTCTTGCTGACCCCCCTTGCGACAAGCTTCTCCTGCTCATTTTGTGTCCGAAGCCCGTCCAGCACCATAAAATCCTGCTTGGATATTTTGATTGCCTCTATCGCTGCAAATGCCAGATACGGGTGTACGCCCACAAGCTCTCTCATGGAGTTTTTTCCAAAAACAAATGCCATATTTTCCCTCCTATATTGACGCAAAATCAAGCGAGATATTCTCCCACTTCTCATCCACGCTTTTTCGTTTCAAAAAGCGTATGTAGCTCTTGCTCCCGACGATCTCGACCGCCTCGTCGATGATCTGCATCGCCTCTTTCCATTTGGGGTGGCTGATTTCGTACCCCTTCAGACTTAGGATCATTTTTGCGTTCACATTGCCTTGCTTGTCCACGTCAAACACTTTGGTGATGAGCGTCTGTATGTCTGCGCTGGCCTCAGCCGTGATTTCCTTGAGATACTCGTCGATCTTCTCTTTTGCCAGCGTGAGCTTTTCGTCAAAATCGATATGCTGCGCCACCGTGATCTGTATTTTTGCAAGCCCGTCATAACTCTCTATGGAGAGGTTGCCTTTGGGAGAGTTGCGCATCGGGTCAAGGCCGTATTTCTCGCGCATCATGCCCATGTAGTCGCCGATCTCGTCGGTGACGTATTTTTTGAAGTGCGTCATGATGTCCACGCCCTTTTCTGTGCGCCGGATGATTTTGTTGACCAGCTCTGTTTTCAGCTTCTCCTCGTGCGGCACAAGATCAGGGTGTACCGGCTCGCCTCTTTTGTTTATCCACATTTTTACTTCGCTCATATCAACCTCCTTTCAAAACTGTCCAGGCTCTCGTATACCGCCAGTTTCCCTAGCCTGTACGCGATATCCACCGCCTCCTTGACGTCGTCCTTTGAAAATGCGCCGTCGCTTGCGGCGATTGAAAAAAGGAACATGCACCCCTCTGTTATGCTGCCGTTTTCTTCCGCCGCCGCTTCTGTTTTGCCGGCGGCTTGTTCCTCCGTGCCGTCGGATTCTTCTTTTGGCCCGTACGGCACGAAGTCGGCGACATCCGCCTTTGGCTGTTCTTCGCGCTGTAGCATATCAACGCTTTTTCGCATCACACCGTCCGTTGCATCATCCATGTACGCATATTCAAGCTTCCCCGCATCGGCCAGCGCCTGTATCTGCGCCGCATCCGTGCCAAGCTCCGCCGCCGCATCTTGAAAAGACAGGCGCGCGCGCTTAGGCCCTCGCTTTTTTGCCGTCTGCCGTCCGTCGTTTTTGAGCCCCGAAAGGTCATATACCGACTGTTTGGTTACCTGCGTCCTGCCGTATTCCGTCTTGCTCTCCAGCTTTTTGCCTTTGATCAGCCGTTCCACCTCTTCTAGTGTGCATCCCAGCCGTTGCGCTGCTGAGATCAGTGAGATCCATTCTTTATTTTGGCTCATTTGTTTTTCTCCTCTCCTATAAGATGCCATTTGCCTTGTTCCGCCGATATGGTGTCGGCAGGCACATACTCTGTTCGGTCCATTGCTTCGGCGAACGCCTCAAGACACGCTTTGTCATCGGTGTCCATGAGGTGAAACTCCCCGTTTTTCCAGCCTTTGATCATCATGTTACCTCCTTTTTTTCTTTTTTTGCCGCATGCGGGCAGTACTGCTGCATACTCATTGTATATTCGCCGCATTTCAGCGTCGTGATGCGCGCCCCTGCATTGATCTCCTCTTTGGAAAGGCCGAACTTGTAGCACCCTTTGTATGTCTTTGCCCTGTATCCGCACTCCTCGCACCCCATCATCTCCCATAAATTTCCCATTTTTCCTCCCGTCTCAAAGGTCGCCTCGCTTTACGTAGTAGCTGCACTTTGGCGTATCCGCCCGAACTTGCCCAACCTTGGTCTTGATCCGGCAGATGCCCTCAAGCGGCTGCCACTCGTCCAAAAGGCGCGCCCACAGATAGAAACTGCATCCGCCGCACATGCCGCACTCCACACCCATCGCCATCATCTCTTCAAAATCCGGTTTTTGCTCTTTTGTCATCTTTTTCCTTTTTATATTTTGTGGCCGTCATCGATGATGATATACGGCTTTCCTGCACAGTACCCGATATAAAGGTACTGAGTGTTGCCTTTCCTACACAGCCGTCTTTTGAACCTCTTCCACATTGCCCGCCTCCTCTTGTATTGCTCTGTATGCTGCGTCAAACGCGTTTTTGCTCAGGCCGCTTCGCTCCATAAGCTCTTCTCGTGTGATCAACTCCGTTTGGTTTTTTAGTATCTGCCGTATCCTTCCCATATCATATTTCAGCGGGTCGACGGGGCATATTCGCCCCTCTGCGTTGACCGTGACTGGCAGTTCCATATACGGGTCTTTGGCCCGCATGGCCCTTTCGTTTCTGTCGAATAGCCGCTTTTGTTTTTCTACCCATACCGGGCAAAGGATGCCCGTGTTTTTCACCAGCGTATAGACCCTTGATGCAAACACTCTTGGTGATCTCTTGCTTCGCATCTCATGGCGTTGCTTGACGTATCCGGCGCGCTCAAGCTGTCCGAAAAACCCCCGCAGGCTCTCTTCATTCATAGCGCTTAAAACCAACAGCTCTTCGATGCTGCATAGCCGATTGCGCCGCAGGTACTCCCAAGCAAATTGTCGTTCGCTTTTTCTTCTTGTTTTAAACTTTGTCATGCCGTTTTGCCTCTATCTTTGCTTGTCTGTACAGCGCAAGGTCGATCTCATGCACGTCGTTGGCGTCACACCATAGCTCGGTGAGTTTCAGGATGTTTTTCACCGCCCGCACGCTTCTGTATTTGCCGACAATGTACGACCTGAGGTCTTGCTTGATTTTGATGGGTCGAAACCCGTCTTTATCCTCGATCCCGCACAAGTCGATGAACTTATCCAGGTCATCCCCGCGCGTCGCGCCGAAGCTCTTTTTCACCACGATGCGGTCATAGAGATACTTGTAGCGCTGAAGCTTCGCCTCTACCTGGTCCATCCCCACAAACAGCACCGGGATGTGCGCAAGGTCGTGTATGTCACGGATATTCTCAAGTATCCCGATCCGATCAGCCCTGATGGCGCGGTCTATCTCGTCCACGATCAGCGGGCGCGGCTCATAGATCAGCGTCGCGATAATGCGTTTGACCACATCTTGCTGTTTGCCGTCTTTGCTGACCCCGCAGGCTTCGGCGATGTCTTTGATGATCGTGGAGGGCGTCGAAGACTCCATTATCGTCACAAACAGCGCGTCAAACTCTTTTGCCAGCCTCTCTAGAGCGGTGGTCTTACCCAGCCCCGGGTTTCCGTATCCCAGCCCGATACGCTCCGGGTTGCCTTCCATGTCGATCAACGTTGACAGCAGTTCGTACATTTTTGTATAATTCTCCGTCTTCACAAATTCTCGTTTGCTCAATGTGTATCCTTTGTATTGTTTTAAGTCTCTGCCTAAGACTTGATCGGGAGATGAAGACATCCCCCTGTCAAACCTTTATCCCGCTTTATTTTTTTCCCACTCTTCAAGCGCCAGCTGCCATAACCCGGGGTTTTTGTCCGCAAGCCGTTTGGTGTTCTCATCCACCGTGCCGTTTTCCAGATCAAAAGCGAAACGCTCCGATACCGATCCAAATATCGGACGGCCGTTGATCAGCACCGTCTCTTTTGTATTATCTTGCAGCACTTCCTGCTCTGCGTCACCATAGCCGCTCTCTTCCGCCAAAGATGCCCGCACCCCAGATACCGCTTCGCTCTTGAACTCTAGCGCCGCCTCTATGATGTCGGATTGGCGTATCCCGGCCTCATCGATAAGGGAGAGGTATCTTTCCGGTTTTTCTCGCCTTATCTCAACAAGCTGCGCGATCAGCCGTTTGGCTTTCGCGTCAAAGAAGCGCGATGCCATATACTCCGCGCGGCTCTTCCCGACAAGCTCCGCATTCTCCGCTTTGCAGATGAACTTCATCTCAAGGTCGTACACGTACAGGTACCCAAGGTCATCATCGCTCAAAGCCCACACGCTCTCACCGACGCGCAAAGAGAGCGCATCGTGCCAGTAGGAGAGCTTTTTCCACACGATCCCTTTTTTCGAGACCTTTTTCTTCTCGCTCAGCCCCGTCAGCACGTCCAGCACCCGCTCGTCGCTGATGCGTCGCACCGGTATCGCGCACTCGTTCCACCGCGCAAGCGGGGTTTCTTTGATGCCGCGGTGCTGGCGGTTGTCGTAGCGGTTTATCCATTTGTCGATATACCCCTCAAGCTGCTCTCGGCTCAGAGTCGTAGGGATGTACGCATCCATCGCTTTCTGCGCCGCGGCAAGTTTCTTAGCCGCCGAGTGCCCGTGCCGCAGCATCGCCATGGCCCGTTCTTTGGCTTTGAGTTTCTCTTCGTAGGTTTCCCGGTTCTGTATTTTTTCACGTTCACCTACGTTATGTCCTATATATCCGGGAAGCTCTTCGAACAGGTCCCTTGTGAGCGTCCCGAAAAACCGTTCGATGTGCGGCTTCTGCCAGCCGCTGTAGGGCATCGTAAACTGCTGCTCTATCTTCAGCCTCGAACACGTATACTCAAACGCCCGGCTCTTGTACTCCTTCCCGTTGTCCAGCTTCACCGCCTCAGGCACACCAAGCTTTGTGATCCCTTTTTTGAACACCTTGCCGAGCGCGGAAGCGTTTGCCGTAGGGGTTACCACCACCACCGCGCGGCGGCTGTACACGTCGATTGCCGCGGAGAGCTGGTAGCGTATCCCGTCCTCGCACATCACGTCCACCGGTGTGCCGTCCATCTCCCACAGCGCATTGTTGTACGCCGCCGCTTCCGATGCGTTCCCGGGTGCTGGGCGCAGTTTGTTGTTCGCTTGCGCAGGATTGTCCGCGAACGTCGCGATGAGGACGTTCTCAGCTTTATACCGGGCGATCATCCTGCTGATCGTCGCATAGCTTGGCGTATCGCCCCCGAACGCCTCTTGCATATACGTATGCAGTTTCGTCTTCCGGATGGAAGGATTTTCCAAAAAAAGCCGCTCCAAAAACGCGTACTGCTCATCGCTGTAGCTTCGGTTGTTGCTGCTTTTGCCTCGCGTGTCCAGCAGCCTATCCAGCGCCGTCACACCCTCTTCCTCACACCGCTTCACCGTCTCCAGCCACCTAAACAGCTTGGACTTGGTGGGCGAGATCTTGCGGTATTTGTACGCCGCCCTGGCAAGAAACTTTTTCCACCCCTCTTTTTCGGGGCGGTTGCGGTAGTCCCGCACCAGCTTTTCCTTGAGCAGCGCCTCCTCCTGCTTCGCGTCGCTTGCCAGCCGCCATGCCGCCGCAAGGTCGCTGTCGCTTGTGTCGATCACCTCGGCAAACACTTCTTCATAGTGGTAATGCCCCCGCACCGTCTCGAACCTGAAGTGCCTCTCTCCGATCTTGATGTGGCCCGTGCCGGCTTCGACGGCTTTGAGCGTCCTGTCTTGTATCGTTCTTGGCGATACATTTAATATCGTCCCCAGTTCGCTGCTATTCATTGCCGACCTCCCACGGCAGCGGGCCGACCCACACGCCGTCTTCTTTTAGTCTCATATACGCCTTTCTGGTGTTGCCCTTGGCGGTTTTTTTCTTGCCCGTAGTCTGCGCGTCGCCGCTGAGGATGAGGCTCAGCGTCGGCTGGCACAGCCCGTACGCCCTGGCATATTTCACCACCGAAAACCCCTTCGCGTCAAACCGCGCTTTGAGCGTCATATTTTTTAGTTTCACAACTGCCTCCTGTTTGGTGTGGTATCCACACTGAAGGCTCCTTAGTGGTTGATAAGGGGGAGGAAAAACAAACACAAGGAGCCGTCACTATGGAAAGTGATGACAGTAAAACAAAATACGCACTTTTTTGTTTTACTCCAAATGCCGTATTTACGGGCATCACAGAGGAGCAAAACAAGTAAAACGCGTAAAACGGCAAATCCACACAGAAGCCCACGAAACCAAAAAATAAAGGATATGGATTTAAGATTACAAGGAGGAGTATCATGAGTATTTGGGCCCATGGGCTCCTGTGTAGATTCATCGTACATACTGATGGATGAGAAATACATAAATATGTATGTGCATCACACCATGATGTTGTAGATCACATCTATCGCTCTCCATAGATATGAGTTATTAAGCCTTACGCACCCGAAGGTGTCATCCGCGGACGCACGGATGAAAAATGTCAAATATCACGAAATTCCCACTTTTAGTGTGAATTTCCGCTTCATGTGATATAATCTTATGAAGCGATAAGAGAATTATAGAGAATATTTCGCTACTTGTCAAGCTTTTTTTACAAAAATAGCGAAAATATATCTAATAAGGTGAGAAAATGAATACTATAAGCGAAAGAATCAAGGAAATACGCGGGGTTTTTAGCCTCTCTCAGAAAGACTTTGCAGAGAAAATGGGGTTAAAATGGCATCAAATTAAGGATATTGAGACAGAGAAGACAAAACCATCTGTTGATTTGATTGTAAAGATTAGCGATATTTTCTCTATAGATAGCTGGTGGCTGCTCACCGGCAAGGGAAGCATGAAACCGGAAGCCGTGGAAACAGCGGTGGCATTGCAGGGCGACGTCCTCTCCATGCCGCTGGTCTCGCACACCGTGCAGGCGGGGCGCGGGGGCGACATCGGCGGCGTGCGCTACGAAGTGGTGGAGACGATGGCTATCAGCCGCAGCCTCTTCAAAACCCCGCCAGCCTCCACCGTGCGCATCATCAAGGTAGACGGCTACTCCATGGTGCCCATGCTCTATCCGGATTCCTATTGCATCTTTGATGAAGCTTCTCTTTTTACCACCGACGGGCTTTATATTATAAACTATGGCAACGAGCTGATGGTCAAGCTCCTACAGCAGGACCCAAGCGGCGCCGTCCACATCAAAAGCGTCAACCCCGACTATCAAAACTGGATCGTATACCCAACAGATCAGACCCATTTCGCCATCATAGGCAAAGTCCTGCGCATCATCATCTAGAGATGCGTTCCCGTTTTTAGTGTAAATTTTTATTGCGCCTGCTGTTGCGCCTGTTTTACTGCGTTTTACTTGCTGATCGCCGTCAACACTCGGCTGTATCGGCATTTGATAGGGTTTTATCGTTTTTCCGTCAAAACAAGCCGCGTTTTACATGCCTCCATCCACACAAACCCCCAAAACACCGAACGTTAACCACATTTTTAAACTAGTTTAACTTTGTTCAATAAAACATAAACACGTTTTACATCAAAACGTGAACAAAAAACCCCCGCAAACTCCCATTATTATGGCTTTTCCGTAAAACAAGGCTTATTCTCTTTTTAACTGAACCCCCACATTTAAAACAACCACATAAATTTCGGCATTCGTGTTCCAATGATATTTTTGCCAAAAACCAACAAGCTTCCAAAATTATATTTTATAATATATTCATTTATTTATGCATGATCCGCTTGAAGCCCCCATACTTTATCCAAACGCAATCTTTCCTGTCATTTTTTAAAATTAAGCCGCTAATTCTCCGGAAAGCGGCTGAAAACCCCGGTAAAATCGGTAAAAGAACAAACGTTCATAAAAATAAAAAATCAGAAAAATAAATATGAACAATTGTTCTTTTCAAAAACAAAGCAAAATTATCTTAATGAACAATTGTTCATGAATGGAAAAATTTCAGACTTGACAAATGAACAAACGTTCACTATAATTTCTTATCTATTTAGGAGCCTAAAATGCATACAAATGACGTTATTTCCTCCCCCTCTAAAGGCAGCAAAACCAAAGAAAAAATACTCAAAACTTCGCTAAAACTTTTTTCAACCAAAGGCTATGCTTCCACAACAGTCAGGGATATAGCCGGTGCAATGGGTATAAAGCAAAGTGCACTTTATAATCACTTCAAATCCAAAGATGAAATTCTGGAAACACTTATCAGTGACCTTACCTCTTCGGCCATCGTAACTATCTTTGAGGACAAAGATTCTCAAGAGCTCTATAAGCAGGGAAAATCGGTTTTGATGTCTATAGCTACTATTTTTAAACTGCTGAGCTTTGATGCGCAAAATGAAGCATTATTTAAACTGCTGATGCAAGAGATCTATCGCAATGAGCGTATCCGGGAAATATACAATGAATATTTCTATCAAGAAAACGTCAAAAAGCTTTCCGGACTCTTTTTTATGATGATGCAAAATGACATGATCAAATCCTCAGATCCCCTTTTGCTGGCAAACGAGTTTTTTTCTCCGCTTTTTTTCTATCAAATGCAGGTTTCTTTGCTAAAATTAGATAAAAAATCAACCTCTTCGGTTGTTTCTTTGTTTGAAAAGCATGTGGATTATTTCTGGGATATGATAAAGATAGAGAAGCAGACAACATTGTTTTAAACATATAAATATTAGATAATATAAAGGATAATTTTTATGCAAGACAAGATTGATTTATTTGAGCACAAATCAAAATCATGGGATATGGAAGACAGACGCATTAAGAATGCAAAGAGTATTGCCGATTTTATAGTAAAAAATATTAGTTTATCAAAAAAGATGGAAATAATCGATTTTGGAGCAGGCACCGGCCTTTTGAGTTATTTTGTTGCACCTTATGTTGGCAAAATTGTTGCTGTGGACAATTCTCCCTCCATGTTGGAAAAATTTAAAGAAAAACAAACAGAATTTGCCTGCGATACCGAAATAATAAAAGGAGACTTATCTGCAATAGCGTTTGAGAAAAAATTTGACGGCATTGTCTCCTCAATGACCATGCATCATGTTGAAGACATTTATGCCCTATTTTCAGATTTTTATAAAATACTGAATGATAGAGGTTTTATTGTGATTGCTGACCTAGATAAGGAAGACGGCAGTTTTCATACTGACAATACAGGCGTACATCATTATGGGTTTGATAGACAGCTGCTTGAGACAATAGCACAAAATGCAGGCTTTAAGGAGATAACGTTTGAAACTGCAAGCACCATCAAAAAACCGCATTCTGATTTTACGGTTTTTGTTATGACGGCAAGAAAAGGATAAAAACTTTTATCCTTTTCTTATGTTGCACCCCCATTGAGAATTTTTGGCAGAAAGCTTAGTGTTTTTTGATCTCCGTTACAATCACGCCTCTTAGTGATCCTTCTGTAAAATCAACAGCTTGATCTTTCGGATAGTTAACGGCAAGAGATTTTTTAATTTCGTCACTTAGATCTTTTCCGTGACATTTTAAACAAGCCGTTTCGGTAATAAGCGGTTTATAAATTCTTGTTGTATCGTTGTCTTGAACGATTTTTATATCGTTTTCAGGTATAAAAGTTTTATCTGCAATCTCTTTTTCGTACGCTTGCATGATCTGAGTGTCAATTGCATCGGCTGCATTTTTTTCATTTCTGTTTTTAAGCGAAGTGCGTCTTACTGATGCATACTTTGGAAGTTTTTTGTTGATATTTTGCGTAATTTCATCTGCTTTTGCAGTACAAAAACCAAGAGCGCTCATACCTGAGGGATCAGCTTTCATATGCGTTTGCAATTCAGATTTGAGTGCACCGCCTAACATTTTAATGTATTCTATCCCTTCTTGCTTTATGGTTTTATCGGTTGTTGCATTTTGGTCTGCTGCAAATAAAGAAGCCGAAAGAAACACCGGGACCAATACTGTTTTAAATTTCATTTGATTTCCTTTTGTTGCTTTTATGATAGGCCAATTATATTTTTTTTAACTTAAGAGGGGGTTAGATTTGGGTGAACACTAAAATGATGATAAATCAATGCTAATGTTTATAAACTTCAGTTATCACCACTTTTTTATTTTTCCTTCCTAGCATTGGGAGGGAGGGAGGAGGAGGACTAAAATATTATAAATATTGAATGTCTTTGTTATGCTAGGAAGGTAAAAGGATTATATATTTTAATTGTGAAGTGAATGTGAATTTTTATATTTTTATAACAAAAAAGCTTTTCTCTGCAAAAAGCAGAGAAAAGCAAAAAAACGGCAGACCTGCAAAAGCTAATTTTTGCCCCCGCGCATCATGCCGTTGCCTTTGTTCGGGTTTTGCATTTGCTGCATTTGGTGTGCTTCAAGCTCATTGGGCGTAATGGTGCCGTCTTTATCGGTATCGATATCTTCAAATGCCGGAGCATTGCCTGCATTTCTGAGCATTTTGCCCTCTTGCGCAAGTTTGGTCATTCGCTTAGTGCGCCCTTCTTCAAACTCTTTTGGCGTAATTTTCCCGTCATTGTTGAGATCATACTCTGCAAACTCTGGTTGATTCATTCCTCGGTTTTGCGCCATGCCTCGGCCCCCGCGCATCATGCCGTTGCCTTTGTTCGGGTTTTGCATTTGCTGCATTTGGTGTGCTTCAAGCTCATTGGGCGTAATGGTGCCGTCTTTATCGGTATCGATCTCCTCAAATGCCGGAGCATTGCCTGCATTTCTGAGCATTTTGCCCTCTTGCGCAAGTTTGGTCATTCGCTTAGTGCGCCCTTCCTCAAACTCTTTTGGCGTAATCTTTCCGTCATTGTTGAGATCAAATTCGATAAACTGAGGCTGATTCATTCCTCGGTTTTGCGCCATGCCTCGGCCTCCGCGCATCATGCCGTTGTTTGACTGCATATAAGCTTGTCTTTCTTGAGGAGACATCGTTTGCATCCGTTTTTGCATCTCTTGTTGAAAAGCTGCTCTTTCTTCTGCAGGAACGTTTCCGCGCATACCCATAAGCTGTTCTATACTCATTTGGGAAAAGTCAGCAGCCCATGCCGTGTAGGCCAATGTGGCCAAAATCGCTAATTTTTTCATTCTGTTCTCCTTAAAATTAAGTTAAATTTGTTAAAAAGTATCAAAGCCGAAACATGTTAATTATATCCAATCTATATGAATCGTATATGAAGTTTTTTCTCTTGGCGAATTTTGGCTATGATGCCGATGAAACATCTTCAAGGAATTTAAGAAAAATGACAGAGTATGATCTTATCGTAGCGGGATCGGGCCCGTCAGGGATGATGGCTGCCGTTACTGCGGCTCAAAGCGGCAAAAAAGTTTTGGTTTTGGAAAAACTTTCAAAAATCGGTTCAAAACTGAAAGCCACGGGCGGAGGCCGCTGCAATCTGACAAATACTTTAGACAAAGAAACATTTATGGAATGCTTCGGACGTGAGGGGCGATTTATGTCCCCTGCTTTAGAGGCTTTTGACCATACCGCATTAAGAACTTTTTTTGAAAAGATAGGCGTTCAAACCCACGCTCCGGACGGCTATAGGGTTTTTCCCGTCACACATGATTCTTCCACGGTTGTTGATGCTCTTGGGCGCGAAATGGCGCGTTTGGGCATTGAAGTGCTTTGCTCGCAAAAAGTAATTGCCCTAAAGCATGAAAGCGGCACGATAACGGGGGTACGCACGCAAACGGGTTTATTTTACGCCAAACAGGTTGTATTGGCTACCGGCGGAAAAGGGTATCCGATGTTGGGCGCAGAAGGAGACGGGTATGTCTTGGCGCAATCTGTCGGGCATAAGATAACGGAGCTTTATCCGGCAATGATGCCGCTTCAAACAAAAGAAAAATGGGTAGATGCCTGCAGGGCCGATACGATAGCCAAAGTAGAAATGTTTGTCAATATGAAAAAATATCATCATTGTCGAGCCAAGGGCGACCTTATTTTTACCAAAGATGGGATACGCGGTCCGGTAGTGTTGGATTTTTCCAGGGAGATTGTGCCGCTTTTAAGCAAATTTGGCGAAGTTCCTTTGTTGATGAATCTGACAAAAGGGATGAATGAAGAGCAATTGCTGCAGCATTTTAAAACCCGGGTGGCCGATGACCCTCAATACACCACTTTGCAATTGATTCAGACCCTGCTTCCAAAATCTGTTGCCATAGAGCTTTGCAACATGGCAGATGCCGATCCTTTTCTTTCTTTTGGAAGACAGGCCGGTATCGCCAGAGATAAACTGTTAAAACTTTTGGCTTGGACGCCCCTGACCATTATCGGCCATGAAGGCTTTGGCAAGGCCATGATCACAAGGGGCGGAGTCAGCCTGGGGGAGATCAATCCGCATACGCTTGAAAGCAAAAAGATCAAAGGGCTTTATTTTTGCGGCGAATTAGTAAATCTTGACGGCCCGTGCGGAGGCTACAACCTCCAGTGGTCTTTTTCAAGCGGCGCTTTGGCCGGGAGATTGGCCACATAATCTCTTGAATCTATGATTGTTTCTCCTTGCTTGTGCTAAAGAGCGTTCCCAATGTTTGTTTTTGATGTAAAAGATAGGATTCTGCCGCCGAAAGGTCAAAGCCGCTGCACAGAAACATTTGCCTGCCGCGCTTCATCATATAATGGGCGGCTTTAAGTTTGGTCACAATGCCGCCTGTAGCAAACTCATTATTGGGGGTTGCTTCATCTACCAATGCACTTTCGGGGAGTTTTTGAATCAACGGATAGATCTTTGCGTCGCTGTGCTCCTTGGGATTTTTGTCATAATATCCGTCGATATCGCTTAGTATCACCAGCAAATTCGCATCAACGGCGTGGGCTACATTGGCTGAGAGCTGATCGTTGTCGCCAAAAAGCTGCTCCGGCGTTGAAGAGATATCGTTTTCGTTAACGATCGGCAAAATGCCATTCGCTAACAATGCGTCAATAATCTCTTGAAACATTTTTGTTCTGCGCCTTGAATCAAAGTCTTCTTCAGTTAAAAGTATTTGGGCGATATCGATATCAAATATTTCAAATTTCTTTTTGTATGAAGCCATCAGGATGGGCTGCCCGGCTGCTGCCAATGCTTTTTTGCCTATTTGTTTTTTCTTGTCCAGTTTAAGCGTAGCGTATCCCGCTGCTACCGCTCCGGAGGTTACAAGGATTACGTCGTATTTTGTTTTTATTTTTGCAATCAGGGAAACAAGATTGAGCATTCTTTCTTTTGCGATTTGGTTATCCTGCGTCAATACGGCGCTCCCTACTTTGATAACAATACGTTGCATTTGGCTCCTTTTTTTCGTATATATATGTCCCAATTAAAATACCATAAGATTTTTAAACTGGCATAAAATAAGCCTGCTTATATCTTGATATTGGACGGTATGAAATTTAAAATACCATTTTTTATAAATTATGATATGATTATCTTATATAAGCAGAAAGGATACAGGATGAAGATAAAAAAATTGCTGCTTTTAAGCGTGGCTGCTTTTGTGTCTTTGCAAGCCAGGGTCGGTTTTGAGTATGATGGCATATCCGTAAAAATACCAAATGCCGCCACCCCGGCCAAAACCGTTGTCGTAAAAAGGAATATCCCAAAAGAGTGCCTGAAAGTACCTATCACCAATGAAATGGTATGGACGGGAAATTATGCAAATCCTAACGTTCCGCAAGCTTGCAAATCCACCTATGTGCATACTACCGGCAAACTTACACCCATTAGGCTTGATGAGGATATCGAGACTTACGGAGAGCTGGAGGTGCTTGCATTCATAAAGGAGATGCAGCAAAATGAAAAAATGCTTTTGGTGGATGCCAGAAACGACGAATGGTACAACTACAGAACTATACCGGGTGCGGTCAATATGCCTTATCCGTATTTTAAGGACAATGATATTTTTAAAGAAGAGTTTGAAGAGATGCTGCGCATACTTGGCGTGAAGATACTCAAAGAGGATGACTATGATTTTGCGCATGCCAAAACGATAGCTGTTTTTTGCAACGGCCCTTGGTGTGCCCAATCCTCATGGATGATCCATACACTTTTAGAGATCGGTTACCCTCATGAATCCATCAAATGGTATCGCGGGGGCATGCAGGATTGGCTCGGTGCAGGCATGACAAGTACCCGCGACTAGCCACCGGCCATTTAGAGAAAAAACATCCCGATGATGCCCAATACAAAAGGCAGCATTGCCAATGTATAGACAATTTGTTGCGTTTTGGCTGCTTTGTAGGCACCCCAAAAAAAGAGAATCAGCGTAACGGCAAAGCCGGCGATGAGCATGTACCCCATCATCGCATCGGCTTGTTTTTGCTGCGGGGTCTGAGCGATTGCCAGCCATGTACAAAAAAGAAAAGAGAGTAAAAGCCTCATTGTTTTTCTATCTCCTCTTGCGATAATTTTTCCACCATTGTGATGCTCTCAAGCGCATTGTTGAGTATTTTTTTGGCGGAGACAAGCGGTTTCATGCGAAGGTTGGTTTGTTTCTTGTCAAGTTTTTCATCGGCAAGGATTTGCATCACCTCTTTTTCGAGTTCTGCAACAATCTCGCTTATTTTGGTTTCGATAAATTTGATATCCATGGTGTTTTGTGCTTTCGATTTTAATTTGATTTTGGCCTGAACACTTTGATCACCTCTTCGTTGGCCTGCATGTATCTTCCGCCGATCAGATCGATACAGTAAGGCACGGCAGGGAAAACCGCATCAAGGCACTCTCTGATGGATTTTGGTTTTCCGGGAAGATTGATAATGAGCGAGTTGTTGCATATCCCGGCTGTCTGCCGGGAGAGAATGGCCGTGGGAACATACTGCAGACTGACTGCCCTCATCTGCTCCCCAAAACCCGGCAGCAGTTTTTGGCAGACATTTTCGGTTGCTTCGGTGGTCACATCGCGTTTTGCAGGCCCCGTTCCGCCGGTGGTAACGATAAGGTCGCATTTTTCATCTCGGGAAAGTTCGATCAGCGTAGTTTCGATAAGGTTTTGCTCATCAGGGATACATCGGTAAAGGTATTCGCACTCGTTTAAAAGATAGGCTTTCATCGTTTCCATGATCGCTACACCGGATGCATCTTCATAGATGCCCTGGCTCGCCCTGTCGCTTGTCGTTACTACACCGATTTTGATCTTGTCCATGCTTCCTCTTTAAAAGATAAAATAATGCGGCAATTATAGCAAAAATGATTGAGTGTTCAATGATGATGCGATCGCATCATCTTAAAATATTTTGAATTGTGTTAAAATACAGTGTCAGATCATCAAGAAAAGGCCTTGCATGCTGCAAAGAATCAAACGCTATCTTTTAGAATATAAAAAATCTCTTTTCGAGATCAACAAAAAAGAGCTCTCCGGGACTTCAAAAATGCTCTTGGCGGTATTTGTCTTGACCGTATTTTTCGTCATAGGATGGGGGCTGGAGTGGCAGCTTGAACAGGAAAAATCCCCTGCCAAAGCTTACGGAACCGCTTGCAAAGCGCTTATGAACAAAAAAGAGGATTTTAGCGTCAGGGATTTTTCAAGATTTGCCTATCGGCAAGAAATCTATATGCAAGGGTATGACGGAGAGGATCCTTTCGGCGAAGATGCAGTATGTAAAAAGCTTGGCGTGCTTTACCGTGCCGTAGCAAACGATACCGCGTTCACTGCCGATCAAAAAACATTAAGCGAAGTTCAAAAAAAACTTCAAGAAACAAAATACAAAATACAATCCCTCAAGGATTCGTACGGCAGCCTGCTCTTGGAAAAAGTGGCAAAGCAAGAAAAGAAAAAATCAATTTTTTCTACCGATGCTGCCAAGATCAAAGAGGAACTCGAAAAGCTCCAGCGCAGCGCCGAGGAGTACGAAGCATCTGTTTTGAAACTCAGCGATTTGAACCGATATCCTGCCTACAAAGCCTTCGTAGAGTATTACAAGGCGCACAAGGAAGAGCTGAAAGAAGCGTATAAACATAAAGTACGCTATTTTTCTTTCAAAAGAACGATACAGGCTTTTGCCTTTTTGATCCCCGTGTGGCTGCTTTTTTATGCGTCATATAGATTTATGGTGCGCCGCGAATACTACATCCTTTCTCATTTGACGCTGCATGTGGCCAATGTGGCGGCGGTGTACGGGCTTTATTATCTCGTGCTGCTCATCTATGACATCATCCCGGAGCTCTTTTTTCAAAAGATCATCGCTTTTTTTATGCAGCACAATATGGTCATCGTCTTAAACGTCTTGGCGATACTTTTCTTTATCGTTCTGTTTGGGGTCATTATCTATCGCATCCAAAAAAACGATACCACCGGAGTTAAAAAACGCAAGCAAGAGCTGCTCAATCTTAAAATGGGAAAATGCTCCGAATGCGGATGCGTGATCGACGGCGAGTATTGTTACGTGTGCGGTTTTCACCATACAACACTTTGTGAGGCGTGCCGTCATCCGACCTTGCGCAAGGGCGAATTTTGCCGTCATTGCGGCGCGAAGATGCAAAGCGGCGATGCTGTGTAGCTATCTAGCGTCTATGACTCTCCACGCGCCTTTTCTGGCGCTTCCGATCCTTTGAAGTTTGTTTTCATCTTTGAGTTTAGCAAGCTGTTTTTCTACTGCTCTTGTTGAGATACTCAATGCCTCGGCTATTTTGGCGATGGTGATTTTCGGATTTTGTTTTATCAGTTCCATTATTTTATCTTCCGTATTTACCGAACTTTTCACCGAACTTTTCACCGAACTCTCAATGCTTTTTAAGATGACTTCCAGCATAAACTCCACAAACGGCGTACTTTCTCCCACATTTCCTGAAAGCTCCAGTACCTCATAATACTTCTCTTGATAATCTCTGATAATGCTTTCTGTCGGAATTGCTACAAAAGCTTTTTTCCAGCTATATAAAATCACACTTTGCCAAAGTCGCCCGATGCGGCCGTTCCCGTCGCTAAACGGATGGATAAATTCAAACTCATAATGAAACACGCTGCTTGTTACCAGCGGATGTTCATCGGTATTTTTTAACCACTCAAATAATTCGCTCATAAGCATTGGTACTCTATCGCTGGGCGGAGCTACATGGGTTACGCCGCTTTTGCCTCCTACTCCTACATTGACCGTCCTAAAATTTCCTGCCGTTTTTAAAATGCCTTTCATGAGTATTTTGTGGGCTTTTAAAAGGTCTTGAAGGTTTTTATAATCATAGTTTTCAAATTCTTTGTAGGCTTTTATCGCTCCCTCTGCTTCGGTGATCTCTTGAAGTGTGCCCAAGACTTTTTTACCTTCCAAAATAGCGGTGATTTTCTCTTCCCCCAAAAAATTACCCTCTATTTCAAGTGTTCCGGCCAAAGTTTTGATACGGCTAATTTTTCTAAGCTTTGGGGTGATGATGTTTGCTTCTTCTATCTCTATCTTTGTCATCTCTTCAGTGATTTTGGAGATGAGATTGATCATTTTGCTTGTTATCTTGTAGGGCGGCTTATACATCTATTTTCCTTACTTTAAAATTATCAATTGCAATGCTAAAATATAGATCAGCTTTAGAAGAGATGTCTTTTCAAAATCGCCTCTTTTTGCTCTTTTGCACCGTCAATAACTTTTTTAGCTTCGTTTATTTTACTTTCTAAAACTTCTATTTTTGAAACAATTTGTTTTTGGGTTTCGAGGGATGGGAGTGGGATTTTCATTAATTCAAATGTTTTTGTTGTTATAGTGTCAAATGTCATTCCATAAGCTTGTGCTTTTAACTGATTAATCTCTCTCTTTAAAATATAGTACAAAAACCCACTCAACAATTGTTCATTTGGTCTCAAACCGTAACATGACTGATTAAATGCCATAGGTTTTGCAATTTCTGCCAATGCCCCAACTGTTCCTCTAGCTGAAATAATTACATCACCTATTTCTAAAATTTTTGTACTACTATTTCTAAGTCCTGCTTCTGTAATTGTTTTTTCAGAAGCATATACAAATCTATCATCAGAGTTAAAATCTGCCACACTTAGCCAACCAATACTTCCATTCCAATATTCTGATATATTGGTTTTTGGCGTTCCACCACCAATAATCTGAATGACTGAAGTTATTTTCACCATCTCACCACTAACCAAATTTATCTCATTTTCAATATCTCTTTTGGTTTGCTCTATCGTCTTATTTGCCTCTAAAACTTCATCATCTACTTTTTGGCACTCTTTTACGATTTGTTCTTGAATTTCAAGGGGTGGCAGTGGGATTTTAACTTCATTTTTCAAAAATGCGCTATTTAAACTTTTACCAAAAGTGTTAAAGCTATCTTTTTCTAAATCAATTATTTTTCCATTAAATAAGTGAAATAAATAATCATCTCTTAAATCCTTTGTTTTAGGAATAAGTCCAGCTATTGCCTCATTTGTATATAAATCTTGTCCTGCAATAGCCGTTTTGCCAATAGAAAGTTTAAAGCTTAATAATGTTGTTCCTTTTGGTATAAGTTTTACATTTGATTTTTTTATTCCCTCATTAGAAATTTTTTCTTTTGTATCGTTAATAATTTGCCCATTCATTTCAGAAATAGAAACCCATAAATTTTGCCCTTCAAAATATTCACTATTGGCTCTTGATGGTGTTCCGCCTATCAAAACTTCAACAACATCACCCAATTTTCTTTGCCATTCAGGTTTTCCAATAATTTCAATTTTTTTGTTTGGGTTTAATCCTATTGCCTTATTAAACTCAACTCGACTAAAATCAAGCATATCAATAAGCCTTGCGCGGCTGACAAACGGTTTCAGTGCTTCAGGGATTTCGTCATGCTGAACTTGATTCAGCATCTTGGATTCCGTATCAAGTACGGAATGACGGGAAAGGTCTGCGGAATGACGGGAAAAGTTATCTTTGATGATTTTGTTTATCTTGTTTTTGTCTTCGCTATTTTGCGGATTATAAAGCGGTGTATTGATACTTTTTAGCCCTTGTAGGTTTTCTAGTATGCGCTTATCCTCTTCATCAAAATCATTAGTAATAGATTCCGTATCAAGTACGGAATGACTAGAGGTGAGATAATGTATCCCCTCATTTCCTTTGGCGCTGCTCCATTCGTAACCCAAAAACTTTTTACTCTCTTTACTTTCGCTCGGGGACTTTACGATAACTACATCACAAGAGTTTTTATGAGCAAGGCAAAAATAGTAAAATTTATCTTTTTCAATTTCTCTTATATAGTGCGTCATAGTATATTTTTTCTTTAGAGCGGTGCTTAGTTTCCCATAGCTTTGTTTATACTCTTTGAAAGTCTCATGGGCAAAAAGTTTATCATCGATATTGCTGCAAAGAAGAGTTTTATATATTTCAAAATCTATCTCAATGTGAGAACAATATCTTTCAAGAAGCCCATCGTCATTAAATGCTTTGTTTGTCTCAAAATCACACTCAAACCAACTATCTACCATATTTTTCAAATGCTCGGATATATCTAGGTTTGTGTTTTTTCTACGCAAAAATAGCGTGACGGTATTTGTCCCCGTTTTGCCGAAAGTTCCGCTTCCAAACTCGGCGATGGCTACGATGTCAAAATATTTAAGGAGTATCTCTCTGGTGGCAACATAAACATTTTTTTTGTTTGTCCCTATGCTTTGGCTTCCTTTGTTAAGGATCGAACTAGGTACGATAATCCCTGCTACGCCGCCCTGCTTAAGAAGCTGTTTGCTTTTTTCGATAAAAAAACACTCTATTGAGTTATTTGCCGAATAGCTTTTTTCATCTATAGTATTGATTAGCTCATATTTGGCCCTATCTTCATCTTTTAGGGTTTCTAAAAAACCTTTTACGCTGTATGGAGGATTTGCTATCAGCACATCAAAAGCGTTGTTTTTTATCTTCTCATTTGAAGATAAGGCATCATCATAGATGATATTGATATCACTTCCATACATAAAAGAGCTTACTTTGGCTACTTTACTAAGTCTGTACTCTTTTTCTATTCCTGTGATTTTTGCTGTTTTATTTATTGTGGTATATTCATTTAAAAAATGCCCCGCTCCACAAGCATAATCTATCACGCTTGGATTTTCTTTGTTTGGCAAAGAGTTTATGATAAATTTTACTATCGGCATCGGGGTAAAAAATTGCCCCTCTGATTGTTTTACACCTTGGTCAAGAAATCCTTCAAACATATCTCCTAAAAATTGATTCTCATCGCTTGAAGTGAGGCTAATATCTTGAATCATTCTTGCGATTTTTAAAAGCACTTCAAAGTTTTGATAAAAGAGTTTTTCATTATGAACATCTATGAAAGCAAAATCGTTGTTTGTAAAAAATTTGAGTTCTCTAAAGTAGTTTTTGATTTGCTCTTTTGTAGAGTTTGGTTTGTTTTTAAACACATTAAAAGCTTCATCGATTTGGTTGTTGTCTATGTAAGTGATGGTTTCACCCAAAAACTTTTCCATACCGTTTTTGTAGAGTTGTTGGAGCCTGTCTTGAAAATCAAAAGGGTTGTCGTAAGCTTTCCCTTTCCAGTAAAATTTGAGCTCATTTGGATTTTCTTTTTCATCTGTGACTTTGCACAAAAAAAGATTTACAAGTTTATCAAAGGCATTTTCTCGACCGCTAACATTGTGCTGTCGTAAAATTGTAGCAAATTCGTGATATTTGCCTTGAATATCTTTTGAACTGATATTTTTTAAGTCTTCAACGCTAAATTTTGTTTTTCCGATTTCATAGGGTTTATTGTTTTCAAAAAGTCCTAAAGTTGCAAAATCTTTTTCATAAGTATCCACCCAAACTTTATAAATATCTTCCACTTCGGTAGCATTTTTGTAGCTTTTTAGTGTTGGGTCGTTTTTTAATAACTCTTCGTTGTCCGTTATATTGATGAGATAGTAGTTTGACTGGACAGTTTCATCTATGAAATCGCTTGCATAAAGGGCTATAAATTTGGTGCTTTTTGCTTGTTGAACATAAGAAAAAAGTTGCGTGGGTTTTGTTTGGGTTGTATTCCAAGCTTTTGTAAATTCATTTCCTGCTGTTTTGCATTCGATGATAAGAAGCGATTTGCCTTCATTGTCTTTTACTAAAATATCGGCTCTTCCGCCGCTTGCACCATGCCCTACGTGCCATTTTGGTTCAAGTTCTATATGTTTTGGATTGTAACCTTGATTTAAAAGCCTATGAACGCATTCAAAAACTACAAAATTTTCATTGGCTTTGAAATTACAAGTTTGTCTTTCCTTGACTGTAAAGCCCTTATTTTCCGGATAAATTAAAAGTTCATTTTTAAAATCAACTTTTAGCTCACAATCAAAGTCATCAAATTTTTTAGTATAGATTTCTTTATTTTGCGAAAAATCCAGTTTGCCAAGAACTGTTCTAAAATTGTCTTTTGTAATCATCTTAACCCTTATTATCTCTCATCCGAAGCTTTAGCGCTTTAAAATATCGTTTATTTTACAGAAAATTGTCTCAGGGGAAGTTGTGCGGGTCGTTTTCATATCAAGATTACGCCCATCATATTTGCATTTTTGTCTTTTGCAACACTCTGCAACGACATCGCCTGATTGCAAGATTTTTCAAAAAGCCTTTTTCAAAAAACTTTTTTAACGATATAATATCAGGATGAACCCCATAACGTATCTCATGCAGCATTCGGATATAATGTTATACCACGGCCTCTTAGCGCTCAGCGGCGCGGTGGTATTGGGCGTGCTGCTTCATCTGCTTCATCAAAGGCGCCCTTCGAGCACCATCGCAGCATGGCTGATGTTCATATTGCTTCTGCCCTATGTCGCCCTGCCTTTGTATCTTATCATAGGCATACGAAAACGTAAAAACAGGTACAAAAAAGAGTCCGTTCTGCCAAACAGCACAAAAAAACCAAAACACACCCCGGATATCGCCGGCAACTTTTTGGGGAACTACCCTCTGTATGATGCCGGTTTAAATGCCCGCATGGAGCTATTTTTTGATGCGTCAGAAGCATACGCCGCCCTTATGCATGCCATAAGCAATGCCAAAAGTTCGATCTATATCAGCATCTATATCCTTAAGTATGATACGATCGGCAAAAGCATTATAGGCGCACTTACAAAAAAAGCCAAGGCGGGTGTGCAAGTCAAGCTTCTGATCGACTCTTTGGGTTCGGCATCCCTTTACCTGCTGCAATATAGGCTTAAAAAATTGAGAGATGCCGGTGCGGAAGTGGAATTTTTCATGCCGATATTTAAGATGCCGTTTAGAAACTATATCAACCTGAGAAACCATAGGAAAATATATATTTTCGATGACCACATCGCGCTAAGCGGAGGCTCAAACATCTCCCGGGAGTACTTTGCCATCCCCAAAAGAAAAAGCGAATGGGAAGATATCATGTTTTTGATAGAGGGCGAATCTGTCGAGAGCTTTTTTGAGATATTTGCTTCAGACTGGCGCTATGCCTCGGATAAAAAACTTGCGTTCAATCCTCCTAAGGAGATCAAAAAAGCGGACATCTATGCGCAAATCGTACCCTCAGGGCCGGACATGCAAAGAGATACGCTTTATGAAACACTCCTTAGTGCCATATACGGCGCAAAAGAGAAGATCGCTATCATCACACCCTACTTTATACCGAACGACTCGCTTGTGGAAGCCCTCATCATCGCAAGCCACAGAGGGGTAAATGTCACTCTTGTCACCCCGAAAGAGGCAGACCATGCCATCGTCAACCTTGTACGATGCTCTTATATGAGAGAGCTTGAGGAAGCCGGAGCGAAGATCTATCTCTACGAAAAAGCCATGCTTCATGCAAAAGCAATTATTTTTGATGAGCATAGTGCAATGCTGGGAAGCGTCAATTTTGACAACAGAAGCCTTTTTTTGAACTATGAGGTGGCGGCATTTGTCTATTCGGACAAGATCATCGCACAGATGCTCGCATGGAGTCGCATGCTTACGGAAAACTCCTCTGAGGGGACAAACAAGGCAAGCGGTGCAAGAAAAGTGTTTGAAAACCTTCTGCGTATCTTCGCGCCGCAACTTTAAGGAAAGAGATGTTTAAACCAAAGCGTTTTGATAAAATCCTAAAACACCAAGAGTTCAAGTTGAGGGGTGAGTTTAGCGTACTTTGCTGGAATGTGGCCAAGCTGACGCAAAAGAGCCTCTACAAAGAGTTTATAGATAAACTTATAAAAGAGCATGACTTTGATCTGCTGCTTTTTCAGGAAGTCAAAAAAAACCTCTCTTTGGAAATGGAACTTCATGACTACTCCTATATACTTTCTCCAAATATCCAGACAAGAAAGCATATTTACGGCGTGCTAAGCGCGTTTAGGTCGTCCTGCCATGAAGATATCTGCCTTCTTAGCAAAAAGCGCGAGCTTGTGTATGCGACGCACAAAGTGTCACTGATCACCCACCACATCCTCCCCGATGAAAGACAGCTTCTCGTGGTCAATCTCCACGCTGTCAATTTCGTGCACAATAAAGATTTCAAATATGAGCTTGACTATATCTTCGACACCATCCAAAAACACCGCGGCGCGATGATCGTTGCAGGGGACTTCAATACATGGAACAGGCAAAGGGTGGAGTATCTTTCGGAGTTTGCAAAAAAACTATCGTTGCAGATGGTGACGTTTGACGATGAATCAAACATAAAAAAGGTCTTTTTAAACTCAATCGATTATATATTTTACAGAGAGCTGAACCTCACCTGCTCTAAGGTCATAGACACTAAAAAGATATCCGACCACAACCCCATTATCGCCAAATTCAGCCTTTAATGTATCGGTTTTAGATCCTTTTTAATATCCCATCAAGCAGCGAAGTGCTGAGCATTCTTTTGAGATAGCCCAAAAGATAAGTGGCTTTGGTGATATAGTATCTGGGCTTTGGTTTTTTGGAAAGCATGATGCGGTGCACCACGATGGCTACCGATCCGGCGGTTTCGTTGAAAGGGACTCTTTTTTGGGTGCCTTCAAGGCTTTGTTTGTACTTTTCGGCAAAAACGGAGTGTTCGGTATCTACGTTTTCTTTGAGGTTTTTGACCGCATTGGGGCGAAAATGGCTGGTAATGGGGCCGGTGTTGAGCAGTATTGGATAGATGTTTGTGCCTTCAAGCTCCAAGCGCAGCGTATCGGTGAGCCCTTCGACGGCATATTTGCTTGCATTGTACGCGCCCCTGCCAAAAAGAGAGATGATCCCCAGCACGGAGCTGTGCTGAATGATCTTGCCGTACCCTTGTTTGCGCATAACGGGGATGAGCTGCCTGGTACATTCATGCAAGCCAAACACGTTGGTTTCAAACTGTGTTTTGAGCACATCCGTGCGGATATCTTCAAGCGCGCCGGGCTGTCCGAAGCCTGCATTGTTAAACCATGCGTCTATCGTGCCCTCTTTTTGAAGCACGTTGGCAATGACGGCGCTGATGTGTTCAGGGTTTGTCACGTCAAGCTGCATCGCCTCTTCAAATCCGAGCGCTTTGAGTTTTTCTACATCTTGAGGATTTCTTGCCGTAGGATAGACTTTAAAGAACCGCTCCCTAAGGTACAACGCAGTTTCAAGCCCTATGCCGCTGCTGCATCCTGTAATGACGATATTTGCCATAGGCTACTCCTTTTCGCTCATGTAAGTTTCGAGGGCATCTACGACAACATTTTTGCCGCGGATATGCTCTTTGGCAAACTCTACGATTTTGCCGTGGAAGCGTGCAAAAACCGTCTGAAGCGTGACGGATTTGCCGTAGTGTTGCAAGATTTTTTCAAAATGTATTTCGATCCCTTCTTGCATCCATTCTTGCAGCTGCATATAATCCTCAAACGTGTACCCCAGTGCATCAAGCAGCCTTTGCGTGTAGCTGTCTACAACAAACACTTCACGTTCGCATGCATAGCACAGGATGGAATCCGCACTCTCCATGCCTATGCCCTGCTGTGCAAGCAGCCATTCTCTGTCTGCATTTTCTTTGAAACTCTCAAAGCTGCCGAAATCCTTAAGGAGATTTTTGCAAAAGCGTTGAAGCCTCAGTGCTTTAGTATTGTAAAAACCGCTGGGTTTTATCAAAAGCGAAAGGTGTTCAAGGTCGCAGCAGCAAAGTGCCTCAGGCGAGCAAAGCCCGTGCGCTTTGAGCTGTTGTAGGGAGAGCTCTACTTTTTCCCACTTCGTTTGCTGTGTGAGTATCGCTCCGATGACTACTTCAAACGTACCGCTGTTTGGCCACCATAAAGGATCTCTCTGGGTACGAAGATAGCCCATTTTCTTAAGGCCGCGCCAAAGATCATAACTGCTTTGCAAAAAAACCCTTTATTTTTTTGGAAAGTATATCAAAAACGTGCAGCGATTAAAAAGCAAAAATATCTTACTCTGCATACCAATGGGATATAATACATAAAAATATAATAATATATTATAAAATATAAAGGCAGAATATGATAGCGTCAGGAGGAGTATATCTCGTTGTTTTGGCAGCGATAGCAGGATGTGTCATGTTCTTAGAGCGGAAAATACATAAAAAAATCTTTCAATATCTTCCGGGTATTGTTTTGTTGTATTTTTTGGTGATGATGCTTGCTTCTTTAGGGCTATGGCAAAAAACAGAAAGTATCGATGCCGCATACCATGCGCTTAAATCCTATTTGCTCCCCGCAATGATTTTTTTGATGCTGCTGGGTGCGGATATACGGCAGATAGTGAAACTCGGTTTTAAGATGCTCTCGACATTTTTTCTTGCGTCGCTAAGTATCGGGCTGGGATTTATTTTTGTGTTTGCTGCCTTGCATGCCTATTTTGAAGCCGAAGCATGGAAGGCATTTGCTGCGCTGTGCGGTTCTTGGATGGGAGGTACGGGCAATATGGTGGCCATACAGGGCGCACTTAAGGTGCCTGATGAGATGATGGGGTATGTGCTTCTTGCGGATTCTGTCAATTACGCGGTATGGGTGATGGCGCTTTTGGCTTTGGTGCCGTTTGCAAAGCATTTTAACCTATGGAGCAAAGCCGATACTTCGGCTATAGATGCAGTAAGCAAAAAGCTGCTTGAGTGCAGCTATAAAGAAAATATGACAATGCTATCTGTTTTTATACTTTTGAGCGCAGGCTTTTTGGTGTCTGTGGCTGCACAATCCGGTGCATTGCTGCTGCCTAAGACATCTTTTTTGGATACTTCCGTTTGGACGGTTATTATTGCAACGCTTTTAGGGATCGTGTTTGCGATGACGCCTTTGGCAAAATTGGCGGGTTCGCTTGAGATCGGCAATGTGATGCTCTATCTTATCGTGGCGCTTGTAGCTTCACGTGCAGATTTTTCTGCATTTTCCCAAGCGCCCCTGTATGTTTTTGCAGGCTTTGCGGTGATAGCGGTACATGCGGTATTGATGGCTGTTTTTGCAAAAATTTTCAGGCTTGATTTGTTTAGTGTCGGTGTGGCTTCGCTTGCCAATATCGGAGGGGTGGCTTCTGCACCGATATTGGCATCGGCCTACTCAAGGGCATTGATCCCCGTCGGGGTGCTGATGGCAATGACGGGATATATCATAGGGACGTTCGGAGGATTGGCGGTAGGCAAAATTTTGCAGATGCTCAGCGTTTAAATTTTTGAATACTTCACAATTTCCACACGCTATTTGGGTAAAATATCATTAATTTACAACTAAAGGAAATAGAAGCAAAATGAAAAAATATCTCAAGTATGCAGTGATCGCCGGTGCGTTTTCTTCAGCGGCTTTTTTGGGCGGGTGTGCAACAAGTGAGTATGGGTACTATAATGATTATGGGTATTACGATGATTATGGCTACTATGGCAGTCCTTATACCTCTTCGGTGGTAGCGGTCTATAGTTACCCTTATTATGTAGACAGACCGTATTATGTGTACGGCGGCAGATACTATTATGGAGGGTATTATCGTGACGGTTACTACTATTATCGCGGTAAAAAATTCCGCGGGGGCAAATACCACTACACCCATGTAAAAAAACGTCCAGATAGACGCATAGCAGATAAAACACGCCGCTATCAAAACGATGACAGATACCGAAGCCTCGATCGAACAAGAGACTACCGAGATAGAGATCAAATACCTACCTATCGAACAAACGGGGAAAGAAAACTATTTCAAAATCGCAGCACCAACCAAATAAAAGAACACAGCAATATAGAACAAATACACAATGATCAGGTTAGAGAACCTAAAAGCATGTTTCAAAACCGTACCATGAGTCGCGAAACAGAATATAAAACAAAACAAAAAACGCTCTTTGAGCAGCGTCGCAATAATATAGCAAATCACACCAATGAAAACAGGTACAAAGAGGGACACACGTTTCAACACAGAATGGGTACGCAAAATGTAGAGCCAAGGGAAAAAGAGACGCACAGCTATAGAAATTATGACGAAAGAGACAGAACAGCCAATCCTTTTGGGCAAAGATAGCAAACTAGGCTTTATAAGAGTGAAAATGGCACAATACGCAAAGTGACCATCTTTCTTCAGGATAAAGCCGGCATGAAAATTAAAGAGATAACAACCTTTCTGTTTAAAGCACCATTAAAGACCCCTTTTAAAACAGCCCTTAGGAGGGTTGACAGCTTGGAAGATTTGGTTGTTGTGATTGCTTGTGAGGATGGCAGTATCGGGTACGGCGAGGGAGCCCCTGCTCCTGCAATCACAGGCGAAACGGTAGACTCTATGATCGCTGCGATCGAACATATCAAACCCTTGCTTATAGGGCTTGAGATAGAAGAGTTTGATACTGCGTTGGACAAAATACACCATTCTATACCAAAAAATACTACTGCAAAATCTGCTCTTGAAATCGCCTTGTATGACTTGAAATCTAAAGCGCTTAATCTTCCTCTTTACCGAATGCTCGGAGGAACCCAGACAACGTTTAAAACAGACATTACGATCAGCATGAATGAGACGGATACGATGGTGCGTGATAGTCTTGAAGCGCTTGCAAGAGGATATGAGATACTCAAAGTAAAAATCGGAGACAACCCGCAAAAAGATATCCGGCGGGTTAAGGCAATCTGGGATGCGGTGGGTAAACAGGCAACATTGCGGCTTGATGCCAACCAAGGATGGAGTGCCGTGCAGAGCGTACAGGTACTTCAGACGCTTGAAAGTGCGGGTATTGTGGCCGAATGTATCGAACAGCCTGTCAAAGCAGATGATCTTGCGGGGCTTAAGTATATCAAAGAACGGGTTCAAACCCCCCTTCTTGCGGATGAATCGGTGTTTTCTGCAAAAGATGCCGTTGCTTTGCTTGAGTGCCAGGCGGTAGATTATATCAATATCAAATTGGCAAAAACGGGAGGCATATCCGGTGCGCTTAAGCTTGCGGATATTGCCCATGATTATGGGGTAAAGTGCATGCTGGGCTGCATGCTTGAAGGCCCTTTTTCTATCGCAGCGGGTGTGCATGTGGCTTCAGCCAAAGCCGATATCATCACCATGATAGACCTTGATGCGGTCAGCTTGCTTTCTTACAATCCGGCAAAAACATCGGTGCGGTTTGAAGAAAGCCGCATCACGCTAAGCGGGGAAGCCGGCATTGGGGTAAGCATATTGGCATAATTTCATCATTTGGGCTATAATATATTGTTGAGCTTTTTTATTTCATCAGACACAAAGAAAGGGCGAAAAATGATGATAAGAGTGTTTGGGATGATGCTGTTATGCATGGGGTTATTGAATGCAGACTATCTGCTAAAACAAAGCTATAGGGCCAAAAGCAGGATTGATCTTATGCCGCAAAACAAAGTGGCCGATATGAAAATGATACCCCAAGATCCTGCCCATTATGCCGATCAGATCAAACCTTTTTTGCCGCAGGAACAACAAAAGCACGATCGGGAATTTAATCAAAGATATTTTTATCCGTGGGAATTAAACAACCTTGATATACCCGAAGAAGATTTTGGATGGGAAGAACGTTTTGTGACAAAAAAGCCTATCTATACAGAAAAAGGGGAAATGATACCGCACTCTATCTATGGCCAATGGCTCGAAAATGCCAATATGGCAAACGTAGATACGAAAAAATACAAAGCGATCACCGTACGACATACGGAGGTAAAAGCGCTGCCTACCTCAAAATCATTTTATAGAGATCCTAGAAAAGTCGGAGAAGGTTTTCCGTTTGACTATAATCAAAACTCTGCCTACCATATCAATACCCCTCTTTATATCTCCCATTTTTCAAAAGACAAAAAATGGGCATTTGTTCGCGGAGCCTATACATTTGGGTGGGTGAAAATAAATGATATCGCTTTGGTAGATAAAACTTTTATTGAAGTTTTTAAAAACGGAAAGTATGCGATGGCTATCAAGGATAATCTGAGGCTCTATCGCAATAACACTCAAGTCACTATAGTAAAGCTCGGATCTCTCTTTCCTGCTGCAAAAGACAATCAGCGTTATTTGATTGCCGCAAGGGATAAAAGAGGCAGAGCCCGTATTGAAAAAGTAAGTATGCAGGACCCTTCTATCCTGGCCAAAAAACCGCTTGCATTTACTCCGCAAAATGTAGCAATGCTGGCGAAGGAGTTTTACGGGGAACCTTATGGATGGGGCGGAGGCTACGAGTGCCGCGACTGTTCGGCCACTACAAGGGATTTTTTGGGAGTGTTTGGCATTTTTTTGGAGCGCAATTCTAACAAGCAGGCAAAAGAAGGCAAAAGTATTTCGATTGCAGGGTTGCAAAAATCTTTGAAAAAAAAGAAGATCATCAATGAGGCCGAACCTTTCAGGTCTTTGCTTTATGTACCGGGCCACATCGTGCTTTATCTAGGCCAATACAAAGGCGAACCCGTGATCATGCATACCTATTGGGGTATGCGTAAAAATGACGGAAGCAAACTCATTACCGGCCGTACGATCATCACCAGTACCGAACCGGGCAAAGAACGTGCGGATATCAGAGAACAAAGCAAACTGATCAATACCCTTCAAACGATCGTTCGCTTTTAAAATGCGCTTGCTTTTTACGTATCATAGGATAAAATGCCGCTTATGAAAAAGAATGAGAAAATAAAAGTGTTTACCACGACGATCAATGCCGGAAAATTCAAAGGGCGCAAGATAGAGATACCTGACATCGGTACAACCAGAAGCTCAAAAGCCATCCTTAGAGAATCGCTTTTCAATACGCTGCAATTTGACATTATGGACAAAAATTTCGTAGAAGTGTTTGCCGGAAGCGGTTCGATAGGGCTTGAAGCCCTAAGCCGCGGCGCAGGAGAGTGTTATTTTATCGAATACAACAAAACAGCATTTCATGCATTGCAATCCAATGTAAAAAGAGTCGATCCAAGCCATTGCCATCTTTTTTACGGAGACAGTTTTGAAAAATTTTCGGTTGTTTATGAGCTGGTAAAAAGAAGCCATGAAAAAACCTATTTTTATTTTGACCCTCCTTTTGCCATACGCGAGGGAATGGATGAGATTTACGATAAAACGATGAAGCTTATCGAAAGCATCGAGCCCGAAATATGTGAAATGGTTATCATTGAACATATGACAAATCTTGAAATGCCGCACACTATCGGGGCTTTGAAATTTTTCAAGCATAAAAGATTTGGCAAAAGCACCATAAGCTATTATCAGCCCCTTTAGCAAATCTATATCTTTACTTTTGTGCAAATCGGTGTTATACTAAATTAAATTAAAAAAGAGGGTTGTTATGGATTATAATGAGCAGATGAAGAAGTACTTTGAACGCTGCAATATCGATTTGCTAAAAGGCCGGCTGAAAGCTTCGCTTCAAAAAGCCAAAGAAGAGATCAAAGAGATTCAAGCAGATACGCTTGATCTGGAAAACATGGTTCTCATAGATGTCAGAGAAGCCGATGAATTCTCTACGGGTATAATACCCGCTAAAAATATCTTTACGATCCCGAGAGGAAAATTGGAATTTGCCGTAGATGATACGCTGATCAACATGAGTGATCGTCTGATTGTTTGCTATTGTCTTAAAGGAGCGCGGGGATTGCTGGCGGCAAAAACACTCAAAGACTTGGGGTTTGAAAACGTTGTAAGCCTTCAAGGCGGGATAGAAAACTGGGTTAAATCCGGAAAATCTATCAAAAATTATCTTGGCTATTTTACACTTCAGGCAGTGTAAAAACCAATCACGATTATCACAAAAAAGAAACAAAATGAGCAAAAAAGAAGATCATATTGCCTTGTTTATCGATTGCGACAATATTTCGCATAAAGCAATCGAAGGCATCATCAGCGAGTTAAGCAAGTACGGTGTTGTGAATATACGCCAAGCCTATGGCAACTGGACCAAAGACAATCTTAAAAATTGGGAAGACAAACTGCTGGAGTTTGCCATCAAACCCATTCAGCAGTTTGACTACTCTAAAAATAAAAACGCAACGGATATTTTAATGACGATCGATGCGATGGACTTGCTGCATACGAAAGATATCGATGCCTTTGCGTTTGCGACCAGCGATAGCGATTTTACCCCCGTAGTCATGCGTGTTCAGGCAGAAGGAATCAAAGTCTACGGTTTTGGAGAAAAGAAAACCCCTAAGCCTTTTATGGCGGCATGTTCACAATTTATTTTTACGGAAAAATTGATGCTGCCGGAGAGAAAAAATCCGAGCGGCAGCGAATCAGGCCTCATGCAGCCTCCGGCGCGAAAAAGCGGAAAAGAGATGCGTGCAGATACCTGGTTGGTCAATTTGCTAAGAAATGCGGTAGAGCAAACGATGGATGAAGACGGCTGGGCAAACCTTGCAGATGTGGGGCAATATATCAATAACAGCTCCTCTTTCTCTCCCATCAACTTTGGCTACAAAAAATTAAGCAGCCTGATCGATGAAATAGATCTTTTTGATGTATATTTGGACGAAGAGAGCAAACAGATGAGCATACGGGATAAGCGGTTTGGCAACTGACAGGTTTTTTAACCGCCTTTATCCCTTTTCAAGCCTTCATTTTTATATGTATTGCATGGGCGGGAAGGTTAAACAGGAGAGTTTTGTATGATCATTGCATATAACATAGGCATGAAATACTTTACAATTTTTTAATATATAATACTATTAGAATGATATGAATGTGTAGGTGAGCAATCAAGAATGAGAAAATATATCCTTATTCATTTTATTACTTTGGTTTTTCTTCAAGCGGGTATTATGGATTTTATCTTATCCCCTTTCAAAGACGGCAATGCATCAAAACCCCAGATATCTGAAACAATCAAACAAGAAGAGAATGCATCCGACTCTCAAACTGCCAAGGCAGAAGATAAAAGTTTTTTTAAATCCATCCTATCCTTTTTTAAAAAAGAAGACACTGCAAGCGAACCTGAAAAATCTGAAAATGTCAAAGAAGAGCATACCGGTGTATTTGATTTCATCTTTTCCGTTTTCAGAGACGAGAATATAACCCAACCTCCGATACCTGAAAATATGAAAGCAGACTTGGTCATGATCGTCAAATCGCAAAATACTTTGTATCTTTCAAATAAAGGAAAGGTTTTCAGAACCTATAAAGTTGCCTTGGGAGGCAATCCGATAGGGCATAAAGAGACGGAAGGGGATAAAAAGACTCCGGAAGGTTTTTATACACTTGATTTTTTTAAATGCAACAGTACGTTTTATAAAGCCTTTCATATCTCATATCCAAATGCGCAGGATATAGCAAATGCCAGAAAATTGGGAAGAAGGCCCGGCGGACAGATCATGATACACGGACAACCCAATAACACGGCATGGGCAAAAAAACATATCAAACCAAATGAGAATTGGACGGCGGGATGCATCGCGCTTTTTAATAATGAAATGGATGAACTATTAAAATTTGTGGAGGTGGGGACCCCTATTCTTATCAAACCGTAACGGAATATAAATTTATTTTTGTTTCGTGGCCGGTTCTTCAAACTCTCCTTTTAGAAGCCCTGCTTCGTAGAGGAAAGGTGAAGGCTTATACTCTACTTTTTTTTGTTTGTCGTATTTGGCAAAAGAGAGGTAGAGTTTATCTTTGGCGCGTGTGACCGCTACATAAAAAAGCCTTCTTTCTTCTTCCAGGCTCCCTCCTCTGCTCATCAGTTTGCGATTGGGAAATCTGCCGTCAACCAAATCTACGACATATACCTCAGAAAACTCCAAACCTTTGCTGGCGTGAACGGTCAGCAAATTGACCCCCTCGCCTTCGCTTAGTTCGTTTCCTCCAAGTACCATGGCATTGACAAACCGATTTAAATCCTTGTATTGGCGAGATAGCTGAAAAAGAAGATTTGCTTTGCGCAGGATACGCTCTTTGGCCTGTTTCTTTTTTTCTTTGTCAATTTCACCGGATTTGAGCCGTCCCCTTTGTGTAGAGAGTATCTCGGTGATATGATCATAAAGCGTCGAAACAATGAGGGTATGTAAAATATCTGCAGGATTTTTAAGCGATATTGCCTTTGAGATGAGTGTATAAAAATCTTCAAAAAACTTTACGCCTTCCTGTGTTATTTTGGGGTGTTTTAGCAAAGGATGGCCATAAACGGCCTTCTCTAGTTTCATGTGGCTAAACCGTGTTGCAGATCCTATCTCACGGTCATCGTCAAAAAGCCCCAGCTGTACATTTTTGACAGGATTGAGTTTTGGTATATCGCAGTTTTTTGGATGAAGCACGCCTTGCATGAAATGTCCGTTGCCAAAATGCAAAAAGCACTGAAAAAACTCTTTTGCAAGCGCAGAGCCGATGCCGGAAGCATACTCAAAGATATGGATAAAAGCCATCATATCTTTGGGGTTGACCAGCAAGGAGAGCACATCGAGCAAAAATTTGATCTCTTTAGTGTCAAAAAAACTTGTGCCGCCTTTTCTCTTGCATGTGATCCCTGCTTCTCGCAAACTTGCCTCGATCCCGTCTGCGCTGGAATTGTTTCTGAAAATAACGGCAATATCATGATTGGGAATATGTGTCGTTCTGATGGAGTGTGCAATGGATTGATACTGTTCAAAAAGATCATTAAACATCAAAAGTTTGGGAGGATGGCTTTTGCCTTCCCTCCCCACCTCAAGTTTTTTGGGATAGATCCGCTCGTTTCGTTCTATGACGCGGTTGGCAAGAGAAAGTATGGGAGCACTGGAGCGGTAATTGGTTTTGAGCGTAAAAATATTGGCATTTTTATAACGTTCAGAAAAAGTTGCAATGTTTTCTATGTTAGCTCCGTTGAAGGCGTAAATGCTCTGATCATAATCCCCTACACAAAACAGAGAATTTGGCTTCAGCGCATCGATTAATGCACTTTGCAAAGTGTTGGTGTCTTGATATTCGTCGACCAATACTTCCTGCAAAGACACAGAATGGCTATGAAGATAATTTTTTGTGCGTAAAAGAAGATCATTAAATGAGGCAAACCCGTATTCTAGTTTTTCTTTCTCAAATGCCTCGATGATGTCCATATAAATATCCATTAAAGCTTCATGATCGGGGTATTTTTCCAAAAACCAAACATCAAATCCTTCCAAAGAAGCATTTTGGTACAGATTATACATTTCATACAGAAAGGTAGCAGAAAACGGCTCGATCGATAGATTCATGCGTGAAAAATGATGTCTTTCGTACAAGCTTCTAAAAAGAGTTTTAAGTTCCGGCGGCTGCTTGAGGGTTAAATCGGGATAAATTTCCTTAAGCCATCTGTAGCTTACGGCATGAAAAGTGCCTGATTGGATTTTGGCAACAACCTGCTTGGGGAAAAAACGCTCAAGCCGTGCCAGCATTTCGCCTGCTGCTTTGTTGGTGAAGGTAAGCAGCAATATTTTTGACGGTTCGGCTCCTGCATGCAGAAGATGCGCGATACGTCCTACAATGGTGGAGGTTTTGCCTGTTCCGGCGCTTGCAATGATAAGATTGTGGCCCAGGGGCGCCGTAGCAGCACTAAGCTGTTCAGCATTGAGCGTGCTAAGCGGCATTGATTAAAATTGGCCAAGAATATAGTATGTCGGTTTATTTTCGACTTTTTTAAGAGTGATTTTGTATTTTTTTGACCAATGGTCAACCAGTTCTGTAAAGGCTGAAAGGTTATCGGCATTGCTGTCTGCATCGCATTTAATTTTTAAATAATCCTCAGAATTTGACATCGCGATATAGCCTTTTTCTATCGCCAAAGCATCTTGCAAAGAGAGCAAATGTTTTGAGAAATGCTCAAAATTTTTTGTGTTTGAAATAATCTTTGTCATTTGTTCCATTGTATGGTCATTTTGCGGATATCCAAGTTGTGTTAAAATGGCTTCGGGTGTTAAATCGATATGCATTACATTCCTCTTACTTGTTTAATTAAAATAAAATTGTAGCGAAACTTTGATTAGAGGCAGCCGATCAGAAAAGCGCATCTTTGGGGCGTTTGAGTTTGTCTATGAATTCCCTGTAGTGCTCAACATTTTGAAATGCTTTTTCATAACGCCATCGCAAAATAAATTCGATAATTTCATTTTTCAAGGCAGCAGCCAGCGCTTCTGCTTTTCCAAAATAGCCCAAAGAGATATTTTTTGCTTTTTTCTTTCCGTTTTTGTCCGGTTCGTAAGTAATGGCAATGATCTGGATATATTTTCCTTCCCGCACTTCGCCAAAATCTTCTTCCTTCAGCCCAATCCCGCTTAGATTCATGGCTTTGTACATAAATATCTTATCAAAATCGGGGGATTTTTCATAAATTTTCAATTTTTCATAGAGCACTTTAAGATACTTTAAATTTTCTTCCCGTATATTTTCTATAGGATCTGTTTTTGAAAAAGTGTGCTCTGCCTGCGTTATAGGTTTGGCTTCAGGAATGACCTCTTCTTTGGATTTGACGACAGGAGTTTTTTCTTTTTCTATCAGCTTGTCCTCAAGCCGGCTTGAAAGTGCTTTTAATTTATCCAGGCTGCTAGACATTGGCACCTCTCCTTTTCAATATTTATAAATATTCTTATGTTATTTTATGGAGTGTTTGTTTAAATTATAGTTAAAAATATTAATTTTTTTATTTTTTAGTATAAAAGCAGTCTCTACGCTTTTTTAGGATACCTGTGGCTTAAATGCTTCACTTAACCATATTTTCGATAAAATCCTTCTAAATTTTTTGATTGAGGAAAGAGACAGTATGGATTATTTACAGATTTGCGGCGGAAAAAAATTGAGCGGCAGTGTCACAATAAGCGGTGCAAAAAATGCAGCCCTTCCTATTATTGCAGCAACGATACTCAGTGACAAGGATGTTACGCTAACCAATTTGCCAAATGTTGTAGATATCCGTACCCTTCTCAAACTTTTAACGATGCTTGGCGGCAAAGTTGAGCATGAAGGCACAACAGCCAGGATCAATAACAGCTCCATTATATCCACCAAAGCAGTGTATGAAATTGTTTCACAGATGAGGGCTTCTATTTTGGTGCTTGGGCCGTTGCTGGCTCGATTTGGAGAGTGCGAAGTGAGTTTGCCGGGGGGATGCGCCATAGGACAGCGTCCCATCGATTTGCATCTTAAAGCGCTTGAAGCAATGGGCGCAAAGATCGAGATCAAGGGCGGCTATGTGCGTGCAGAAGCGCATGAAGGATTGCATGGCGCCAAAATCGTTTTTGACAAAATCACGGTAGGCGGTACGGAAAATATCGTTATGGCTGCCGCCCTTGCCAAGGGAGTTACGACGATCATCAATGCCGCCAAAGAACCCGAAGTAGTGCAGCTTTGCGAAATGATTGCGGATGCAGGCGTCAAGATAGAAGGTATCGGTACAAACGAACTTACCATCTATGGCACAGATAAAGAACCTTTGGCCTTCAAGCCTGTAGAGATTATTCCTGATCGCATTGAAGCGGGTACCTATCTTTGTGCCGGAGCCATTACCGGTTCTGTCATCACTCTCAATAAAGTGAACGAAAAGCATATCAGGGCTTCGATCGACAAGCTGGAAGCAATGGGATGCAAATTTGAGCTAACCGAAGACAGCATTGCTATTTATCCGCCGGAAAAAATTAAACCGGTCAATATCACAACGATCGAATATCCCGGTTTTCCGACAGACATGCAGGCACAATTTATGGCGCTTGCGGTGATGGCAAGCGGAGAAAGCATCATCGAAGAGCGTCTTTTTGAAAACCGTTTCATGCATGTAAGCGAATTGAACCGGTTGGGCGCGGATATCTGGCTGAAAGGCAATATCGCAGCAGTCAAAGGAGTGGACAGGCTTTACGGTGCCGATGTCATGGCGACAGATCTAAGGGCAAGTTCGGCGCTTGTTTTGGCAGGATTGGTTGCAGAGGGGATTACCAATGTGCGCCGCATCTATCATCTTGACAGAGGATATGACAACCTGGAAGGCAAGCTCTCTGCATTGGGTGCGGATATCGTGCGAAAAAAAGAGGTAAAATAATCTAAATCCTCTCCTCGCTAAGAGAGGCAGATGCCCTACTTTTTTTTGTATTCATATGCTTTTTCTTTTTTTTGGTTCCAGATTTTTTTCAGGATTTCGCGGTCGATTTTAAAAAATTCCGATGCATTACGGTCAAGCTTTTTGATGATATCAACTTTAGTACCCGAAGGCACGAGGTCCAATGTGCCGTTTTTTTCTTCCACTTTTGCGTATTCGTAGTTTTTAGAACTGTTGTTGTATTTTACAATACGGCCTTCTTTGTCTTCGATCCAATTGAACCATTCATCTCCTTTCAGTGTCCCTTGAAAGGTTGAACCGTCATTTTGCTTAAATTCTACAGCCCCTTGAAAAGCAGGTACACAAAATACAAAAGTGATCATACTTGCAAATATTATTAATTTTTTCATACAGAATCCTTTCAATCGGTTTGAGTCGCTATATCTGCACTCATTGTTTCTCCCACAGTAGAAATATCTGTGATGGACACGCCGCTGCTTGCGCCGTCATATCGGTTTGAGTTTGGGTCGGTAGAGGAAGTAAAATTCTCGTTGTTTCCTGCAAAAAACAGATTTAGGTAGTCTCCCCTGTGCACATTGGTATCCAAGCCCGGGTTGTTCGCCTCTTCTATGTCTACCAGTTTATGGGTTTCGTCATTATTGCAGCTGTTGCTGCTGATACAGCCGGGCAACAGAGTGTCATCGATATGCAAGACAGACAGTCCTCCCTCAAAATCTCCTACCTTCTTAAGGCAATAGAGCCCTCTATCATATCCGCTGTCGGCCCTGTTTTCTATTAAAAAATATTCGCCGCTGCGGCCGGTCGGAATCTTATAGAGCACGTATTGCGAAGAAGAAGCGGCTTTTATCGGCAACTCTTCAGCATCAGTAACGACGGTAGGCACGACAAAGCCGCTGTATGCTTTGCTCCATCCCGTCATATGCACCGGTGTCGCGCCGGGATACAGATCGTTTTCTTTATATCCCCAGCTTCCTGCGCCCATCAAACCGAAATTGCCGATACCCGCCGAGCTCTCATCGGTATCGTAAAGATCAGGCAACCCAAATACCCCATGCCCCAGTTCATGCGCAATGATCCCGATAGTAGCATCGTTGCCCGCAGCGGCATCAAAATGTTTTTCGCCAAACGCAGCATATACGCCTTCATGATCGCAGCTCATGAGTTTAATACCGTCAAGCGTAGGGGGTCCGACATTGATTGATGCGTCCATGCACCATTGGTGCGCCCAAATGCCGGGATGTGCTGACGTTGCAAGCTCGCCGCCGGCTGCCAAAAATACAATTTGAAGTTCCTCAGAGCTGATCGCTCCGTTGTTGTCGGTATCATACTGTGCAAAATTGATATGTTCGTTTGCAAGTATGGCCGCATCTCTTAATCTGTCTATTTTTTCTTGCAATTCATCGGGATGGTTTTCATCCAGATGCACCGTAATAATGCCGTCATTTTCTCCGTCTGTTTCTATGGCGGGCTCAAACTGAAATTTGCCATAAGAGATTTCGTTGTAGTAATGATTGAGCTCTCCTTCATCTGTACCGAATATTTTTTGGCTCCAAACAAAGGCAGAACTTTCAAATTGAAAATCATTGAACTCGATACGGATTATCACCAGCGGCATGACTCTTTGCACTGTATTTGCGTCTGTGACTGTCACGTTCATCGTGTCGCTGTCCGTTGCGCCTTCGTTGTCGGTGACGGTAAGGGTTAATGTATGGATTCCGGCTGTGGCCGGCGTATAGTCAAATGAAGCTGTATCGGCTAAGAGAGCATCACCCTTTTTCCATTGATAGCTTGCAATCGTTCCGTCTGCATCACTGCCGCTTCCGACGATACGTATCGTTTGCTTGACTTGGACGTTTTTGTCTTCTCCCGCATCGGCGATCGGAGGCTGATTTGACGTTTCACTTCCGCCTCCTCCTCCTCCGCCGCCGCAACCGTTGAGCATCATCATTCCCGCTATCATGGCGCCCATCATCCAATGAGAATATTCCATACTTTTTCCTTGCTCAAATTATTGTTTAGTATAGCATACAGCTATGAAAAAAGAATGAAATCTTTATAGCGTTTAAATTTGATTCGTGCCTCTGAGTACATCAAGGACATTGGTGGCATAGGAACCTTTGGGCAGAACGAAACTGAGCTCATAATGGGCTTTCTCTTCGACATAATTTTTCTCAATTTCAGTTACCTGTATCCATGCGTAGCGTCTGGCGCCGAAAATTTTGATCTCTTCGTCAAACTGTTCTTCAAAAATTTGAGCAACACCCGATGCCCTTTTGGTCTTGATCCCCGGCAGAAGGCCTGTTGGGGCGATGTCTTTATCTTTAAATCGTTCAGCTTCTTTGTTGGGTTCTTCTGCCTCAAAAAGTCTTCCGTAGGGATAGTGCATCATCAAGTCGCCTTCAACCAGCTTAAAGAAGTTAGGTTGTGTTTTAACCCCCTTGAGTGCACCGGAGGAAAGTTTTAAAAGCTGTTCGACCTCTGTTTCGCTGAATTTTTCCAACAGCAAATTAAGCTCCATGCGTTTTGCAAGCCATAAGTTAAAAAGATAGCTTTGGTATGATCCCATCAAAAATTCACGCGTTTTTGGATCCCGGATTTTAAGCTCACCGGAGAGAAGTTTTTTCCCGTCCATCCAATTGGTACCGTCTGTGCCGAAACGCTGATTTCCAAAGTAGTTGGGTACGCCGTTGGCTTTGATCCATTTCAAAACAGAGTCCAGTTTGTCTTTTTGCACACCTAGAACTTTCTTTAAGCGGATATTGAAACGATTGCCTTTGAGATGTCCGACACGTATTTTATTGTTGTGGCGCATTATCTCTAAGATTTTGATCTTTTCATGAGAAAATGAAGCAAGTTTTTCTTTAAATTTTATCGGCAAAGAGATGTACTGTATCGTCATCGCATGTTTGTCTTTGAGTCCTGCATATCCGATATCCTTTCTTTTGATGCCGGCATACTGAGAGAGTATATCAAGCATTTCCCATGTGGTTAACTCTTTTTTGCGTACTTTCAGCACCAAATGTTCGCCCTCCCCCGCAAAGGGATAAAGGGGTATCTCTTCTACGATAAAATCCCGGGCGGAGGAATTAAAAACAAATTCATTTTGGATAGGCAGCGGATAGATGGGTTTCATAGATGATGTATTCCTTGAAAATTAATTTTTAAAATGATGGCTTTTGCAAAAAAATCGTTTATCGTTTCGGGCCGCTTTGGCAAAAACGCTGAGCGGGGTATCTGTTTGGCGGGCTATCGCCAAGACAGTTTCGAGATTTTCGGGCGGAAAACCGATCAGCATCTCATACTCTTCACCGCTTAAGCCGATTTCTTCTTTGATTTCGCATAACAATTCGCATCCGCAATTGTTTGCATCAAGCAGTTTGTTGGTATCGCAAAAAAGCCCGTCAGAGATGTCCATGCCTGCATGCAGATACGGACGCGATTTTTTGACAAATTGCTCTCTCAATACCGGTTCATAAAATTTAGAGTCGCTTGAGATTTTTTCTCCTTGAAGCAATCTTTCAAGATCTTGTTTGCTTTGCCCTAACGTCCCGGTAAATGCCAACAGGTCGCCCTCCTGAAGCCCTTTGCGCAAAAGCGGGGAGGCACTTTGCGAAATGATCGTAATACACAGATGCAATTTGTCCGCGCCTATCGTATCTCCTCCGATAATCTCGCATCCGTACATTTTTGCCGTCTTTTCAAGACTGCCCATCAGCGCATCGATCTCTTTGTTTTTGATATTTTTCGGCAATGACACCGAAACAAGCGCATATTTGGGCTTCGCATTCATTGCGATGGCATCGGAAAGATTGACAAGCATGGCTTTTTTGCCGATTTGTGTCATATTCATCCACGACCGCTTAAAGTGCACATCTTCAAAAAATGTATCCATGCTATAAAGCATTTTTCCTATGATAGCCGCATCATCCCCGATGTGTTTCGAGGTGAGTTTATTGATAAGGTATTCTTCTTTGTCTATTTTTTTCATTGCAAAATTGTAACATACTGTACCCTATTTTATACATTTTTAAAAACTATTAAAGATATTAACATTTACCAATAGATATAATAGACCAAATTTTACTCTAAAAGGACATAGTAGCTATGGATGTTAAGATCTATCAATACGATGCAGTCATTGTGGGTGCAGGGCTTGCAGGGCTTGCGGCCGCACGGGAATTGACTGCAGCAGGCAAGAAAACAGCCGTTATCACTAAACTGCACCCTCTCAGAAGCCATTCGGGTGCAGCGCAAGGCGGGATTAATGCGGCACTTGGCGAAGGTGATTCTGTAGAGCTTCATGAGTTTGATACCGTCAAAGGAAGTGATTATCTTGCAGACCAGGATTGTGTCGAATTGATGTGTACCAAAGCACCTGAGACGATCAGATGGGCTGAGCAAATGGGGGCTGTATTCTCAAGGGATGACAAAGGAGATATTGCTATTCGTCCTTTTGGCGGACAATCAAAACCCAGAGCTTGCTATGCAAAAGACAGAACGGGACTGACACTCTTGCAAACCATGTATGAGCAGTGTGTGCGTGAAAATGTTGAAATATTTGATGAGTGGTATGCATCGGACATCCTTTATAAAGACGGCAAAGTATCCGGTGTCGCAGCATTCAACATCAGAGACGCCAAGCCTGCCATTTTTAATGCCAAAGCTACTATGTTTGCTACCGGCGGGCATGCAAGAGCCTATAAGATCAATTCCAATGCGCATGCCAATACCGGCGATTCGCTCTCTATCATTGCGCGCCATGGCCTTCCTTTGGAAGATATGGAGTTTGTGCAGTTTCACCCAAGCGGGCTTGGCGGTTCTGGCATCCTCATTTCGGAAGCAGCGCGCGGCGAAGGAGGCCGCCTTTTTAACTCTGAGGGCGAAAGATTTATGGAAAAATATGCTCCCAATGCAATGGAACTTGCCTCAAGGGATGTAGTAAGCCGTGCGATTATGCAAGAGATCAGAGAAGGCAGAGGCGTAGGGCCCAATAAAGATGCCGTCAGTATTGATCTGACCCATCTTGATCCCCAAATCATCCTTACAAGACTTCCGGAACTTAGAGAATTGGCAATAACCTTTTTAGGGCAGGATATACTCAAAGAGCCTATCCATATCGCTGCAACGGCACACTACTCCATGGGCGGGATTCCTGTGGATATCAACTGCCACGTTCGCAAAAATCCTACCGAACTGGTGGAAGGTTTCTATGCAGCCGGAGAGTGTTCATGTGTTTCAGTCCATGGCGCAAACCGTCTTGGAGCAAATTCGGTACTGGAGGCTTTACTCTTTGGAAGACATGCGGGACAAAACATACTCAAAGATTTAGACACACTGGAGCTTAGAGCTGCAAGCAGCGAAGATGCCGCAGCGATGCTCGCAGAATATGCATGGGTTAAAACCAATAACGGAAATGAAAAAGTCGCCAAGCTTAGAGAAGAGCTTCAAGAAAGCATGACAAGCAATGCCGGCGTCTTTAGAACAGCCGAGTCTCTTAACGCACAAAGAGAGAAGATCAAAGAACTTCTTGCGCGCTATAAACATATCCGCGTTGATGATAAATCATCCATTTTTAATACCGAGATCCAAGAGGCGATCGAGCTTGGGCATATGCTGGAATACAGCCTTTTCATTGTAGAGAGTGCTTTGGCACGCGAAGAGAGCCGCGGAAGCCATTTCCGTGAGGATTTCCCGACAAGAGATGATGAAAAATTCTTAAAACATACCTATGCTTATATGGATAAAGATTTCAACATTACACTAGAGTATGCCGATGTTGTTTTGGGCAAATTTGAAGTGAAAGAAAGAACATATTAAGGAGACGGCAATGAATGAAACAAAAAAAGTAACCATAAAAGCATTTAGATTTAATGCCGAAACAGATTATCTTCCTTACTATAAAACGTATGCAATGGAAGTGGGAAAAGATGAGCTGATGCTTGATGTGCTCAATCGTATCAAATGGGAACATGACGGAAGCTTTTCTTACAGAAGATCCTGCCGACATGGAATATGCGGTTCTTGCGCCATCAAAGTAAACGGAAAACCTGTACTCTCCTGTAAAGAAAATGCACATGACATGATCAAACTTTTCGGAGATGAATTGATCCTTGATCCGCAAAGCAAAAAACGCGCCGTCAAAGATATGATCATCGATAAAAAAGATTTTTGGGAAAAACATCATGCAATCAAGCCTTATGTCAATGGAAAAGTAGATCCCCATCCTACTCACGAAACTCTCATGAGCAAAGAGCAGGTCGAAAATTTTCTGGATGCGGATTATTGTATTCAGTGCGGAAACTGCCATTATGCCTGTCCTGCACTTGAAGTGAACAGTGATTTCTTCGGGCCGGCTGCTTTTGCTGCTGCCTATAGATTTAGCGTTGACCCCAGAGATGAGTCAGCTCAAGAAAGGCTTGAGATGACTGCACAGCCGGGCCAAGGTGTTTGGGATTGTGTCAAGTGTTATGAATGTGCCGAAGCATGCCCTAAAGGGGTCAATCCTATAGAAAAGATTACCAAACTTCACAATATGCAGTTTGAACAGGGGGTTGCACAAAGCAATGTTGCTACGCGCCATGCAGAAGGTTTTGTAAGAAGCATTAAAAAGCACGGCTTCCTTGATGAGGCGGATATCGTGAAATATTCCGAAGGCCCTATCGGGGTATTGAAGCATATGAAAGATGCGATGAAAATGATGAAAGCAGGAAAGATCCATCTTAGTGATCAATTGCCGTTTGTAGATAAAATGCCAAAATCAAAAAACCTTGATGAAATCAAAAAACTGATTGAAATTTCACAAACAAACAAGCTATAAGGAGAGAAAGGATGAATACACTACATTACGCACTTTATACAGGGTGCACGGCTAAAGAATCCACACCGGAACTCTTGTCATCCACCCTCGCTGTAGCTGAAAAACTGGGGATCAAGATCACGATACTTGAAGAGGCAAGCTGCTGCGGCGCAAGCCATTTACAGGATTTTGATGAATTCCTTTCGCATGTATTGAATGCCAGAAATATTTGCTATGCGGAAAAATTGGGCCTTACGATGATCACGATTTGCAACACATGCCAGATCAACTCCGCTATGACAAAACAAAAATTGGATAATGATCCCGCATACAAAGCCAGAGTCAATGAAAAATTGGCAGAAGTCGGGCTTGAATACAAGGGAACTTCCGAGGTCAAACATTTTCTTTATGCTTTGATCGACGAGTATGGCCTTGAAAATATCAAAAACAAAGTCACCACACCGCTTAGCCGTTTCAATATCGCACCTTTTTACGGATGCCACAACATCAGGCCATCAGAACTTCAAAACAGAAGCAACGGGGGAGAAAATCCCTATAACCCTACTTCGCTCGATGAGCTCATTTGTGCGCTGGAGGGAAATCCTGTCGATTATGATAGCAAAAACAAATGCTGCGGTTTCCATGTAGATTTGCAAGCGCCCCAAACAAGCAATGCGCTTACCGGAAATGCACTTTTGGATGCTATCGACAACAATGCGGATATGATGGTGACTCCCTGCCCGCTTTGCCATCTCAATATGGATATCAAACAAGAAAGCGCCGGAAAACAGCTGGGCCGCGATATCGAGCTGCCTGTGCTGCATATGCCTCAAATGGTCGCGCTTGCGCTTGGCTGCAGTGAAAAAGAGATCGGGCTTAAACATCACGTCAGCAAAGCAGACCATATCTACCCTGCATGATTTTACGGTTATCTGCCCATCCATCGGTAGGGGCAGATGCCGACATTCTCTTTTGAAAGAATATCGGTTTGATATCTTTCAAACTGCTTTCAATGACAAAAATAAAAAAAGATAATCAATGATAAAAATGATCGCATTGTGGGGAACCGCCTTTCTGCTCTTGTTACAAACGATTCAAATAGAGATACCAAAACCTCCTTCCGTCAATCCCAAGCATGAGATAAGCGCTCCTCAAAATATCATGAAGCTATTGAAAAACTCTTGTTATGATTGTCATTCTTATCAGACTAAAATGCCATGGTACGGCAATGTAGCGCCTTTCTCGTGGAGCGTACGAAACCATATCAATAAAGGACGCAACTGGTTAAATTTTCAAGAATGGCGCACCTATAGCGAAGAGGAAAAACAACGAAGATATGAAGGTATCATCAGTACGATAAGCTACAGTATGCCGATGCCTGCCTATCTAAAATTTCATGAGGAAGCCAAACTTACCTATGAGCAAAGAAAAGAGATCAAAGCGTGGGCGCAAAGCCGTATAAAATAAAAGGATAATTATTATCTTAAATGATTTATTTTTATGTTATAATGATTATCCAATAAAAGACAAAGGAAAAATCATGCCAAAAATCAATAAATATGTAGATATCGACACCGTAGAGAGAGAGGCAAAAAAAGACCTTATCGACAGACACTCTCCTTTTATCCATTGTGCAAGCACTGCAAAAGCGGGTGAACCGTTTGAAGTCACCGTAAAAATGGGCAACGAATATACCCATCCTGATGATTTTGATCATTATATCGAGTCTGTGGCGCTTTATAACGGCGATACCTTGTTGGCTAGAGCTACGTATGTTCCAGGAACACTCGGCAATACAAAAGCGCACAATACGACCACTTTTACCATCATTCCGACCGGCAAGAAACTCAACCTTGTAGCGCACGGCTACTGTACCAAACACGGCATCTGGGAAGGCACGCCGGTGGAAGTTGCCGTAGAAGAGCCTGCCAGTACCTGCTGCGGCGGCGGACACTGTTCATAATCTGCAAATAGGGCTTTAATGCCCTATTTAGGCTTTTTTTGCTAAAAATAGTGCCTTTTGGCTAAATTCAATATAAAAAACAATAAAGTGTTATTGTGTCCTATCTTCTTATTTCCCCAGCCCGAACACATTTGAAAGTGTATTGATATAGTTAAAGTACCCGGTGATCGCTACGGCTTCTACGATCTGGCTATCGCTCCACCCTATCGCTTTGAGCGCATCTATCTCTTCTTTGAGGATTTTGTAATTATCCTTGCGCGATGCTTTGATACAGAAGTTCAACAATGCCTTCTCTTTGCCTTCTACATGCATCGCATCCACTCCCTGCAGTATCTCTTCGATCTGCTCTTCGCTTAACCCCAGCATCGCTGCAATGCTTTTGTGTACATCCACGCACATGCTGCATCCGTTTTCTTTGGAGATCAAAAGGGCTATCGCTTCTTTGATAACATACGGAAGCGTTGTTTTGTTGAGCAAATACCCCTGCACCATCCCATCCGTTGCAAAATAGACTTTTTCATCTACTGCCATCAGTTTAAATATCTCCCCAAGTTGGCCGGTTTTTTCCAAAATCGGCCGTGCTTTTTCTTGGATCGCAGGTGACATTGCTTCAAATTCCGGTAATTGTATATGTGCCATCGATGCCCTTTCTTATAATACTAAATTTATAATTTTAATTATAAGGTATGATTCTTAAATATAAATGCTATAAATAAATTATATACATTAGATTTATAAAATTTCAATACCGCTCTTTCAATATCATCATTTTTATTGAAAAAATGAAGAAATACTTTTGAAGTATAAACGTGCGCTCCAAATGATTATCTGCTATAATTTCTTTATGAAAAATCTTAAAAATGCACTTTTACTGAAACAACTTTATCAGCTTAAACAGTTGGGTTATCAATACACCGATATCACCCCTTTCAAAGAAGATGATCTGGATTTATCTCTTCCGGGTACGCTTGTATCATTGCAAAAGCAGGCAAACCAATGCCATCTTTGCGAATTGAGCAAAACTCGCCAAAAAGTTGTATTTGGAGAAGGCAATCCTCATGCCGATATCATGTTTGTCGGGGAAGCTCCCGGAGCAGCAGAAGACAGTACAGGAAAGCCGTTTGTGGGACGTTCGGGTGAACTCCTTACCAAAATGATAGAGAATGTTCTTTATCTTTCGCGCAATGATGTGTATATTGCCAATATCGTCAAATGCCGCCCGCCGGGAAACCGCGAACCTACCCCCAGCGAGGCGTATACGTGCAAACCTTATCTGCTCAAACAAATCAAACTGATCAAGCCCAAAATAATCGTGACGCTGGGAAGTACAGCGTATTTTTATCTCACGGGCGATGAAACCCCTATCGGCAAAGCGAGGGGTTCGGTTTTCAACAAAGAGCATTATATCGTTGTGCCTACATATCATCCAAGCTATTTACTCAGAAATCCTTCTGCCAAAAAAGAGGCATTTCAAGATTTGTTGAAAATAAAAAGCCTGATGGGTTAATTTGATTTCATAGTTCTGTCGGTTGTAAAAGTGTAAAAAAGAAGGGGCAGCAAAAGCTGCCCTTGGAAGATTATAATCGGCAAGATTTCACGATAGATTCGATTTTGCCCACAATAGACGGATCCTCAAGCGTAGAAGTATCTTGTGTAATTTCTTCGTTTTTAACGATACTTCGTAAAATTCTTCTCATAATTTTACCGCTTCTTGTTTTTGGAAGATCCGGTACAAAGACGATATCGTCACACAGCGCAATCGCCCCGATCTCTTTTTTGATGATATTGTTGATCTCTTTGATCAGCTCGATCTCTTCAGCCAAAGTGTCTTCTGCTTTAAGCACGATATAGGCAAAGATCCCCTCACCTTTGATCGGGTGTGGTTTTCCTACGACGGCCACTGCTGCAACATTTGGATGTTTTTTAATCGCTGCTTCTACTTCCGCCGTTCCCATTCGGTGGCCGGAAACATTGATAACGTCATCCGTTCTTCCGGTGATAGTGATATAGTTATCTTCGTCTACCATTGCACCATCGCCTGTAAAGTAAACCGGTTTGCCGTCTTTTTTGCAGTCTCCAAAATAGGATTTTACAAATCTTTCAGGATCACCCCAAATGGTTCTGATCATACTTGGCCATGGCCTTGTAATGCACATAAAGCCTTTTTCTCCCACCGGTGTAGGATGGCCTTCTTCATCAATGACTTCTGCTATGATCCCCGGAAGCGGGAATGTTGCGCATGCAGGTTTGATAGGGGTTGCTCCCGGAAGCGGAGAGATCATATGCCCGCCGGTTTCTGTCTGCCAATACGTGTCTACTATCGCACATTTTCCGCCCCCGATCTCTTCATAATACCACTTCCATGCCGCAGGATCGATCGGCTCTCCGACGGTTCCCAAAACTCTAAGAGAACTTAGATCATATTTTTTAGGTTCATGTTCGCCTGTTTTATGAAGCAGCCTGATAGCCGTAGGTGCCGTGTAGAATTGGTTGATCTGATACTCTTCCACCATTTTCCAGCATCTGCCCGCGTCAGGGAATGTAGGAACACCCTCAAACATGATCGTAGTTGCGCCCGCTGCCAACGGTCCGTAAACGATATAGGTATGTCCGGTAATCCAGCCCACATCCGCCGTACACCAATAGGTATCGTTTTCTTTAAGGTCAAATACCCATTCCATAGTCATTTGTGCCCATAGGATATATCCGGCGCTTGAATGTTGAACCCCTTTCGGTTTTCCGGTACTGCCTGATGTATACAGCAAGAAAAGAGGATCTTCGCTCTCCATTGGGACGGCTTCGCATTTGGATGATTCATTTTTTACCAGTTCGTTATAGGCATAGTCTCGTCCGGCTTCCCAATGGATCTCTTCGCCGTTTCGCTCTACCACACACACAGCTTTTACACATTCGCATCCGCTGCTTAACGCCTCATCTACAACCGGCTTCAGCATATACGGGTTGCCTTTTCTGTAAGCGCCGTCTGCCGTTACTACAAGTTTTGCCTGGGCATCTATAATCCTGTCTCTCAATGCTTCGGCACTGAAACCGCCAAATACAACAGAGTGGATCGCCCCTATCTTTGCACAAGCAAGCATGCTGATTGCAGCTTCAGGAATCATCGGCATATAAAGCACTACCCTATCGCCCTTGGTGATACCGAATTGATTTTTAAACATATTGGCCGTTCTGTTGACTTCGTAGGCAAGCTCTCTATAGGTAAGTATTTTTTGGTCGCCGTTGTCCCCTTCAAAGATAATAGCCGCTTTATTTTTGCGTGTTGCCAAATGCCGATCGATACATTGGTGTGCTACATTGAGCTGTCCACCTTCAAACCACTTGTAAAAGGGTGCTTCGCTTTCATTGAGTACCGTATCAAACGGTTTAAACCAATCAATTTTTTCTTTTGCGTAACTACCCCAAAACCCTTCATAGTCTTCTTTTGCTTTGTTCATCAAGGCATGGTATTCATCCATACTTTTAATGGCAGCAGTTGAAGCATATTGTGGATTTGGTTGATAGATCTCTTGTAACATTTATTTTCTCCTATTATTTTAGTTTAGTTGTATGTTTTAATTTTAAATACATCATGGCTGTCATGACTGCATCATTGAGCGCGTCATGCGCCTTTAGCCTTGGCAGCGCCAAATTTTCCACTATTGTATCAAACCTTAAGTCTATATTTCCTTGAGGGATAGTGGAAATTTTCTTATCATAGTAAAGTGCCGATACCTCCTCTTGTTTGTTGGGTAATGTGATTGCGAACATTTTTTTGGTATATTTATTGATCATTGCAATGTCAAATTCCAGATAATATCCCGCGAGCGTTCTGTTTTGAATAAAATACAAAAATGATTCAATCGCCTCTTCGATCGTCACTGCACTGTGAAGATCGCAATTTCTGATCTGGTGGATCTTGATGCTTTCGTGGGCTATCCCCTCTTTTTGCTGCACGTAAAGATGCAATGCCTGATCGGTAAGGATTTTATCGCCCTTTATTTTGACCGCACCGATCGAGACGATATGGTCTTTTTGCGGGTCCAGTCCCGTCGTTTCGCAATCAAAAACAACTACTTCGTCACTAGGGACTTTTTCATCAAACAAAAAAGCAAAACGCTCATCGTTTAAATGTTTGCGGTTCCATCTGCGTTTTAGTTTTTCAAACATTATCCCACCATTGAAAGATGAAAATGATAACTGATCATCTTTTTAAACGAATCAACACTTTTGATGGCCTCTTTAAGCAAATCGCGCTCCAATTTTCCTATCTCAACGATAGAAATATAATTGTCGACCTTTTTTCCTTTTGCCAATTTTTCCAATTGTGAATGAAGTCTTAAGCTGTTGATCACTTCAAATGCTTCGATCAATTCGCTGGCATCTTCTTTGCTCATAAATCCGATATCGTTTAACGCTTTGATGCGCAAAATGGTATTGGTCGGTTCGATTGCATGTTCAAGAGCCAAAGTGCGCACTCCATGGATCAGTGCAAAAAGTGCGCCTTTTTTGATGTCTATTTCATTTTGATGCTCTTTGGCGCCTGTGACAAATCGTGAAAAAAATCCCAATGCGGATTCAAAATACTCAACAGGTTTTGCAAAATAAGCCAATATGTTTGGGTATTCTCTTGTTTTTGCTATGAGGTACTCGCGAAGCCGGGTGTGCAGATCTTTCTCTCCGGCTATTGCTGCAGAATCAAACAAAATCGCCATGTTGATCAAACTTTCGCCGTTTTGATGGTCTATCCACTTGTTTATGTCTTCCTTGTAGCCGCCAAGAGATTTGCACCACTGCGGATTGATCACCATGACATTGCCGCTGCAGCGGGGAAACCCTATCTGATCCAAAGCAAGGATAAAATGCTGCGTTACCTCTTCAATATTATCGGGCATAAACCCCTCTTCAAAAATCAAAGCATTGTCCTGGTCTGTCCGCAAGATTTGTTCTCCTCTTCCTTCGCTCCCCAGTAAAACCAATGCGCATTTATCATGCCAGGATTTTGGAAAAATCATCTCAAAGAGCTTGATATACATTTTTTTATTGATTTCAGAAACCAATTTCGCAATATATCGGCTCTTGACACCTTTGGCATGCAAGGCGCTGATCATGATCTCTACTCTTTTTGCTGCATCTATCACCGCTTCAAGCGAAGATGCTTTTTCCATTTGCGCGGCAATGAGGTGGGATTGGTTGGAGAAAAAACTCAACAGGTCAATAAGCTCCAACACCCCCAGCACTTTGCCCTCTTTGTCCAAGACAGGAAGATGCTTGATCGTATGCTCCGTCATTAAAAGCAAAATATTAAAAAGCAGTTCTCCCTCTTCGATAGAGATCACAGGATAGCTTTGGATATCTGAAAGAGACAGCAGGTTTTTGCTTTGTTGATGTAAAATATAATATCTCAAATCCGCATCCGTAACGATCCCGTATCCCTGCGGATTTTTGACGATTACAGAAGCGGCATTGTATGCTTCCATTTGTTTGAGCGATTCGATAATGGGCATATCGGAAGGCAAAATGCATGCTTCGTGCAAAATACTTTTATCGACCCTTGCCATCATCAGATCGCTCATTGCAGCATATTCACGCTTTTCTTTAAGCATTTCAAAACGCTCGACAATCGATGAAAAAAAGTAATCTTTAAACGCTTTATTTGCTGCGCAGAGTTTTAAAAACGTCTCATGGCTGATTTCATAGCAAATGAGCTCTTCGGTGACTTTGTACCGATACAAAGAAGCTTCATTTTTGAGAAGTTCAATACCCCCAAACACATCATGTATCCGGTACACATCTATGAGTTCATCCTCATGGTTATTGACTTCAACCATCCCTTTAATAATGACAAACAATTTATCAAAAAAAGTGTGAGGCTCTATGAGGATGGTGTCATTGGGATAGTAGGCAATTTGCGCATTGTGTTCTATGGCAGCAAACGAAGTTTTATCTAAAAAAGAAAACGGCGGATGTGCCTTGAGTGTTTCCAGTAGTGCAATCATATGCAATTTCCTATCGCCAAAGCCGCAAAAGCGGCTTTGTATGCTTTTTGGGATTTAGTGTGCTGATGCACCTTCTGCTCCAATGCCGGTTTGAGATCTGACATCCTGTGCCTCAAATGCTTCGATTTCAGCTTGAGCATCCGCACTTTTATCGGTTGCCGAGAAGAACCAGATACCGATAAACGCTACTGTCACAGAAAAGAGTGCCGGATATTTGTTCGGGAATATCGGTGCAGCATTGCCAAGTACGTCAACCCATACAGTCGGCCCGAGGATTACAAGGATGATTGCCGTTGCAAGCCCGAGGCTTCCGCCTATTACCGCACCGCGTGTGGTCAGCTTTTTCCAGAACATCGAAAGGAACAATACCGGGAAGTTAGCCGATGCAGCGATCGCAAATGCCAAACCGACCATGAATGCGATGTTTTGCTTTTCAAAAGCAATACCAAGGAAGATTGCTACGATACCAAGCGCCAATGTTGCCATTTTGGAGATTTTCATCTCTTGATTTTCATCGACTTTGCCTCTTTTGAATACATTTGCATAAAGGTCATGGGAAATTGCCGAAGCACCCGCAAGCGTAAGCCCTGAAACCACCGCCAAAATCGTAGCGAATGCAACTGCTGAGATAAATCCAAGGAAGAAGTTGCCTCCTACTGCATGCGATAGGTGGACTGCCGCCATATTGTTACCGCCGATCAACGCTTTTGCCGCATCAAGGTACGTGGGGTTTGTGGATACAAGTACGATCGCACCAAAACCGATAACAAACGTCAGGATGTAGAAATATCCGATGAAGCCGGTCGCATAGAAAACAGATTTTCTTGCTTCTTTTGCATCCGCAACGGTAAAGAATCTCATCAAAATATGCGGCAAACCTGCTGTACCGAACATCAACGCGATACCCAGAGAAACCGCCGAGATCGGATCGCTGACAAGGGCGCCGGGGCTCATGATCGCTTCGCCTTTTGCATGCACTTCAACCGCTTTGCTGAAGAATGCTTCCAAAGAAAAACCAAAGTGCGCCAATACCGCCAACGCCATAAACGTTGCGCCGGCAAGCAGCAATACGGCTTTAACGATCTGTACCCATGTCGTTGCAAGCATTCCGCCGAACGTTACATAAAGGATCATCAAAATACCGACAAGCACAACTGCCCATGAATACGGAAGGCCAAACAGCAACTGGATCAACTGCCCTGCGCCTACCATCTGAGCGATCAAATAAAGGATAACCGTTGCAATGGATCCCGTCGCAGCCAAGCTTCTGATCGGCGTTTGCTTTAAACGGTATGCAGCCACGTCGGCAAAGGTGTATTTTCCAAGGTTTCTCAGTCTTTCAGAAACAAGGAAAAGAATGATCGGCCAGCCTACAAGGAACCCGATAGAGTAAATAAGCCCGTCATACCCGGAAGCATACACCAGTGCCGAGATCCCAAGAAATGACGCAGCCGACATATAATCCCCCGCGATCGCCAAACCGTTTTGAAACCCGGTAATGCCCCCGCCGGCAGTATAGAAATCTTTTGCCGTTTTCGTTCTTCTTGCCGCCCAGTACGTGATACCCAGCGTACCTGCAACAAATACGAGGAACATGATAATCGCCGAGATGTTCAACGGCTGTTTTTGCACATCGCCTTCCAATGCGCCTGCAGCAAACGCGTTTGCGCCCAACAACAGCGCCAACCATACAATTCGTTTCATAGTCTTCCTTTATTTTATTTCGTCTTTGATTTGTTTGGTGAGGTCATCAAACTCACTGTTTGCTTTTTTTACATACACACCCGTGAGCGCAAAAGCGATAAAAATGATCGCGATCCCTACCGGAATCCCTACCGTAATCACGCCCGAGCCCATTTTGCCTCCAAGCAATGAAGGATCAAACGCAATCACAAGGATGAAAGCATAATATACAACCAGCATGATGATCGAAAGCGTCCATGCCAAAGAGTTTCTTTTGCTTACCAATTCTTGGTATTTGGGGTTATTTTTGATTTGTTCAACCATCTCATGTGTCATAACGGCTCCTTTATTAGAAATTATAGTTTACGATAAATCGATACTCATCCCAGTCTGTACCCGGTGCAAAATCGGTCGTAAAGTTGGCTCTGAGTTTAAACTCGACATTTTTCATGGATTCGGGTATATAAGAGAAATCAAGCCCGCTCTCTTCGGCTTCCCATGCAGTACCTGACTGATAAGTATTGGCCGAACCGATATCAAAAGATGCATAATACGCTGTCGCAACCAACGGCATGCCAAGGTCTTTGAAGTTGTAGCTTGCGGCCACTTTCCATGCGTCCGTATCTGCAAAGAACATGTGTCTTGTCACCATCCCTTGCGTGAAAGCAGGCATACCGCCCCATGGGCTGATAATCCCGCCGTGTGTTACGGTAGCATCATCCGATCCGGTCGTTGAAAATGCCGCATATCCGCTGAGCGCATTATAGGCTGCGCCCAGTTTGGCGCCAAAATAGTTGCTCTCTACATCTCCGGCAAGCTCGTCGCCCACTTCGCTCTCATAGATGTATTGTGCGGAAGCGTTCATTTTTACTGCGCTATTGAGCAGGCAGTCCCATCCGTAATCTGCCTGAAGATAGAGCGCATTAAGGATATCGTGCGCATAGTAGTCCCACGCCTGAAGCGTCAAACCGGGGATGCCTTTGTAGATCGCCGCTGCCGCGGTGACACCGTCGGTATCGTTCCCTGCCCCCAATGCAACCTCGCCCATATCTTCAAAATTACCGCTTTGGGCAGCAACAGTACCAAGACCATAGCCACTTTGAAGTCCCAACATACTGTTATCATAAATGTTACTAAATGTTCCTGCAGTCTCTTTGGTCACATGCGCCAAGATAAGAGTGGTGTCTTTCAGATCGGTATTGCTGAGTACCGCCGCTTCAAAAAGGTTGGGCAGCATTCTGGCTTCATCGCTGCCTGCCATCGGCGTATCCAGTCTTTGTCGGCCTATTTTGAAAGTAGTGTTGTTTCTTTTGTAGTTCATGTACAGTTCGCCCAAGAATGTATAAGAATCCAAACCGTCTCCAAAAAGCGAAGGATCATAGCTGGTTGATTCATTCGCGCTGCCGTGGATATCTACTTTGTTGGTAGAGTACCCTTTCGCGCCGATGCTTAGTCCATACAATGGTGCAGTTTCGTATCCGAAATATCCGCCTATCGACAGAGAGTTACGATTGATTGTGGCTCCTGTATTATAGGTTCTATCGATATAGAATGTTCTAAATACACCTGAAAAATCACCTTCCGTCAAGGCCTCTTCTAGTGTTTCGGCCGCCATAGCATTGCATGAAAGCGTAGCTATTGTAACCAAACTTAACGTAATTTTTTTCATTTTTCCTCCAAATTAGTTTTTGACACACCTATTATGAGTGTTAAAAATAGCATTAACATAGCATTGGGTAAAAAAACAGAAATAAAGCAAATACAATGTGTACTCATGTATAGTTTCGTTACATCAAAATAAAAAAACGGCCTATTTGATACGTTTTAGCCGATAGCCTACCCCTTTGAGGCTTTCGATTATATCCTCTTTAAGGATCTGTCTCACCCTGTGCATTTCCGCTCTTATGGTGGCATTGTCGATATCGTTTCTGTCCCACACATCATAGCGCAGCATGTCAAAATCGACTATTTTTTCTATATTGGAAGCAAGCAGTTCGATGATCTGCGCCTGCTTTAGGGTAAGCGTTTGTTCTTCGCTGTCAAAAAAAAGCCGTTTATTTTGCAGATCATAGGTGTACATTTTGCTGATTTTGACATGCGTTTTTGAAGTGATGTCCGCCATTTTAAGCAAACGGTCGATATGCAAGGAAAGTTCTTTGAGGTGAAACGGCTTTTTGAGATAATCATAACATCCAAGCTCATACGCTTTGCTGATCTGCTCGATCTGCGTAATCGCCGAAATAAAGATCGTAGGGATATATATCTTGTCATTTTGAAGCTTTTCCAAAAGCGCAAGGCCGTTTAGGGAGGGGGTATTGATATCAAGGATCAGCAAATCATATCCGTCTTGGCTGATCGTCTCGTATGCTTCCATGCCGTCTTCGCCCATATGTACAAGATAGCCGGTCTGCGTCAGATATTCTGCGATGGCGCTTTGGAGCATCTTTTCATCTTCCAGCAAAAAAACTTTCATAAGGATACCTTTTTAAAATAGTAAGAAAAAGCAGTAAGCTCCTCGTTTGAATCCACCTCTATCTTGATATTCTCTTTTTGGCAAATCCCCCCTACGATCTCCAGCCCCAGACCAAATCCGCCTGCTTTGGTCTGCTCTTGATGGAAGGCTTCAAAAATTTGCTTTGTGTTTTCTATCTTCTTTGAGTGCGTAAAAAATTGCAATGCGATCATATTTTCCTTTTCATAGAGTTTGATTTGTATGTCCGTTGATTTTTTGGCATATTTGATTGCATTGGATAGATTGTTGTCGATGATGCGCTGCAGCTCTATCTCATTGAAATAGACCATCACCCGATCTTTGATCTCTTCTTGTATTTTGTGTCCGTTGCCTACGGCTATCTCCTCGAAAAATACGATGCGCTCATGCAAAAAAGAAGAAAAATCGATCCATCGTTTCTCATAGACGATGCGGTCTTTTTTTACCATATAGCTTAAATCATCGTAGATATTGGCGATCATCTTGCTGGCTGCTTCTATCTTGGAAAGGTAGTCGTTTTGCCCGTATTTCATCTTATAGATGTCTATGTGTGTCATGATGACGGCCAAAGGCGTATTGATCTCATGGATAGAGTGCTTGATAAAACTGTCCTGCATGCTTACAAGCTGCTTATTGTACTCCATCTGTTTTTGCAGTTTTGCTGTTTTTTCCAAAACTTTTTTCTCCAAAGAGGCGTTGAGTTTTTGAAGTTCATAATTTTTTCGATGTACCGCACTTACCATCTCATTGACATACTCAACCAAGATGTGAAATTCTTTGAAATAGATCTGTTTTTTGTCGATCACGATGTAGTGCTTGACGGATTTTTTGAAAAAGTCTCTGAAAGTATCTATCTCGTGGCGGATAATCTCATTGATCAGTTTCATCCCCGCAAAAGCAAAACCGAACAAGATCGTAGCAAGCGTCAAAATCTCCATCATGTACTTGATAAGGCGCTCTTTTAAAACATGCTTTCTCTCTACCAACAGCCCTTCGATCTCGTCAAGATACACTCCCGTGCCGACTAGCCAGCCCCACGGTTCAAAGATCGTAACATAAGAAATCTTTTGAGAAAGTTTTTTGGTAACGGGGTTGTCCCAAAGATATTCGACATATCCCCCTCCCTCTTTGGCTTGTTTGATAAGCTTGTCGAGCACGTTAAAGCCGTTTGCATCTCCCAGCTGTGTTATTTTTTCATTGAGATTTTTCGGTTTGTTCGGATCGGAGATGTTTTCTCCCTCCAGCGAGTAGATAAACACATAGTTGCTGCTGTTCTTTTTGCTGAAAAGATGCTCGATCGAGCTGATGATCTTTTCTCTGAGGATCATTTGGTTTTGGTCTTTGGATCTGTCATATTCATAGCGGATATAAGTTAAAACCCGCTGCGCTTCGTCTTGAATATGTTTTTTTTGTGCCGTCAGATAGTTTTGGCGCAGCAGCACCTCTTCCTGCTCAAAGTCCCTATACTCCTCAAAAATGACAAGAAACGTAAAAAGAATGGCAAACAAAAAAAGAATGGCGACACCATAGAGATTGATCGCGCTCAGGCTGATTTTTTGAAAATATTTTTTCATTCTCTTTTTAGGTTCGCCTTTGTTTGATTAGATGATGATCTTGTTGACGACATTGAGCCCAAATCCGCTCAGCCCTACAAATTCGGTCTCTTTGTTGGTTGTAAGAAGATTGATGTTTTTGATGCCAAGGTCTTTGAGTATCTGTGCCCCTACCCCAAACTCTTTGGCTTGTTCGTGGGAAATGGTTTTGGTATCCAAAAAGATCAGCGTTCCGCCGTTGGTTTTAAGATAATCGATAGCATTGCAAAGGGTATTGAAACGTTTGTCATCCAAGACAAGGTCGATATCGGAGCCTATGTTGTGGAATTTGACGTTGGAAGTTTCGTGTACTTTATAAAACTGGATAACGGTATGTAGTCTCTCTAGATGGTCTACATATACCATCTTTTTTACTTTTGTGCCTCTCAGTTCGCTCTCTTCGGAAATTTGGCATCTGACAAGCTTTTCGTTTGCTAGCCGGTACTCGACGATATCGGAAATGTACACGATCGATAAATGATGTTTTGCCGAAAAGCTTTTAAGATCATCCATCCGCGCCATCGTGCCGTCATCTTTGATGATCTCGCATATCACCGCAGCCGGAGCAAGCCCTGCAAGTTTGCAAAGGTCGACCGAGCCTTCCGTATGCCCGGTGCGCACCAGCACGCCCCCGTCTTTGGCGATCAGAGGGAAGATATGCCCCGGACGCACGAAATCCTCAGCCACGGTCAAAGGATGGGCAAGCTTGCGGATACAATCATCCCTCTCGTGCGCAGAGATGCCTGTCGTAGCTGTTTTTGAGTCTATGGAAACGGTAAAAGCCGTTTCATGTTTTGAAATGTTGCGGCTCACCATCGGCATCAGATCGAGTTTGGCAGCTATCTCTTTGGTGATAGGCGCGCAGATAAGCCCCCTTGCTTCTTTTGCCATGAAGTTCACAAGCTCAGGAGTAGAAAAAGTTGCAGCATAAACAAGGTCCCCTTCATTTTCTCTGTCTTCATCATCCATCATGATGACCATCTTCCCATGTTTGATATCCTCTATCGCCTGCTCTACTCTTTTGATCGCCTCTTGTGACATCTTTTCATATCTCCCCGGTTTTTTACTTATTTTAAATTGATTAATGAAACAAACATTATACCTTGTTGCACTTTATTTCACAACTTTTATGATTTTTTTACAAATGGGTCTTGACATGTGTGTCTCTTTGGGGTATAATGCCGTCCACATAAGCAGT